>JBMOIC010000005.1:0-112119 GCA_049317525.1 Bacteroidota bacterium | reverse complement strand
CAAATTCAGATTTGTTGGCTTGTGTTCTTTAGTCTCACCCCGCCCTATGGGCTTCCCCTCACATGAGGGGAAAAAGAGGTGGATTGTATTCCTATTTATTTTTTACTAATAATAATTGCCTTCTATCTTCTTTTAAAGCTTTGGAATAGAATTGTTTATAATTTTCATATTCTTCGGGCTCTATAAAGGTTTTTGTTTGTATATATCTGCGTTTAGCAGTTAATAAATCTAAATTTCCTTGTTTTGATTTAGTAATGCTATACGAATATTCTGCAGCAGGACATGTTAACTCAACTGGTGAAGGCACTTCTAATAATGTATAATTTTGAGGTAAAATCATTGTGATCTCCTCATAACTAGTATCTAAACCATTAATTGCTTTTACAGGAAAACTCCTTTTTTCATAAGATAAGGCATCATCAGTTTGTAATTCATTGCGCCAAGGGATACGAACAATTTTATATGTTCCGGCTTCTGCTACAACATTTGGAGCTTCATAATCATAAAAGAAACTCATGGAACTAGTCAAACTATCTAAACCAGAAATAGTTAATGTCTTAAGTTTTGCTGATGGTAAATCTGTTGCAAGATTAGATTGCATGATCTTTACTTGCTCTTCAGATGTTTTGCCTTTATATGCAGAACGAAAAGCAGCTGTTAAAGGACCTGTAATTTTATCATTGCCTCTTACAATCGCAGCATTATCATCGGTAAAGTTTACGATTCCTCTTATAGTCATAGTTGGTGCAGCAATTTGTTTAGAAGGTAATACAATAGGCTGTACAGATCCATTTTTTATTAATAAGGAAAAGGCATTTTTATCAGCTCCAGGGATGACACCAGCAGGAAAATTGGAAGCAGTTAAATCTAGGAATAATGGATTTTGGTTTTGAGGTTGACGCACAGCAATAATGCAATGATTAAAAGCAATCGAAGGTAGAATGTCCCGAAGTCTTTGTTCAGCACCACTATTCACAAGTACATAATCAGCTTTAATATCAAGTTCTTTAAGCATAGCAATACCTAAAGTTGATACATCTTTACAATCGCCGATTCTATTAACTAATACATCACGGGCTTTTTGTGGAATAAAGGCAGATTGTCTGAAAGAGACCATACTATAACGGATATTCTCTGTTATATACTCATACACTTTTGCAATTTTTTGTTGCTCAGAAAGTAATTCTGGATGAGGAATGAGCTGTTTGACAGCCTCTTTTATCTCGTATGATGTTTCTGTTTTTGTTTGTGCTAATTCTGCATACCAATCTACCAAGAAAGACCAGCTAGGAATTGTACTTAATCGTAAGATTTTACCTACTTCTTCTAAAGAAGGCATATCAGCTTCATAGACAATACCCGGCTCTTTTCTTGAACTCCATGTATACATTGTGCTTCCAACTTCATCAATTCTTTTTTCTTGAGCATCAATACCCATATTCTGTTGAGTAGTTGTAAATGTCATATCATCTGGAACTAATACGGCATATTCAGCATAATGTAATGGGAAGAATCTATTAAAATAGACATCATCCCATACATGCTTAGATAATTTACCAGAATTGAAATTTCTGACGCGATATTTTACATAAATACAATCATTTTTTTGCAGGCTTTTGAATACAGCCATATTGCGATTAATATCTGCCCTGATTTCTTTCCCATCTTGCTTGATAGTAACAGCTTTCTCTATGATTAATGTTTGAGAATTACTATTGTAGCCAACTCGATACTCTTTGAAATAATCTATGCCTTTATCATTAAAAACTCTGATAATTGTTTCTACTTCAGACTCGGAGGCTCCTTGTTTATAGATAACACGATGGATTTTTTCTGATACGATAACTGCACTTGCCTCAGGATGATCTTTATCTAAAGGAGCTATTTTTATGACAGAATCTCTATTGGTTTCTCCAAAAAGAGTAAATATTGATTTTTTACCTTCTAATTCTCTTAAAATCTCTCTTGAATCATAATCTGTTGGAGAATACTTTAATGCTTGATTATATGCTTGTTTTGCATCCTCATTTTTTTTCATACTACGATAAGTTTCACCAAGTTTAGACCAATACACATTGCATGATGGACAAAATGTTAATGCCTGCTTAGCCATTTTTTCTGCTTTATCATATTTCTGTAATTGGGTATACATGCTAGACATTTGGAAATAAAAACCTGGCGAAGCTGGTGATAATTCTATTAACTGTTTAAAGGTTTTTTCCCAATCATCAACTTTAGAATCTTCTAAGAATGTTTTAGCTAATGCAATTAAAGGTACTTCCGAGTAATCCTTTTTTAAAAATCTCTTATACATTGCAATCATGGTATCTCTTTTTCTAGAGGCCTGAAAATCAAATATTGCTGCTAATTCGGTAAATCCCCAATTTTCTTGATATGTATTATATGCTTCTTTTGCTGTTTGAATAACTTTTTCTTGCAGTTTCTTTTTGTCGTATAAACGTATGCGCAGATTATAATATAATTCAGATTTTGGCAAAGATTTTTCAATCCTGGCTAACATATCTTCTGCCCTATCAAAATCTTCATTCTCTAGATGCTGATTGAATTTAAAAACAGCAGCATCTGGAATATCTTTGCTTATAGATGCTAGTTTTTCATAGGTAGAAATTACCTCGTCTTTTTTTCTACCACGATTATATGCGTCTAAAAATTTCCAATACACTAAACCATTATTTGGTGATCTTTTTAATAATTCCTTTAATAATAATTCAGCTTCAATTGCTTTGTCATTTCTAAGATAAGCATCTGCTAAAACTAAATAATGTTCATACCAATCAGGATGTTCTGCAATGATAGTATTGAGTGATTCTAGGATTTCATTCTTTTTTACAATAACTATATCAGGTTTTTTGGCAGTATATATTTGTTTTACTGATGATTCCTTTAGTCCGGTAATGGGATTTCCCTGATCATCAGATATGCGAGCTAAAAAATTACATCTTTCAATTTCTGAATATCCAACTTTAATCAGAATCCTATTCCAACCTTGTTGTAATTCTGTATGGACAATATATGTATCAAAGTCATTATTTGTTTCTGTAGAATCCCTAAATACTTCATGATCATTTAAGAACACTTTAAGTGCTCCAGAAGTACCTGTTCTTAGTGATATTTCTTGTTTTTTTGGAGACCATACAAAAGTATTTGCATAAAAAAATGCTTGTCTTTCAGGAAAAAATGCCTGAAAATCTAGCCAATAATCTGGTTTGATGATAGCTGGTTTATACCAAGATGCTGGGGCACTATTCTTCCCTTCATATACTGCATTTGTATCATATTCTAGTTCAGGAGGATAAATCGCATTAAATCCAGATGCAGAAATATTCTCGAAAGAACCAATAATCGTCCACTCTGATAAAGCATTGATCTTTTTATAATGGTCTTTTGCTATCTGAATATTACCATATCTGGTTTCTAAGCCACCTAACATTTCATGCGCCATTGCTTTCAGAGACCCAGCATTATCTGCTTTTTGGGTTAATTTCTTTAAGATATCTTGAGCACCAGATTTGGGATTTCTTAAATTTTGGCTAAAACGCGGATTTAACCAAATTGCATAAAAATATGGAACTGGGTTTTGTGTATAGTCTTGTAAAGTTTTATACATATTCCATGATTCTGCATATTTCTGCTGCATCTCTAAAACATACGACAATCCAATTATCGCACGAATATTTTTTGGATCTGTTGTGATTGCATTCCTAAAATATTCTTCAGCTTTCATAAAATCATTATTCTCTAATGATTTCCACGCATCTGATACTGAATCGCTATATAAAGATATGTGAAGTATTGGAATACAAAACAGGATGATTAGGATATGTTTCATAAGATTATAAATATGTAAGAATGTAAATAACTATGTGTTCAGCCACCATCTAGATACAGATATATCATGCGGAATATATGGTTTTTCAGCAAGTAATAAGCTTTTTGTTAAATCTGCAAGTTTTGGTGCCCATAGCGCGCCTTTTGTACCTAAACCACCAAATACTGCAATATTATTGAACTCGGGATGAAATCCTATAATTGGTTTTCTATCAAACATAGTTGGCCTGATACCGGCTTTATGATCAATCAAATGCCAATTACATGATAATAACTCATCAATTCTACTTATAAGTTCAGTCTTTCCAATTTCTGTAGGGCTATCTGAATAATCATTCCAAGCAAAAGTTGCCGAACAACTAAATAACTGATTACCTTTGGGGATAATTGCAAATGAATTACTTATCACATATTCTTGTTGCAAATCCGGAGCATTTATTAAACATATTTCACCTTTTGCTGGTTCAAATGCAATGTTCGAAAAAAGTGAATTATATGAAGAATGCCATCCATCACAAAAAACGATATGCTTGCAGCTTATAGTATGTTCATGTACAAGAATAGAACAACTTTCAGCATCATGCTGTATTGTAGAATAATCAACCAATGCTTCCACCATGTTTTCTTTGAAATGATCATATGCATCTTGCAAGAAATTTTGATAAGAAAAAACTGCCGCATTCTTAGTAATAAATCCTCCATATGGAGTTTTTATGCCATTGATATGTAATGAATCGGCTTGCTCAAATGAAGGCCCTGCATAGATAGATGAATGATCTTGTTGATATTTTTTATGAAATGTTTCTTTTTCTTTTTCATTTCTAAATATTCTCAGGATCTCTTTGGATTCAAAGTAATTCTCTTTTCTGTGTAGTTGAGCAATGTGACTATAAAATGCAGAAGATATTTTATATAATTCATCAAAATCAGCAACAGTTTCTAATCTTTTTCCAGCAATCGGGTTTATTAGTCCAGATGCAATAGAAGATGCACTTGGTTTTTTAGGAGAATGGATAATAAGAAAAGAAGAGTCAGAAGTAGATAAGGAATATGCCAAAGACATACCAGCTATTCCGGCACCAATAATTATGAAATCATACGATGTATTCAAAGTTAGAACCTATAATCTATTGAGTACTTGGTTTCTGAATCTCTGGTTCAGAATATATCTTTTTATTAAGAGACTTTTTCCAATCCCTAAAAAACATCATTAAAATAGCAGTAGTAGGAACAGCTATTAGAAAACCGATAAATCCAAGAAAATGTCCAAAAACAAATAAAGACCCTAAAAGTAATACAGGGTGAAGTCCTACTCTGGTTCCTAATACTCTTGGTTCTATGATATATGCATTGATAAAATGCAATCCATTTATTACAGATATAAGGCCTATAATATGGCTAGAAGCATTAAGAGGATCTGCAAGTAATGCAACGATGCTTCCAATAATCATACTAGCAATGGTACCGAAGAATGGTATAGGATTTAATAATCCACATAAAACTCCAAGTACAATTGCATATGGAATGCCAAGAATAGACAAAAGAATAGATGCAACGGTACCAATCCATAAAGCAGCTAACATTTGCCAACCAACATAGAGTCGCAAGATTGCGCTAATTCTTAAGATATTTTCATATGATTTGGAATGATTACTTGAGAGAATCTCTTGAATCAACTCTTTTAACACAGGATAATCTTTTATGATATAAAAAGAGATGATAGGAATAAGGACAAGATTTAAAATTTGATTGGCTATAGCAGATACATTAGAAAGCAGTACAAATAAACCTTCAAGTATCGATTTGAATAATATCTCTGCTTTGGGCATTAATTGAGTTTGAACTAATTCTTTTACAGAAGCTTTTGGAATTCCCAAACTAGAAAGAAAAGTATAGAATTGCTTACTTTCAAGAAAATCTGTAATTGAATTTACAAATTGAGATACCTGCTTTATAATTTGATTCAATTGTGTAAAAGCCAGCGGGAATACAAAAACAGAAAACCCAGCAATCGCCCCACCGATAAACCCAAGAATGATTATTGACCCTAGCCACCGTTTTATCTTAAATGATTCCATTTTCTTTATGATAGGATCAGATAAAAAAGCAATGGTGAATGCTATGATAAATGGTAAAAGCACAATGTTTAAGTCAATAAGTAACCAAAGGGCAAAAAGCAAAGAAATCAAAGAAAGGAATCTACTTATTATATATGACTCTTTTCTGAATGGATATAATAAAAATACTCCGATAAGAAATAATAAGACAGGGCTCTTAATCAAATCAGTTAAGTATAGGAAAGTAGATCCAGCTAAAGCACTTAAAATCAATATAATATTGATTGAGATATTCCCTTTATGTGATATGTCGGTATATTTCATAGCATGTAAACAATGATTCTTTATAAAATAACAGACATTGCAAATACAAAATCTGCAATGTCTATATATCTCAAGAATTATGCCTTATTATGAAGCTGGAGTACATACTTGATCAAATGCTTTGGTTAAGGCATCTGCTATTTGTTCTGGCATGCTACCTTCAATGGCATGTCGGGGCATAAAACCAATTAATTCACCATCACGCATTAATGCAATTGCAGGCGAGGATGGTGGTTGCCCTTTAAAATATTCTCTAGCTTTATTTGTTGCCTCGATATCTTGTCCAGCAAAAACCGTAAATAAATTGTCTGGTTTTACTGAATGTTGAACTGCTATCTTTATACCAGGGCGGGCGCCACCTGCAGCACATCCGCATACAGAATTGACAACAAACAATGATATTCCGGGGGCTTTCACTGCATTATCAACATCTTGTGCTGTTAATAATTCTGTAAAACCAGCAGAGATTAATTCCTCTTTCATTGGCTTAACCATCAGGGGGTCGTATGGCATATAAATATCTTAATAAGTATTAGATAAAATTGTTTCGATTGCTTTGACGTATCAAAGTAATTTGTATGATAAATGAAAGTAGATTTTCTTTCAGATTTGCAAATGATGTACATTTGTTAGTTATAAAACCAAAGAAATAATTATAGGAATAGGATAATGACTTCACTTATTAGATGGTTATCATCTGCATTAGCAGTGTATTTCACCGCAGCTCTTATTCCTGGAATCAGAGTTAAAAGTTTTATATGGGCTTTAATTGCTGCATTAATCATTGGTTTTCTTAATACAATCATAAAGCCTATTCTACAGTTTTTTTCATTTCCTTTATTGATTATTACTTTAGGTTTATTCTCATTAGTAATAAATGCCTTTTTGCTGTGGTCTGCTGGTGCTATTCTTAAAGGATTTGAAGTAGATGGCTTTTGGCCTGCTTTATGGGGTTCTATAGTAATCAGCATAAGTAATGCTTTTATGTATTGGTTATTAAAGCCAGCCCAAAAGGTGTATCAACAATAATTATTCCTCACCTAATAATAGATATGCTTTCATAAAATCATCTAAATCTCCATCCATAACTGCATGGATATCTGTTTTCTTTAATTCTGATCTATGATCATTGACCATTGTATATGGCTGAAAAACATAAGATCTTATTTGACTTCCCCATTCGATTTTCTTTTTTTTGCCTTCAATCAATGCTTTTACGGCTTCTTCTTCTTCTTTTCTTTTTTGATAGAGCCTTGATTTTAGCATTTTCATTGCTCTTTCTCTATTTAGAAATTGCGATCTTTCTTGTTGGCATGCAGCAACTATGCCCGTTGGAAGATGCCTTAAACGAACTGCAGTTTCCACCTTATTTACATTTTGACCACCTTTTCCACCAGATCTAAATGTATCCATTTCTACATCAGCAGGATTAATTTCTATTTCTACATCATCTTCTACTTCTGGGTAAACATATACAGAAGCAAAAGAAGTTTGGCGTTTACCTTGGGCATTAAAAGGAGATATTCTTACTAATCTATGGACTCCATTTTCTGCTTTTAAATATCCATATGCATTAGAACCCACAACTTCTAGAGTAACTGATTTTACACCTGCTTCATCGCCAGGTTGTTCATCTGCTAAAAATACTTGAAATCCTCTTTTATCACACCAACGAGTATACATGCGCATAAGCATTTCACTCCAATCTTGGGCTTCGGTACCACCAGCACCTGCATGTATAGTTAAGATAGCATTTCGGTGATCATCTGGAGCTGATAATATTTTCCTCAATTCTAGAGTATCAACTGCTTTTTTGGCACTAGAAATTTCTGTATCAATTTCTTGCTCCATAGAACTATCGGCCATTTCTTCGGCTAATTGTAAAAGGGCTTCTACATCTTGCACTGATAGTTGTGCAGATTCCCAAATAGAAATCCATTCCTTTCTTTCGGAAATTTCCTGCATTATTTTTTGGGCTTGACTCGCATCATCCCAAAAACCTGGTTGTTCGCTTAATTGTTCTCTTTCTGCTATTTCGGTTTGTTTAACTTCTAAGTCAAAGAAACCTCCGCAAATCATCAGTTCTTTCTTGTAATTCTTCTATTGTTTTTTTTTGAGTTTCAAACATATATATGATCCTTTTATGTTTTTATAATGTTACATCAAGTGCATTATTCTGCACTAAATGTAATATTGCTGTGATTTTATTATGCACTATTGAATCTGTGTCATCAAATGGAACAGATTCTCTGATAATATGATGTATTTTTTGGAGTAAGGGGCTTGTTTTAAGAGGTTGGTGAAAATCGATGCCTTGGCTAGCACATAAGAGTTCAATAGCAATAATTGATTGAACATTTTGTATGATGTCTAAGGCTTTTCTGGCAGAAATACTTCCCATCGAATTATGATCTTCTTGATTAGCAGATGTTGGTATAGAATCGACACTTGCTGGATGGCATAATACTTTATTTTCAGAGACCAAAGATGCCGATGTATATTGGGCAATCATCATACCTGATTGTAATCCACCTTGTTTCGTTAAAAATCTGGGTAATCCATTACTTAATGCTCCATTTACTAATCTTTCTGTTCTTCTTTCAGAAATACTTCCTAGTTCTGCACATGCTATTGCTAAAAAATCCAATGCTAATGCCAAAGGTTGGCCATGAAAATTTCCGCCTTCAATATGTTCTTTTGTTTCAGAAAATATCAATGGATTATCATTGGCTGCATTCAATTCAGTTTCAATGATATTTTTAACATATTGTATGGCATCTCTTGATGCTCCATGCACTTGAGGCATACATCGTAATGAATATGCATCCTGAACCAATCCATCGCCAACTCTATGCGATTCTCTAATTTCACTTCCTTGAAGTAATGTTCTTAAACGTCGGGCAGATTCAATTTGCCCGGTAAAACCTCTGGCTTTTTGTAATTTTTCATCAAATGCTTTATCTGTTCCTCTTAAAGCTTCTAAACTAAGGGCTCCAGATATATCTGCTAAATCACATAATTGCATCGCCTTATGCACACCAATTGCACCCATGGTACACATCATTTGTGTTCCATTAATCAGGGCAAGGCCTTCTTTAGCACTAAGTTTTACAGGTTCAATATTATTATTTTTTAAAGCTTGTTCACTCTTAATGATGCTACCATCAGAAAGTATACATTTCCCTTTTCCAATTAAAGCTAAAGCAATATGAGATAATGGTGCAAGATCTCCGCTAGATCCAACAGAACCTTGCGAAGGTACAGCTGGAATGATTCCACAATTTATCATATCTAATAAAGATTGAACAGTTGTAACGCGTATACCAGACAAACCCTTAGCGAGTGCATTTACTCTTAAAATCATCATTCCCTTAACTATATGGGCTGGTATAAATGGTCCTATTCCAGCACTATGAGAAAGAATGAGATTTTCTTGCAATGCTTCTATTTGGTTATGTGGTATGGATACATTTGCAAATTCACCAAAACCTGTTGTTATTCCATATACAATCTCTTTATGTTCTATCCATTCTTCAACAAGATTTCTACTTTTTTGCATTTCAACTATAGCTTCATGAGATAATTCAACATATATATCTGAAGATAAAGCTTCAATGAATGAATCAAGATGTAAACTGCAACCATCTAATACAAGTTTTTTCATAATATTATAAGCAAAAGGATTTACATAATTATATATAAAAAAGGGCAGACATTTAGGGTGTCTGCCCTTAAATAACGGGCCTGATCATCTTTAAAAAGATTAAGCAGTAATTCTTCTACGACCTAAGCGACGGAAACCATCATCACCTTCAGTTTCTACCTCTGGTGATTCTGATATCATTTCGCTTCCGAATATATTACCAACTTCGCTTGTAACAATCATATCTTGATAATGTCTTAAACCAGTACCAGCAGGAACTAATTGTCCAATGATGATATTCTCTTTTAATCCTTTAAGACCATCAATTTTTGATGCTATAGATGCTTCTGCAAGTACCCTTGTAGTTTCCTGGAAAGATGCTGCAGAAAGCCAGCTTTCTGTAGTTAACGATGCCTGAGTAATACCTAGTAATAAAGGTTCTGCTGTTGCTGGTTCTGCATTTCTTGCTTCAGATTCAACTTTTTCTTTTTTCTTAAGTTCTACATTAGCTTCGCGGAATCTTTTCTTAGATACTAATTGTCCAACCTTAAAGCGAGAATCACCTTTTTCTGTAATAACAACATGATTTTTCAACATATCATTTTCATCTACAAATTTCAATCTATCTGTTTGATCATTGAAAAGGAAAGTAGAATCACCAGAGTCATTAATACGAACTTTCTGAAGCATTTGGCGTACAATAACTTCTATATGCTTGTCATTTATTTTTACACCTTGCATACGATACACTTCTTGAATTTCATTTACAAGATATTCTTGAACTGCACCCACACCTTTAATACGTAAGATATCATGAGGATTTGTTGATCCATCTGTTAATCTATCTCCTGCACGTACTAAATCGCCTTCTTGAACCAATACATATTTATTAGAAGGAACAGTGTATTCTTTTGTTGTTTCAGCATCTAAAGAAGTTACAACAATACCACGTTGTCCGCGTTTTGCTTGTTGGAATGTGATTGTACCATCGATATCGGAAACCACAGCTGGGTTTTGTGGAGAACGAGCTTCGAATAATTCTGTAACTCGTGGCAAACCACCTGTGATATCTCGCATACGTCCTAAGTCTCTAGGAATCTTAACAAGACGTGAACCAACACTTATTTTTTCATCATGATCAACGCTAATTTGAGCACGAATTGGAATAATATAATTATGAAGAACATTACCTTCATCGTCAACTATTTCAATAGATGGCATTTTGGAACGATCACGAGATTCAATAACTACTTTTGTGATATGTCCTGTTTGTTCATCGTTTTCTTCACGATATGTAAGGCCTGGAATTAAATCACGATAACGTACAGTTCCTGCCTTCTCTGTGATGATAGTTGAATTATATGGATCCCAATCAAAAATAACATCATTTTTAGTGATATTATGACCATCTGTAACTTTTAAAGCTGCGCCATATACAGCATCATAACGAGTAAGAACACGGCCTGTATCAGAGTCGATGATACTAATAACACCGCTTCTACTTATTACAACAGACATATCCATACCATTTTCATCTTCATAAGAAACGATTTTTACATTTTCGAAGATGATTTTACCATCGAACTTTGCTAATACTGTAGATTGTGAAGCAACAAGTGAAGCAGTTCCGCCAGTATGGAATGTACGTAATGTTAGCTGAGTTCCAGGTTCACCGATAGATTGAGATGCAATTGTTCCAACTGCTTCTCCAACATCTACCATTTGGCCTGTAGCCATATTACGTCCATAACATTTAGCACATACACCACGACGTGATTCACATGTTAATACAGAGCGTATAAGAACTGATTCTAAAGAAGATTCTGCAACTTTTTGAGCATTTTCTTCTGTTAAAACTTGTCCTTTTCCAACAATTATTTCACCATTTTCAGGATTAATTATATCCACTAATGCACAACGTCCTAAAATCCTTTCTGATAATGGTTCTTTTACATCTTCACCATCTTTCAGAGCTTTCATTTCGACGCCACGTATTGTTCCACAATCATCACCAGATATAATCATATCTTGGGCAACATCATGTAAACGACGTGTTAAATAGCCAGCATCAGCTGTTTTTAAAGCTGTATCAGCAAGACCTTTACGAGCACCGTGCGTAGAAATGAAGTATTCCAAAATTGTCAAACCTTCTTTAAAGTTTGAAATAATAGGATTTTCAATTAACTCTGCACTTGAACCTGTTAATGATTTTTGCGGTTTTGCCATTAATCCACGCATACCTGCAAGCTGACGAATTTGCTCTTTAGAGCCTCTAGCTTGAGAATCCAACATCATCCAAAATGTATTAAATCCATCTTGAGCTAATTGTAATTCTTGATATAATTTATCGGCAACTTTATTGGTTGCATTAGACCAAGTATCAATAATTTTATTATATCTTTCGCCAGATGTAATAACACCATTTTGGTAATACTCTTCGATATTATCTACTGTTTCTTGCGCTTTAGCAATCAGTTTCACTTTTTCTTCAGGAATAACAACATCAGAAATAGATACAGATAATCCACCACGTGTAGCAGCCATGAATCCAATTTCTTTCGTTGCATCTAAGAATTCAACTGTTTTTGCTAATCCAGCTTTACGGAAACATAATCCAATAATTTGGCGTAAGCGTCCTTTGGTTAATAATTCATTCAGATATCCCATTTCTTTTGGAACAATCTGATTGAATATCACCCTTCCTACAGTAGTTTCTATCAAAGTACTTTTTTGACCTGCAATAGCATTTAAACGTACTTTGATCTTGGTATGTAAAGTGATTTGATTCGAATTATGTGCAATAATTACTTCTGATGGTGAAGAGAATATTTTCCCTTCTCCTTTTGCACCACGGCGAAGCTTTGTTAAATAATATGCACCCAAAACCATGTCCTGAGAAGGCACAGCAATTGGATCTCCATGCTGAGTATGCATAATATTATGAGAAGCAAGCATAAGCAATAAAGCTTCTAATTGAGATTCAAAACTTAAAGGAACATGAACAGCCATTTGATCGCCGTCGAAATCGGCATTGAAAGCTGTAGTTACCAAAGGATGAAGTTGTATAGCTTTACCTTCAATAAGTCTTGGTTGAAATGCTTGAATCCCTAATCTATGGAGTGTAGGCGCACGATTAAGCAAAACTGGATGCCCATCGATTACTTTTTCAAGAATATCCCACACTTCATTTGTTTTGCGTTCTACTAATTTTTTTGCGCTTTTAACAGTTTTAACATGTCCACGCTCAATAAGTTTTCTGATAATAAATGGTTTGAACAATTCTACGGCCATATCCTTAGGCAAGCCACATTCATGAATTTTTAATTCTGGTCCAACCACAATAACAGAACGTCCGGAATAATCAACACGTTTGCCCAAAAGGTTTTGTCTAAAACGTCCAGTTTTTCCTTTTAACGTATCTGCAAGTGATTTAAGCGCTCTTTGTGATTCGCTTCTTACACTACGACGGCTATTATCAAATAAAGCATCTACAGATTCTTGAAGCATACGTTTTTCATTACGTAAGATTACTTCTGGTGCTTTGATGTCAATAAGACGACGAAGACGATTATTACGGATAATTACACGACGATAAAGATCATTTAAATCTGAGGTAGCAAATCTTCCACCTTCTAAGGGTACTAATGGTCGTAAATCTGGTGGAATTACAGGTACTACATCTAATACCATCCATTCTGGACGTGATTTATTAGGTAATTCTTTTCCTGTAAATGCTTCTAAGATTCTTAATCTTTTAAGAAGTTCGGCTTTTCTTTGTTGAGAAGTTTCATCACGTAATTCGATACGCAGATTATGATAGCTATCTTCTGGATCTATTCTTCTTAATAATTCTTTTACAGCTTCGCCACCAATTAATGCGATAAACTTTTTAGGTTCATCATCATCCATATTCCTTTCAGCAGGAGTTAAGGAAGCTAATACTTCTAGATATTGTTCTTCAGTTAATAAATCTTTTTGTTGCAAACCAGTATTACCCGGTTGAACTACCACGTATGATTCATAGTATATAATTCTTTCTATATCTTTGGTAGGCATACCTAAAGAGTGGCTTATTTTGCTTGGCAAAGAACGGAAAAACCAAATATGTACAACAGGAACTGCCAACATAATATGGCCCATACGTTCACGACGCACAGATTTTTGAGTAACTTCTACACCACAACGGTCACAAACAATGCCCTTATAACGAATACGCTTATATTTACCACAAGCACATTCCCAATCTCTAATTGGGCCAAAGATTTTTTCGCAAAACAAACCATCTTTTTCTGGTCTGAAAGAGCGATAATTAATTGTTTCTGGTTTTGTAACCTCACCATGTGAACGATTTAATACTTCGTCTGGTGATGCGATTTTAATAGTTATCTGAGAGAATCCTTTGCGGGGAATTGAATGCGATTGCATGGATCTTCTCCATAGGATGAAAAAAGTTTCGTATTAATTTGGTGGAGTTTCAACTCCGCAGGTGTTAACCTGCTATATATAGATGGAAGCCCTTAAAAAGGACTTCCATATTTTATGTTTTACACTATAACAACATCAAGGCATAAGCCTTGTAATTCTCTTACAAGAACATTGAATGATTCAGGGATACTTGGATTAGGCATATTATCACCTTTCACAATTGATTCGTACATTTTTGCACGTCCTTGAACATCATCAGATTTTAAAGTAAGCATTTCTTGCAAGGTATGGGCTGCTCCGTATGCTTCTAATGCCCATACTTCCATTTCTCCTAAACGTTGGCCACCAAATTGTGCTTTACCACCAAGAGGTTGCTGCGTAATTAAAGAATATGGTCCTATTGAACGAGCATGAATCTTATCTTCAACAAGGTGAGAAAGCTTAAGAATATAGATAATGCCAATTGTTACTTCATGTTCAAATCGTTCACCTGTACGGCCATCATAAAGAACTGATTTACCTGTTCTTGGTAATCCAGCTTTTTCTAGATAATCACCTACTTCATCCCAACTTGCACCATCAAAAATTGGTGTTGCAAAATGCACCCCAAGCTCTTTACCGGCCCAGCCCAAAGCTGTTTCAAATAATTGCCCAAGATTCATACGTGAAGGCACTCCAAGCGGATTCAATACGATATCAACTGGTGTTCCATCAGGCATGAATGGCATGTCTTCCAAAGGTACAATTTTAGACACAATACCTTTATTACCGTGTCTACCTGCCATTTTGTCTCCAACTTGTAGCTTACGTTTTTTTGCTACATATACTTTAGACATCTGCAGAATACCCGGTTGAAGCTCATCGCCAGCAGCAATTTTATTTTTTTCTGCTTTTGCAGTACCTTGTAAATCACTTTTTTTAGCTGCATAATTATGCATCAATTGACGCACATTATTCATCATGGATTCTTCAGCGAACCATGATTTCTCTACATCTAATTGGTCTAATTTTAAAGTGCCATCTATATATTTATTATACAAGTCATTTTCAATAACTTTTGTACCTGCTCTAAGAACTACTTTGTCATTTACAAGTTTAATTCCTAAAACCTTTTGACCATCTACTAACTTTGCTAAACGAGCTGCGCAATCATCGTCCAATGCCTTCAGGAGTTTTGCTTCTCTTCTGCCGATTACATCTTGACGTTTTTTCTCTTCAGCACGTAATTCTGCATCGCTTGCCATCATTCTTCGGCTAAATAGCTTTGTATTAATTACTATACCTTTTAGGCCTGGAGGTGCTTTTAATGATGCATCCTTTACATCACCAGCCTTATCACCAAAAATAGCTCTTAGTAACTTTTCTTCTGGTGTCGGATCTGATTCTCCTTTAGGAGTTATCTTACCAATAAGAATATCACCTTCACGTACTTTTGCACCTGGACGAATGATACCATTATCATCTAAATCTTTAGTTGTTTCTTCTGATACATTCGGTATTTCTTTGGTAAATTCTTCTTCACCACGCTTTGTATCACGAACTTGTAAAGTATATTCTTCGATATGCAATGAAGTAAAGATATCTTCGGCCACCATTCTTTCGCTAATGATAATAGCATCTTCAAAATTATATCCACGCCAAGGCATGAATGCAACCAAAACATTTTGTCCTAAAGCTAATTCACTCATTTCAGTAGCAGCACCATCAGCTAAAGGTTCTCCTTTAACGATATGCTGTCCTTTACGAACAAGTGGACGCTGATTAATACAAGTATCTTGATTGGTACGGAAGAATTTTTGAAGCTTATATGAATGAAGCCTTTCTGTTTCGAAAGAAATCAATTTTTCTTCATCTGTTCTATTATCGTGATAACGGACAGTTATATAATCTGCACATACATATTCAACTATTCCATCATCTTCTGCTTGAATGATTGCACGAGAATCATGAGCTACTCTTACTTCCATCCCTGTTCCTACAATCGGAGCTTTGGGTCGTAATAAAGGCACTCCTTGACGTTGCATGTTAGAGCCCATCAAGGCTCTGTTTGCATCATCATGCTCAAGGAATGGAATTAAAGCTGCTGCAGGACTAGTAATCTGATCTGTACAGACATCCATAAAATTAATATCTGTAGGAGATACAACTACGAAATCTCCACTTTGTCTTGCTTTAACACGGTCGCCCATGATATTACCAGACTTATCAACTTCAGTTGAAGCAGGAGCAATAATAAGTCCTTCTTCTTTTTCAGCGGGGAGATATTCGATTTTATCTAATACTTTACCATTTTCTACTTTTCGATATGGAGTTTCAATAAAGCCGAATTCATTTACAGTTGCATGAATTGCTAGAGAAGATATCAATCCGATATTTGGGCCTTCTGGTGTTTCAATGGGGCATAAACGTCCATAATGGGTATAATGAACATCTCGAACCTCGAATCCAGCACGTTCTCTGGTTAATCCACCAGGTCCTAAAGCAGAAGTACGGCGTTTATGTGTTAATTCAGATAATGGATTGGTTTGATCCATGAACTGAGATAATTGATTTGTACCAAAAAATTGATTAACAACACTTGTTATAGTTCTTGCATTTACAAGTTCTGCTGGTGTTAATGATTCACCATCATATACACTTAAGCGTTCTTTAATGGTACGAGCCATTCTTGTTAAGCCAAGATTAAACTGTGCAGATAGTTGTTCTCCAACTGTTCTAACACGTCTATTACCCAAGTGATCGATATCATCAACTGTTTGCTTTTGATCATGTAAATCAATTAAATACTTAACGATTGTAACGATATCTTCTAAACGAAGCACGGTACAGTCTAATGGTGCATCTAATTTTAATTTATCATTGATTCTAAAACGGCCAACAACACCTAAATCATAGCGTTTGTCATTGAAAAATAATTTTTCCAATAAAGCCAAAGCAGTGTCCATATCTGGAGCATCACTTGACCTCATTTGTCGGTAAATGACATTTAATGCTTCTTCTCTGGTTCTTGTTGTATCTTTAGCAAGTGTTTTTGCAATTACAGGTTCATCATTTACACTTTCATAAGTAAATACACGAACAGACACAATATCAGATTCACTAAAAAATGCCAATAAAGTTTCATCGATAATCATATCGCGATTAGCAATAATCTCACCTGTACTCATATCGATAACTTCGCCAGCTAATCTTCGTCCGATATGACTTTCATTTAATTCAGCAGCAGGAATATCTTTTGCTAATTCAAATAATTCAAGAATTTTTTCATCGGAAGAATAACCAAGTGCACGTAATAAGGTAGTTACAGGGAATTTCTTTTTGCGGTCTATGTACGCATACATAACATCATGGATATCAGTTGTAAATTCAATCCATGAGCCTTTGAAAGGTATCACCCTAGCAGTATAGATTCTAGTACCATTTGGGTGCACAGCATCATCAAAGAATACACCTGGAGATCTATGAAGCTGCGCAACAATAACACGTTCAGCACCATTAATAATAAAGGTACCGCGTGGTGTCATAGCAGGAATATTACCTAGATATACTTCTTGCTCCATGGGATCTATATAGTCTTCAGATGAAGGATCAGCTTTACTAGAAAGACGCATACGAGCTTTAAGTGCCTTGGCAAAGGTTAATTCTCTTTCACGGCATTCATCTTCAGAATACTTTGGTTTTTCAATAAAGTATTCTAAAAATTCTAATTGAAAGATTGCAGATGAATCTTCAATAGGAAAATTAGCCAAAAATGCCTTCTGTAAACCTTGCGGCTGACGCATCAAAGGATGTAAATCATCCTGTAGGAATTCTTTATACGATTGTAACTGCAGATTAAGCAGATCTGGATATGATTCGTATTCTTGTTGTTGGGCAAAAGTTACGCGATCACGTAATCTAACAATTCTGCCATCACTTGAATATTTAGGTTTGTTCATTCGACATCTCCTTGTGAACAAGAGAGCAAACTGAGTATAATATGCTTTGGCATATTAGCCCATTCAGCTTCGAAAAAAGTAGGATTTCTCGATAAGGCTAACGTATAGCCTTATCGAGAAATCCTAATGAATATTCCACTGTTACTAGCATGTAATCCATCAATAACATGGAACTCAAAGTATTGAGCCTTTAAAATTGACAACGAAACATAAAATACAAAGGGCGACAAGAGTTAATCCATGCCGCCCAATGATTCTATAAAGCTTTAATAGCTAAAAATCGTAGGGCAGGAACGATACAATTACTTAAGTGTAACTTTAGCGCCAGTCTCTTCAATTTTCTTAGCCAATGCTGTTGCTTCAACTTTAGATATTTGCTCTTTCACAATTTTTGGAGCTGCTTCTACAAGATCTTTAGCTTCTTTCAAACCTAATCCAGTGATTTCGCGAACAATCTTAATTACATTAAGTTTATTCGGACCAGCTTCGGTTAATTCAACATCAAATTCTGTTTGTTCTTCTACTGCTGCTGCAGGTGCTGCTGATGCTGGGCCAGCCATCATCATAGGAGCAGACGCTGTTACACCAAATTTCTCTTCTAAAGCAGTTTTTAATTCAGATGCTTCTATTAATGTAAGAGCGCCAATTTTTTCTACTAATTCATCAACTATTGCTGACATGGATAATTCTCCAATATTAAAATGGTTGTAGTTTCTAATTAATGCAGCTTAAGCTGCTTTGTTTTTTGCTACTTCTTCAACAAGGTATGCAACATCGCGCAATACCGCATTGATAGCACCAACTATTCCTGAAGCCGGAGCATTTAAGCTACCAAGTATCGAAGCAATCAAATCTTCTTTGGTTGGCAATGCAGCTATTTGCTTTAATTGCGTACCATCAAATAATTGACCATCTACGATTGCAGCCTTTAGCTTAGGTTTATCAGACTTTTCTGATACATCCTTGATAATTTTAGCAGGAGCGATTGGATCGCTATAACCTACTATTATTCCTGTTTGACCAAAGAATTTATCCTCAGGAATTGAAAATCCTGGAACTTCTACCAAAGCACGTTGAATTAACCTGTTTTTGGCAACTCTAAATGTTAGATTCTTTTTTCTTAATTCAGATCGCAATTTATTGCTTTCTGAAACTGTCATCGCGGAATAGTCAAGAAGGTACAAAGCCGAAGCACCTTGAAGCATGGCTACCAATTCGGCAACTACTTGCTCTTTCTGCTGTTTTGTTACCATAATGAACTTAACTCAGATTAGAGTGTATATATACTTGTTATTGTACGGCACCAATAAATTGGAGAGAAGCCCGGATTCATAACAGTGCGTAATAGACATTGTTTAATAATTCTCAATTAATCTTGAGAATGGCCGCCCATTGATTGTTCACTTATATGAAGCCCAGGGCCCATAGTAGAACTGAATGCAATTCCGCGTACATATTTTCCCTTTGATGTAAGGGGTTTAGCACGTAGAATACTATTATATAATTCCATTGCATTTTCGGCTATTTGTTCATTTGTAAATGAACATTTACCAACAGATGCATGGACATTGCCAGCTTTGTCTACTCGATATTCGATTTTTCCAGCTTTCACCTCGTTAACGGCTTTTGCAACATCAAAAGTTACAGTTCCACTCTTGGGATTAGGCATCAAACCGCGTGGTCCAAGTATACGGCCAAGTTTACCAACTTCACCCATTACATCCGGAGTTGCAATGATGACGTCGATATCTGCCCAGCCTGCCTGGATTTTTTGTGAATACTCTTCTAAACCAGCATAATCTGCACCAGCCGCTAAAGCTTCTGCATCTTTTGGTGATTTAGCCATTACAAGTACTCTTACGGATTTACCTGTTCCGTGAGGAAGCGACACTGTGCCGCGAACGAGCTGGTCAGCCTTTCTGGGATCCACACCAAGGCGGATCGCCACTTCGAACGATTCATCGAATTTTGCGGTTGCATTTTTTTTAACCAGCTCTACCGCTTCACGATACGAGTATTCTTTTGCTGTATCAACGTTTTTTAACGCCAATGTAAAGCGCTTACCATGTCGTTTCATGATTCTTTTCGTTCTTTGTGTGAATAAAATTAACCTTCTACTACTATGCCCATACTTCGGGCAGTACCACTAATCATGCTTATCGCACTCTCAATGGTGTCGCAGTTTAAATCCTGCATTTTCAACTTTGCAATATCTTCTACTTGCTTCGATGTAACCTTACCAACCTTACTTTTGTTTGGTGAAGCGGAACCACCTGGCAAACCAGCTGCTTTTGCAAGTAATACAGGCGCAGGAGGTGATTTCAATACAAATGTAAAAGATTTGTCTGAGTAAAATGTTATTACTGCTGGAATGATGGTTTCACCCTCTTTAGCTGTTTTTGCATTAAACTCTTTCACGAATTGCATGCCCGCCAAACCACGCTGTCCAAATGCTGGACCAACTGGAGGCGACATTGTTGCTAGACCGGCTTTAAGCTGAAGCTTAAAGGATCCCATTACTTTTTTTGCCATAACTTATATGAAAATGTAGTATGAGAAAATGTTGTGTTCTAATGATTTTCTATTTCAACTTGGCTGAAATCTAATTCCACAGGTGTTTTACGCCCTAAAATTCCTACTTCAACTTTCAATTTTTGTTTTTCTATATTAACAGCTTTAACAGTACCATTAAATGTATTAAATGGCCCGTCAATAACCTTTACTGGATCTCCAATAGAAAATGCTGTTTCTAATGATGCTATATTTTTCCTTTCTTCTATCCTGCCCATAATGCGATCTACTTCATCTTGTTGAATAGGAGTAGGTGCAGTTTTAGTACCAGCAAAACTAACTACCGATGGCAAAGAACATATAATCTCTTTTAAACGCTTGTCTAGATTAGCTTCAATAAGTAAATATCCAGGCAAAGTATTCTTAATACGTGTTCTACGCTTGCCATTCCTAACCTCATATACCGTTTCTTGAGGTATAATAATAGAACGAATCTTTTCAACAAGATTTAGTCTCTCTAATTCCTGCTCGATGCTAGTTTTTACACGCGTTTCATGACTAGTAAATGTACGCACTGCATACCACTTAAAATCATGACGGTCGGATATAGGTTGTATGTCTTCCATACTGAAAAAGCCTTTTGTTGTCCGAAGTGTAAAAACAAAAATAATTTAACATACTAGAATGCTAAATCAACATGTAAGAGGTGTTCTCTTAATTAAAAAATCGCTTGGATGATATATGTCATAGCAAAATCAACTATCCATACAAATGAAGTAATTAGCAAACATGATACAATTACAACAATTGTAGAATCTTTTAGCTGCTGCCTTGTTGGCCAAGAAACCTTTTTCATTTCCTTAGACACTTCAGTTGTATACTCTTTTATTTTAGCTATCATCTTTATTTTACCTTAAAAAGCTAATTTACAAGGAATGCAGCACGGGTGGTAGGACTCGAACCCACAACCTACGGTTTTGGAGACCGTTGCTCTACCAATTGAGCCACACCCGTAATATTCACTAAATTCAGTGAAGAGCTGATGACCGGGATTGAACCGGTGACCTCTTCCTTACCAAGGAAGTGCTCTACCAACTGAGCTACATCAGCAACTGTAATCAGTAATCAATTATTATAACATTATACTGTTGAGCGGGAGACGAGACTCGAACTCGCGACCAACAGCTTGGAAGGCTGTGACTCTACCAACTGAGTTACTCCCGCATTTCTATCAAAATATATTCAATGTTCTTTATGCAGCTAAGTGGGCAGGGAAGGATTCGAACCTCCGAAGGCGAAGCCGGCAGATTTACAGTCTGCTCCATTTGACCGCTCTGGTACCTGCCCAGATGCATAGAGCTTGCAAAAATAAACATTATTACGATTAAAACAACAAAAAATAATTCTTGTGGATAAAATAATTTTTACTCTTTCAAAAAAATCAAAAATATTTATACTAATATTACTTGTAAATGATTAGATTTGCAGTCTAAAAAAGATAATTATAAATATCTCATTATATATGGATGTAAACGATGGCTAAAAAAGGAGCCCGCGTAATAATTACGCTAGAATGTACCGAAGCAAAAAAAGAAGGCAGACCTGCTTCTCGTTATTCTACTACTAAAAATAAACAGAATCACCCTGAAAGATTGGAATTAAAAAAATACAATCCTTTTCTACGCAGACATACAATGCACCGTGAAACCAGATAATTCTAAAGCTGCCATTGGCAGCTTTTTTTTTATCTTAATGATTGTTCTAATGCAGTTTTGGCATCAGTTTTAGCATCCCTATATTTTACGATTAATGGTGTTGAAACGCTTATACCATGTTCTTTGGCAAATGGGCTTTGCAATGCCCTAGTTCCAGGTATAACAACCGCATTTTCGGGAACTTCAACGGTATTACCGTCTTTTGATGACAATATTTCTTCTTTTACCATATCATAGATATGTGTAGATCCATTAATTATTACTCCAGAACCCAATACCGCCCTTTTTCTAATTAGTACTCCTTCGTAAATCCCACAATTACCACCAATCATAACATCATCTTCAATAATAACGGGTCTAGCTCCTGCTGGTTCTAATACTCCACCAATTTGGGCTGCCGCGCTAATATGAACATTCTTACCTATTTGTGCACATGTACCAACTAATGCATGAGAGTCTATCATAGTACCAGAATCTATATATGCACCTATATTTATATACATAGGTGGCATACATATTACACCTGGAGCAATATAACATCCAGTTCTAATTGATGAACCTCCTGGAACAATTCTCACTTTACTATCTAGTGAGAAAGTTTTTAATGGCAAAGTATCTTTATCATAAAATGAAGAATTTCCTTCTGAATAATCTTTTAAAACTCCTGCTCGAAATAATAATAATATTCCCCTTTTTACCCATTGATGAACATGCCAAGTTCCATCTTCATTTTTGCTTGCAGACCTAATTTCTCCATTGTTTAATGAATCTAATAAGTCTAATAATATTCCAGCATTTTTTTTTGATCTTAATTCTTCTGTACTAGCATCAAATAATGACTCTAATTTTATCTCAACACTTTTCATGATAGATTTTCCGTAAATTTATGAAGTCTCATGATATTTATCATATGTACAATTTACACTTTTTTGTAATTTTCTATTTAAGAGTACCTTTATTTCTATCAGATATACATATATAGAAGGCTTACCTGACAATCACATTCTTGAAGAAGTATTTACATTATTATCAAATGTATTTACCATTCCATTAGATGAAGAGTATTTTAAATCAATCTATACAAGAAAGAATATTCTCATATGTTTATGCTACTCTGAACAAGAGATTATCGGTTGTAAAATAGGATATGAAGTACATGAAACTATATATTATAGTTGGCTTGGAGGCACTTCTGAATCCTATAGGAATATGGGAATTGGCTCTGCCTTAATGGATATGCAACACAATTGGTGCAGAAAAAAAGGATACACTTCCATTAGAACAAAGACTTTAGATTCTAATGTACAGATGCAATCTTTAAATCATACATATAATTTTTCAAAAATTAGCTTTGAACAATCCGATCTATACGGAATAAAAATACTGAGTGAAAAATCACTTATTTAATATAGCATTTCATCTATCTATTAACCGAATGTATATGAAAAAATCCCAACTGATTCTCATCTTTTTTGTCAATGTGTACGCAATGTTTGCACAAGAACAATCATCTGCATTATATCAGAATGCATCCTTTATGATTCATGATTGGAATGATATGATAACAAATATTATTATGGATGATGGATTTTCTCCAGCAGTAATTAGTAAGCATTATGCATATGCAAATATCGCAGCTTATACTGCTTCTCAGCCAGGTTTTTCAGACAGATATCAACCTTTAACCGGACAATTAAATTTATTTAGCAATCCACCCATTCCCAAAGAAGGCCAAAAGTATGATTGGCGCCTTACTGCCATTCAAGCATATAAATTTATTGTGTATAAAGTGTTATATAGATCTAACTATTCAGATAGTATGTATAAATCTCATCTTGAGATTATAAAAAAAGATTATCCAGACGATAAAGATATCATTGAACGATCTATTGCTTTTGGAGATGAAGTAGGTGCTTATGTTGCTAAATGGTTTAAAGATGATGGACATATCAAGAATCAAGGAAGGCCTAGATATAATTTTCCTCGTGGTAAAGACAAATGGCTTCCAACGCCACCACAATTTGCAGACCCATTAGATCCATACTTTAAAACAATGCGTCCATTGGTTGTTGATTCAGTTACTCAATTTCGTCCTATTCCGCCTGTAGAATATAGCGAAATACCAAATTCCCCTTTTTATGATCAAGCAATGCAGGTGTATATAAGCTCAAAAAATTTAACCGACGACCAAAGACAAATCGCTGGATTTTGGGATTGTAATCCAATAAAAGCATGGCATCAAGGGCATTTTGTATTTAATACCAGGCAAATTTCACCTGGTGGACATTGGATGGCACTTGCAAGAATTGGATGCGAAAAAAAGTCAACAGATATGATGCAATCCATAGAAGCATATACATTGTTAGGAATCGGCTTATATGATGCTTTTTTATGTTGTTGGAATGAAAAATTTACTTCTCATACGATTAGACCTGTCACCTATATTAATAGACTAATTGATTCTACTTGGGAACCATATTTACAAACTCCCCCTTTTCCAGAATATACAAGTGGTCATAGTACAATTTCTTCTGCATCTGCAGAAATCTTAACAAGACTGTTTGGAGAATTTGCCTATGCAGATAGCACCGAAGTGAGATTTGGCTTACCTGTAAGATCATTCTCTAATTATCATGAAGCAGCCCAAGAAGCATCTATGAGTAGAATTTATGGAGGCATACATTTTCTTAGAGCTTGTAATGAAGGTAATAGGGTAGGCAAGTTAATTGGTGCACATGTTTGGGATAAATTGAATCTTCGTAAACCTCAGCATTAAATTGACAGATGATACATCAAGCCATTCATTATTTCTTTGAATGGCTTTTTTTTGTTTAGGGTAAAAAACTGCTTCCATTACCCTATTTTTGTGCGTATTACATTATAATATTGGATGTACATGAAAAGAATAGCTATTAATACTGGCGGCGGAGATGCACCTGGGCTAAATGCAGTGATTAGATCAATAGTATTAGCTAGCCATCAATTAGGTTGGGAATGCTGGGGCATACGTAATGGGTTCAATGGAATATTAGAACCAGAAAAATATAAAAATCAAGGTGGAGGCATTAAGCCTTTATCTTTGCATTCTGTAAAAGGAATTACTCATTTAGGAGGCACAATCCTTGGAACTACAAATAAAGGAAATCCTCTTAAATTCCCAATTCAACAAGTAGATGGGTCTTTCATAGAGATCGATAGATCTAATGAAATTATTAAAAGTCTTAAAGATCATGCCATCGATGCATTAATATCCATTGGTGGAGATGGATCGATGAATATAGCTCATGCATTAGCACAAAAGGATTTTCAAGTTATAGGTGTTCCTAAAACTATTGATAATGATTTAGATAATACCGATGCAACTTTTGGTTTTGATACTGCAGTTGAATTTGCAACCACTTGTATAGATAGGCTTCATTCTACAGCAGAAGCACATGAAAGAATAATGGTTGTAGAAGTAATGGGAAGATATGCCGGATGGATAGCACTTCATGCTGGAGTAGCTGGAACAGCAGATGTAATTTTATTACCCGAAATTCCATATGATATCAATGCTGTAGCAAAAAAAATATTTGATAGAGAAAAATCAGGCTCGCATTTTTCAATAATTGTAGTCGCTGAAGGCGCAAAACCCTTACAAGGTAATTTTTCAATTATCGGGAAAAATATTGGGCAATCTGAAAGATTAGGTGGAGCCGGAGATAAAGTAGCCAAAGAGTTAGAAATATTAACTGGAAAAGAAACTCGTGTTGTTGTATTAGGTCATCTACAAAGAGGCGGAATGCCAACAGCCAATGACAGATTATTATCTTTACGATTTGGTGCGGCTGCAGTAAGAGCAATAGCAAAAGGTATGACAGATATGATGGTGTCTTTACACTCACCAAATGTTGAATGTATTCCCCTAGCTGATGCAATTGGAAAACGTAAAACAGTTTCTCTTTATCATGATATTATTCTTACCGCAAGAGAACTCGGCATCTATTTTGGCGATGAATTATCATCTATTCAAGAATAATTTATTTGAATCTTATGAACTTAGATGAACATACAATACAATTATTACCCGATTTTCTTGCTAATCAAATAGCTGCTGGAGAAGTAGTTCAAAGGCCTGAATCGATTGTAAAAGAGCTTATTGAAAACAGCCTGGATGCTGGTGCTGAGTGCATTACTGTATTGATAAAAAAAGCAGGTAAGCACATGATTCATATTGTTGACAATGGCGTAGGTATGAGTAAAACAGACCTAGAAATGAGCATAAAAAGGCATGCAACAAGTAAAATTAGAACATCAGAAGATCTAGAAAAAATACAAACCCTTGGCTTTAGAGGTGAAGCTCTAGCCTCGATAGCGGCTATTTCACATATAGAAATCAGAACAAAAAGAGACATTGATCCACATGGTTGGAAATTAGATTCAGAACCACTATCTATTCCTTCCATCAGCCCTAGCCAACAAGAAAAAGGGACGCAGATTATTGTTAAAAATTTATTTTTTAATGTACCAGCTAGAAGAAAATTTTTAAAGTCTGATATCGTTGAGTTTAGATATATTTCTGAGACTATGATTCGATTTGCTTTAGCAAAACCAGATATCAGATTTATTTTTTATGATGGAGATAATTTAGTTTTTGATGTTCATCCATCTACTTTATTAGAAAGAATCAAAGATTTATTTGGCGAACAAACTTCCTCTGGCCTATTATCGATAGATTCTTTAACTGAAGAAATAACACTTTCCGGATTTATTGGTTTACCTCATTTAGCTAAACAATCCAGGGCTGGACAACATTTCTTCTTGAATGGCAGGGCAATAATAAGTAGATCATTAAATCATGCTGTATTCCAAGCATATGAGCATCTTATCGAAAAACAATTACATCCCTTTTTTGTACTTAATATAATTTTAGATCCAAGCAAGGTTGATGTGAATGTTCATCCCCAAAAACATGAAGTAAAGTTTGAATATGAAAAAGGGATATATAATTGTATTCAATATGCAGTCCAAAATGCCTTAGCAAAAGCGCATATTGTTCCGGAATTACAATTCAGAACAGATATTCAGCAAGCACCATTTGAAAGAATGCATATTTCCCCAATTCAGTCACAATCCACATTTGCATCACAAGATTCATTTTTAGTTAATAGATTAACAGGCGAAATTGTAGATAATAATCCTCGAACTAATTATTCCAATTCTTCTTTCCAATATAATAAGACAAGGGATTCTCAATCATTCACTCCTCAAACAAAAACCGCTTATGATCAATTGTTTGGAAGCGAGCACTTACAAGATGTTCTAAAGGATCAGCATAGTCAACAAAGTATTTTGCCCGGTTCAATGTGGCAATTACATCATAAGTATATATGTATTGAACATGAACATGGTTTAATGATGATTGACCAACATGCAGCTCATGAAAGAATACTATATGAATCTTCTTTAAAATCTTTACAAGATGAGTCTGGGAAAAGCCAAACCTTATTGTTTCCTATTACAGTTCATGTTTTGCCACAGGATTTACTTCTTTTTCATGAATTAAGAGAATCATTAGAAAAGTTAGGATTTGTTTTTAGTGATAAGCATGACAATAGAATAATTATATCAGCACTACCCAATGATATAAAAGTAGGAAATGAAGAACATGCATTATTAGATATCCTAGAACAATATAGAGAATATGATAGCATACAACCACATAGTATGAGACACAATTTAGCAGCTTCTATGGGCTGTAAAGCTGCGATTAAAGCCGGACAATCACTGAATCAACAAGAAATGAATCGGTTAATTGAAGATTTATTTTTATGCTCTATGCCATATGTTTGCCCTCATGGTAGACCAATTATTTTAGATATTCCTTTAGCTGAATTAGATAGAAGATTTGGCAGAACTTAAGGTAATACACTAATTTATATTAGTGAAGTAGAGATTTTTTTTTGTTGTAGGCAATTTAATTAAATGATAATCCGTCATAATGGAAATTAAAACTACAATCCATTTCTGAATCAAGATTTTAGATAGAATACTAGCTTATTCTATCGGAGCATCTACACTATGAGCGAATCAAAACAGAATTCTCCTGACACAGATAATTCTTTAAAAGCAAAGAAGTCAAAACCAAAAAATTCACAATCTACAGATAAAAATTCTGCTAATAAGTCCCCTTTTGCTAAAGATTTTAATTCAAAATCTGGTGGAAATAATAATGATAATTCACCAAGTAAAATAATACGTTCGATGCTAATGTGGGCTGCAATGTTTGCTGGTATCGTTATTGTATATATGCTAATGCATTCTAATCAGAAAAAAGAATGGGAAATTCCTTATACAAAGTATCAAGAATTTTTAAACAATAATAAAATTGCATCTGCAATTATTGAGAAGTCTCAAATAAATAGATATGTTTTCCATGGTACTTTAAAAGAGCAAATAGCTTTTGAAGATAATGGAAGATTAGTTCAAATTCAGAATTTCACTACAGAGCTAGGATTTCTCGATAGTAAAATGGAAGAAGTATGGACAACAAAAAATATCTACTGGAAATATCAAGATGCCGAAAGCCCTTGGTGGGGAATGGTTATTTCTATTTTACCATGGATTGCTTTGATTGCGGTATATATGTTTGTTATGAGAAGAATGCAGGGTGGCGGTGGTGGCCCAAAAGGAATACTTTCTTTTGGAAAAGCCAGAATTAAAATGTTGAATGAAGTTGGTGGCAAAGTAATGTTTACCGATGTAGCTGGTTGCGATGAAGCAAAATATGAATTACAAGAAATTGTAGAGTTTCTTAAAGATCCATCTAAATTCCAGAAATTAGGTGGTAAAATTCCAAGAGGAGTTTTATTGTTAGGACCTCCAGGTACCGGAAAAACTTTATTAGCCCGTGCTGTTTCAGGTGAAGCAGATGTTCCGTTCTTCTCGATATCAGGTGCAGAATTTGTTGAAATGTTTGTTGGTGTTGGTGCAAGCAGAGTACGTGATTTATTTGAGCAAGCCAAGAAAAGTGCTCCATGCTTAGTTTTTATCGATGAAATCGATGCAGTTGGAAGACAAAGAGGCGCAGGTTTGGGCGGTGGGCACGATGAAAGAGAACAAACGCTTAATCAATTATTAGTTGAAATGGATGGATTTGAGCAAAATAGTGGTATCATTATTATTGCTGCAACAAATAGACCCGATGTATTGGATGCTGCATTATTAAGACCTGGTAGATTTGACAGGCAAGTTGTAGTAGATAGACCAGATGTAAAAGGAAGAGAAGCAATATTAATCATTCACATGCGAAATGTTCCACTTCATGAAGATGTTAAAGCTGAAATATTAGCTAAAGGAACTCCTGGCATGTCTGGTGCAGATCTTGCTAATTTGGTTAATGAAGCTGCATTATTTGCTGCAAGAAGAAATAGCACTTCCGTTACAATGAACGATTTTGAAAGCGCTAAAGATAAAATCATCATGGGCGTAGAAAGAAAAAGTATGGTAATTTCTCCCAAGGAAAAAGAAATGACAGCTTATCATGAAATTGGCCATGCACTTGCAGGTAAATTTTTAGAACTAAGCGATCCTGTTCATAAAGTCACTATCATTCCAAGAGGTAGAGCTTTAGGTGTAACTTCTTATTTGCCTGCAGAAGAAATGCATTCATATTCAAGAGATTATTTAGATACACGTATCATAACATTATTAGCTGGTAGAGCAGCAGAAAAAATTGTCTTTAATCAATTAACTACTGGCGCTGGTAATGATTTAGAAAGAGCAACTGGTTTAGCTAGAAAAATGGTTTGCGAATGGGGCATGAGCGATGTAATTGGCCCAGTAATGGTAGCATCCAAGCATGAAGAAGTATTTCTTGGCAGAGAAATATCACAAAAGAATGATTATAGTGAACAAACTGCCCAAGTTATCGATACAGAGATTCGCTCTATATTAATAAAAGCCAGCGATAAAGCTGAAGCTCTTCTAAAAGAGAATATTGACATTTTACACAATGCATCAAAAATATTATTAGAAAGAGAAACAATTGATGGTCAAGAATTAGATATGATTATTCGAGGCGAAGAATTACCACCTCTAAAAATTATCTCAAAATTAGCCAAATTGGTTAAGGATTTACCTAAATCTGATATTACTAAACCAATAGATAATAATGAATCCCCTGCAGAACCATCAATCGCCTAATGTATAATAGAATATGATAAAAAACCCTGTTTGCAAACAAACAGGGTTTTTTATGCATATAACCTTTTACAATCTCAATGTAGGTTTTCATTGTAAATTTGCATAATCATAAACGTAATGTGAAGTTGAATTCATGAGTTGGAATACCATTATTGGCCAAATAAGGGTTAAAGGAATAATTCAAAGAGCTTTGAAAGAACATTCAATTGCTCATGCTTATTGCTTTTATGGTAATGAAGGTATTGGCAAAGAAGCTCTTGCTTTAGAATTAGCAAAAGTGATGAATTGCATCAATACTGTGGTAGAATATGGGCATATTACTGCATGTGACAACTGTAAAAGTTGCAAAGTGGCTAATAATTTTGAACATCCAAATATCTCATTAATTACTCCCCTACCAAGTTTTAAAGCAGGTTCAGACGCAAAGCATGATGAATCACCTTTATTAAAACTAAGTGATGATCATTATGCAGAGTATCAAAAACAGATTCAATTAAAAATCCATAACCCTTATCATACAATACATTTACCAAATGCTCAGCAAATAAGAATAGCCTCGATTAGGGAAATCAAAAAAAATATAAAAATGAGTGCTGTTCAGTCTGGAAGAAGATTCTTTATTGTTTCTGATGCTGATAAAATGACAATGGAAGCCTCTAATGCCTTCCTAAAAACATTAGAAGAGCCCCATAATAATATTACATTTATACTAATCACATCTAATAAAGAATTATTACCTAAAACCATTCTCTCTAGATGTCAACAAGTGTATTGTGATATTCTAACATCTCAAGAGTTAACACAATGGATACATACAACTCAAGATATTCCTATTGATGAAGCTTATCTTATTCAGGCATTTGCTCAAGGAAGTATTACAAGGGCTTTAGAATTTCTTGATGAAGATATGAAAGGTATGCGACTGGATATTATTGACTTATTGAGAGTTTCCCTAAAAAAAGGAATATTCATTGTTGATTTAATGTCTATGATAGACACAATTTTACACGATAAAAATAGATCAAAAGTCCAAATCATGATGCATTTATTGTATTTATGGCTTAGAGATTGTTTCTATTTTATACAAAGCCCGTTAGATCATAGTTTAATTGTGAATATCGACCAAACAGAAACAATACAGAAATTTTCACATGCATTTCCTGATGCAGATTATCCAGCAATATTACAAGAAATTGAATCTAGTATTAACATGATAAAACGTAATGTTCATATGCAATTAGTATTAACTACATTATTACTAAGTTGTAGACAGAACTTTTTATATAAGTCCTCACAGTTTTCTGATCATTCCATCCATTCAGGCTATACAAACTGATGTCAATATTGGATAGATATATTATCAGACAATTTTTGGGTACTCTTATCTTTAGTATTGGGGCTTTAAGTATTATTTTTTTAATAGTAAATGTACTTGAAAGCCTAGATAAATTTATTGATCAAAAAGTAAATATATCAATCATTCTTTCTTATTATATTCACTTTTTACCAGAAATCATCAAATTATTATTGCCAATTGCAATGTTAATGGCTGCACTGTTTTCTATAGGTAGGCTTTCTAATCAAAGCGAAATCACGGCAATGAAATCAGGTGGTATGAGTTTATATCGATTGATGTTTCCGCTGTTCATTATAAGCTTATGCATTACTGCTGGACATCTATACTTTAATGGATGGATAGTGCCAGAATCTAATAAAAAAAAATTGACAATTGAAAGACGTGATTTAAGAAAAGATACTGATCGAACATCAGTAAGCAATCTTTTTCTTAGAGATTCCTCCTTAAGGAATATTGTAATGCAATATTATGATGGGATTACGAAATCTGGATCTGGTATCTCAATCGAAGAATACACTTCAGAGCACATACCCAGAATAAAAAAACGTATAGATGCTGAAACTATACAGTGGGATTCAACAAAGTACACTTGGGTTTTAGGAAATGCATTCGAAAGAGTATTACAAAATGATTCAACTTTTAATTTTGTTTTTTCTTCATATAAAAAATTGCCAGTAAAACTGACGCTTCATCATGCAGATATCATGCGATTACAACAGTCACCTTCTGAATTAAATTTTGACGAACAAAAATTATATATATCCTTGCTTGAAAAAGGTGGAAAAGATATACGAATGCAATTAATAGACTATTATTCTCAATTTGCTTTTCCCTTTGCTAATGTTATAGTGATACTTTTTGCAATACCCTTTGCAGCTGTTAGAAAAAAATCAGGTTTGGCTATTGAAATTGCAACAGCTATGATTGTTTCTTTTGTCTATTTAGCATGTACTAAAATTGGACAAAATATAGGATATTCAATGCAATTAGACCCAATTCTTGTGGGTTGGCTTCCCAATATTATTTTTATCATCATCGCTTTTCTTAATATCTTTAGAATGCGTACCTAATTCTATGTGCCTCGAATTCGTATTTTTGTTAATGATTCATTTTTCGATTCAATTTCAGGTTTATTCATGTCTTTATCTGTTTCGCCTTATTCTCCAAAACATACATTAAGAATAATTACTGCAGCTTCATTATTCGATGGGCACGATGCAGCAATAAATATCATGCGTAGAATCATTCAAAGTTCTGGTGCAGAAGTTATTCATTTGGGCCATAATAGATCGGCAATGGAAGTTGTAGATTGCGCAATTCAAGAAGATGCTCAAGCAATAGCCATGACAAGTTATCAAGGTGGTCATGTTGAATATTTGATGTATATGTACGATTTATTGAAAGAAAAAAATGCTGGACATATAAAAATATTCGCCGGTGGTGGGGGAACAATCTTACCATCAGAAATCAAAATACTTCATGAATATGGTATTTCAAGAGTATATTCACCAGATGATGGGCGCTCTATGGGGCTTCAAGGTATGATCAATAATCTGCTTGAAATCTCTGATTTTCCCACTCCAAATCAATTTGAAGGCGAACATCTTTGGTCTGAAATAAAAAATAAAAATCCCCGAGCACTTGCACAAGGCATTACATTAATAGAAAGAAATGATATTTCAATTGATCAAATCACTGATAGATCTCATCCATCGCTTAAACAGATTCCAGTTTTAGGTATTACTGGCACAGGAGGCGCAGGAAAATCCTCTTTAACTGATGAATTAATTTTAAGATTTTTAGAAGATTTCCCAGATAAAACACTTGCTGTATTATCTGTAGATCCTTCTAAAAGAAAAACCGGAGGTGCATTGCTTGGTGATAGAATTCGTATGAATTCAGTGAGTAATTCTAAAGTATTTATGCGCTCTTTTGCTACAAGACAAGCAAATATTGCCCTTAATCCAAATGTAAAACATGCTATCGATTTAATGAGATATGCTGAATTTGACTGTATTATTGTTGAAACAGCTGGAATTGGACAAAGTGACTCTGAAATAACTTCTGTAGCCGATATTGCTCTTTATGTGATGACCCCCGAATTTGGAGCTGCAAGCCAACTAGAAAAAATCGATATGATAGACTTTGCAGATATTATTGCGATTAATAAATTTGATAAAAGAGGGGCTTTAGATGCCTTAAGAGATGTAAAAAAACAATTCCAAAGATCTCATAATTTATGGCATCTTAATCCTGATATCATGCCTGTATATGGCACTATTGCTTCGCAATTCAATGATTCTGGAATTAATAATCTCTATTTTTCAATATTATCATTGCTAGCTAGTAAAAAAGACATTCATTGGGATAGTTCTTTGCATAAGAAGCAATCAGCATTGCAAAAAAAATCGATCATTCCACCAGAAAGGACAAGATATTTAGCTGAAATAACCGAAGAAAGTAAGAGATATGAAAAAATGGTAGCCGAACAAGCAGAGATTGCTAGATCTTTATTTCAAATTCAGGGTACTATAAACATTCTTCATAAAAAACAATAAAAAAAAAGGAGAAATAACTATTTCTCCTTTTTTTTATGCTGCTGCCTTTAATAATGCATCTAAGGCTGTTTTTAATATTAACATCATGGTTCCCCTTGCCTCTTCACTAATAGAATCTTCTTCTGATTGCTCTTCGTCTTCATCCAAAACTAAAGCTTCTGAAATTGAAGCTAATACATGAGGTTGAGGATAATTAGCCAATAAATCTTCTACAACAGCTATGCCATCACCTTCTGATTCTCCATCTAATTTTTCCATCAAAGTAATGTTCTTTTCTTCTAAGTCAATAATCATTTCTTCAGAAATCATTGAAAGTTTTTTTGCTGAATGATCAACAATTTGCCACAATACTACACCGATATACAGCATTTGCTCGGCTTCAGTATCAGAAAATTCATCTGGAGCACTCATAATATAGGTAAGCAATTCAGGCTGTTTTTCACTCATGGTATTTATCAAGCCCATTGCCTGCTCTTCTTCCATACTTCCTACTTTAGACCAAATAGCATCAACTACTTCAGGTTCAATCATCTGCATATTATTTCCTTATTATATATGATATACCTTATATACATTATCTATAAGGCATGGTTAATTGTTCTAATTCTATCAAATTATTGAATGCATCTTCATTCGTTTGACCACACATTGATATAGATGGTTGCAAACTTAAACAAACTATAGGTCTATTTTCATTACCAAATAATGTACACTCATTGTTATCATTCAATTGAATACATCTAATGCCAGCTGGTTTCCCATTAGGCATACCTGGAATTGACGATGTAATTGAAATAACAATACAGCAGGCAGCACATCCTTTTCTGCATTCCATAGATATATCATTGGTGTTTTACGAAATCTTCAATCTCTTGTATCCAAATATGTGCATGTGCATCACTTGGCATGCGAAGATCTGTTCTTGGCGATAAAGAAACAGATCCTATTTTTACACTATCTGGCATACAAGAACGCTTAAATTGTTGCGAAAAAAATCGTTGATAAAATATGATTAGCCATGTACATATTTCTTGTACAGAATACATATCTGCAAAAGTATATTGTGCAATTGTAATTATTTTTGTTGGTGAAAATCCAAATCGAAGCATATAGTATAAAAAGAAATCATGCAGAATATATGGTCCTATGATATCTTCAGTTTTTTGTATGATATCTCCAGCATCATCATATGGCAAGAGCTCTGGAGAAACTGGTGTATGTACAATATCAAATAGGATTTCTTTTAAAACCATATTACTTTCTTTACTTGCATACCATTCTATAACACTTTTTACCAATGTTTTAGGAATTCCAGCATTGATAGCATACATGGACATATGATCTCCATTATATGTACACCAACCAAGCGCTAATTCACTCATATCACCAGTTCCAACTACAATAGCTTTATGTTGATGAGCAATATCCATTAATATTTGTGTTCTTTCTCTGGCTTGCGAATTTTCATATACAATAGATAGATCATCTGGTGAATGAGATATATCACTAAAATGTTGTAATACTGCTTGAGAAATAGGAATTGTTCTTAATGTTAATCCCAATGAATCAACTAATGTTATCGCATTATTTTTTGTTCGATGTGTTGTACCAAATCCAGGCATAGTAACAGCAATAATGGATTTTTTATCCAGTGATAATTTTTCAAATGCTTTACAACATGCAATTAAAGCAAGAGTAGAATCTAAACCACCAGAAACACCAATAACTACAGAATTAAGTCCAATATGCTTTAAGCGTCCTGCTAATGCAGTTGATTGGATTTCTAGTATTTCAGAATAACGCTTATCAATATCTGAAGTTCGAATAGGAATAAATGGAAATTTATGCAATTGTCTGTGCAAAGCATTTACTTCTCTATCTAAGATTGCAGGTAATTCAATATGTTGACATTCCTGATAATTTCCTTTGCCAAAGGTACTTGTTTTTACACGTTCATGCTGTAATAAGTCAATATCGATATCTGCTATAGCTATTTGAGAGTTAAATGTAAATCTGTCTGTTTCAAATAATATTTTTCCATTCTCTGCAATTATTCCATGGCCAGAAAACACAGTATCTGTTGTTGATTCACAGGCACCAGCAGAGGCATAACAATATGCTGTAATCGTTGATGCTGAATGAGCTGAAACGAGTGATCTTCTATAATCAGCTTTGCCTACGGTTTCATTACTTGCACTTAAATTTGCAATTAATACGGCTCCATTAGCAGCATAATTTGTACTTGGTGGATTAGCAGACCATACATCTTCACATATCTCAATTGCAAAAGAGATATTGCCTGCTTTAAATATATTACCTACTCCAAACCCAATAATCATCTCTTCATTATTAAGTGAAATCTCATTATCTGAATATGCAAGTTCTAACGATGAAGCAAACCATCTTTCTTCATAGAATTCAGCATAATTTGGCAAATATGTTTTTGGCACGGCATAATGGATTGTTCCACCTTCTAAGATTACTCCACAATTATATAATTTGGAATTAAATCGTAATGGTGCACCCACAATTACATAAAATCCGCTTGGTACACATGAAGCTAATTCTATGAGGGCTTTTTCAGCAGCTTGTAAAAGACTTTTTTGAAAAAATAAATCCCCGCATGTATATCCAGTTATTGATAATTCTGGAAATACTAAAAACTGAACTCCTTTTTCTATTGCTTCCTGAATAATCTGTTTGTGTTGCTGAACATTATAAGGAATATCTGCAATGCGAAGTATTGGTGATACAACTGCGGTTCTTATATATGACAATGATGATAATTTCATGTATTTTTTTTATTGATTTTTACCTTCTTTTCTCTAATTCATCATGAATCTTTTACAATTTATGGTATTTGATGTATTCTCTTATAAAAAACGAATCCATTCTTTGAATAAAGCTTGGTAAATAACAGATGTTCTTGCATTTCTTTTTGATGCTTTATTTTGGCTACCACATACACATCTTTGTCTATAGAACCATTATATAGTGTGTGTTCATCTATGCTCTTATGATGTTGATTCAAAGAATAGTTTGCAGATGGTTGTTTTTTACTATAAAACAAATGCGCATAACTCTTAAAATGATAAGGATATACATACATATCTTTACCTTGTAAACTTTGATAAAACTCTATTGCAGATCCTTGCGTATATGCTTCGATTTTGGGGGCAATGATGGGAAGAAATAGCCATAAAGTTGGTATTGTTGACAAAAACACAGTATAAATGCCCATGAGCATATGTCCTCTATTCATCATCATGATACTTATACATCCACCAATCAAAAAAATCAAGGGAATCAATAATTCATAGCCAAACCATTGAACTTGTGCTTCTAAATTTGCTTTAACAAAAGGATCTTTTATTAAGTGAATAATAGTGTGTTTGTATATGCCCAAAATAGGTACAGCTGCCAACAGAATAGTCCAAAACAGAATGCCAATTGCTAAAAATACTTTAATAATTGAAAAATTATTCGACGTTTTTAAAGAAGTAGATATATATTCTGCTGCTAAATATGTTAAAGGAAAATAGCATAAAGATGAATAATGAATAATCTTTGTAGAAACTATTGAGAATAGAATAAGTACTACCCAAAACAACACTTTCATCAATAATTCAATGTGAGATGAAACCCGAGACTCTACAATTTTTCTGAATGCAAATATTGATGCTGGAAAACAACCAATTAGAAGGATTATAAGATGATAATAGATTGGCCCGCTATGTCCGGCATCTCCAGTTCTAAATAATCGAACTTGATAGAGAATAAATTCTTGCAAAAACCATGTTCCATGTTGATATAATTCTATACCAAACCACATTGATGCCACAAGCAGAGAAATAGCAATTGTTAATAATGGGTATATTACTATTACCATTGATTGCTTGGATCTGAAACTCTGAAGTATGATATAAAATAGATATACAAGAATATAGATGAGAAGTGCTACAGGGCCTTTAGTTAGTATTGCGCAACCAATACTTATACCACCTAGAACATATGCTAAGGTTTGATTCTTCTTAAAAAATGGAAGAAAAGGGAGAATTATTCCTAAAAAGATAAACAGATTAAACCATGGATCGATAATGCCAGATTTAAAGTAAAAATGTGGCAAAAATGAACCAATAAAAGTTAAAAGCCAGAGCAATCCGAATTGTTTGTCTTTTAAAGAAGATCCGATTGAATACAAAAGAGGAAGGGTTATTATACCACATATAGCATTAGGAAATCTTGCCGCATATTCAGAAATTCCAAATAGTTTCATTGAAAAAGCTTGCATCCACATAAAAAGCGGAGGTTTTTCCCAAAATGGTTTAAAATCTATTTGAACTTGAAGATAATTTCCTGTAATGAACATTTCTCTTGCTGCTTCGGCAAAATTAATTTCGTCCCAATCAAAAAGCCTAACCGAGCCCAAAAAAGGCATTAATACCAAACATGACATCAAGCATATCGATAGTATTGGGTATTTTTTCACAAATTCTATCATGCTTTAATACCTAAGTGGTAGATGATGATGTACACTATATTGATAATGCATAATCACTGATTCTATTCCTTTTTCTAATGAAATGGCTGATTGCCACCCAAGGGATATTGCTTTGTGGACACTTAACAATTTTTTGGGTGTACCATCTGGTTTATTCTTATCAAACAGTATATGCCCTTTATAATCTATTTTTTTAGCAATTAATTCAGCTAAGTCTTTAATCGAACAATCTATACCCGTACCAATATTTATACAGATACCAGCTTGTTCAGCATCTATATTGTTCATAAAATACACTGCTGCATCGGCACAATCATCTGCATGTAAAAATTCTCTACATGCATTACCACTTCCCCATAAACTAATACTGTTTTTTTGAATTCCCAGATTCGTTAAAAAGATATCTATTTCATCATGATTCATATCATGTGGGATATCATTGCTTAATAATAAATCCTTTTTAACTGACGCATAATCATTGTCTTGCAACATTTTTGCTAATATAAATTTTCTAATCAAAGCTGGTAAAACATGTGAATTATGGAAACCAAATGAATCTTGATTACCATATAAATTAGTAGGCATTAAAGAGATGAAATTGCAATGATATTGTTTATGAAAAGATGTGCACAATGAAATTGCGGCAATTTTAGCAAGAGCATAAGGTTCATTGGTTGGCTCTAATGCTCCTGTTAACAAATACTCTTCTTTTATCGGTTGAGGACAATATTTAGGATAGATACAAGATGAGCCAAGATTGACAAGCTTTTTAACTTTATATGTATAAGATGCATTAATAATATTCAATGCAATTGCTAAATTGTCAGATATGAAGTCTGCAGGATAGTGTGCATTTGCATATATACCACCAACTTTAGCAGCAGCTAAAAACACATATTCTGGCTTTGTATCATGAAAAAAATTTGTGACTTCTTGCTGATTTCTTAAATCTAGTTCTGAACTTGATTTTGTGATAATATGAGAAAATCCCTGTTTTTGCAGGGATTTCAAGATAGCACTTCCTACCAAGCCAGTATGCCCTGCTACATATATAATTGCATCAGATTCCATATAATTTTATTGCTTTTTCAAAATTGTAAAAGACTGAAAAAATTTATTCACAAATGGAAGTTCAGTTTTACCTTTTGAAGTTGTTGTGTATAGAATTTGATAAATTCTTGGTGGATCATAAACATGGTCACAACGTATATATATCATGGTATCTTTTGTAGCTTTTGCAGTAAAGTACATTGTTCTATTATGATATAATCCTTCTTTTAATACTTTAATTTTTCTTTGAATTGTTCCTTCCATATTCTTTACAAGTTGACTTTGCAATGTATCTAGAAATGCAGAGGGATTATTTGCCAATTCAACACTTGAAGCTCGAATATTATCATAAGAAATATCAAAATGTCCAATCATTGCAGAACCCTTATTACTATTTGCTGAATATGAATAGAATTGAGTCCCTCCAAACTTTGTCATGATACCAGTACTATCAACTTTGGGCTTAGGAAGACTACCTGGGAATGCAATCGAGAAATCTTGTTGCATTCCAAATATTACATTGCTTTTTGCTTCAGTCTTTTGTTTTATAGATTGTTTTTTCTTTTTTTTAGCTTCGGCAATACCAAACACCATAACACATATAAGTAAACAAGCACTTAGATTTTTTGATAGATACATTATATACAACTCTTATTTAATAACTAGAAAACCGAGAAATTACTATTTCATATGATGATTTTAGTAATGTTTTAAGTAGTCAGAATTCGTGCCAACCTTTAATTAATCTGTATGATTTTTTGTACTCTGCTGGTGATGTTCTAAAGAATATAATGCATAATTAGTAAGTGCAGTATAGATGTTCAATATGTCAGACTTATGCTCTAATACTGATATATGCTTATTAATTGTTTGCGTATCTCCTCTTTTTATAGGGCCAGTTAGGGCTTCAATTGGAGGCTGATTGTTTTCTAAAGAATGCAAAGCATTGTGTAGAGATGTTTTCATGATAAGTGGTAATAGTATTGAAGGGTCTAAATGAGCTGTCTTGCAGAGATCTGAAGCTAATTGAGTTAAAACAACTAGAAAATTAGATGAAATGACAGCAGCAATATGATACACTGTTTTATCACGAAGCATTTCTTGCGATAATACTATAGGAATCCCTTTCACTTTATCAATAAATCTTTTACATAAAAAGTGAATTTCTTCATCTGCATCTATGGACCAAGGAATTCCCTGTAGTTTAACAGGGCCTAAAAATGTTTGGAATGGATGAATAGCAGCAATGCGAGCACCTTTGTTTTTACACGATTGTAATACGTCTTTGCCTAAAGCACCAGAGCAATGTATAATCAATGTTTCTGCATTCTGCTTTAGTTGCTTAGAAAGCTGTAGACTACAAGTTTCAATCTCATCATCTGGAACTGCAAGTATGATGATATGTGGAATATCATGTATCTGTTGAATTGAATCCAAAATAGTAGCGGGCAGATTACTTGTATTTTTTGATGCATTATTTTTTACAACAATCCAAGCAAGCTCAGATACACTACTAAAATAATGTGCCAAAACACTCCCAAGCTTTCCAAAGCCTATAATTCCAACAGTGTATGGAGTATGTATTAGCATTTCATTATTAGTATTCATATCACTGTACGTATTCAATCATAAAGGCAATAATTCGAAACCATCTTTAGAATCTTTGCTTGTAAATCCATTCTGCAAAAGTACATCTCTTAATTCATCTGCTTTTTGAAATTCACGATTTTTTTTCGCTTCCCAGCGTTGTCTTCCTATTTCAAGAATATGATCAGGAATTAGTAATTGAACTTTTTCTTTGGGTGATATTTTCCATACATCAAATAATTGATTCAGCATATCAAAAATTGCAAGTACATTATTTTTTTGAATATTACTTAATGTATGAGCAGGATAAGATTTCATAAAAGTGAATACAATTTCAATTGCTTTTGGAGTGTGTAAGTCATCGGCAATAGAGTCTTTTAAGTCGGATTCAAATGTATCAATAATAGCTATTTCATCAGAATCATTGCCAGATAATTCAAAGCATTCATGGATATATTCTTGAATTCTCAATCGTGCTTTTTTTGCAGACTCAATACCAAAAAAAGTAAAATTATGAACAGACGCATAATGAGTACTCAACAAAGAAAATCGTATATCCAATGGATCTAATCCTTTGTCAAGCAAGTCTTTAAGAGTATAAAAGTTACCCAAAGACTTACTCATTTTCTTGCCTTCTACTTCTAAAAATTCATTATGGCAAAAGAATGTAGATGTATCTACGCCATATCCAGCTTTACTTTGTGCAATTTCATCTTCATGATGAGGAAATCGTAAATCTACTGCACCAGTATGAATATCAAAAGGTAAACCCAAAATATGATTTCCCATAGCCGAGCATTCTATATGCCAACCAGGCCTACCAGGAAGATATTGATTATCTAAAGTAAAATCCCAAAAAGGTTCATCATCTTTTTTGGCTTTCCATAGTACAAAATCACTTGCCTGCTCTTTGGCATACTCATCACTATCTATTCTAGAACCACTAATAATATTGTCAAAATCAATGGCAAATAGTTTTCCATATTTTTCTTTCGATACCCAAAGCCCAACATTAAAATAAATGCTTCCATTAGAAATATATCCATATCCATTCTTATATATATTCTCAATTAAATCAAGCATTTGAGGAATATAATTAGTTGCATAAGGCATAGCAAAAAAGTGTTCTTTTTTAATACCTAAAACAGAAATATCTTGTAAAAATTCTTGAGCATAAAAAGAAGTTAATTTTTTTAAATTTTCTTTTGGATCACTTGTTTGCTTGCCAAATTCTGCTTTCCATTCTGGACTATTTAATGCGCTATCGCGTATAGTTTTATCATCAATATCAGTAATATTCATCACCCATTTTACAGAGTAACCACCTATAATTCTCATTGCCCTTTGTAGGAAATCTGCAAATAAAAAAGCCCTATGATTGCCTATATGAGCATAATTGTAAACAGTTGGGCCACATGAATATATGCGAACTTCTGAAGGATTTAAGGGAGTAAACTGCTCTACAGTTTTAGATAAGGTATTATATAATTTCATAAAGTATTAGGTACAAATAAGGCCGGTAAAACCGGCCTTATAAAGTAGTTTATTAAGGAACAATTCTATAAATCATTCTTGGGAATGGTATTACTTCTCGAATATGCTCGGCACCAGATATCCATTTTACTGTTCTTTCTACACCTAGGCCAAAACCTGAATGTGGTACAGATCCATATTTTCTTAAATCCAAAAACCATTGAAATGCATCTACAGGAAGATTTTCATGTTGTATTCTGGCTAATAATTCTTCATAATTATCTTCTCTTTGGCTACCACCAATAATTTCTCCTGCACCTTCTGGAGCCAACATATCCATAGCTAAAGCAACCTTTTGATTATCAGGATCTCTTTTCATGTAAAAAGCTTTTACTTCTGAAGGATATCGATGGATAATACAAGGTTTATCAAATTGCTGCATAATGGCTTCTTCTTGAGGAGCACCAAAATCCTCACCCCAAGGGAAATCTATCTGTATTTCAGAACCATCAGCTTGTTTTTTATTCAATTTTACATTGTTTTTATTTAGCCAATCTACAGCTTCAGTATAGCTCATTCTATAAAAAGGGCGTCGCACAGCTTCAAGTTTAGATATATCTCTGCCCATTGCTGCTAATTCTTTAGGGCATGTTTTTAGTACATATTGAACGATATATTCAACCATATCTTCGGCTAAATCCATATCATCATTTAAGTCGAAATAGGCCATTTCGGGTTCAACCATCCAAAATTCTGTTAGATGTCTTCTTGTTTTGGATTTTTCAGCTCGGAATGTTGGGCCAAATGTATATACCTTGCCTAATGCCATCGCACTTGCTTCTGCATAAAGCTGACCAGATTGCGATAAATAAGCTGTACCCAAATCAAAATATTCAGTCTCGAATAATGTAGATGTACCCTCGCATGCACTTGGAGTTAAAATAGGAGAATCCATCAATCTAAACCCATTACCATCAAAAAAATCTCTAATTGCTTTAACAACAGAAGATCTAATCCGCATAATTGCATGTTGCCTAGTGCTACGCAGCCAAAGATGACGATGCTCCATAAGGAATTCAGTGCCATGTTCTTTAGGTGAAATAGGATAATCTTTTGATATTTGCCAGATTTTGATATTCGTAATATCTAATTCAACACCACTTGGAGCGCGGCTTTCCGAGCGAACAGTACCCGTGATAGAAACAGAGCTTTCTTGGGTTAAAGAATGTGCTTTTTCAAATAATTCATCACCAATAGAAGGCTTAAACGCAACACATTGAACAATGCCAGATCCATCACGCAATTTGATGAAACATAATTTGCCTTTATCAGTTTTATCAGAAACCCAACCATTTAAGGTAACTTCTTGCCCAATTAAGTCTGATAACTGCTCGATTGTCTTATAAGAATGATAGCGAGACATATGCATCCAATTGATTTATATAGTACTTATAAAAGTGTATTGACTGTGATTATAATCAATATATAGTCTACTTTAAGACTTATTCTTTCACAAATCAACGAAAAAAAAGCGAATTATTTGAATAATGAAGTAATTATGATTGGAAATTGTGTTGGATGAAGAAAACAGATACTGAGCACAATGAGTACACGACAAACATATGACAACAGATTTTGATGTAAAAAACAGATATCTTGTCAATAATTCTATCGGTAAACTGTATAGATTTTAAAAAAGAATTGACACTTCTCAATAATTCCCTTTTATCACATTCTCAAAAGTTTGTATTTTGCGTATCCGTGAAGCTAAGTAATAGAAATTTAGATGATTTCTGATGAGTATAATTGCTATCTCCACCTTTTTCAATAAGTTATTGAAATCGAATCCTTTTCAAGATGAAAATGTTCACCGGAGCATATTTCTATGCCTCAGATAATAATTGACGGACAAAGAGTTGAAGCTGCAGCAGGTTCTACTATCATTGAAGCTGCAATGCAAATTGAAAAGACACTTCCACATTTTTGTTGGCATCCAGGTTTAAGCGTATCTGGTAATTGCCGTATGTGTTTGGTTAATGTTGGATTCCCCAAAAAAGGAGCAGATGGTGCTCCTGAATTTGATGAATCAGGCAATGTTATTGTGATGTGGGGTCCTAAATTGTCTATAGGTTGCGCAACTCCTGTAGCCGATGGTATGATTATAGACACACAAGGACAAAGAACTGAACATGCACAGCATGCTATTATGGAATTTTTGCTTATAAATCATCCTTTGGATTGCCCGATTTGTGATGAAGCTGGCCAATGTAAATTACAGGAATATGCTTTCAATCATTCTAATGGCAAAAGTAGATTTATCGAACAAAAAAACCACAAAGACAAAAGAGTAAAGCTTGGGCCGCGTGTATTATTTGATGCCGAGCGTTGTATATCTTGTTCAAGATGTATACGTTTTGCAGATGAAATTGCAAAGCAACCAGCATTAACTTTTGTGCAACGTGGAGACCATGTAACAATTCAAACATTTCCTGGGATGGAGTTTGACAGTCCATATTCCATGAATGTAATTGATATATGCCCTGTTGGCGCTCTTACCAGTATGGATTTCCGATTTAATGCCAGAGTTTGGGAAATGAGTTTCACAAATTCTATTTGCCCGGGTTGCTCACGTGGATGCAATATTAAACTTGGTGTTCGTAATAATGAGATTTTAAGAATAGAGCCACGCACAAATATGCATGTAAATGAATATTGGATGTGTGATGCTGGAAGACTTGAACAATATTCTTATGTGAATGACAATAGAATTGCAGAGCCACATATCAAGGGCAAACATACTGATTGGGAATCTGCACTTATAGCAGTACATGAAGTATTACAAGCATATCATTCTTCTCAGATTATGATCATTGGTTCGGCTTATGGAACAAATGAAGATATATATGCAACTATTCGATTTGCTAAAGAAATAGTAAAGACGACACATATAGATTTCTTAGAACATCGTGACCCAGCTTTTTCTGATGAAATGTTAAAGATGACAGATAGAACTCCAAATCATCATGGAGCTATTGCACTTGGATTATTTACCAATCAACATGAATCACAGGCTGAAATCATTGCCCAGAAAATAGCTAAACATTCTATTAAAGTGATTGTTACAATTGGTGAAAATATTGCTTCTCATCCTGCATTTTCTAATGTTTTAGGTAATGTTGAGCATATAATTTCTCTAGCATCTAATGATAATGAAACGAATAAGATTGCATCTATCGTGTTACCATCTTCCACATATGCAGAGGTATATGGTACATTTACTAATGAAGCACATCGAGTTCAATTAATAGAACCTGCAATTGCTACCAAAGAGAATGAACGATTCATGGGCTTAAAGATGAGCCGATGGGACAAATTAGGTGCATATAATGACCGTTGGTCTCAAGGTGAAAAAAGGAATTCACGCCCAGTTTGGAGCATATTATCAGCAATAGCATTACAATATGGACAACATTGGCATTATACTTCCGCAGAAGATGTATTTGAATCAGTTGTATCTACATATACATTGTTTCATGGTATGTCCTATGTATTACTAGAAGAATATCAAGGATTGTTATTAGGTAATGCAAATAAACCTGAATCCAAAAAAGTGGTATATGAGTCACATCTTTTAAAACCACAGATATAATTATTTAACAGCTATTTGAATACAGGTAATAGATGGATGCGATTCCTGACGGCGCCCTAATATTGGGAGTAAAATTATTTTTAGTAGTTAATGTACTGTTAATAATTGCTGCTTATTTGGTGTATTTTGAACGTAAGATTTCAGCTTGGATGCAAAGCAGAGTTGGCCCGAACAGAGTTGGACCACTAGGATTATTACAATCATTTGCTGATGTTTTTAAACTGTATACGAAAGAGGATATTGTTCCGGCATTAGTAGACAAAAAATATCATATGATTGCTCCGGTAATTTCAATTGGTATTTCTATGGCTACTTATGCAGTGATACCATTTGGAGAATATTATGTAGGTGGAGTTAATCTTATGGCAGTTGCTCCTGGCATTAGTATTGGACTTCTCTATTTATTGGCTATGTCTTCTATTGGAGTATATGGAATAACATTAGCTGGTTGGTCTTCTAATAATAAATATTCATTATTAGGTGGATTAAGATCTGCTGCCCAAATGATTTCATATGAATTATCAATGGGCCTTGCTTTAATTGGTGCATTAATGATTTCTGGGTCTTTAGATTTATTAGAAATTGTTAAGTCTCAAAGTGGTGGAAAATGGAATTTATTTTTCCAACCTATAGGTTTTATTATCTTTTTAGTTGCTGCATTTGCAGAAACTAATAGAGCCCCATTTGATTTACCTGAAGCCGAACCAGAATTAGTTGGTGGATATCATACAGAATACAGTGGAATGAAATTTGGATTATTCTATTTAGCAGAATATATCAATATGCTTACAGCATCATGCATGGTAACTGTGATTTATCTAGGAGGTTGGGATATTCCATTCTTATATGAAAATTTAGCTAAGGTTGGAATATCACAAGGGAATCCATTATTAGCACTCATTCAGTTTGGAGTATTTTTTGGTAAATTAATTCCATTACTCTTTTTCTTTATTTGGGTACGCTGGTCATTACCACGTTTCCGCTATGACCAATTAATGGATTTAGGATGGAAAGTAATGCTTCCTCTTGCATTAGCGAATATTCTTTTAACAGGAATCGTAATGACGATTCTTCAATATTTTGGCATATTGTAATTAACAGAGTATAAAAAGCAGATTTTTAGAGAATAATACATGAACATAAAGAAGAACACCGAATTAGAAAGAATGTCATTCTGGGAAAAAATATATCTTCCTGAAATAGCAAGAGGCCTTTCTTTAACATTCAAACAGATGTTTGAACCAACATTTACCAGACAATACCCAGAAGAGCGTTGGATACCAACAGGTTCTTATCGTGGACGCCCAGTTTTGGTATTAGAAGAAGATGGAGAACGTTGTGTGGCTTGTGGCTTATGTTCTAGGGTTTGCCCAGCCCTTGCTATTGAAGTTCAAGCTGCAGAAACAGATAAAGTTAAAGAACGTTATCCGGCAAAGTTTGAAATCAATATGTTGCGATGTATCTATTGTGGCTTTTGCGAGGAAGTGTGTCCGGAAGAAGCAATCATTATGAGTAAAGATTATGAATTAGTTTTTACAAGTCAAGAAGAAGCTATTTTAGGAAAAGATAAGTTACTCATTCCAATTGCTCAACTTCAAGATAGATTAGAATTCTTGCGCCAGTACAAATAAAAAATGTTTTTGAAATATGTTAAAGCAAGTTCACATGCAATATGTGACTTGCTTTTTTATTAAGTATATCAAACTACTTGTAAGAACATAGCATATAATGATACCTATCAACTTGATTTTCATACAAAGAAGATACATTATGGATGACGATATATTTATTTTTTCTCATGATCATTTGATGCAGCAAGTTGCTGATTCTTTATTAGAACTTGGTTATCACAAAGTACGATTTTATATCGAAGCTCCTGGCATTCCATCAAAACATAAAACTGAACATATGGAAGACTTTTATCTATCTCCATCTGGTGGCACCCTAAGAGATAGTTCTATGAATATAGTAATCTATAGCGCAAAGTATGATAAATACAAAGGCTATGGCAAGATGTCTAATTGAATGTAATTTTTTTCACAATTTTATAAAAAGTATGATAAAAGCAATTGCTTTTCTACAATCAGCATTATGTATTTCAATAATGCTTTTAAGCGGATTTAATGCTAAAGCTCAGATAAATCCCATCAAGTTTGAAGAATATGATTTACCAAATGGTTTACATGTAATCTTACACAAAGATCAATCTGCCCCTAATGTAGCAGTTGTGGTACATTACAGAGTTGGAGCCCGCGACGAAGATCCAGCCAGAACTGGATTTGCTCACTTTTTTGAACATTTAATGTTTGAAGCAACAGATTCTTATCAAAGAGCCTCTTTGGATAAATATATTCAAAGCGCAGGTGGAGAGCTTAATGCTTATACCTCATTCGATGAAACAGTCTATCATTTTGAAGTTCCATCTAATGAGATTCGATTACCACTATGGATTGAAGCATCTAGAATGAGAACTCTTCATGTTGATACGATAGGAGTTGAGACACAAAGAGGAGTTGTAAAAGAAGAAAGAAAAGGAAGATATGATAATAGCCCTTATGGAAATTGGTTTGAACTCATGTTTAAAAACTTGTTTTCAAGCGGAATGTATAGTTGGACGCCAATTGGCTCGGCTCAACATATTGATATTGCTACAATCGATGAATTCAAACAATTCTATAATAATTTTTATCAGCCAAATAATGCAACCTTGGTTATTTCGGGTGATATCGAAGCTAAACAAGTAAAAGGATTTGTTCAAGAATATTTTGGTAAACTTCCTAAGGGAAATCAACCAGTACGTTCTAATGTAGCTTTAAAAGATTCACCGGCAAACTTGTATACAGAAACAGTTGAAGATAATAAAGCTCAATTACCGGGTATTTTTATTGGCTATAGAGGCCCTAAAATTGGTGAAAAAGATGCTTATGCTTTATCGATGTTGATGGATATTGTAAATGCTGGCGAAAGTTCACGATTATATCAAAGGCTAGTAGATAAAGATCAAATAGCAGTTCAGGCAAGTGGTGGATTTCAAAGCCTTCAGAATGCAGGAATGATCTATTTAGTTGGTATCGTTGCTCCTGGTAAATCAGTAGATGATGTTAAGAAAGCTGTAGATGAAGAAGTGGAAAAAGTGATAAAAGACGGTGTTACTGATGCTGAATTTATCAAAGCAAAAAATATTGCCGAGGTACGATTTATCGAAGGTAAGAAAAATGCCCTAGAGAAAGCTAGATCATTAGCCAAGTATCATACATATTTTGGTAAAGCAAGTATGATAAACACCGAGATCAAAGATTTTATGTCAATTACCAAAGATGATCTAAAGCGAGTAGCTCAAAAGTATCTTAATCAGAATCAAAGAGCAATTTTAACATATATGCCAAAGCAAACTAAGTAATCACTACATTTTAGAACAATTCAATAGTAACTATGAAAACCCTTTCAATTATATGTACATTATTCTTTGCAAGCATGAATATATATGCTCAAGGAATACAACTTGGGTCTAAACCCGATCCATTACCAGCAAAAGCATTTGTGTTTCCTACATATTCTGAAATCTATTTATCAAATGGTTTAAAAGTATATGTTATCGAAGATCATGAACAACCAACAGTTACAATGCGCCTTCAAATAAAAGGTGGAGAAATCTCCGAAAAAATTGCTGGAACAGCATCACTAACTGCAGATATGTTTACTAAAGGAGCTGGAAAAAGAGATGCCTTAACTATTGCTCAAGATCTTGACGGAATTGGTGCAAGCATCACTGCCTCTAGTATGGGAGATTTAACGTATATCAATGCCGAATGTATCATAAAACATTTGCCAACTGTATTAGGCATTTATTCAGATATTATCAAAAACCCACTTTTTCCTCAAGATGAATTTGAAAAAGTAAAAACACAAAAATTATCAGAAGTTAAATTAGAAAAAGCTCGTCCAGCTACATTACTTCAAGCCTTGGCAAGAAAAGTAAGTTATGGACAAGATCATCCAAGTGCTCGATACAAAACAGAAGCAACATATAAATCCATCAATCTTGATGCAATAAAAGAATTCTATTCTCTGTATTTCCGTCCAAACAATGCAACAATGGCAGTAGTTGGTGATGTAAAACCTTCTGAAATCAAGTCAATGTTAGAAAAAGTATTATCAGATTGGAAATCCGGCGATGTAAATGCAATAGAAATTCCAAAAGCTAAACCAATGCCTCAAGGAGTGTATTTTATTGCAAGGCCAGGATCAGTACAATCTGCAACCGCTTTAACTTCTGCAGCTGTAGCACAAAGCCATCCAGATTATGAACCATTACGTTTAGCATCAAATATTATGGGTGCTGGATTTGCAGGCAGGCTTTTTAAAACACTGAGAGAAACTTATTCATATACATATACACCATATGCAATGATAAGTTCTGCAAAAGAAGCAAATCGATTTACATGCGGTGCTGATGTTCGTAATCCGGTAACTGATTCTGCAATTACCGTAATGCAAAATGAAATGCGCAAATTAGCAACAGAACCAAGTAAACTAGAAGAAATTGAATTAATAAAAAGATATGTTGTCGGCCAACATAAAATGAACTTTGAAAATTCAGATTATTTAGCCAATCTATTATTGATTACTGATTATAATAATCAACCAATTAGTAAAGTAAAAGAATTCCCCGAAAGATTCTCTGCAATAAATGCAAATCAAGTGATGAATGCTGTTGCAAAGCATATTAGTAAAACATCTGTAATAGTTGTAGGAAGCCCTGATATCCTCGAAAAGCTTCGTCAATTTGGAACTGTTTATGAATACACTTCAGATCTAGAGCTTAAAAAAGAGGAAACAAAAAAAGTTTCATTAACTGCAGAACAATTAATGGAAAATCACAAGAAGGCTCTGGGTGGAATAGATAAGATTAGCACAATTACTTCTGTTATAGCTAGTGCTAAAGCTGCATTTGATATGGGTGGACAACAAATGTCTGGAACAATGACAAGAAAACAAAAGGCTCCAGGCAAAGAAATTTCTACAGTTGATATGCAAATGTTTAAGCAAACGATGATTACAGATGGAACTTCTGCATGGATTGTAATGAATGGACAATCCAAAGAAATTACTGATGATAAGAAGCAAGGCCGTATTCTAGATGCACATATAATGAAAACTGCTAGATTACTTGAATTAGGCTATAAGATTGAGCTTAAAGGACAAGAAGGTAATTCTATTATAGCAGAATCAACCGATCCATCTGGCGAAAAGGAAACCATGTATTTTGATGCAAATACTTTTTTGATAAAGAGTATCTCTGGAACTAAAGATGCTGGCCCACAAGGTAAAGTAGAGGTTAATCAGTATTATTCTGGATATCAAGATTTTGGTGGGATTAAAATGCCTACAAAAGTAGTTATTGAACAAGGACCTGTTGTTATAACAATGGAAGATTTTTCATATCAAATAAATACTGAAATCAACGATTCAGAGTTTAAACCAGAATAAATTCATAATCTGAAATTGGATAAAAGGCAGGTAATACTTGCCTTTTATCCAAACAGATGTTTCATTTCTTGCAGATATTTTCTATTGGTTAAATCATAATGTATCGGGGTAATTGATACATATCCATTTCTAACTGCACCATCATCGGTTTCGATATCATCTGCTTCAGGGGCAATAAAAGTACCTACAATCCAATAATATTCTCTTCCCATTGGGTCTTTTCTTGTATCATAACTATCATTCCAATAAGAATTACTTAATCTAGTAATTTTTATACCTTTTATTTCTTCTGCAGACAAAGTTGGAATATTTACATTTAGGACAGTATCTTTTGGTACATTCATGTGTAAAAGCTTTCCTGCTATTAAAGCAGCATAATCTGCAGCTACGCTCATATCTGAAGCTAAATCAAATGAAGTTAAGGATACGGCCATAGATGGAATGCCAATCATCATTGCTTCGGTTGCTGCAGAAACTGTACCTGAATACATTACATTAACAGAAGTATTAGAGCCATGATTAATTCCAGAAACAACAATATCTGGAGTATAATCAAGTAAAGTTGAAACACCTAATTTAACGCAATCAGCAGGTGTTCCATTAACTGCATAACCAAACATATCACCATCTCTGTGGAATGGAACAGCCCTTAAAGGTGCACTTACAGTTAAGGCATGCCCAACAGCACTTTGCTGTCTATCGGGGGCAATTACAATCACATTACCAATTCTTTTTAATGCATGTGCAAGTGCAGCAATACCTGGAGAGTCAATACCATCATCATTTGTAATAAGAATATTCATATTATTTTCTGTATTCGGCTAATGAGCGAAATAAATCTTTTTCTTGTTCAGATAAATGTTGTGGAAGTACGATTTGTAATGATAAAATCAAATCACCAAAAGAATTTTCTGAACCATGAACGGGCATTCCCAGATTTTTTAGGCGCAATTTACTTCCTTGCTGAGACTCTGGCGGTATTTTTACTGAAACTGTTCCTTTTAACGTTTGCACATTCACTTCCCCACCAAGCATTGCTATGTATAAATCTACAGAAATATTTGCCTCTAGATTAGTATCATTGATAGTAAATCGTTCATCTGGTTTTATAGAAACTGTAACATGCAGATCAGGTCCTTGTTTTGATGGAATATTAAGTTTTTGTCCATGCTTAATACCTGGCTTTAATTTAACTTCTCTATTTATTCCTTGAGTATTTACATTCAAGGAGCATCCTTTATAGGCTTGTTCTAAAGTAATTGATATTTCTGCAGTTGTAAAATTTTTGCGTGCTTTTGGTACAGTGCCAGTAGTTTTTTTCTGCGTAGAATTGGCATTAAAAATAGATTCAAAAAAATCAGAGAATCCGCCTTGAGAGCCACCAAACATAGATGAAAAATCTTGTTGAGCGCCATTGCCTTGTCTTGATTGTTGTTGCCAAGCCTGCCAATTAAAATCTTGAGGATTTGTACCAGGATTTTGCCTATAATTATTCCAACTAGAACCTAGTTTATCATACTTTGCCCTATTTTGAGGATCACTCAATACTTGATTAGCTTCATTAATTTCTTTAAACTTTGCTTCTGCAGATGCATCTCCTGGATTTTTATCTGGGTGATACTGCTGAGCAAGCTTTCTATATGCTTTTTTAATTTCATCCTGGCTAGCAGTTTTTTGCAATCCTAGGATTGAATAATAATCTTTGAAGTCCATAATAAATATTTAGAAGCGGTTATAATAGATTAAGCTCTTTTGCAATGCATGAACGAGGTCTTAGTGTTTTTGTTGTAGTCAACCTATTATAAGGTATATTTTGATTGGTTAATTCATAAAAATTATCGTATTTAACAAGGCTCATCGCAAAATTACTTACTGTCTAATAACTTATACAATAATTTCATTGAAGACCACTATATCTATCTTTTGCTACTTCATATTTCTATTTCTAAGCAATGTGTTTAGTGCACAAAGTAATGATAGATATAATGAAATACAATCTAAACAATCTGGTTTAGGAGGAAGGTATTTTTTATTGGGTTTTATGCAAAATGAAATCTATTTAGCTCCTGGTGGCGTAGCACTTAACTTATTTATTTCTTCACATAAAAATGCTACCGTATCTATAGCTTCTCCTTATGGCACTGCCAGAACAACAATCAATATTCCTGCAGATTCAGTTATACAATTTCCATTGTATTTTCCATCAATAGAAATGGTTAGATCTGAAATTGCATTAAGGCAGGCAGTTGAGATAATTTCTGATGAGCCAATCACAGTAAGTGGATTAAGTAGTCAATCTTTAACAACTGATGGATATTCAGCTATACCTGTTCATAAATGGGGCCTTGAATATATAGTGCATTCTTGGCCGAATGATATCTATATGACCCCTCATCCTATTGATGCTAAAGTTCCCAGAACAAGTGAATTCATGATTATAGCATCTGAAGATCAAACAACAATAGAATTTGCGCCAAAATCAGCTACTTGGAATGGGATAGGAAAAGACATCTCTACGTATATTCTTCTTAATAAAGGAGATTGCTACTTAGTTAAATCTGATACACTTCCTAAAGGACAAGGAGATTTAAGTGGTACAATTATTCGTTCGGATAAGCCAATAGGCGTTTTTGGCGGACATGTAAGAACAGCAATTCCGATAGGATTAAATGATTTTGATAGCAAAAATCATTTAATAGAAATGCTCCAACCTACATCAATATGGGGTAAACAATACCCTACGATACCATTTAAGAATGGTAGTAATGGAGACTTTTTCAGAATCATGTGCCTACAATCTAATACCACTGTTCAAGCAAAAGGCTCTGGTGGTACTAATTCCTTTACATTAAATAATCCTGGAGATTTTACTACACTCAATTTTATCAGAGAACCTTTATTAATCCAAGCTGATAAACCAATCAGCGTGGCTCAATATATGAGTACAAGCTATTCGTCCGACCCAAATTCCCAAACATATGACCCATGCATGATCATCTTGCCTTCGGTAGAATCATTTGTCAAAGAGGCACTTTTCCATGTGATGTATAATCCTCCTACAAATCCGAATCAATTTAATAGGCATTTTATCAATGTAATTTGTAGCGAAGATGCTGTTGATTATATCATGTTAGACAATAATTATATTAGCTCTATCACTACTGAATTAAAACAACAAAGAATTTCTGGTACTACCCTATTTTATGTAGCTTTACCTGTTTCACCAGGAACTCACAAACTATCTTCTACTGAAGGGAATTTTGCTTGTTCTCTTTATGGTCTGGGTTCTGATGATGCCTATGGCTATCCTTTGGGATTTGCATTGTCAAAAGGGATTGACACATTATCTCCACGAATTCAGATTAAAGAAGAATGTGGCAAATTACAAGGTGAAATAGAAGAAGTATTACTTAACGATTATTCTGGATTATATGATATCAATATCATTGAAGATAGCACATATAATTATAATTGGAATATTTCTCGAATTTTTGACAATTCTATTTCAGGTAGTTTTACAGCGAACCCAATTGATGCCAAAAGAAATGCAAAAATTACTTTAGAAGCTATAGATAATGCTGGAAATAAAGCAATATATATTCATACATATTCTGCCTTATCTCTTATTATGTCTGATACAATTCAATTCAAAGAGATAGCAAGTGGCGATTCTATTTGTATTGATTATACAATTAAAAATTTTGGATTAGATACTGTATGTTTTCTTCAAGCTTCAATGATGGGAGACAATAGATTATCATTTGCAGAAAAAGGATTACCTCTCTTTGATGAATGTATTGCCCCAGGAAATACCAGGACTATTACTATATGTTTCAAAGCAAATCCTGATATATCTGATTTATCAGCCTTTCTCTATCTAGAGACACAATGTAAAACTATGATTACTATTCCAATTAAGGGGTCGATTTATAAACAATCTCTCTTGATTAAAGGGCATGATTTTGGAAAAGTAAGTGTTAAAGATAGTAATAGAAAAGGTAATATTACGATTATCAATACAGGCAAAAAATCTGTACAACTCTTACAATTGAATTATACGCAAAATCATAGTGGTACATTTGTAATAGATACATCTAATGTGTTTCCTTATTCTCTTCCTCCAAATGATTCACTGATATTACCATGTCATTTTTATCCTTCAGATACAGTTAACTATCAGGAAAGTGTTACCGTAATAAATACTCAGAATATTGATAATCAAGCATTTTTGATTGGTAAAGGAATATCTCCACGTATAACAGGGATAATGTACGATTGGAAAAAGAAAAGGACACAAACAGTTCATAATACTATTGTATCTATATTCAATACAGGATCAGACAAAGCAATTATATCTATAGACAGCTCAGCATTTAATCAAAGTATTTTTCACGTTGAATTACCGAATAATGCACCATCTATTAATGTAAATCCAAATGACTCAATATTAATTTCTATAACATTTACTCCGCTAGATACTATTGCTTATTCGGGCTTTGGAGCTATACATTTTACTAATGGATTTGTTACAGGGAAACAAACGATTGAATTACATGGAATAGGTACACAACCTTTTATACGTGCAAATGATACATATCTAGGCACAATAGTAGAAGGTCAAACAAAAGATTCTAATTGTGTTTTGTTTAAAACATATGGTAATGAATCACTTTCTATCGATTCAATAATAATAGTAAGTGGAGATATTTCTTCTTTTAGTATCGACCCAACATATTTAAAAAATCAGATTATTAATTATGGGACCGCTCATTCTATTCCCATATCATTTAATCCCAAAAGAATTGGTAAACATAGCATCAAAGTAGCAATTTATTCTGATGCCCTGCCAGCCTATAAGAAAACAATTAGTATAGCAGAGATTTGGGGTAATGCTGTTTCAATAGACACCATAAAGGTAGATATATCAAATACTGGTTCAGTAAGAACAAGAGTGTGCACAGAAAGAGTTATTGGCATAACCATCATGAATAAAGGCAATCGTGATGTGTATGTAAAAAGTATAGAATTTCAATCATTAAAAGATAGTATTTCGGTAATTAAAAGGGTTAATCAGCAATTTCCATTAACTATTCCAGCCAATAATGGATCTTTGACTTATTTTTTCAATGTTACTTTTACTAAAATTGGAAGTGATATCATTCAGTTTACAGCTATTGTTAATGATTCTATTCAGCTTAAAACAAATGTTTCTTTACTTTCTATAGAAAATAAGATTTCATTTACTAATAAGTCAAATCAACCAATATCGTATTATCCTGGCGAGCAGATGAACATTAGCATCACTGGTTCTTATGATGCACCAGTAACTTCATCTGTACAATTTAAGCCAAAATTACTCCTTGAATATCCAGCGAAAGCATTAACATGTATTAATAAGTATTCAATCTTATCATTCAATGGAATTTCAGGAGAAATAAAATTACCTGCTGATATTATCCCTGTAAGTCAATCAACATTATTAATAGAATCAGGTACAGAATTAATTTTAGATGGAAGCGGCACTTGGCATACCGAATTAGAATTTGATACATATTTAACAGACAGTGTAGGAATGATAACAATTCGTTTAATCAATCCAAGTAATGACTGTTTTACTGTAGATTCTAATGCTTATCCAATAATGATGAAAAAAGTATGTGCAAATGACATGAGAATAATAGGAGCAGCAAATGCAGGTTTTGGATTATTAGGTGTTGGGCCACATCCATTAGAATATAATTCTACTGTTTCTTTCCTATTATCCAAAGAATGTGAATATTCCATTCAATTATTAGACATATTAGGTAATGAAAAAATGCATTATTCTGCAAAAGGAAGCAAAGGATTACATCAAGTACAAATTGATAAATCATCCTTGTTGCCCGGAAGCTATGTTCTTATATTCCAAGCACTTGGAAGATCTTTCACACAGTCTTTAATTAATTTTGATTGATTTCATTACAATCATATTTGATATGTGGAAAGAAAAGTTTTCCCTATATGCATTTTATTCTTGTCTAATGGTAAAACTTCTATTAAATTTGAGCTAAAGCTGTTTTGATTTATACGGGCTTTATCTTTTGATGTCAAAATTTCGGAACATCTTAAAGATAAAAAATAGTTCATTGTTTAGATATTTAGCAAGATTTAATGTATTTTATTAAATCAAAATAGCCTCATAACTTTCGAAACGAAGTGATTTATATTTATTATTTGGTGAAAAGGTGAACCTCATGCATCTTCAGCGACTGTTTATTGCCCTAGCGGCCCTCACTTTTTTCTTTTCAACGGATGTTTTTTCACAAGCAGCTGACCCTCGTAAGCCAAGTGGTAAAAAATCTCCTATCCTTGTTGGGCCTGTTTTTGGTTACAATAAGTCTATGCATACAGGTGGCTTTGCTTCAATCGTTGGCGATGTGCAATGTCCTACTTTCGAAACCGGAACAGATAATGGTTATTATTTTGGTTTTTCCGGCGAATACTTATTAGGTGACCCTAAGAATGCAAATTCTTCAATCATTGCAAGAGTGGTATATGATTATCAGCCTGCAAGTTTTTCTGTAGATGGTGATAAATATCCATCTAAATTATTAGGTTCTTCTACATCTAGTCAAGTTGTAGAATCCTCAGTTAATCATGTTACAGTAGTTAAATATTCACTGTTAAATATGGAAGTGATGTATCGTTTTAACTTACCTGGTACAATGCTTGGATTAACAGCTGGCCCACAATTTGGTATTCCAATGGGTGGCACACAAGAACAACGATTTGAATTAGCTTTTGATCCAGCAAATCCAGTTCAATTTGTTGCACCTACACTTCCTGGTTCATTACAATTATCTGATAATTCTATTGCAGGTAAGAATGGTTATAAGCCAGAATATGCTGATGATACAAAGACTTCAATACGTCTGTATTCAGGCGACATTATAGACAAAAGCCCATTCCGTTTGGGTTTAAAATTTGGTGCGCAATATGAAATCCTTGCTGGTTCTTTATTGTTTGTACCTGCGGTGTATTACAATTTAGGATTAACTAAAGTGAATACCGCTGATAATTGGACAGTTAGTGCTCTTCAAATTGGTGCTGATTTAAGATTCTCTCTATAATCGCTAACAAAATATATCAATAATAAAAAAACCATCCAAAAATTGGATGGTTTTTTTATTATGTCGAATATTATTCGAAGTACATATTCATTACCAATTTTTAGCAATATCTAATAGTAGTCTTACTCCGATACCTGTTCCGCCTTTAGGCATATAATCAGTATCTTTAGTAGACATACCAGTTCCTGCTATATCTAAATGGGCCCAAGGATAATCGCCGATAAAGTGTTTTAAGAATAAGGCGGCTGTAATCGTTCCAGCGCCACGTCCACCAGAATTCTTAATATCTGCAACATCACTCTTAATTAGCTCTTCATATTCTTCATATAGCGGTAATTCGCATACATATTCATTCGTACGTTCAGCTGCTTTCTTAATTCTAGACTTTAACAATTCATCTGTACCCATTAAACCAGTTGTAACTCCACCAAGAGCAACAACACAAGCACCGGTTAAAGTTGCTAAATCGATTACAGCTTCCGGATTGAATTTAGATGCATATGTCAAGGCATCTGCTAGAACAAGCCTTCCTTCGGCATCAGTATTATCAATTTCCGCTGTTTTGCCATTCATAAATGTAATAATATCTCCAGGCACATAAGCTGAACCACTTGGCATATTCTCTGTAGAAGGAACCAATGTAATTACATTAATAGGAAGTTTAGCTTTTGCAATTGCTACAATAGCACCAATTGCACTTGCAGCACCGTGCATATCCATTTTCATATCACCCATTCCACCAGCAGGTTTTATAGAAATTCCACCTGTATCGAATGTAATGCCTTTGCCAACAATTACGAAAGGCTTATCTGTTGATTTACCACCTTTATATTCCATGACAATAAATACAGGAGGCCTTACACTACCTTGATTTACAGCTAATAAACCACCCATTTTTAAGCTTTGAATTTTCTTTTTATCGAGAATTGTTACTTTAATATCGGCAGATTTACCAACAGATAATGCAGTTTTAGCTAAGGTTTCAGGATAAATTTCATTATTAGGTGCATTTGCAAGATTTCTAGCCAATGTAACACCTTCATACATAGCTGATGCATAATTGACAATACCTTTTGCAGCTGCAGCTGTTTTTTTAGACTCAGTAAATAAAGTGAATGTAGATAGCTTCTTCTTATCTTTATCGGTTGTGATATATTTATCAAAACGATAATTAGTTAACATTGCACCTTCTATCAATGCTAGCGAACTATCTGCAGCTGAAATTCCATCACAATCCATTGCATGAATTGATAATGTTTCGGCTTTACATGCAGCGGCTCTTTTTGCAGCTACTGCACCAGCTTTTCTAAGTGATTCAATTGTTAATGATTCTTTTTTACCTAAACCAATAAGCATTATTCTTGGCATTGATTTAATACCAGTATATAATGTTATAGCAGTTTTAGCTTTACCATTAAAATCCTCACTTTGAAGAGTAGCAGAAGCCGAAGGGAATTGACTAGTAAGATCTTTTTTTAAGGAAGCTAGAAGTTTTTCATCTTCATAGCTAAATACAGCAACCACATCTGCTTTTTGAGATGAAAGCCCAGTATTTGATATTGAAATTTTCATTGAAATACCAATTGTGATGAATAATGATTATTTATTTATTGTGCTAAATGGACCAAAGATTCTGTTAATACAAAGGATCCTTGAGATATTTGCACTTGATAACTTCCTGATGCAAAGCCATGTAAATCTAATGGAAAATGCTCTGCTTCACCGGCTGTGATAATCTGTGAATAAAGCTCTTTTCCAAGTGGAGATAGTATTTTTACATTCACAGGATTAGCATGTTGAAGGCCTTTAACAGTTAAAAAGCCATTGCCATTTACCAATGGATTTGGCGATACTCTAAGTTCAGGAACATTAGTAGATATAAGTTCTTCTTCAGTAGAAGCTGCAGCTGTATTTACTTGAAATGTTATAATTTCTCTATCACCAAAACTAGCATATACACCAGCTGGTTGACCAAAAAGTGTAGATGCAGTATTGTATATCATAATATTCTTACTATCTTTCAAACTAAAAGATCCTCTGGTTGAACCTGAATAAATAGGATATAAACCATCTCCAATACCTTCTTCATAGATAATAAATCTATAACATCCATCCTCTAATGTGGTAGTATCTCTAATTGTTGATTTATCTACAAATCCATCTTTTTCTTTGATTATATATCCTTCATTATCTACTATTTGATAACGTATAGAATTATTATATCCTTGAACATAATCCAATGTCATTGTAAGAATAATTTTGGAATTATTAACAGTTTTGCCATTTGTAAAATTAACTGTCATCATATCACCAATAGTAGATTCATCTGCTTTACCATTTGGTTCATACACACCAACAGTAAACTTATGATCACCTACTTTAGGAAACTCTAAAGCTGGCAATAAAATCTCCGCAGTATTCATATAAGGTATAGTGCCTTTCCAATTGAATACATTTTCAGTTTCATTATCTACTTTATATCGTATTACTAGTGTAGTTAAATCTGCTTTTCCATTGTTTTTAACAACTATTAAAGGCTGTTGTCCTCTACAAATTGGATTCATTCTACGATACTTATAAGCATTATTAGGAGTTTTAATTTCTTCCAAAGAAGCATTATTTATATAATTAGCTTTTGAATAGAGGATTTGTCCTTCTAAAATATAGCTAGCTCTTTTTCCAAGATCATCATTTGTGTATTCAACCATATTATAGCCAATCTGTACAGAATCACTTTTTGAAAAATGCTCTGTTAGATTATAATCCCAATATTGAACTACATCGCCTGGACACCAGCCACCCCTTGGAAAATACCAAGTACCTGCTTGTGGGTAGACAGGATTTTGCCCGCAATCTGGACGCCATAAATGCTGTTCATACAGATCTTGTCCATTGATTGCAATCATATGTGTTTTATCGGAAAATTCAGCTGCATTTTCTGTCCCACCAAAACCATGACCAGTTGTCATTAAACGCAAAGTAACCATATCTTCTTTGTTTAATGAAGGCATAGTTTTAGGAGTTAAAAAATTGCTAATTGGATTATTAGGATCACCATATGTAGGGTTTCCAGACCAAAGCACTTGGCTTTTATAGGTTTCTCTTGCTGGTATTCCTTCTAACATATCAAAAGTAAGGGTAAATAAAGATCCTTGAGAATACCCATCATATAATACGCGTATTTCAGTAGAATCTGTTAGCATATGTGCATAATCTGTAACATCATAATCCCATGAATAAGCCCAATCTTTTGGGAACCATTTTCCATAAGGAGTGATAAATCTGGCTATCTCTGTCTCTAACACTATTTCGAAAGGCTTATATGCTTTTCTATTCCCTTTTGTAAACAGTATATCAGACTGTACAAATAGTGAATCCGATTTTACGCCTGTGGAAGAATAGTAATAATTCCAATATTCTGCTTCATATACTTGTTGTGTATCAGAAACAGTAAATGGGCTAGCATTATTTTTATAAAATGATATTGTGATTGGAGAATTTAAGATTGTATCAGTTTTTTTGGCTGTAGCATTAAACTTTGTCTTAAATGTTTGCATGCTACTAACTTTCAAGGTATCTCTGGCAGCACCACCAATTGTGAATGACGGAGCATCTACAAGATTTGAGTCTAATTTTCCTGTATGATTTCTAGCCATTACTTTCATTGTATAGTCCCATTCACCGCATCCACCAGTTGGACATGTAAGAATAAAATGCATCATAATGCGTTCAAATTTCTTATCTGCACTTGGAAATACTCCCCATCTACTCTGGCTACCATAATAAGTCCATAAATACTTATCAAATAATTTTACTGAAGTTGTATCCCCTCTTTTGGCATATATTTTAGGGCTATGCATGATAGATGATATCGTCATTAGGGAAATAAAGAAAAACAGGAACAGTTTTTTCATTGGTATAATCCAGAACTATTTAATAAGTAATAATTAATGGTATAGAATAGATAGTATCAGAGTTCATAATTGAAACTACATAAAATCCATTCACTATATTGTTAATCAAAAAATTGCCCTGAGGACAATCTAATGTGTGTATTGCATTGCCATGAATATCAGTTAGTACAACTTTATATTTATGTTGATATTGATTCGTAATTTCAATTGAATTTCCAATCACACTCAGTTTAATTCCAAGTTGTTCATACATTTCATGAATAGAACTAGGTATAAAACTACCTGACAAAGAAACTACTATTGGATTCAATCCTTTATTAAAGGTAATAGTCAATATAGCAGTTTTATCCCCAGCTGTTTTAGGAGCAAAATCAACAGATATAATTGCAGAATCACCAGCATTTAAAGATATTTTCTTTGATATTACAGAAAAATCAGATTTATCATTTCCGCTAATCTCTGCTGATTCAATAGTGCACGATGCATCCCCAATATTCTTTACACTTAAAGAATTAGTTTTTGTATCTACTATTGTTAAAGTACCAAAAGCTAAAGAAGTTGCGCTAGCTTTTACACTAGCTTGTGGAGTATATGTAAAATTTTCAATCCAGGTAAGAGATTTATTGATAAGTGCATTTCTGCTTATTTCATTTTGGATAACTAAGGGATTAAATCCAAAATACACAATTCTATTTCTCATTTTTTGGGTTCTTACACCAACCAATGTATCTGCTGGCCCATTTCCATATCGTAATAAAGGTAAAGTCCCAAAAGCTGTTTTCGTATTAAACTTCATGGGGAATAAGGCATAATTTCTTTTAATGCAAGCCTCTTTAAATCCATCACTTATGGTATCAGCATTAATACCAGTAAATGTATAATCAGTATTCTTTAGCTGAAATCCAGCATAAGAAACTCCGATTGTATCTAATAAAGAAACGCCATCAAAAAACATATTATTTGTAAGAAGATGTCCACTAATTAAAAAAGAAATACCACGATTCATCAATCCAAGGATAAAGTCTGATTCTGACCTATCAATCTTACCACTATCAGCACAGTGCCATAACACCCTTTTTAAAGATGTAAAACGAGTAATGTTTTGTATGAACTCTTTTGTTGATAGAGGAATAAACTTTTTAACACCAACCTTAGAAATCGCCTGTTCGAATGGTGCCGAAGAACCGCTATTATTGTCTTGAATTAAGAAAGCTTCAGATTCTTTAGAAACAATAGTGATAGGAGTAGAAATATATGTTTTGCTATTTCCGGCTTCGCCAAAAGTCAGAACAGCTTCGCCAATACCTGTAGTTGCAGTTCTTTGTAATTTTACAGTAAATTCTTTTGTCTGGCCGGCCAATAAAGTAAAACTAGGGCTTGCCCCATTAACAGATAAAATCCAGTCTATTGGCGTTCTTGCACTTTTAACTATTTGAAGATTAGTATAATTAATAGTTGAAGCAGATAGATTAGAAATAACAGCTTTAACTTCTACACTTTGATCTGGATCTATCACAGAAAAAGTAGGAGCTATTGTTGGAGGATATGTAATACCAGTAGAAACCATTGTCCCAGGTTGTTTAGGCAAGCTTATTGCAGCTTGAACGATTTCTAATGTACTTGGATTTTGAAGAAAAGCAATAATGTGTGAATTGCCTTGCCACACTTCACTTGTGCCTTTTGTATATATAAACTCTACACTTTTCTTTTCTTTTGCTGTGCTATTCCAAACAGTTCCATTTTCATTTGGCAAAAGCAATAACAATGCAGAAGAAAATTCAGATTGTCCATTTGAATTTGCTAATGTTTTGGGTAAATCTGGAAGCTTAACATCCTCTGCATAAACTGCCGCATGTAGAACAAAATTATTAATCTCAATATCAGATTCAATCTCGATAATTGCTTTCATTTCATTACCAGAAACAGAAGTATTGGTAACTTTCATAGCAATTGGATAAGGAATTGATTGATCATTTTTGGAAGCAGCAATCATTGCAGCCCCATCACGTGGGTCTACATTTCGATAACCATTCACTCGGGCTGCTGGTAATGCAGGTATTGAATATAAAGACCCTCTCTTATCATTATGAGCCGGATTAGCTTTGTAAAATGGGTCACCAGGTGATGGCACATTCAAATGATATTTAAGTGCTATAATACCACTATCAATATTAACTACTGTTTTAAGTACTTTATCAGCATCTACACATGGACCGCATGTTGCACTGGTAAACTCCTCGATTACTACAAGCCTTTTACTTGCACCTTGCCCCAAAGCTATATTGATAGTAAAAACACATAATAATATTGATACAAAATATTTCATAAATAGCCTTTTTTTTAGATGCATAAATGTATGCGAATAGATATTATCATTTCTAAAAAAGATAAAAATCAAAGAAGAAATCAATGCGCAAAATAGCCAAAGAGAAGGCCATAGCCAACCTATTTTTTCAAGATTAGTTAATACTTCACCAATAATTAGATTTCTGTTTTGCCTGAAAAAATCATCCTAATAATTTCGTCAACTGGAATATCTTCAATTGTGATATCTCTAACCTGAAAATTTGTAAAAATATGTGTAGCGCATGCAGATAAATCTTCTTTTGCAATTTGTATTGTAGCATAATCATCTTTATGTTCGATAATTGTACCTAACATCATTAACTGTTGATACTCAACATTTTCTTCAAATGTTATGCGTAGTATCTTAGATGCAGAAAAAGAATCAGTAAGACCACTTAACTCACCATCATATATTAGCTTGCCCTGATCAATAAGTAATACCCTTTTACAAAGTGCCTTTATATCATCCATATAATGGCTAGTTAGAATAATTGTTGTGGCATTATTTTTATTAAAATCTGCAATAAATTCTCTTAATGCATGCTGTGCTACTATATCTAATCCAATAGTTGGTTCATCTAGATACACAACTTTTGGATAATGGAGCAGCGCTCCGATAAGTTCGCATTTCATCCTTTCGCCTAAGGATAATTTTCTTACTTGAACTGTTAATTTATCGGCTATTCCTAATGTTTCGGATAAATATTTCAATCGAGTAGTATAATCAGAACTAGCAATAGAATACATTTCTTTATTAAGCAAATAAGAATCTGCAGCTGGTAAATCCCACCAAAGTTGACTTCTTTGTCCCATAACCAAAGAGAAATTTCTTCTAAATTCATTATCCCTTTTCCACGGAACATAACCCATCACTTCGGCATGTCCACGGGTTGGATGTAATAATCCTGAAAGCATTTTTAGAGTAGTTGTTTTGCCCGCTCCATTAGATCCCAACATACCTACTAATTCTCCTTCTTGAATGTCGAAAGAGATTGAATCAGCAGCTATATATTCAGTATATGTTCTTTTAAATAATGAAGTAATAGACCCCTTAATTCCAGGTTCTTTTTTATGACTTTTGAATACCTTTGTTAAATTTTGTACATGTATCATTGGCGATGTCATATATTGTTTGCAGTCATTTTTCCCAAATTAATGATATTTTATACGCATTCAATAAGTGCACATTATATTGACTTCATAAGCATACGATATGAATTTTGTATTGATAGTAATTTTGTATCTGATTATTCATAACTCTTCTACTGGGCTTAAAGCAAATGTAGCATTCGATAATGATTCTAGCATATCAAGTAATGATGCTTTTTGGGGAGTTTCCTTAGCACATGCTGGAATTCTCTCAGTATCTTTTGCAAAACAACAGCAGGATTATTGGAGCAAGCCATCCTCTTTTTCAATAATGAGCCTATCAATGGAAAGAGATGATGCATTATATGCTGATAAAGCAGGCCATATGTCATTTGCTTATGGATTTTCAAGGATCATCAAAGAATCCTATATATGCGCAGGAATGCAGCCAAAAGAAGCTCAATTATTGGGTAGTGGCATTGCTTTATTGCATCAAACCATTGTAGAAATTCAGGATGGATTTTCTACAGGAGAACCATATTTAGGTTTTAGTCGCGGGGATATGATTGGCAATATCATCGGTGCAGGTTTACCCGTTTTGCAAATATATTACCCTTCTTTAGACATATTCAGATTAAAATTTAGTTTCAATCGCTCAAAAGAATATTCAGACGATACATATAATTCTATCTTAAATGATTATACAAGTACATATCATTGGCTAAGTATTCATGTACATCCTTTATTATCAAAGGATTTACAAACTTCTTGGACACCATATCTAGCTTTAGCGATTGGACATAGCGTGAAAAATATAGATAGAGCTGGGGCAGGTAATCATGAATTATGGCTTTCATTAGACTTAAATGCAGAGGCCTTGCCAGGAGATTCAGATTTTGCTAACATGATTAAAACAACTCTTCAAATGATAAAACTTCCTATGCCTTGTATTAGAATTTTACCATCAGTAGTTTGGTATGGAATAAGACTTTAATGAGCTTCTTCCCAATTTGATCCAAAACCTGTTTCTACTAATATTGGTACATTTCCTAAAGACATAGCATGTTCCATTATATGCTTTACCAGATTTTTTAAATCTTCTTCTTCGCCTGGCACTACATCAAAAAGTAATTCATCATGAATTTGAAGCATCATTAAAGAAGAGAAACATTGTTTTTTCATTTCTTTATGTATAGCAATCATAGCTAATTTCATCATATCTGCAGCAGCACCTTGAATAGGCATATTAATAGCGGCTCTTTCTGCACCTTGCCGAATATTATGATTATTACTTTCTATTAAAGGGAAATATCGCCTTCTTCCCATTAAAGTTTCAACATATCCTTTAGTTTTTGCATGCAGAATTGTTTGATCCATATATGCTTTTATTTTTGGATAGCGTTCAAAATATTGCTCAATAATCTGTTTAGATTCATGCCTAGAAATACCCAGTTGTCTTGCTAATCCAAAACTTCCCTGCCCATACATAATACCAAAATTGACAGTTTTAGCAATTCTTCTTTTATCACTTTGAACTTCCTGCAAATCTACATTAAATAATGCTGCAGCTGTTGCTGTATGTATATCTAATCCCTGCTGAAAAGCTTGAATAAGGGTTTCATCTCCTGATACATGAGCCATAACCCTTAACTCCACTTGAGAATAATCTGCAGACAACATAGAATTACCTTTTGCAGGTACAAATGCTTTTCTGATAGAGCGTCCTAAGGCAGATCTAATTGGTATATTTTGAAGATTGGGCTCTACTGATGATAATCTTCCAGTTCCTGCAATTGTTTGATTAAACGTTGTATGGATTCTTCCTGTTCTAGAATTAACCATTCGTGGCAGAGATTCAACATATGTATTTTGTAGTTTTTGCAATTGACGATGTTCAAGAATATAGCCAGCAATCGGATATGATTCAGATAATTCAGTTAACACATTAACATCAGTGCTATACCCATTTTTTATCTTTTTAGGTTTGGGCAGCTGTAATTTGTCAAATAAAATTTCTCCTACTTGTTTAGGAGAATCAATATTAAAATCAGAAATACCAGCTTCATGATAAATCTTCTCTTTAAGGATTTGCACTTCTGTTTTGATATGTAAAGAAATATCTGATAATCCTTTTGTATCAATTGCAATTCCATTGAATTCCATATCTACTAATACTTCACTTAAAGGAAATTCTACATTAATAGCAAAATCTAAAAGGCCTTGTTCATCTAATTTTTGTTCTAGTTTATGGGCTAATTCAAGAGTAATATCAGCGTCTTCTGCAGCATATTCGGTTAATTTCAATGGCTCTACATCCCTCATAGATCCATTCTTTTTATCTCCAATCAATGCAGTTATTGGTATTGATTCATAATTCAACCATTGTTTAGATAAGGCATTCATTCCATGAAGATTATCTGGATTCAAGACATAACTTGCTAACATTGGGTCGAAAGACAAAGGATGTACTTTCACTCCATATCTTTTTAAAATCAAAGCGTCAAATTTGCCGTTTTGAGCAATCTTCTTTTTTGAAGGATCTTCTAATATTGGTTTTAATGCTTCGGCAACTTCTATTGCTGTTAAAGTAGTTTGATCATGAATATGGTGATAATTATTAGATTCTTGAGGTTCATCAAATAAAGATTCAGAAAAAGTAGTGTTTCCTTTGTTCATGTCTTCATCTTTAGTAAGCACAAAAAATGCTTTTGATACTTTTGCACTTAAAGCAAAGCCTACAATAGAGCAATTCATAGTATCTAAGGATGTAGTTTCTAAGTCGAAACAAATAGCAGGTGCATTCTTTATTTCATGAATCATTAATTGTAAAGACAACTTGTCTTTTACCAATACATAATCATGCTTCCTATTTTTTACGGTATCAAAAAGTAGGGGTGCTGGAGCTTGTTCTTGCATTGTATCAATTGAATGAGCATTTACAGTACCGGAGGTTTTCATTGCCCATTTTCTTCTCAGAGTATTAAAATTGAGCAATGATAATAATTGATCAACTTTTACAGCATCGGCCATGATAGGCTTGCAGTCTTCTAAATGAGTAGGTAAAGGAACTTCTGTATGAATTGTTACTAGTTCTTTGGATAAAAATGCCAAATCACGACCATCAGCCAATTTATTACGGACAGTATCTCGGGTGATAGCATGTAAATGTTCATAGATTCCTTCTACAGATCCATATGCTTCAATAAGCGGTTGCGCTGTTTTTTCTCCAATACCTTTTACACCTGGAATATTATCCGAAGCATCCCCAATTAAAGCAAGGAAATCGATTATTTGATGAGGATATACACCCATTTTGTCTTTTACTTCTTGCTTGCCATATATATCATATTCACTGCTATCTTTTCCTGGACGCATTATTTTGACATGATCATTTACCAATTGAAAATAGTCTTTGTCAGATGTTAAACATCGTACTTCATAACCTTTTTGCGATGCATGATGAGCAAGGGTTCCAATAATATCATCAGCTTCGAATCCAGGCAATTCTAAAATTGGGATGCCAATCGCTTGTAAAAATTCTTTGATTCTTGGCATTTGAGGAATTAATTCTTCTGGAAATTCTTGTCGATTGGCCTTATATAATTCATATTTTTCATGCCTAAAAGTAGGCGCAGATGTATCAAAAACAGCAGCTATATATGTAGGATTTTCTTTTTCTAATAAAGCAGTAATAATATTAATAAAGCCGAATACAGCACCTGTAGGTTCGCCATTTGGAGCTTTAAAGCCACTTTTAGACATGGCATGATAAGCTCTAAAAACAATACCCATAGAATCAATGAAAATTGCTGTTGACATAATAAAAATAATCCAAATAGTAATGTTTCTTTAGCTTATGAAATATGTTTCTTGCAAATTACGAATCAAAACAGAAATGATAGCTTACACACAATATTAATAGTGTTTTATCGATATGAATAATATGGAATTTCCCGCATACTATAAGCAGTTATACTCAGAGCGATTATCTGAAATACAAAAGAGATTATCTGATTTTAAAATAATCGAAAAGAGCGAATGGTTTTATGAGGCTTGTTATTGCATTTTAACACCTCAATCCAAAGCAATTCATGCTGATATTGTTTGTTCAATTCTAAAAAAAGAAGATTTTCTTCTTAATGGATTTGATACAGTATCAATTTTAGGAAATCCTGAGCATTATATTCGATTTCATCATCAGAAAAGCAAGAATTTACAGTCACTTAGGAATCACTTTTCTGAAATAGAATCAATAATTGATACTCATAAAAACTTCCCATTTCACTTGCGAGACATATTATGTTCGCGTATTAAAGGTTTTGGATTAAAAGAATCTGCACATTTCATGAGAAATATCGGAATATTTGGTCCAACAATATTAGACAGACATATCCTGAAGCATCTAGCAGCATGCAATGTGATTGAGCAAGGAACAATTATTAAAAACTCAAAACATTATCTTAACATTGAACAATTATGGTTGCTGTATTGTTCACAAATTCATATTCCAATGGAAGAGATGGACTTATTATTTTGGAGTATAGAGACAGGTATTATCTTGAAATAAGGTAATTTTGCAATGAAGAGTAGCATTATTCTTAGTATTTATCAATTTCACGCGGAGACTCTACAAATGGGCTTTAAAGGCACTATTTACAAGGGATTGTTTTTATCTCTCATTATCGCTGTTTCAGCTTTTACTTTTTTAGATATAGATCTTTGTTTTAAGAAGGATGCTATATCCAAAAAATCCATTGTATGTAGTCAGAATAAAGATTCTGATTATAGAATAGAATCCAGGACTCATTCTTATACTTCTAATAATCCTACTCAACATATAGCAATTGAATTTTGTGATTATTCATTTTCATTGCAAAGTTTACATAAGAATACTTGGAAAAACACCATAGAATTACAGAGCATTCATAAAGGCTCTCATAGTTTAAACATTTCTCATAATCCTCAAGTAGATATTAATGATTCATTGATGAATATCATTAATGAAGATTTTACTATCGAATATATAAATTCAACACAAGGTTTAAGACAGAACTTTATCGTGCATGCTAAACCAATGGGAGATTCAATATTAACTGTTGAGCTTAAAACAGAGAGTGATGAATTAACACCTTTCTTAATGAATAATGATGGTATTGCTTTTATAGATAAACATAGTTCTGAAATCGTTATTACATATAAAGATTTAAAAGTATGGGATGCTAATAATACATTATTAGATGCATCATTTTCTTTGAAAAACAATACGATTGCTTTGAATATTGATGATAAACAAGCAGTATATCCTATAACGATAGATCCATTATCAGCTACACCAGATTGGAGTATGGATGGCAATCAATTTGAAGCTTTCTTTGGTTCTGTTTTAACTCCTTTAGGCGATATAAATGGTGATGGTATTGGTGATTTTGCAGCAGGAATGCCAAAATATGATATTGCAAAAACAGATGAGGGAGCAGTTTTTGTTTTTTTAGGATCAGTAAATGGACCAGAAAAGCAACCTCAAATTGTTCTATCATCAGGACAAGCTAATTCCGAGTTTGGATTTTCTGTTGCAGGAATTGGAGATATCAATAAAGATGGTTACGATGATATCATGGTTGGTGCACCTCGTTATGATAATGGCCAAATAGATGAAGGTGCAGCATTCTTATACTTAGGAAGTTCTTCTGGAATTATTAGTACTCCAGCTATAATGAAAGAATCAAATCAAGCAAATGCGCGGTTTGGATATGCCATAAGTTCAGCAGGAAAAGCTAATAATGATGATACTATAGACATCGCAATCTCTGCTCCTTATTATGATAATGGACAATTAGATGAAGGAGCTGTATTTGTTTATTTTGGTGGAAATGGATCGCTTGCAAATACTTCACCATGGATGGTAGAAAGTAATCAGATTGATGCAAGAATGGGTATTTCTATCTCAGGTGGTTTGGACATTAATGGAGATTCAAAATCAGATTTACTTATTGGAATCCCTTTTTATGATAATGGTCATATCAATGAGGGATGCGTAAGAGTGTATTTTTCATCTACAAATGGACTTTCCACAAATGCTGCATGGCAATTTGAATCTAATCAAGCTAATGCAGAATGTGGAACTTCTGTTGCCTTATGTAGTGATCTGAATGGCGACGGTTTTAATGATGTTCTTATTGGTGCTCCATTTTATTCAAATGGAGAACAAAGTGAAGGCAGAGCATATTGTTTTTATGGAACATCAAATGGTTTAAGTACTAATCCGGCTTGGACAAATGAAAGTAATCAAGCTAATGCACGATATGGCCAAAGTGTTGCCTGTGTTGGTGATATAAATAATGATGGCAATGCAGATTTCATTATTGGAGCGCCACTTTTTGATAATGGACAATTAGATGAAGGTAAAGCATATCTCTATTTCGGAAATACAGTGTCTATCAGCCAAAATGCTGGATGGACATCAGAGGGCAATCAAGCAGATGCTCAATTTGGTACTTCTGTTTCTGGATTAGGTGATATTAATTTTGATACAAAGTCTGATTTTGGTATTGGAGCTCCTTATTATGATGATGATCTCAGAGAAGAAGGTCAAGTTTCCATTTATTATGGCATAAGCTCCTCTTTAAGTTCATCAGATAAGGTATTAGAAACTGATATTCCATTAGCGCAATTAGGTGCTTCATTAGCTCCTGCAGGCGATATCAACGGCGACGGTTATGATGATATGATTGCGGGGTCTCCTGATTATGAAAACGGTGAGCAATCCGAAGGGCGGATCCAAGTCTATCTTGGTAGTGCCTCAGGTTTTAGCTCTATTCCTTCATGGATATATGAAAGCAATTCTATGAATGCCAGAATGGGTGCATCTGTAGCTAGTGCAGGTGATATTAATGGCGATGGATATTCTGATATTCTTGTTGGAGCACCAGGTTATTCTAATGGACAAAATGCCGAAGGAAAACTGATGATTTTCTTGGGTAGTGCCCAAGGGATTAGTTCATCTTCTCCTTTTTGGCAATATGAATCAAATCAAATTGGAGCAAATCTTGGCGCAAGCGTAGCAAGTGCCGGAGATATCAATAATGATGGTTTTTCTGATATTCTTGTTGGTGCTCCTGGAGCATCAAATAGTAATGGTAATGTTGGTATGGTGATGCTTTTTTCAGGCAATCCAATTGGCCCAGATTCTATTTTATGGACTTCTTATGGGCCTAATTCTGGATGCAGATTTGGTGCTACTATTGCCTCTGCAGATATAAATGCTGATACATATAATGATATATTTATTGGCGCACCATCGTATAATAGTGATTCTGATTTAGCCCCAGAAGGTGGGGTTTTCTGCTATTTTGGAAGAAAAACTAAACCATCTGATACTGTTAATTGGCGCCATTCAATCTCTAATGATAATAGTGAATTAGGTTATGCAATAGCAAATATTGGCGATGTAAATATGGATGGCATAACCGATATTGCAATTGGAGCACCAAGCTTTTCTAATGGACAAAATAATGAAGGTATTATCAATGTATTTTATGGTAATAAACAGGGCTTAAGCATTATACCGTCTTGGTATACCGAAAGTAATACTAATGGAAGTAAACTGGGTACATCTATTTCAGGTTATGGAGATTTTAATGCAGATGGTATATCAGATATGATTGCTGGATGCCCAGGATTTTCATCAGGGCAAAATCAAGAAGGTGCTGTGTTTACATATTATGGTTCTCAAACAGGGCTTAGCACTGGCAAATTGTTTTCTGAAAGTGATCAGGCTGGAGCCAAGCTTGGGAGTTCAATCGGTATATGTGGCGATATTAATGGAGACGGAATATCAGATATATGTGCCGGTGCACCATATTATAAAAATGGTCAATTACAAGAAGGTGCAATCACCGTTTCTTTTGGCAAACAAATCTTTTTTGCATCAAGTCCTAATCAAGTGATAGAAGCAGCACAAGATAATGAAGAATATGGATGGACAGTTTCCGGCAGAGCAGATTTTAATGGTGATGGATTTGGTGATTTTGCAGTTGGATCGCCATTTTATGATGGCATATCTGCAGATCAAGGAAGAGTAACCATACATTATGGTAGTGCATCTGGAATAGATATTGTGGCAAAGAATGAATTGATTGGGCCAAATCAAAATGGAGCGGGTTTTGGATATGCAATAGCAGCTAATGGAGATCTAAATGGAGATGGATTTGCTGACTTAATTGTTAGTGCGCCATTTTTTGATGATGCAAATTCTTCACAGCAAGATATTGGAAGAATTTATGTGTATTATGGCTCTAAAACAGGTGTAGAACTAAAAGCAAAAACTGTGTTCTCAGGTTCACAAGCTGGTGGAAAATTTGGGTTTTCTTTATGCTATGCAGGTGATATTAATCTAGATGGATATTCAGATATTGTTTTAGGTGAACCAGGATTTTCTTCTACTATAGAAAATGCAGGTAAAGCAAATGTAATGTTTGGAAGCGAATACGGTTTGAATACTAATAATTATTGGTCTAAAATTGGCCCACAAACAGGATCGGAATTTGGTGCATCAGTTGCTTCGGCAGGTGATATCAATGGAGATGGCATCAATGACATTATCATTGGAGCTCCATCATATGATGTAAATACTGCTCAAGATGATCAAGGGCGCGTTTATATTCATTATGGCATTCCTAATGGAATAGCAGATTCAGCAGGATGGATTGTCTCTGGAAATCAATATAAAGCATTATTTGGCGCTAATGTAGCATCTGCTGGTGATATTAATAATGATGGCTTTTCTGATCTATTAATAGCATCTACATTGTATGATAAAGGCCAAACAAATGAAGGAATAATCCAGCTATTTTTAGGGTCTGCAAAAGGTGCATCGAAGCAATCAATATGGACAGCCGAGGGAGACATCACAGCATTAGAGTTTGGAAAGTCTGCTGGGTCTATTGGTGATATCAATAATGATGGATATGGTGATATTGTTGTGGGTTCGGGCTTATTTTCATCAAATGCAAATGCACATAGATCACGCCTGTATCTTGGATCTTCAAATGGTCTATCTGCTTTACCGGTTTGGACATATAAATCATCTGGTTTACAAGAAACCGCTGGGGCATGTATTGCTCCAATTGCAGATATAAATGGCGATGGTTATCCTGATTTAGCAGTTTCTACAAGATCATACGATTCTGGCTTTAGCCCTAAAAACGGCATGGTTGCTATATTTTATGGCAATGGAAATACTGGGTCTAAAGGTAGCACATTGCAGTATAAAAAAGGAACTAACTCTCCAATCACTATTTCATTAAGAGTCGAGAATTCTAGCTCTGTAGATATTGGTGCATCATATTTTCCTTTCACTGGAAGAACATTTGTACGGCCAATTATAGAAGTTAAACCCTTAAATCAAGCATTTAATAATAAGAATACAGTTACTTCATCAACGTGGACAGATATCCAAGGCCTAAAAGATATCATTCAAAATATTAGCGCACTTAGTGTAAATTCTTCCTATAAATGGAGAATGAGATTTGAATATAAATTAGCCGAAGGTAATACACAGCATTTTAGCCGATGGTTCTGTAATAATTATAATACTCCTGGCGAAATAGATTTTAGAACCGGTGCGGCTTGTAATACTAAATTTGGATATGCACCCGATATAGTTTTATGCGAGTCTTCAGGAAAAGAAATTGGGAATATTGTCTCTGGTGGCCTTCCACCATATCAATATTCATGGGAACCAGTTGCAGGATTAAGTTCGGTTTCTATTGCAAGGCCATTAGCAAATCCAGCAAAAACAACTACGTATATTTGCACAGTAATTGATGGAAGTTTTTGCGTAGTAAAAGATACGATAAATGTAATTGTCAATCCAGCATTAAGCACTGATTTACCAGATTCATTTATCATTTGCGAAGGTGATTCAATTCAATTACCGCTTATCATAAAAGGTGGCACACCACCTTATAAATTTAAGTGGACACCAAGCAGTGGTGGCTTAAGCAGTTTAATCGAACAAGTTCCAATTGCGCGCCCTAATGCAACTACTACATTCAAAATTGAGATAAAAGATGCATTGCAATGTGCTATTTACGATTCAATTACAGTAAAAGTCAATAAACGTCCCAATCAGCCAATCATAGATAAAATAAATGATTCTACTTTAACATGTATTACTGATGCCATTACATATCAATGGTACAAAGATAGTGTTCTAATAAAAGGCGCTACATCAAGAACATTAATTTATACCCAAAGAGATGGCACTGGAAACTATGTTGTTGAAATTGGAGACAAAAATTCATGCAAAAACCAATCTTTTGGCTTCAGAGTAGCTACGTCTACGCAAGATTGGACAACTAAAAAGTCATTTGTTATATATCCAAATCCAGCTTCTGATATTATAACCTTATCATTACAGCATTATGGGCCCATACAAGGTATACTTTCAATTACATCAGTATTAGGACAGAATATATTATCTATACCTTTTGCTACAAATGACAATGGTATATATAAGAATCAGCTTAATCTGTCTAGCCTTCCAACCGGCATATATTATGTAAGATTGAAGTCTGGCAATATAGAATGGACAGAAGTTATTAGCCTTAGATAATGTAATGAATACAGTATATTGGGTGCAGCGTAAAAACTGTACCCATTTTTTTATTTTATCGACGTGGCTTTCTTATAAGAAAACCTATTTATGAAAAATATTTCTTTGCGTTTTCGCCTTGTTTTCTGGTATAGTGCTATCGTTTCAGGTACTTTATTAACCTTTGGAATAGCAGCATATATAACAGTTTCTAGCGATTTATATCAAAATTTAGATGCATCATTAGAAAGAGTTTCTCATTCTTTGGATTATATTATTCAAAAGAAACAAAGAGAAACGATGCAACCTTTAAAACCTGCTCCAAGAAGAAAAAAATATTATCGTCAACAAAAAGAAATTGCAGCTGATTCATTCGCATTTTTTAGAGATAAAATAGTTCTTTCGGATACTTCAATAGCATTTAGAAATGATAGTAATGGAGTAGACGAAGACCCCGTTTGGTCTGCTGTGTATGAACATATCCTCTTTAATCCTAAAAATTTCTATATCCAAATATCAGATCTTAAAGGACAAATAGTTTGGCGTTCAGAAAATCTTGATACAAATTCTTTGGCAACTGTACCCTTACACAATACAAATGGTTTCGAGCCTATTATCTCATCTGTTCATATTCTTACAGGTAAAAGCCATAATCTTAGATTATTAAGAATCAGAACGAAACAAGCATATATTTCGGTTGGATATTCCTTAGAAGACATAGATACTACTTTGTATGAATTGTTTACTTCCCTTTTAATAGGATTTCCAGTTGTACTTCTTATTTCAACAATTGGCGGTTTTATTCTAGCAAGAGTGTCTTTAAAACCTATCGATGATTTAGCTACTTCAGCAAGAGAAATCACAGCTAGCAATCTAAGTAATAGACTTCCCGAGCCTAAAACTAACGATGAAGTTGCAAGGCTAACCCATACACTGAATGAAATGATTACAAGATTAGAAGGGTCATTCTATCAAATAAAACAGTTTACTGCAGATGTTTCTCATGAACTTAGAACACCCTTAGCAATCCTTACCGGAGAATTAGAAGTTGCTCTTAAAAGTGAAAAATCTACTAGAGAATATCAGGTTTTAATTATAAGCTGTTTGGAGGAAGTAGAAAGACTATCGAATGTAGTAAGAACTTTATTAGATATCTCTAGGGCTGAAACCGGACAAGTTCATATAGAACAAAAACGTGTAAATTTAAGCTTGATGTTAGAAGAGATTAGCGAAGATGCCGATATATTAGCCGAAGAAAAAAGCATCACAGTTGGAAAGATGATAGAGCCTGGTTTATTTGTGGAAGGTGACGATATAAGGCTTCATCAAGCATTATTAAATATTGTGGATAATTCAGTAAAATACACCAATATTGGTGGTGATATTCTGATTCGATTGGTTAAACAGGGTAATGATGTTGTTTTACGGTTAAGCGATACCGGTGTTGGCATTTCTGAAGAGCATTTACCTCATATTTTTGACAGATTCTTCAGGGCTGATCAGGCTAGGTCTAAAGATATTCAAGGAAATGGCCTTGGATTATCAATCGTAAAATGGATTATTGAAGCACATCAAGGGATAATTACAGCAGAAAGTACAATTGGAAAAGGTACAATGATTACAATTATACTTCCCTTATATACAGATCATAATGGTAATCCTTTTTAATTATTGAATACGCTTTTATGATGAATATACGCTTTGGAACAGATGGAGATTATACATCACATATAGATTCTTCTGGAGGCTATGAATGGTGGTATTTTGATGTAAAACAACAAGATTTTGCTTGTACCATCATTTTTTTTAGGGGGATGCCAATGTCGCCTTACTATATCGAATCATTACCACATGGATTGCCAGATAATTATTGCGGATTTTCTATTTCTGTCTATAAAAATGATAAAAAGATTGCTGGATGCATTCATCATACCAATCAATTAGCATATACCAGCAATGATGAAGGCGAAATTTCTGTTTCTGTAAATAATTCTGGATTTATTCGCCACAAAGATGGCTTCTATACAATAACAATCGATACACATGGACATGATCTGGCAAAAGGGATATCTGGATCTCTACGTTTTACTCCATCCATCTATAATCATACTCATATTTCTCAACAAAATGCAGAACATGAATGGCGATTAATTGCACCAAGCTGTATTGTACATGGCACAATAACATTATCGGAATATGGCGAAGATATATGCACTGAATCTATTTCTTCAATGGGTTATCATGATTGCAATCATGGCCATATTCCTCTATATGATTCATATAAAGATTGGTATTGGGGAAGAATACATCTAAATGATCAATTTACACTGGTGTATTATCATTATCCAAGCTATCATGACAATCCTGCATTTACATGCATATGTATAGAAGATAAAATATTGCAAACTTTAGAAATGATTCATGATGCACATATTACTATCTCAAAGCCAAAATACAATCTGTTCGGTCTCCATCCTGGAAGCATAATCTCGGTAGAAGCTATTTATCATCATCAAAAATGTACAGCAATAATTTCACATCAAAAAAGTATCGAGTCTGGACCATTCTATATGCGTTATTATTCACATTGCACAGCAACCATACAAGGGATAGAGATTGAGAGTAATAATGGAATCTCAGAGTACTTTTATGCACCAGCATTGAAATCAACATTCATAAGAATGTTGATAAAAACTCCAATTGCACTCCAAAATAATTAAGTCAATCAAGCTCTATACCTTTCCAGCAAATTCAGTATTTTTACAGTATTCACTCTTAATATCAATACTCATATGAATTCCAAACAAATACGTCAATCATTTTTAGATTTCTTTGCTTCTAAAGGACATAAAATAGTCCAAAGTGCTCCTGTTGTCCCCCATGGCGACGCCACCCTTCTATTCACAAATGCTGGTATGAACCAGTTTAAAGATGTTTTCCTAGGAACAGGTACCAGAGATTATACTAGATGTGCTGATACTCAAAAATGCATTAGAGTTTCTGGCAAGCACAATGATTTAGAAGAAGTTGGTTATGATACGTATCATCATACTTTATTTGAAATGCTTGGCAATTGGAGTTTTGGAGATTATTATAAAAAAGAAGCAATTGCCTTTGCATGGGAATTATTAACAAGTATTTGGAAATTACCCAAAGACAGAATACATGCCACTGTGTTCAGAACAGATGATGAGTCATTTGAATTATGGAAAGAATATCTACCAATTGAACACATTCATCGATGTGATGAAAAAGATAATTTTTGGGAAATGGGAGAAACAGGACCATGTGGTCCATGCACAGAAATTCATTTTGACAGAACTCCCGACAAATCTGGTGGGCCATTAGTTAATATGGGCGTGCCAGAAGTAATCGAAGTATGGAATCTTGTTTTTATACAATATAATCGAAAACCAGATGGTTCCTTAGAAGATTTATTGTTAAAACATGTTGATACAGGAATGGGCTTTGAGCGCATATGTGCGGTTATGCAACATGTTGATTCCAATTATGATACAGATGTTTTTATGCCTATCATCAAAAAAATAGAGCAATTGTCTGGCGAGCAATATTCTAAGTCTTTAGATAGTAAAGTTGGTATTGCTATGAGAGTAATCTCTGATCATATACGAACCTTAGTATTCTCTATTGCTGATGGAGCAATGCCTGGCAATGAAGGGCGTAGCTATGTTTTAAGGCGCATTTTAAGAAGAGCGTGTAGATATGCCAGAAATTTAGGATTTAGAGAACCTATTCTCTATAAGTTAACGTCTATTATTTCAGAAACAATGGGCGATATATTCCCAGAAGTTCCTCAGAATGTAGAGCATATTAAAAGAGTAATTAAAGCAGAAGAAGAAAGTTTTCTTCAAACATTAGACAGAGGTTTAGACAGATTTGAAGAGATTGAAATTTCCTTAAAAAATGCTTCAGAAACATTAATTCAGGGATCAGATATATTTTTACTGTATGATTCATTTGGTTTTCCTGCAGATTTAACCGAACTAATTGCTAAAGAAAGAGGACTTTCTGTAGACTTAGCAGGATTTAAAGAATTAATGGACCAACAAAAAGAAAGGTCTAGAAATGCCAGGAAACAAATTCTGCAACAAGTAGAAGGTAATATTACAGATTCTAAAACAATCTTTGATGGCTGGACTTCTTTGCAATCGAACAGTAATATTATTCATTATGCTGATAATCACATCATAACAGAAACTACTCCTTTTTATGCAGAAATGGGTGGGCAACAATCAGATTTCGGCACGATAACAATTGATCAAGAAATATATTCAATTAGAAATGTCCAAAAGCAAGGTAATGCAATTATTCATATTGCAGATAGAGAAATACTTACTCCACATCAACCTATAGCAACTTTATCTGTTGATTTCAATAGAAGATGGGATATTCAAAAGAATCACTCTGCAACTCATTTGTTACATGAAGCATTAAGAAGAGTTTTAGGTAATCATGTTCAACAATCTGGCTCTTTGGTTTCCCCAGAATATCTACGTTTTGATTTTTCGCATATTCAGAAAGTATCTCATGCTGAAATAAAAGAAATTCAAGCACTTGTAAACGATAAAATTCGAGAGCGAATCGAAGTAGTAACTAGAGAATTACCAATTGATCAAGCAAAAGTAATTCCACAAGTAAAGATGTTTTTTGGTGATAAATATGGTGATACAGTTAGAGTAGTAACAATAGATGAACACTTTTCTTCTGAGTTTTGCGGGGGTACTCATGTTCAGAATTCATCTGATATAGGATATTTCCACATTTTAAATGAGTCCGCAATTGCATCTGGTATTCGAAGAATCGAAGCAATAACATCATTTGGCATAGCACAGTATATAGCCGATCTCCATCATGCGATTGAAACAGAAAAACACACGATTGATTCATTACAAGAGTCTCTAAAAGCATTAGAGAAACAATTATCAATCGTAAAAGTTCATGAAGTATCGTCTAAACTACCAGAACTTATTCACCAAGCATACTTTTTACCTCATACGTCTATCAAACTAATTGCTGTAAAAGCAGATAGGCTATCAATGGATGAATTGAAAATGCTAGGCGATAATATGAGAACTTTAATAGGCAAATCTGGTATCGGCATTTTGTCTTCAATCATAGAGGATAAAATTAATTTAGTATGTATTGTTACAGATGACTTAACAAAAGAATATCCTGCTGGAAGAATAATTGGAGATATTGCAAAGAAACTTGGTGGTGGTGGTGGTGGCAAACCACATATGGCAACTGCCGGAGCAAAGGATATTGATAAATTAGATGAAGTTTTAGGTAGCCTAGATCAGATTATACAAAAAAGCTGAGTATTTCATATGGATATTCATAGATATTAAATCATTAGATTTGCATAAAGATTTACAATGCTTATACTCCGTTTTTGAATGTTTATACCATTGGAAAAGTAAAAATGAAGAAAATACAAATAGTAAAAGTTTCAGGTATACTTGTAATACTATGTGTTTTTTGCAGTGTTTTCTTTACTTCATGTTCTGATAAAGATAAACCAGAGCCATTGGAAGAAGATACAGCAAAATCAAAAGAACAATTATTAGAAGATTTTGCTCAGATGAAAGAATTAGTAGCAGAAAAAGACCGTCTCATGACAGAGCTTATGCATACCACTCAATATATTACCGAACTTTTCACGGCACTTGAACAAGTTAAAATCACTGAATCTGGTGATCAAAAAGCCGATATTCTTACTAAAATCAAACAGCTGTCATTATCATTAGAAGAGTCAAAAAGTAATCTTAAAAAAAGTACTAAACGTCTTAATTCTCTTCATAATCAAAATTCAGCATTATCAGATCAAGTAGGTACTTTAGAGAAGTTGATCACAGATATGCAAGAGCAAATTGCATCTAAGGAAAGTGAAATTTCTGCATTAAAACAAGAAACTCAACAATTACAAAATGATAGAGATTCTTATAAATTAACAGCAGAAAATGAATCTTTAGAAAAAAATAGAATTGAGAATGAAAAGAATACCTTCTATTATATCATTGGAAGAACTGATGAATTAGAAACAAAAGGTATTATTGCAGAAGAAGGAACTGGTTTTCTTGGTATTGGTGGTACATATGTTCCAGCAAAAAATTTAAATGAACAGGATTTTATTCGTGTAGATATTCGTTCTACTAGAAGCTTACCTATTCCAGATAAGTTTCAGATTGTTTCTTCTCATAATTCCAAATTATTAGAAAAAAATCCAGGAAATAATTCGATGTCTATTACAGATCCTATTCGTTTTTGGACATCGAAATTTTTGATCATTATTGATAAACGATAAATATACAAAGGTTAATTATGGCTTATGAATTACAGGGTACTTTGTTTGAGGTATTTGATTCTCAACAAGTTACAGACAAATTCAAAAAAAGAGAATTTGTAGTTGAAACAAGTAGTGGCATGTATAATGAATATATAAAATTACAAGCCGTTCAAGATAAGTGTGAACTATTAGATACAATGAGAAAAGGCGATACAATTAAAGTGGCATTTGATTTGCGTGGTAAACTTGTAAATACTAAAGATGGACGTCAAGTGTACATTACTAATATCAATGCATGGAAAATTGAAAAATTAGGTGGTGGGTCAATGGGTAGTACCAATTACAATGAACCTATTCCTCCTACATCTGATTATGATGATGTTCCATTTTAATGCTTTTTTACTTTCTGAAAATTAAAGGAAACTATTGTTATGGCTATCTATATAAATGCAGATGATTGCATTAATTGTGGTGCATGTGAACCAGAATGTCCAAATACCGCTATTTATGAAGGTGGTACAGTATGGAGCCTAGGTGATACTAAGTATGAAGAGTCTCAATCACCTGGAAATTTCAAAGGTAATTTTTGGCAAGCTGATTATTATTATATCGTGCCAGATAAATGCACGGAATGCAAAACATTTCATGATGAACCACAATGTGCTGCAGTGTGCCCTGTAGACTGTTGTTTACCTGATGCAAATAATGTTGAAACAGAACAGCAACTTATTAGCAAAGTAGCATACCTTGATACTATCGATCCTAATCGTAGAAGAAATTAATATCTAATCTATTTATCAACCGATAATCAATGTATCCTCAGCATGTGCTAATTACATAATTATCGGTTTTTTTATGTGTAAAACCTTATGCATGCTATTCAAGCAACAATTTTGGTAGAAAGAGGAAGAATTGCTTCGATATTTCCTAACCCTCATGGTGTTGAAATTATCTCTGAACAAGGTACTCATTTTTATCCTCATGCATGGATTTTATCAGGATTAGTAGATTCTCATTGTCATCTTTATGGATTAGGTAATACATTAACGGGATTATCTTTATATTCTGCCACATCTGCCCAAGAATGTGTTCAACAAGCCCTTCAATTTGCACAAAATTCACAAGGCTGGATAATTGGTAATGGATGGAATCAAGAATTGTGGGATCATAATCATTTTCCACATAAAGAAATTCTTGATATAGCTTTTCCACATCAACCAGTATATTTACGTAGAGCCGATGGCCATGCTGCATGGGTGAATTCAAAAGCATTAGAAATAGCAGGGATTTCCATAGATACACCTCATCCACTGGGTGGCTCAATAATGATGGAGAATGCATCCCCTACTGGAATCTTAATTGATAATGCAATGAACTTAGTTGCAGATTGTATTCCAGAATCAACTCCCGAGCAAATTAAAAAAGATATCGTAGCTGCTATACATCATTGTAGTTCTCTTGGTTTAACAGAAGTTCATGATATGGATGTTCATCCAACATTATTACCCTATTATCTGGAAATGGCAGAATCTGGTTCTTTACCAATTAGAATACAATCATATATAAGAGCCCAAAACGATGAATGGAGTACTTTTGGATGCTTGCCTGCAGTAGGAGAATTTATGCGTATAGTAGGGCTTAAATTTTTCGCAGATGGTGCTTTAGGATCAAGAGGTGCTGCATTATTAGATCAATATACCGATGCTGATACGAAGGGTCTTTTTTTACTTCAAGAAGAGCAATTATTCGAAAAAGCAGTAAAAGGACTTGAATATGGATGGAATATTAGTACTCATGCCATTGGTGATGCTGCAAATAGAATGGTAATTAATGTGTATGAACGCTTAAGACAACAAGGTTATGCTTCCCAAGATGATATTCTTAGAATTGAACATGCGCAAATTGTTCATCCTGAGGATATAAACAGAATTTCCCTTCATTCAATTAAAACAGCTATTCAACCAATCCATTGTATCAGTGATGCATCAATGGCAGAAAATAGATTAGGAAACAGAACTTCCTATGCATATCCTTGGAAAACTCTTATAGATACAGGTTTACATCCCGCTGGTGGATCTGATTTTCCAATAGAATCTGGGAATCCATTTATTGGTATTTCTGCTTTTTGTAATAGAATTCCGTTTCTCTCTGATCATGCCTGGCATGGCGAACAAATCATTCAACGTCAGCACGCTATTTTGTCTTATACACAATGGGCACATGAAGCAAGTGGAATGGATTATAGGAGAGGAAAATTACATCATAAATTCGATGCAGATTTCACGATTATTGATAAAAATATAGAAACTTGTCATAATAATGAATTAGCTTCTATTCAAGTACTAGCCACATACACTGCAGGTATAAGAAGATTTTCGAATAATAATTAATCAGACCACATATCCAATTTAAGTTCTGGAAATACGGCATTTCTTACTTCGATTTGTTGAATGATTTTTGCATCTGCTGCAAGCAAACGTTTAGATTTTTCATATTTAGTAATCAGATTAGTTAAAATGTTAAAATCAGAATAATGATTTGAAAATCTCATTTCTGCATAATCCTTTGCAGAGGCATTTGTTATTAAAAATTGCCAATCCGATGATTGCATAAGCATTAATTCGCGCATTGCTTGTAATAATAATCGTTCTTGAATTTTACTTCTATTGTCTTTGTGATATGTATCCATTAACTGAGAAAAAGTACACTCAGCATCATAGATTTTTTCCCATGTCCACTTAGTCTGTGGATTTATCCATACATCATGATTACCATGCTCTCCCCATGAACCTTCTGGCAATGATGCTATATCCGATTGATGATTGTCATTAATGATAGTAGAACACTTTTCTAAAGAAATAAAAGGAGAATGATATATACCCCTTATTACTGCATTTAAGAACCTAGGACCTTCAAACCACCAATGTCCAAATAATTCTGTATCAAAAGGCAAACATAATATTGCTTGTTTTTCAGTGGCATGCTGATATTTATTGATTAATGATTCTATTGATTTTATAAAATGATAAGCATGCAATGATACTTTTTCTTGAACCCAATCAGGTTTATAAAGCATTTTATATTGCATATCTGTTTTATTATCGGTTACTCTCCAATATCTCATCGCAGATTGTTCATGTTTTTTATGAAAATCTAAATAATTTCCATCTCCAGGATAACCATCTTCCCCACTCCAAACTTTTAAGGCAATATTTTGATGTCTAGCAAAAGCAATAGACATATTTTCAGTTTGGGCTTCTTTAGATTGCACTCTAAATATTCTTAATGAATGATATTCTTCTGGTAAAGAATGCATTGGATATTTACCTGCAATCTGAGCATTTGTAAATAGTTGTTGATCTACAAAAAAGTAATTCAAATCTTCTTGACCAAGAATTTCTTCTATTCCTTTTCTTTTTTTAGGAATAGAATATGTTTCATGTTCCAATAATGTTTTCCATTCATAGGAAGGCCTATATGCACATTCAGGAATCCATGTTCCTTTGGGAGAAATACCAAAATGTTTTACATAATTATGTTTGGCAGCCCTAATTTGAAGTGCAACACTTTTATCTTCAGCTAGCAATGGCAGATATCCATGCGTTGCTGCACATGTAAGAATTTCTATAGCATTCACATCTTGCAGCTTTTTAAAACTTGCGATAATAGAATAATTATATAAATGTTCAAATTCATATTGTCTTCTTAGATACCATTCATGCCAATAATGAGCTAAATAAACTTGATGTGGGTCAGCTTTCATAGCAATAAATTTTTCTGCATCTTTTAATGCCAGTGCCATCTTAGTATTGCAATATTCTATAAATATTGGGGCGAAATCGGGATGTTCAAGTTGTTCGCAAAGAATAGGTGAAATATCTAAAGATAGGTTTGGTGTAATTCCATCGGCAATCAGTTCATGACACATCGTAAGAAGTGGTAGATAGCATTCGGCCACAGCTTCACATAGCCAATCAGATCCATGAGGCCAATCGCCATGATGCAATACATATGGCAGATGTGTATGAAGATTAATTACTACTTTACCGGGATGTTTCATTATACTACCTTAAAAAAAACCACGCCTTTATAGAGCGTGGTTTATATAATCTATATATTTCACATATATCTTAATGAACATGTTTTGTGTCAAATGGAGATTGACCATCCATAGATATCTCGCCATTATCTTGTTCGAATCGAAGCAAATTGTCAGTTAATGCATGTAATAACATTTTAGCATGCTGTGGAGTCATAATAATTCTTGCATGAACTCTTGCCTTGGGTACATCAGGCAATATACGAGTGAAATCTATCACAAATTCAGCTGGAGAATGACGAATAATTGCCAAATTTGAATAAATTCCTTCTGCTTCTTTCTCACCTAATTCTATACTTATATGCTGGGTCTGTTCTTCTTTTTCTGCCATGGATAATAAGCTCCAAATTGCCAAATTAATGATGTAATTATTTTTTTCTTAACATATCAGACATACTAAATGCCTTATCTGCTTTATCTTTTTGTCCAAGTTTTGCATATACTTTACCCATATATTCATAATACATCGGATTTGTAAGATTTGCCACTTCTAATGCTTCTAATTCTGTTACTGTAGCCTTGAATTTATCATTTTGTCTTGTGATAATATATATATCAGACAATTGCTGTATGACACCTAAATTATCTTTATTCACAGGATTCAATCTGTATTGAGTGAAATAATCTGCAGCTTTATTTAAGAATGGATAGCATTTAGACTCATCGGTTTTATACTTTGGATTTGCGTCAACTTTTTTCTGTTCTTGATCAATAACTTCAGCAGCTTTATTTACATAGCATGCACCAATATTAAATATAGCTATATCATATTTAGGATCTATTCCTAATGCCTTTTCATAATAAGTAATAGCTTGATCATAGTTCTTTTGTCTTGCTAATAATCTTGCATATTGTTCAAGATAAATTTTATTATTAGGACTTTTATTTATTGATACTTCTAAAGATTTCAATACTTGATCAGTTTTTCCTTGATCTTCATATACTTGGATTTTTAAACTAGAAAGTTCATCATCACTGGGATTTACTGATAATGCAGCTTCTATTATCTGCAAACACTTATCATAATTTTTATTTCCATAATAAAGATATGCAAGATTAACTAATGGCTTTAAGTTGATTGAAAAATATCTTTCCTTTTCTTGCATTGACCAAGAATCAGGCAAATTGGATCTTAGACCATCAATTATTGCTCTGCCACCCGATTTCTTAAAGGAACACAAGTACACATCTTTTGAATTTATTGCCAACTTATCTACTATTAATGAATCACCATCATTATCAATCATTGCTTTTGTGCTTAGTGGCTTTCCTAGCTTGGACAAGGCTTCTTCTCTTGGCATCCCAATAACAATATTTTGTTCTTTCATGATGTCAAAATACAGCAACATATAATTTAAGCAACGTTCATAAGTGTTAATTGCATTCACTGTATCGCCCTTTATCTCATAAGCATTACCCATTAAGAATAAAGGTTCGGTATTTTCCGGCTTCAATGTAGCAGCCAGATTTAAGAATTCTAACATTGGTTTGATATCTGAACTTTTGTCTGATGCCAAAAAACCATTATAAAGCATAGAACCCTTATTATATGATTCTGCCCAAAGATAGAAGATTTGTTCAGAGGACTTAGCTTTTTGTTCGGGTTTTGTAGCCCTTTTTTGTGCTTCTAAGGCATATTCAGCTGCTTTAGTAAAATTACCTAGCTTGATATTGCAATCTGCTAAATAATACCACGCTTCAACATTTGATGAATTTTTAGCAATTTCTTTTTCATAACCATCAGCAGCTTTTTTATAATCTTTTTGATTATATGCCAATTTTGCTCCCGTAAATTCTGGTGAAGCACATTGGAAGCTTTGGAATATCATTGATGCAAGTATTCCAGCGATAATCAGATATTTAGGCATAGATTTCATAATATTTTTACCTTTTAAAGATTTGATGTTCGAAAATACGAAATAGACATTGGCCTGCAAAGAATTTGATCATATAAAATAAAATCCCCTGTATAAGATGATCTCATACAAGGGAATATTTTTTATGTTAACACTTAATTATTCATGTGTAGGTAAAACACTTAATGCTAATTCTGAAGTTATAGAACTTACTAAGAAAGTAAATTTAGGCATTCTAGATTTTTTACTTGCAATATCGGGAACAATCATAATTACAGATTCTGCCCCTGATTTGGACTCTACAATTTGTCTTTCTTGTTGACGCTTAATTGCATCTGAAAAGTCTTTAAATACTTCTAAATTTGTGCATGCATATAATGGAATAATCATTGGTTGATTATTCGATGTAAAACCAAAGTATTTTGCGGTATTAAATGTTAATGGCCCAAGCATTGAAATTTGAGAAGGCGTAAAATACTCTATAGCTAATTTGTTTAAACTATTTCCAATTTGCCCAGCAGCATGAAAAGATAGATCAATTATTCTATGATGTACATAAGGCCCTCGGTCATTTATGCAAACCAACACGGATTTGCCTGTTTTTTCACTGGTTACTTTTGCAATTGAACCTAAAGGTAATGTTCGATGAGCTGCAGTATAACCATACATATCGAATAGTTGCCCGCTTGCTGTTTTGCGATTGTGGAATTGCTTACCATACCAAGAACCAGGACCAATTTGCCTAGGAACTTTTACATTAAATCCAATATAATTAACTGAATCAATGCGAGGAATGATTGCTTTTTTAGAAGCTGCATTCATGGTATTATTTAAAAAAGAACACACAATTGCCGAAATCATTGCCAATATAAATAATGGCTTTAATATAGAGAGGGTTTGTCTATGCACTATTGTTGTATGTTGCACAGGGGCCTCCTTTTGATAATGAATAATCCCAAACTGCCTCCCCCCAGAGTCAGCCGAGCATTCAGTTAATGCTGAAAAGAATTACTGAGATTTCTATTCTGATGGAAATCACATCAATACTCTTTATGCTTTCAGTATATTTCTTTTACATGCACAGTTACAAAAAAGCTAAATTTATGTCAGACTACCAATTAATTTTGTCTTAATTTATCTTCATTTTTCTCACAAGTTATTTCTAACACTATTAAAATCAATCATGTATATACAATCTACTATGATATCTAACGATTCTTTATACAAGGAGATGAAATCTTTATTACATGGAGAAACCAATTGGATTGCTAATTGTTCCAATTTTTCTTCATTGTTATTTTATGCATTAAAAGATATTAATTGGTGTGGATTTTATCTGCTCATTGATGATGAATTAGTTCTTGGGCCATTTCAAGGTAAACCTGCTTGTATTAGAATACCTATGCAAAAAGGTGTTTGTGGAACTGCTGCATATTCTAGAAAAACTATCATTGTAGATGATGTCAATGAATTCCCTGGCCATATTGCTTGTGATGTTGATTCTAGATCCGAAATTGTTATTCCTTTAGAATATAATGGAAAATTATTAGGAGTACTTGATATCGATAGCCCAAAGCTAGCAAGATTTACCGAACAAGATGCAATAGTATTACAACAATTATGTTCTATATTAATTGACAATTGCTCATGGCCAGAGCTTTAAATTGGTGATAATAATGATTGTATCTGTTCGAAAGGCAGGTTTCTTAATACTGTATATATAATGAGTATGGCAATTAAAACATGAATTGTCTTTTTGCCTGGTTGCCACAGTGTATATGGCATGTTAAAATATTCAGACATTATTTTTTTGAAAAGCATATATATACAATAGGGACCCCAAATAAACAATAAAAGATTATTTCTACATGCTTCAAAAATATTCCCTTGTGATAAAGAATAGATTGCTCGGGTTGTACCACATCCTGCACAATGCAAACCAGTTGCAACATTAAATATACAAGGTATATATTGATGTGAAGTTGGCGGATAATATGTAATGATAACAATACCTGCAATTGTAATTATCGCTAAGAGTATTATCTGTTTCGAAAAAGAAGACAGCATATTTTCTGATTACTCTTCAGTTTCATCAACAACAACAGTTTTAACGATAAAATCATGTAAACCTTGTTTATTTGCAGTAAAGAAAGGAATGATACCAAGCGGCCCGCAAACATTTAAAAGTATGCTATTTATGACAAATCTAAAGATAGCAACAAGAGCAGTAAACTCCTCTCCATTTGTCATTACTATTTTAATATGTAATAGTTTTTTTCCTAATGTCTGTCCATTGGACATCGCTTGATAAAAGCCAAAGTATATAATGCCAAACACTGTTTGGATGATAAACATTGTTGAAAATAGTGATGAAAAGCTGTTAAGATATTGCTCTATATTCGTAATATCAATTGTTTGGCTAATCTGCATTAAAGCATCGCCTTTACCTATCAAGAATAAAACAATAAAAACCACAATAGTCACCAGAGAACTATCTATAAGATATGCTCCTATTCTTTTCCATGGATTAGACAAAGTAAGTTCTACATTTTCCATAAGACACCTTTTATTTATACGTTCTTGAATTATCACTAAACATATTAAGATACTGTTGTAATTCAGTACCTTTTAGCTGATTTTCATTATACATTCCAGCAATCATTCTTTGGCGAAAGGCTTCGTAGATTGTTACAGAGCATGCTACTGAAATATTCAAACTTTGAATCATTCCTACTTGAGGAATTAAAAAGTTACCATCTGCTAATTGTACTGCTGTTTCAGAGACACCGCTATGTTCATTACCAAATACTAAAGCTATAGGTTGCGTAAGATTCATTTCATATAATGATACAGAATCTATGCTCATAGCTGTAGTAAAAATTGATTTCCCTTGCTGTCTCAATAATTTAAAACAATCTTCTATAGAATTATGCCTATGTGCGAAGACCCATTTTCTTGCTGAAGCTGAACTTTTTTCTGCTAATACAGGGAAAGATTGCCCACTGTGATAGACAAAATGTATATCTAAAATACCAACAGCATCGCAGGAACGTATGACGGCTGATACATTATGGGGGTCATGTACATTTTCAAGAACAATCGTCAAAGTAGGCTGTCTTTTATCGACAACTTTTTTGATTTTATCTGCTCTTTCAGCACTTCTACAATCTATAAAAGATATTTCTTTAGAATGATTATTCATATATATATACAGAAAAAGGCGTCTTTTCATGACGCCTTTTGTATGTTTACATTAATATTATTTTTTATTTCTAGATTCTAAGGCAGCCGATAATCTTCTCATTGCTTCCTCAATATTTTCTACTGAATTCGCATAAGAGAATCGTGCAAAACCTTCTCCATAAGAACCAAATGCTGTCCCGCTTAAACAAGCAACGCCTGCTTCATATAATGAAAAGTCAGCAAATTCTTGGGAGGTCATTCCAGTAGCTTCTATATTTGGAAATACATAAAATGCTCCTTTCGGTGAATGACATCTTATTCCAGGCATTTCATTTAAAGCATTAACAATAGTATCTCTTCTTCTCTTAAATTCAGACACAAATTCTGCTGCGATAGGATCTGTTCTTTCTGATAATGCTTCAATACCTGCAATTTGATTAAAGGATGCAGTACAGCTTGTACAATTTGTTTGAAGTTTTGCAACTACTTGTGCCACATGCTCTGGGAATGCTCCGTAACCCATTCTCCAACCTGTCATAGCAAATGTTTTAGAGAAACCATCAAGAAGTATGGTTCGTTCTTTCATTCCAGGGAATTGTGTTATACTTTCATGAACGAAACCATCATAAGTTATTTGAGAATAAATTTCATCAGATAAAACGATAAAATCATGTTCTACAGCTAATTCTGCAATTCTCTTTAAATCATCATGAGTTAAAATACCACCTGTAGGGTTTTGCGGGGTATTAATAATAACCATTCTTGTTTTGGGCGTTATACTAGCTTCTAAATCTGCTATATCGAATCTAAATTCTTTTTCTTCTTTTAAGGGAAGTGGAATTGGTATTGCTTCTAAAAAATTAATAACAGATTCATAAATTGGGAATCCTGGATTAGGATAAATAACTTCATCCCCTTTATCTACTACTGCCATTATTCCATAGAATAATATTGGCTTGGCTCCCGGTGTAACAACTATCTCAGAAGCAGAATACTCTGTACCTCTTGTCCTTTTAATATAATCAGCAATTGCTTGTCTGGCTTCAGGTAAGCCAGCAGATGGACCATAATGAGTAAAACCATTATCAAGAGCATTCTTAGCTGCATCTATAATATTTTGAGGAGTATCAAAATCTGGTTCTCCAATTTCTAAGTGAACTATGCTTTTACCTGTTGCTTCAAGTGCCCTTGCTTTAACAAGAACTTCGAATGCGGTTTCGGTACCTAATCTGGTGATTCTTTCTGCTATATGCATCATATTATTAAGGTCGAGAAAATATAGATAATAAATTAATGTGTACTATTAAACAAATTGGAGGCAATCGATAAAATACCAGAAGGTAAAATACCAAGTACAATTACTCCAGCAATTGTTATGATAAGTGATAGACCAGACATTCCAACTTCATTATCTTCTCTTTGGCCTTCAGGTTCTGTAAAGTACATTTTGACGATGAGTCCAATATAAAAATAGACTGAAATTATCGAAGATAAAACGCCAACTAATGTAAGCCATAAAAAGCCAGCATCAATTGCAGCCGTAAACAAGAAATATTTACCAAAGAATCCAGCAAATGGAGGTATTCCTGCTAATGACAACATAAATATTGCCATAAATGCCGCTAATACTGGATGCCTTTTGCTTAGGCCGGCATAATCAGATAATTCTAAATATTTTTCGCCATTTCTTTCTAATATCGCAACTATAATAAATGAACCTATTTGCATAAACATATACGCAGTTAAGTAGAATACTATGCCACCATAACCATATTGTGATCCAGACACAAGGCCCATCATAATATAGCCAGCATGTGCTACAGATGAAAATGCAAGCATTCTTTTGATATTGCTTTGAGCTAATGCACTAATATTACCAATCAACATTGTTGCTGCAGACATCACAGCAAAGATCATTTGTAATTTAACGGGGGCTGCTGGCATTAAAACGGTTACAATAGGAATAAATGCAGCAAAAGCTGCTGCTTTACCTGCTGTACTCATAAAAGCCGTAACAATAGTTGGCGCACCTTGATATACATCAGGAGCCCATTGATGGAATGGGAATGCCGCCGCCTTGAAACTAAGGCCAATGACGATTAAAGCTATACCTACAGGCAATAAAGCTGGAAAATTAAGAGCATTATTATTGATATTTAATGCTATTTGATTATAATCCATACTTCCAGTAGAGCCATAAATTAATGCTATTCCATACACTAAAAACCCTGTTGCAAATGCACCTAAAAGAAAGTATTTCAATGAAGATTCTACAGATTTTGCATTATTGCGCATATATCCTGAAAGGATATAGAATGAAACCGACATCACTTCAATGCCTATAAAGAGGATTAACAAATGATTTGAATGTGCAATTAGCATCATTCCAGCAACTGCAAATAAGACCAATGAATAAAATTCATCATGCTCTATATTTTCTCTTTGCAAATATTGTCTTGAAGTAAGTATTGTTAATAATCCGCCAATAGAAAAAAGAATATCAAAATATGCAGCAAATCCACCGCCTGTAACCATTCCATTAAATCCAATGCCATGTAGTCCAAAAGTTGATATACCAAGGATACCACTAATAAGAAGTGTAATAGCACTAAAAATAAATGTAATTCTGGAACTGTTAACAATTAAAGCATCCAATACCATAGCAATTATTGCCATGACAGATAAAAAGGTAAAGGGTGCTGTAAAAAGTAAATCTTGTACCATCAATATATTCCTTGATTAAATTCTCTTTTGTTTTTTGGTCTTATTTTGAACATGGACGTAACATTACCAATCCCACGCGATATGCCTGGGCTGCACTTCCATCTTTAGATTGTATTCTAATAGAAGCTTCTGCTGAATCGGCATAGATATGTTCTATTATATACACTATATCTTCGGTAACCGTCATAGCAAATTCAACAGTATCACCAACTTTAAGAGATTTCCATTGATTTGTGATATCATGACCGTTTTTTTTCCAGTCATAAGGTTTTTCGAAGATTTTTCTTAATAGATTAGCCATTAGATGTATCCTTCACTGAAATTCATTGTTAATGTTCGCCACGAACTTCATGCGAAGTTCCAGATTCTACAGATGTTTCTGCTTTTATTATAGGATATTTTGTTGTTCCAAATACCTTTTTTTCTACTTTACCAATTAATGTTTGAACATACAGTTCGGATTTGGACATAAAGGTAGATGGATAAATACCAATCCAAACGATAAATATAACCATTGGTACTAATTGCCAATATTCACTTCTATGCAAATCTTTCAATGAATGATTAGATGGATTATCATTTGTGCCAAACATTACTCTTTGGAACATCCACAATAAGTACACAGCAGCAAATATTACTCCTGTAGAACTTAAAATGCTAAACCATGGATTATTCAAGAATGGTGATTGGAATGCGCCAAATAATGTTAGAAATTCTCCAATAAAACCATTAAGGCCTGGTAATCCAACTGAAGCAAGTATTGCAATAACAAAAAAGACAGCAAATTTTGGCATTACTTTGGTTATTCCACCAAATTCAGATATTTCTCTGGTGTGGCGTCTTTCATATAATGCCCCAACACATAAGAACAACATACCTGTAGATAATCCATGATTAACCATTTGTATTATTGCTCCTTGAAGTCCTTCTGGTGTCATAGATGCAATACCCAATACCACAAAACCTAGATGACTTACCGAAGAATATGCAACAAGTTTTTTAATATCAGTTTGAACCATAGCTACTAATGCACCATAAATAATTCCCGCAACTGATAACCAAGCAATTGGGACGGCAAATTGATGCATGGCCATTGGGAACAATTCTACATTAAATCGTATTAATCCATATGTACCCATCTTAAGAAGTACACCGGCAAGTATAACAGATCCTGCTGTTGGTGCTTGCACATGGGCATCAGGCAACCATGTGTGGAAAGGCATCAATGGCACTTTTATACAAAATGAAAGTGCAAATGCTAAGAATAGCCATATTTGGATATCCATTGGGATCGAAGGGGCAATTTCTTTTAACACTAAAAAGTCTGTTGTAAAATGCCCACCCGGTAAACCTTTTGCATATAAGCCCAACCATACAATAGCTAATAGCATTAACAATGAGCCAACTAAAGTATAGAGAAAGAACTTAACAGCTGCATAGATTCTATCTTTGCCACCCCATATTCCGATTAAGAAATACATAGGTATTAAGATTAATTCCCAAAAAACATAAAATACCATGGTGTCTAATGATATAAATACACCCAGCATCCCCAATTCTAGAAGAAGCATCATTGCATAATATTCTTTTACTCTTTTCTTTATTGGTTCAAAGGATGAAAGTAATGCTATAGGCATAATGAATGTTGTTAGCAATACTAATAATAAAGACATCCCATCAATGCCAATTCTAAGCCCTGAATCTGTAGAAGATATCCAAGGAATATTTGTGTAGAACTGAAATCCATCAATAGAACTATTGAAAGAAAACCATAAGGGAAGTGAAAACCCAAAGGTTAGCAAGGATATCATCATTGTAGTAAAACGTATAGCTTTTTCTTGTGCTTTATCTATAAATAGCACGGCTATAAATCCAAATAATGGTAATAGTAATGTTAATAATAACATTCCAGCTGATTCGGTATGTGGCATTGTGTCACGCTTAGGAACTGACAAATGATATCAAAATGCCTTGCGGCTTTTACTCTAAATTATATATGCATATTACTATGCTTAAGGCTGAACTTGATAATATGGCGAAATCATAAAATACACGATTACGCCCGTTATCGTTACATATAACCATATGGGAAATGTCCACTTTGCAATTGCCTTATGCTTTATAAACTCACTTCTCCATGCACGGAGCAATGTAAACAAAGCTAAAGGAACTATACAAGCAGCCAATATGATATGTGTTATCAATATGAAAAAGTATATTATCTTGATTATACCTTCACCACCATAATGCGTAGCTGGTGCTTGTGAATGATATAGTACATAAGACAATAAAAATAAAACTGATAATGTAAATGCACTAAGCATTACTGTTTTATGTGCTTGTCTTTTTTTATTCTTAATAAAATAAACACCAAGCATTAATAATACACTACAAGATCCATTCAGGAATGCATTAAGCTTTGGTAAACTAGAAACATCTAATGATCCAATTGCTAATGCCTGTGGAAAGTAAAGCATAAATGATACTAATAATACCACTACTATCGTAAGTGAATATACTAGTACTGATAATGATGATTCATTCATCGATTGCACGATATCTTGATTATTCGGATGTGTATTATTCATATTTATATGCCTTATGCAAATACCATCCAAGCAATAATAGCAACAATGCCAAATAACATCATTAAAGCATAGTTTTGAGCAATACCAGATTGTATCTTTCGGAGGTTTTCTGCACTTGCTGCAATTGCTCTGGCACTACCATTTACGATACCATCTATTATTTGCACATCTACTATCTTCCAAAGGAAATCTAAAGATATCTTATATATTGGCGCTACGAATACATTGTGATAGATCTCATCAACAAAATATTTATTCCAAAGAATATTATAGAGTCCTTTATTCTTTGCTGCCATTTCAGCTGGTTTATGTGAAGATTTTCTATACAAAGATGTTGCATAAAGTATTCCAATTATAGCGATAGCTAAAGATGCTGCCATTAAACCCCATTCTAAGGCCAATGAATGATGATGTGCATCACTATGATGGCTAGCTAAAATGCTATTGGCATTTGCAAAGATTGGCTCTAACCAATGTTCAAGAATATTGATATCGGCACCACCTGATAATGCTTTAGGAATTCCTAATAAGCCACCAAAAACAGACAGAATAGCTAAAATCCATAAGGGCAATGTCATTGTTAACGGGGATTCATGAGGATGCACATGATGATGGTCAAATCTTTCCTCTCCATAAAATGTTAGATATAAAAGTCTAAACATATAAAATGCTGTACAAAATGCAGCTAAAACACCAGCACCCCATAATATTGGACTTCCATTTGCATATGCATTCCATAAAATTTCATCTTTAGAGAAGAAACCTGAAAATGGGAAAATTCCTGAAATTGCAATGGTTCCTAATAAGAATGTAATATAGGTCTGAGGCATATACTTCTTTAATCCACCCATTTTTTGTATGTCTTGTTCTTCATGCATTCCATGTATTACAGATCCAGATCCAAGGAATAATAATGCTTTAAAAAAAGCATGAGTCATCACATGAAACACAGCAGCTGTATAGGCTCCAACTCCTAAAGCCATAAACATAAAGCCTAATTGACTTACGGTAGAATATGCTAAAACTTTTTTGATATCATTTTGAACTATACCAATTGTTGCAGCTATTAAGGCTGTTGTAATACCAACACCTGTAATAATTGCCATTGTTGTATGGGACAAAGCAAATAATGTTGAATTACGAGCTATAAGGAAGATACCGGCTGTTACCATAGTTGCAGCATGGATTAAAGCAGATACTGGAGTTGGACCTGCCATCGCGTCTGGCAACCAAATACCTAGAGGAATTTGAGCAGATTTTCCAGTACAACCTAAGAATAAAAGCAAAGTAATTGCAGTAATTAATCCTGCATCAATTCCGCCAGAGGCAGCAGCCATATTCACTGTTGTATATTCCAGAGAACCAAATCGCATATAGATCAGGAACATTGCAATCAATACACCAAAATCACCAATTCGATTAACAATGAATGCCTTTTTTGCTGCATCACCTGTCCAAACTATATGAGAACCTTCAAATTTTCTGTCATACCAAAATCCAATAAGGAGATATGAACATAATCCTACACCTTCCCAGCCAAGAAATGTAAGAACAAAATTATTGGCTAGTACAAGGTTTAACATCATGAATACAAATAAATTCAGATAAGCAAAAAAGCGTGGAAAGCTTTTATCTCCATGCATATATCCAACTGAATATATATGTATCAAAGTACCAATACCAGTGATAATCAAGGTATAAAGTATTGATAGTTGATCTACTTGATATGCTATATCTATATGAAAAGAACCTGCTTGAATCCAAGTAAATAATCGGACAATATGCTCTGTTCTTGCTTCAGAAGATTCGCCTGTTAATTGTAAAAATGCGCCCAGTGCAACCAAAAAAGCACCGCCAACAGCAATACTTGCAATTGCACCAACAAGTTTTTCATTGTTGAGTTTTTTTCCAAAAAAGCCAATAATAAAAAAACCAATTAAAGGCAAAAGTGGTACTAAGTAAATCAATTCAACCATATGCGTATTCGCTTACTGTAAAAAGTTAATTCAGCATAATATTGTAAAACATTATAATATCTGATTTTCAAATAATGCATGCTCTATTGGAAGTTCTACATTTTTAAAACTCAGCTTCATTGTCTCATCGACGATAAACAATGAATTTCTCTCTACTTTCATCCATTCAGATCTTTTATATGTGAATGGCTCGGATGCAATAACAATTGCAGATGGTTTTCCATTATCTGGTTCCATAGTACAATGCTCTGCTCTGCAATGATATTCTTTGCCGTACATATAATATAATGATGCAGGCTGAACACTCTGATTTGTTGTGTATCGAACTGCAATTAAACTGACACCATTTGTTATACAAACATTGATATAAGAATGATGTTTTACATTACATTCAATAAGTAAATCACTTAAATCAAAAAGAGCTTTCTGAATTGCTTCAACCATCTCATCACATGTAACATTACCCAGGGGATCTACTATGTGATTGAGAAATAATCCAAACAAATGCTCAGAATCTGTAGATCCTAAAATTGCATCATAAGCTGTATCTCTTAATCTTCTTAGAAGCTTTCTGCGAATTTCTTTAAATCCACCTATAACACCATTATGCATGAATGTTAATTTTCCATATGAAAATGGATGTGAATTATACTCTTCTACAGACATCCCTTGGGAAGCTGCTCGAATATGAGCAAAAATGACAGGAGAATAAATCTTTCTTGCTAATTGACGTAAATTTTGATCGCTCCAAGCGGGCTTAATACTTCTGAATACACAAGGCTCATTGTCCAAATCTGGTGCATACCATCCAATACCAAAACCATCTCCATTAACCTGAACACTCATCTCGCCTGCATTCATGCTCTGAGCTGCAATCAAGGAGTATTTAGGCCTATATAAAAGATCGTTTGCCAAAACTGGCGTACCGATATATGCAACAAAACGACACATAATATACTTAATGTAAATAGATGCTTAAATTACGAAAGCTAAGACACTTCACCAACGCCTACGCTACTCTATTCAGCTCAATCATGGCTATTAGCAGTAAAAAGTTATCCACAAACAGCCAAATCACAAAAAAAAACCGCTTTGTGAATTTTCCCAAAGCGGATATCTTTCTCTATTCTATCATTAAGCTGCTAAGCGCTCTACACAATAGGTTTCATATACACCATCTAATAATAGATTTAATGCATCTGCAGCCTCTCTTGCGGCATCTAAAGCAATATGCTTATTTTCATCAGTTGTACATAAACGAACTAATGCTTCTCTAGTAACTTCTCTGTGAATTTCATCAGCATGCTCATGAACTTCAAAAAATACTAATGCATCTTCATTATCAAGATTATATTTATTCTTTAAACCTTCGATTTTTGTAGTGCAAACTTCAGGAATTTGTGATTCATAAGCATATAATGCTGCTAAACCTTCTGCTGGATTATTCCTAGATGCTAAATCTTTTAATATTTCTACAGATTTTTTTGTGTGCGGCAAATATTTACGGGTCATCATCTCTTCACGGCTAATTCCTAGTGCATCACCAAATCTACGCCATAATTCTGGATGATTATTCGGCCCATGCTCTTCTTCGATTAGATTTTCTAAAAGCATTTGACGAATCTCAATATCATCACACTTTGAATGTGTTGCACTTACATATGTTGGAAAATGATGCACTTGTTGATAATATTCAAAAGCATATTCACGTAGCATCTGAAGTGATAAATCACCGGTATTCCACATTTGATAGAAAGGATGCTGTAGCAAATGACGATCATTTATAATAGCATCGAGTTTTTCAAGAAATTCTTGACTTGTCATGGTACTATTCCAAAAAATTAGATTACTGTGATAATTGAATGCGCAAAAATAGTGTTTTTTCTTAGTTTGAATAACTGTTTTTCATCTTTGTTATTAACTACTCAATTTTAATAGTTAAAATACCTAGAATAATTGCCGTTAAATATCTAATATAATGTGCTGATTAATACACTTAAGATCTATATATATCAATATGTTGCATATTGTTCATTAAACATATATGTATGTACATAGTCTGATGATAATTTTTTATCTTATTTTCCATATATATCCAAAATTAGGCTTTAACTGTATCAATAGTCATGTTTTTCTTACTTCGTCTTCTGTCATGACACTGCAATCTTACTCTTATCACGGTTTATTGTATTTTAAAAAATTTAAACTGGGATAATAATAAAAGCGATAACAAATAAAGTACAAAATGCATAAAGAACCCACTGAGCTTGTTCTGGAGAGTGCTTTTTAAAATGATTCCACATATTGGCATATGCACCCATAGAAGCAGTAATTCCAGATGTTAGCAATAATACCTCTAATGGACTTACGATAATTGGGAGAAAATACTGAAGTCCTTTACTAGCAACAGATCCATAAATTAGCATCCCTTGCCCTACATATACAACCAATGATTCTTTACCCAGTAATTGCATAAAAGCTGATTTCTTACCAGTACAATAATCTTTAAACATATAGAATAAAGAAAACAATATCATTACTCCAGCAGTTCTAAATAAAGCATGAACGGGAGAAACATACCACCAATTAAGAGTACTGCTATAATATTGCCATAGATACTCTTTACTGATAAAAGCAAAAGCTGCTATTGCCAAGGAAGCTATAATCATTTTTTTAATGATCGAATCTTTGTCTTGTGAAATCAAAAACAAATCAGTTACGATGATACCGGCAAAATAATAGCCAGCCCAGGGAAACAATGGGAATAAAGAAGCTGGTTGAGTAACAATATACATTCTAAAAAATAGTGGAATCCATTCTAATTGATCTTGAGGTATTGACCATATAAATGGAGTACACCAAAAGAAAACAATAAGTATTAGATATGATGCTATTCTAAATCTGAAAAATGATCTGGTACTGATAAGAAGTACTAAAGAAAGTAATGAAGAAGCAACAATTAGCTGCAATACATTACACATAAAAAATCTTGAAAATTCTTCTGAACTTGATTGAAGTGTTTTTTGCAAAGAAAATTCTGGCGTTTGAATCCAATATGCAATAGCAAGGATAAACAATAAACGTTTCACATAACTAAACAAAGGAGTACTCATGGTTATGTACTCTTTAAATTTTGATTCTACAGCAAGCCTAAAGCCAGCTCCTGCACAAAAAATAAAACAAACAGCAACAAATCCATTGCTTATATCTATTAGATTAAATATGAGATTATCTTTATATCCATCTGGCAGGAATGCATTTACAACATGTGTTTCTATCATCCAAATGCAAGCCAGTCCCCTTAGCATATCAATAAAGTTTAGCCTTTGCATCATTACATTATTCCTATTGCATTTCAGATTTTAGAGTATATTCTTTTAAGTGAATCAGCAAATTTAATTCGATATCTGCAATTACAGAGGTAAATTTGTATAAATTTCATCTACTTTCTATTAATAAGAAATGTAATCAAGTATAATACGTCACATACTATCAATAATCTAAAATTATTTTTTTTGCATCCCATGAATATATATTCTCTTATTTCAGTTGTCATATTATCATTATTTGTTAATAATGATACGTATACTACAGCTCAAATATCAAAGAAATTTCATAAAACTCCATTAACTCAATGTAGCCCAAAAATAATTGAAAAAACGGAATCTCTCTTATCTGACAATATTATACAATTGATATATTCTCCAAATCCTGGAAATACATATAATTATAGCGTAGAAAGTTCTGTGTCACAAACACTAGGTGATATGTTTGATTTTAAAGCAAGGACTTCCGCACATACTTCTATGCAGTTAAGCATTGATAGAAATATAAAGAAACAATTAATATTAACATATCAATATGGTAAAGGGAATGTTTCTTTTGATGGGTTAAGTATGGCAGGCATACCAGATACTACCTTTACTACTGATATTTCTTTATTACCCGAAACTCAAGAATTGATCAATCCGCAAGGTATTGTATTAAAAAGGATTCATACTCATCCTTCCGGGGCTCATATTCCAGCTCGCTCTGAACAATTATTGCAATCTTTATCACAAGGTGCTCGATATTTCTTAATCGAATTCCCTACAAAGCCTATCAAAAAAGATTCTTCATGGAAGATTACCAAGATTGATACCATTCATACAAGTGCTCTTGAAGGTAATTCAAACATTATTATGAATACAAATCTAAATTATGTAATAAGTGATATTTCAGTTAAAAACGGAATAAGGATCGCAACAATACAATGTTCCTCTCATTCTCTAGGATTTAAAGGAACTGCTGAACAAAGTGGTGTATTCCTTACTATTGATGGAGAAGGAACTGCAAAAGGTATGTACAATGTAGAATTGCTTACAGGCATTCCTATCGATGCGCAATTATCGATGGAATATGAATTAAGAATGGCAGCCACAGGACAAGAAAATGCTATTTTTCCAGTTACCATGAATATGGATACAAGATATATGAGGACAGGATTTTCAGGAAATAATCAACAATTACAATCTAACCCAAAAGAAAAGCAATCAAAAAAAGTAAAATAGTATGACAGTTATTTTAAAACATATATTCATAGTTCTTTTTGTGTTAGCTATACATTCAATGTCGGCTTTTTCTCAGCAAGAATTTCCAAAGCCAGTTATATCAGATTCAGTTTCTTATTCTTATTCATTGGTAAAAGGCGATACTTTACTGTATGAAGTTATTTCTAGAGATAGTATCATAACAGGGATGAGAAGTCCGGTTATAGTTAAAAACCGAAGAGAAGTTCTTCTTATCGCATGTGATTCTGTAACACCTAATGGAATAATGTATATAAGCCAAAGAATGATCGATTTTTCTTCTAAAGAAACCGATGGAATGAGCAAACCTTCAATTAGAAGTTTTTCCCCTTGGAAAAATATAAAGATTTGGTTTGCCATGGATTCTACCGGAAAACGCTATGATTTTGGGGGTGAAGATTCATTAGTTTCTGCTGTATCACCTGGTGGCCCATTTGCTCCATTCTTATTTATTCCTTTAGGTAATGGCAAGCATCTTGTTAATAGTGGCTGGTTATTAGACGATACATGCGATGTGCCCGAGAACGCTATTCCAGTGCCTATTATAAAGCATATAAGTTCTATGCGTGCAAGAGCAAATATCGACACTTTAGGACAGCTCTGTAATCGTTTAGAAAACACTATTACAGCGCAGGGTGGTTTTTTTTCTTCAACACCTGCACCAGTAAAATCTACAATTCAGTCTAATGCTATCATAGCAGCATTCGGAATTATGGATATAAGCTCTACTCTTCATATTCCAATTCATTATTTTGGGACATCAGAGTTAAAATTGAATGTTAAATCAATGTCCAATAGCAAAAATTCTCAAATGCAGATCAAACATTTTATCGCTTCCCAATTTACTTTAAAAAAGATGGTCAGTTCTAGGTTTTCGGATATCTTTATCAAAGGGTCTAAACTCAAGAAAAATCGTCGCTCAAGATAATTTTCATCTTAATTGGTAATATATATCAATTAATGAGTACTTATGTTCATGATTTTTTTTCGTTTCTTTATCGATTCTTTCATTTTATTACTTCTATGAAATCACTTGTCAACCTTGTATTAGTATCTATCCCTTTGTTCTTTTTTCAGAATATACATTCATATTCCCAATCATCTTCAACTGGAAGTATAAAAATATATTCTTTAGATGAATGTATGAAAATTGCAGATTCTGCAAATCTAGATATGATGATAGCCATGGCGCAAATTCCTGCGGCCCAAGCAAATCAGAAAGCAGCTTTTGGGGGATATTTACCTCAAGTAAATGCATCTATGGGATATTCTAGAAGGCTTAATCAATTAGGGGGTGGGCAATTTAATATTGGTGGATTTAGGGCTCCTGCAGATCAATATTCTGCGTCTACTCTTGCAAATATCACTTTGTTCAATGGTTTTTCTAGAGAAGCTAATATAGATCTTGCAAACTCAAATATCAATGCTACTTTACAAACAGTAGAGCAAACAAGAAATCAAGTAAAATTAGCCGTGATACAACAATTTTTAACTATTCTTAGAAATGCAAAACTTGTAGCAGTAAGATCAGAAAATCTATTATTAGGTAAAAAAGAATTAGAAAGAGCAAAAGCAAGATTTGAAGCTGGTGTTGCCCCAATTGCAATCATTTATGCTCAAGAAGCCGATAATGGTAATAGAGAATTAGAGCTAGTCCAAGCAGAAAATCAAGTAAATATTGCTAAAGCAAATTTGCTTTCTACTATGGCACATTCACCTGGTGAGAAAGCAGAATTTGCCGAAAACAGTTTTCCTACCGAAATAACAGAATCAGAAATATCAAATTTTCGCTCAAAATTCTCATCTGTTGATGAAGCTTATGCCCAAGCATTAGCAAATAGACCAGATTTTGCTGCAGCTAAAAGTAGAATAGAAGCTTCCAAATTTTCAATTATTGCCTCCAAAAGTGGATATTATCCAAGTATCTCTGCAACAGGCGGTTGGAGCTGGGCTAATTCCGAAATCAAAGATTTTGATTTATTTGGAAGATCTTTTGTCGCATTAAATGTTGATATCCCTCTTTTTGATGCTTTTAGAACAAATCAGCAAATACAAAATGCTGAACTCCAATCCAAACAGAATGAATTAGAAAAAGAAAGAACACAGCAAACAATCAGAATTCAATTACAATCTGGTTTATTGAATGTATATTCTGCCGAAAAACAATTAGAAATAACAAATAGAAGCATAGTTGCAGCAAATCAGAATTTTGAAAGTGCCAAAGAGCGCTTTGAAGTTGGAACAGCTACCATTGTTGATTATTTGACTGCAAATACACAGCTTATAACAGCAAAAATTAATCGTGTAAATGCTGTGTACAATTATTTTGATGCACAAGTGCAAGTAAAGTTTGCACTAGGCTCTATGTAAATCTGACATTTTTACTTATAACATTGATACATTATTATGGCTAAGAAATCTAGAAAAGCCCTTTACATCACGCTTATTTCAGTTGCAATTTTTGCAATTGTATTGTCTTATTTTTTATTTAAGAATAAAGATGAAAGTATTGCGATAAAAACAGAAAAAGTTGAACTGAGAACAATCACACAAAAAGTTAGCGCAATTGGTAAAATTAGGCCAGAAACTGAAGTAAAGATTTCTTCAGAGGCAAGCGGAGAAATAATGTTTCTTGGTTTTAGGGATGGTGACTCTGTAAATAAAGGGCAATTATTAGTTCGCATTCAGCCAGATATTGTTCAATCACAATTAGAACAATTTACTGCTTCAGCTGATGCTGCTAAGATTACGATAGACGCTACTAAAGCAGAAATGGATAGAGCCCAAGCAGATTTTAAACGTATCAGTGATTTATACGCTAAACAATATGCATCTAGAGAAGAATTCGACAGAGCAAAATCTACTTTGGAACAAGCTCAATCACGATTTAGATCTTCAGGTTCAGATTATACCAGGGCTTTTTCAGCTTTAAAGCAAATGAGGTCCCAAGCATCTAGAACTACTCTTTATTCTCCTATGAGTGGTACAGTTACTTCGCTTTCAGTGGAAGCTGGAGAAAAAGTAGTAGGAACTGCACAAATGCAGGGAACAGAAATGATGCGCATCGCTGATTTAAATATTATGAATGCATGGGTAGATGTAGATGAAAACGATATCGTATTTGTAAAAATTGGTGATACAGCACGCATTAGAGTAGATGCAATGCCAGATGAAGAATTATTTGGATATGTGTATGAAATAGGACATTCAGCAAAAACTTCTGCTGCTGGTACACAAGAAGAAGTTACAAATTTCGAAGTACGAATTAGAATTATTGATAAAGATAAGCGCTTGCGCCCAGGCATGAGTTGTTCTGTTGAGATAAGCACCGAAACTCACCCTAATGTATTATCTGTACCTTTACAGTCAGTTACAGTGCGATCAATGCAAGCATCAGAACCTGAAATATCTTCAGGTAGCATTCAACAACAAGAAGAAAAGAAAAAATCAAATTCAAAAAGACCTCCTTCTGTAGTGTTTCTAAAAGATGGCGATAAAGCCAAAATGGTAAAAGTTGAAACCGGACTTAGTGATCATGGCTTTATAGAAATCAAAAAGGGACTAAAAGTTGGACAAGAAATTATAAGCGGTAGTTTTCAGGCAATTAATAAGCTTTTACAAGATGGCTCAATTATTAAAATTGACACTGTTTCTTCGGTTTCTTCTATGAAGAAATAAACTTTTTTTTGACCTATATACTATGAATGATAATCCTTTAATCCATATCCAAAATATTTCTAAAGTATATGAAATGGGTGGCGAGCAAGTATTTGCTTTAAGAGACATTTCATTGGACATATATCCAAATGAATATGTTGCTTTAATGGGACCATCCGGATCTGGAAAATCTACCTTAATGAATATTCTTGGCTGTTTAGATACTCCAAGTACTGGTATCTATACTTTTAAAGGTTTAGATGTTAATGAAATGAGCGATAATGATTTAGCTGAGATCAGAAATCGTGAGATTGGATTTGTATTTCAAACATTTAATCTTTTACCAAAAGCAACAGCAGTTAAAAATATTGAATTACCTTTGATCTATAGTGGAGTTTCATCTGCAGAAAGAAAATCTAGAGCAATCAAAGTATTACAAGATGTTGGATTAGGAGAAAGATTAACGCATAAACCAAATGAATTATCTGGTGGGCAAAGACAAAGAGTAGCTGTTGCTAGAGCTTTAGTTACAAATCCATCTATCATTTTAGCCGATGAGCCAACAGGAAATTTAGATACTAAAACAGGTATTGAAATCATGAAGCTTTTTAGAGATTTATGGTTAAAAGGAAATACCGTTATCCTTGTTACTCACGAAGAAGATGTTGCAAGATATGCTCAAAGAATCATCAGAATTAGAGATGGTAAAGTAGAATCCGATGAAAAAAATACCGTTTCACAGTATTCTCAGGGTATCGAATGAAAATTAGTGAATTAGGTGAAGCCGCAAGGATTGCTATTGAAGGATTGCAAGCAAATAAATTGCGTTCTTTTCTTACAACACTTGGCGTAGTGATTGGCATTACTTTTGTGATTTTGATGGGATGGTTCTTGAATGGACTAGATGCAGCCCTAGAATCTACAGTAAATTTACTAGGTACTGATGTGATGTATGTTGATAAATGGAGTTGGTCTGGTGGACAAAATTGGCGTAAAACTATGGCCAGAAAAGACATAACATATCAGCAAGCTTTAGAATTTTGCAAAAAAATTAATACAGCAGAATTAAGTCTGCCTGAAGCAAGAAAATGGGGTGGAACTATTCAAGTTAAGAATAAAAACATAACTGGCATATCGATAATCGGAGTACCCTTTTCCTATGCGAATTTACCAGCTGGAACAATTTCTTATGGTAGGTTTTTTTCTCAATTCGAAGATCAATATAGTACTAATTCCGCTGTGCTTGGTTGGAATGTTGCCAGTACTTTATTTCCTGATGGTGATGCCATTGGTAGAAATATTAAAATTGGTGGCAGATCATTCGAAGTTGTTGGAGTTATCATAAAACGTGGAAATATGATGATGGATTTTGTGGATAATCAAGTTATCATTCCAATTTCTACTTTCTTTGGCATTTATGGTTCAATTGGCAGAAGTGTTTCGATTGCAGTAAAAGCTGGTAAAGCCGAATTAATGGATGAAGTTAGATCTGAAACCACTGGCTTAATGCGAGGCATAAGAAATGTTGCACCCGGAGAAGAAGATGATTTTTCTATTAATGAAACACAAACATTTCGAGATGAAGTGCAAACGCTTAGATTGTCAACCTGGGGAATAGGTATTGGATTAACATTACTCTCTTTTACAGTTGGCATCATTGGTATTATGAATATCATGTTTGTTTCTGTGACAGAAAGAACCAAAGAAATAGGTATTAGAAAAAGTCTAGGGGCTAAAAGTTCTTCTATTTTATTTCAATTTCTTGTAGAAGCTGCTTCTTTATGTTTTGTTGGTGCTTTGATAGCATTTACTTTTTGTTCTGCTTTAATTTTTGTAATTGTGCAGTTTATTCCTCAAGCAGATTTTTTAACTCCTTATGTTCCCCCACAGTTATTGTTAATTGCTGCATTGGTATCAATATTTGTTGGAATTCTTGCTGGTATGATACCTGCAATTCGCGCATCTAAAATGGATCCAGTAGAAGCATTACGATATGAGTCATAATTAATGAATATTCTTGAAAGTATATTACAAGCATTTGAATCAGTTCGTTCTAATACATTAAGGACGATATTAACCTTATTAAGTATTTCAATTGGGATTTTTTCTATTATTGGCGCTGGATCGGCAGTTGCAACATTAGATTCTGCTGTTAATACTCAATTAGTTGCAATGGGTGAAAACTCTTTTATGATTAGAAGAACACCTACCATTAATATGGGAAATTCATGGAGAAAATATAGAAATAGAAAAGATATTACATATGCACAGGCAAAAGAATTTAAGAATAATATAGAAAGCACTGACTTAATAAGTATTTCTGATGAAACCGATGGATATACAGCTAAAGTAGGCAATTTATCTACCGATCCCGATATTTCACTTATTGGTTGTGATGAGAATTTTTTTACGATTAAAAATATGCAGATTATAGAAGGAAGATCATTTTCTGCTCAAGAAGTATTATCTGCAACATCAACTGCTATCATAGGAAATGATATTGTACTTAAATTGTTTAATGGTCGTAATGCAATTGGAGAATATCTGACATTAAAAAATCAACAGTTCCTGATTGTTGGAATATTAAAATCACAAGGATCGATGTTTGGTAAAAGTTTAGATAATCAAATAATGATTCCTATATCTACATTTATGAGATATCACACAGATGAATGGGGTTCATCTGTAGAAATTACAGGGCAGGCTTATTCCAAACAGTCCTTTTTGCAAACAGTTGATGAATCTATTGGTATAATGCGTTCATTAAGAAATGTGAAACCCTGGGAAGATAATTCATTTGAAATCGAAACGAATGAAACGATAAGCAGTCAATTTGCTTCCTTTACAGAATACTTAAGTATGTTTGGCATTGCATCTGGTATTATTTCATTATTAGCTGCAGGTGTTGGTATAATGAATATTATGCTTGTATCTGTTAAAGAAAGAACAAGAGAAATAGGAATAAGAAAAGCGATTGGAGCAAAAAAGAATTGGATACTATTTCAGTTTATCATTGAAGCAATTACACTATGTCAATTAGGGGGAGTTATTGGTATTGCTTTTGGAGTAATCGCAGCTAATGGATTGAGTACATTAATAAATGCTGAGACACAAATTCCTTTGTTTTGGGTATTATTTAGCGTTGGGACATGTACTTTAATGGGATTAATATTTGGAAGTTATCCAGCTTGGAAAGCAGCTAGTTTAGACCCCATTGATGCATTACGATATGAGTAATTACTGATGTAACTGTTGTAGAAGTAATATTACATCTTTATTACCTTCAAGAATATCATATACATGTAAAGTATTAACAGGAACCCATTTAATTTCCGACCATACATTATTTTGTAATGTACCTTGCCATGAAGTAATTGTAAAAAATGAAAGATGAACACTTATAGAATTGGGATAAGAATAAGTAGCAGAATGGAATAATGAAGCATTATTTGGGATAATAGAAAGCTCTTCATAAATCTCCCGATAAACAGTTTGTATTGGTAATTCATTTCCTTCTGATTTACCACCAGGAAATTCCCATTTATTAGGAAATAAAGAAAGTGATGTTCTTTTACAAAGAAGAATATCTCCATTTTCTCTATATAGGATAGCACAAGCTACATTAATCATAGGTTTAATAATCATTAATCATAAAGTATATAAACATTAAACATAGGATATATTAACGTTAAACATAGGATATATTAATGTTAAAACATAGGATATATTAACGTTAAACATAGGATATATTAATGTTAAAACATAGGATATATTAACGTTAAACATAGGATATATTAA
>JBMOIC010000004.1:0-121136 GCA_049317525.1 Bacteroidota bacterium | reverse complement strand
GAAGGAAAACAGCTAAAAGCAGAAGGAAAAATTGTTGAGTTATTAGCAGATAGGGAAGAAGCCTTAACATATCTAAAGCAATTGGGTATTGATACAGTTGATATGCCAAGCGGAAAATTAAGATTACCTGTTTTTATCGTAGAAACACTCTATACTGATGGAATAATCAATGAAAAATAAGCGACTCATTGTATTCTATCTATGTATCCTAAGCATATCGATGCTGCAAGGATGTGAGCGCTTAAAAGATAAATGGGAAACCAGAGAAAGAAGAGTTCAGTATCTTAGATCTTCAATAGATTCTGCTAGAAAACATAATACTAAAATGTATGATTCTATTGGTAAACAACAAGATACCATTATGAAATAACTATTTTTTTGAATTGTTTTCCTTGATATTGAGCAAATAAATGCTTTGCTTTATTTCTTTGATATTTACCAGTGGAAGTTACAGGTAACTTATCTGTAAATACTATACATTTTGGTGCTTTACTAAATGGAAGTTTTTGAAAGCAATATTGAAGGATGTCTTCTTCTTTTACATCTTTATGTGTAGGTATAATAAGCGCACCAACTTCTTCTCCATAAAAATCATTCACGAAACCTACACATATACCTGCTTTTACTCCAGGCGCTCTTGCTATAACTTCATCAATTTCTAATGGTGCTAAGTTGACACCACCTCTGATAATTAACTCTTTTAATCTTCCGGTAATAAAAAAATAGGGATTATTATGTGAATCTTTTACCCAAAATCCTTCATCACCACTTCTAAACCAACCATGTGAAAAAGCTTGTTCATTTGCTTCAAGTGCATTATAATATTCCTTCATTACATTATATCCACGAATAACAATTTCACCTCTTTGATGTTCAGCTAAAGAATTTCCAAACATATCGTGAATTTCCATTTGATTACACGGTAATGGAATGCCTATACTAGGAAATCCAAAAGATTGCATCCAATGAGTATGTTCATCTTTGCTTAAATCTGAAGGAATAAAGCAAGAATAACATGTCGTTTCACTTAATCCATAACCATGAATAATAGGAATTGAAAACCTTTTTTCAAAAGCATGTGCTAATTCGCATGTTAAAGGGCCAGCTCCACATATTATATGAGAAAATCCACTGTTGATGGCTGCATCAGCATGTAAATCAGATTCCAATAAAAAAGCTAATAGTGTAGGTACAACAGAAACAATATGAACTTGCTCTTGAACAATTCTCTCAAAAAAGATATCTGTTTGAAATTTTCTATTTAACACAACAGAAGCTCCAACATAAAATGGAGTAATATGGGTTACAATACATCCATTCACATGATGAATTGGTAAAACACACATCATCTTTGTCGTTTTAGTGATATGATGCCAAGAAGAAATGCTATCGGCATCTGCTAACATTTGTTGTTGGTTTAATACTACTCCTTTAGGATTCCCAGTTGTACCACTTGTATATACTATCAAGGATTCACAGTCTAACATAGATTCTAAACTTAAAGCAGATTCAGGCATGGATATAATCTTTTCTGCATAAAGACTGTCTTTTTGATCAGTATCTACTTCAATACTTATGACATGTGAATCTTTGATGAGCTGGGAAATTCTATCCTTATATTCTGATCTACACAAGATAATCTTCGACAAAGAATTATTGATAATATACGTTAGCCTAGAATCATCTTCTGTCATATTTAAAGGTACAATGCAAGCACCTAAAATCCATGCAGCAAAATATTGAACAATGGTATCCGAATGATTATGAGCAGCAATAGCAATGGTATCACCCTTTGTAATACCACAATGCATTAAGTAGGAAGCAGTTTTTCTAGCTTCAGATATGAACTCAGCATAGGTATAGTGTTTTCTATTATTGAATTCATCATAATAAACTAAAAAGAGAGAAGAAGCCTGCTGAGTATCGTGCAAATAAACATGCATTAAACATGATAGTGAATCTGCTTTTAACTGTAATGGACTATCATCAAGTTTTCTAGCATGAGCTATTTTTTCAGTTAATGAATATTCGATATTATCCATTGTTTTTAACAAGTTTAGATTGGGCATAAGAAAATAGTGCAATTACAATAAACAGAACATATGCCAAAGCAGCTCCATAGCCCATTGCATCTGTTTTTTCAAAAGCATTTGTAAAAATTAGATAGACAACTGTTAATGTAGAATTAAGAGGGCCACCTTTTGTCATAGTATAAACTTCTACGAATATCTGCAAAGATTTAATAGTTGCAATTACTAAAACAAAGACTAAAGTTGGCTTTAACAAAGGCAAAGTGATCTTTATCAATTTTTGAAATGCATTAGCCCCTTGTAAATCTGCAGATTCATAGATATCAAGAGGAATAGACTGTAGTCCTGCTAAAAAAAGCATCATATAATATCCTGTTGATAGCCAGATATCCATAGCCATTACAGACATCAAAGCAGTAGAAGTTTCAAGCAAAAATCCTTTTTCACTATGTGGTAAACCAATCATCTGGAATAGTGAATTGATATATCCATCTTTAGCATAAAGATTTGTAAAGATTAAGGTAATAACAATAATGGATGTTACTGATGGTAAGAACAAACCTGCCCTGTAAAAAGATGGGAATTTCGATAGTTTTGAATTGAGTAAAACGGCTAAAATAAGTGCAAAAGAAGTAGCAATTGGAACTGAACCCAAAGTATACAGAATAGTATTATATAGAGCTTTCCAGAATAATGGATCTACCATTATTGATTGATAATTATTAAGTCCAATAAATTCAGTTGTATTTCCTAATGATTTATATCTAGTAAAGCTAAGATATAATGCATAAAGAAGGGGATACATCCAAAAAACGAGGAGTTTTACTATCCATGGGGATAAAAAGGTAAAAGCATATCGAGTATGTATCTTTTTTAAATTTCCCATATTACCTTAGTCAATATAAAAAGAAAGGGTGTTCTCATAAGAAAACACCCTTAAATATACTCAATTACTTTATTGTGCTATAATAAATGATAATGTCTTAGATGTAAATTCAGAATGTACTCTTACTGTATACAATCCACTAGGAAGATTGCTTAATAAGAAATGATGATTACCTTCGCTGATAAATCCATTATGTATTGTAGTCATTAGCGTGCCAAGTGAGCTAAATACTTGTATTGATGCATTCAAAGATATAGGTAAAGTAATACTTAAAGTACCGCTTTGATTTGCTGGATTTGGATACACTGACACATCATATTGTTCATGTGAATCATTGAGAACAGAAGTAGAACCTAACACAATATCATTGTTATTTCTTGGCACTAATTTATAATTACCAAAACTAAAAAACATAATACCTGTTAAAGATTCTAATGAAGCACCTTTTTGAAGAACTACTTTGTTCAACTTAGGTGACACTCCATATGTTGATGATCCATCATCTGTTTCTACTCTCATTTTTGCCATTGATTCATTTGGAGTACCAAAAGCAGAAGCATTCACTACATTTAACTCACCAAAATCTGAAGCACCATCAGCATTTGTATCAGCAACTTTTACATCCTTAAATGTAACAAGCATACTTTCCCATTGTTCTGCTGAGGTTTCACCTTGTCTTTTTCTAGCGAACATATCGGTAGTTACTACAACAGGACTATAAATATCACCATTTGTTGAAACTAAGCTTGCATCTTGGTTTTTAACAGAATCCAAGGAAGTAACACCGAAATTTTCTCTAATAATACCAGTTACTTCTACTTTAGATCCTCTTGGAAATGCCCTTACAACACTTGTTGGAGATGTTGTTCTAACATAGATACCAGAATAAGGCTTTATATCATCTTGAATATATACTCTTGGTGCATTTGCTAATTCATTTGGAATATCTGATGCAGATGCAATAACAGTTCCAGAAATTTTCACAGCATAAGATTCATATTGTGATGCGCCATTTGGTATAAACTGCTCTCTAATATCAGATATTTTAGGAGTGCGATCTAAAACTCTATAATAAATATAAGCAGTATCACCAATTGGTGATTTAACAGTAATATTAGCTGAATCGGTTGCAATTACTTTCCAACGAACTAATGTTTCTGATGATGTAGCAGGTATAGTGGCTGTCCATAAAGTATCATTTACTTTTGTTGCCATAGCATTTTGTGCTGTGCCTCCATTAAAAGTATATACTACATTTACGGCACTCATAGGTTTTGCTCCTTGACGTAATCCAATAGCAATAGGCACGGTTTCAGAAGAAGCTGGGAATGCTTTTACTCTGGTAGATCTGCAACTAGTTAATACTGGTGGAGCTGCACTCATATCTAATGTTAGATCTTGTGGGATACCAGGAGAAATCATAAATGGTATTGGTTGTCCACCAGCAGAATTTGTAGAGATATATCCTTTTAATGATAATATCTTTGCACCATCTGTAGGTGCTACAAATGAAGTTAACTGCACAGCATCTGTTCTAAAATAATTAGACTGATCTCTGATATACATTTCATTGCCTTGATCGTCTGATACAATGATAGTAGTTCTTTGACTGCTGCTTTTTACTGCACTTACAACAGTAAGATTAGTAAACTCTACTTTCATTCCTATATATTTTGAACCAGTTGCTAAATTATAACTAGGGCCAGTTATTTTACCGGTTTGAAAATCTGCAATATTAACTTTTGGTAGAGTAGGAAGAGCAATACCATCATCAATAAAATCTACAATGCCCTTAGAAATAACTTCACCTTGTGAAGTACCTAATTTATTATTAGAAGGGAAAGCAGTAATACGAACAGGAACTTCAATGAGTTGTCCTACTTTTAAACGAATAAAATTTGATGCTGCATTGCTAGTATCACAGATAACAGGCATTCCTGCATATTCAGTAGCTTTTTCATCGGCTAAATAGATGGCATAATTTCGATTTCCAGCTATCATAATTTTGCGATTATCATCTGGAAATTTAACTACAGGGGGAATTGTTACTATACCTCTTACAATCACTGTATCGCCAAGCAATGGAGAATTTATCGAACCTACTGCTAAAGAATCTGAAGTGATTTTCATGATATCACTAACAGACTTTTTTGCATATGATTGAGCATTAACTGTAGAAGTTAAGGTACATATGCTAATAATAATTGTAAAAATAAGTTTCATCAATACTCCAAAAAATGAGAATAATATATTTATTTGATTATCATGAATTTACCAGTTTTAACTCTACCAGATTCTTTGTTTTCAACTTTAACAATATACATTCCCGAGGCTAAAGCCTGATCACTATCTGTGATGATATCCCAAGCATGAATACCACCACTAAAAATAGGGGCAGTAGTTTGTGTTGTTCCCGTTTGAGAAAACCATTGGATATCTTGTCCTTCATTACTTCCAGCATCATGTGGCATCGAGGCAATCTTATCGCCATTTACTGTATAGATAGATATTTCTGCATGTTCAGGTAAATTATAGAAATAGATTTTTCGGCCTCTTTCAGTATTAGATTTTGCATCCCAAGAAGCAGAAGTATAATATGGATTGGGAAATATTCCTATCTGTTGTGCTGTGTCAAATGCACCTATTTGAGTACCAGGAATAATTCTAAGTTCATTTTGTAATAAGCTAGATTCTAAAGAAGGCAATCCTGATTGAATATCTCCATCGCTAAAAGCTGTAAGTGCAATTGAATATTGCCAACCATTTAAAAGGGAAGTAAAATCATATCTATAAGTATAAGTTGTTGAATCACCAAAAAACAAGGTATCCGAAGGATTACCAGAAGCATCTTTTATTCTTATATCATCAAATCCATTGTCAAAAAAGATTGTATTATCTGGTTTATCATAACTATTTCTTAACGTTAAATCAGTTGAATTAGAGTTTATCTCAGATGGATTTGAACAGTAAATTCTATAACCTTCAAAATTCTTTCTATTAGTTAATATATCCTTTGCATTTTCGGCATTATTAGCCCAATACAAGGATGCTTTTTTATCTTTAACAATAATTTTTTGTTTTGGAGCAGGTGGGGGAGAAGGTAAAATATATCGGACAATTTTTCCATTTCCATTTAAATCAATCTCATTTGTATCTAATATATTATTGGCGTTAACATCTGTTCCATTATATGCTCTTTGTGCCCAATCAGCATTGTTTACCAATATTTTTCTGGTTTCTTCATCATCCCTTTCTGGTGCACCTTTTTTCTTTGCACAAATAATAGCAAAAGCAATATTAACGGAATCTCCAGGCATAACTTTAGAAAAAGGCCCTGTTGAGATTAATTGTGATCTATTTCCAGCTTTATTGATAACTTTGAAGGCTTCTGCAAAACTTACTTGATTCAAAAATATAGAAGAGAGCCTACGATATTTTTCTTCATCATTTTGTGGAGATTGTAACCATTCATCTCCTTTTGAATCTTGAAATGCCCATGTATTGTACAATGTATTGGTTTGAATAGGATCTGTACCAAGAACTTTCACAGCGGCATAATTATCAGCAAATCCATTATCACCCGCAATATCCCACTCATACATTAAACGTAAAGAATCGATTAATGAATTACCACCAGCCTTATAAAAGTCCGAACCTCGTGGAGCTCTTAAATTTGTATTCCTCACAACAAGATCTGTCCAAAAACCAATGTATACACTATCTATCGGAGTATTCGTAATATTTTTTATCGAGTATGTAAGTAAAACGAAATAGTCTGCAAATGGATAATTCCATGTATACGAAGAAAATTTTACTTGAACTCCAAGAGGATAGATATGATCGGGTATTTTCTGATTTAACTCAGGAACTATAAGATTTGTATCTGTAAATGTGCATGTATAATCTCTATGGCTTATTGCTGATGGAGTATAATATAAATCATTTGGTAGGGAAGACATCTGCAATAAATATGAACTATCAGAATTAGTAAATTCGAAACCTTGTGATAAATTAATAACAGAATTTACATCCACTGCAGCCGTAGAAACAGCCTTTACTTTATTGCCTGAAAAATCTTTGATACCTCCAATCCATAATCCACCAATGAATAGGTTTTCTATTCCACTACCTCTGGGATATTCACAAGAATTTGTCTTGGGCCATCCAGCAAATCCATTTCCGATAGTACCAAAACTACTAACTGATAATCGTATATTTCCAATATCTGTAGTTCTTCTTTGTTCACCTTTATTTTGTGAAAAAACAACAGGTGACATACATATAAAAGTTAGTATTGAAATAACAATGTGGGACATCATAAATGGATGTTTATTATACAATGAAGATTATGCAAAAGTAAGGAATACAATTGTTGTAATTCGTATTAATATTAATTGCTAATAATAATCATATAAATTAAGACAACTAATAAACTTGTTTTTGGTGAAACAGCCGAAGTTCCTTAATTTTACCTATACAATTTAGTACATCTCCCTATATATTTACATATGATACCAATAACTCCTACAGCTGCTTTAGAACGTGTTCATACGGTTCGCCAGAATAAAATAACGAAACAGTTATTGGATAAAGATACTACCGTAGTGTTTGAGGATCCCTTAGATAATGAAATGATACTTAATATGGGGCCACAACATCCGGCTACCCATGGTGTATTAAGAGTATTATTACGATTAGATGGTGAAACAATAGTAAAATGTGTTCCAGAGCTAGGTTATTTACATAGAGGCTATGAAAAACTAGCAGAAGCAATGACATATCATGAATTTATCCCTCATACAGATAGATTAGATTATATGTCGCCGATGTCCAATAATATGGCCATAGCACATGCTATAGAAACTGCAATTGGCTTAGAGATTCCTGATAGAGCAAAATGGATTAGGGTTTTGATGTGTGAATTAGCAAGAATAAGTTCACATCTTATGGCAATGGGTGCAACATGCATGGATGTTGGTGCATTAACATTGTTTTTGTGGACATTTACCGAAAGAGAAAAACTATATGATATCTTTGAACTTATAAGTGGAGCACGTTTCACAACAAGTTTTTCTAGAATTGGTGGCATTGCTAATGATATCAGTCCAGACACATTAAAAATGATTCGTGAATGGACAAATGCCTTTCCTGCTCAATTAAAGAAATTTGAATCATTAGTAAATAGAAATAGAATTTTTATCGAGCGTTTAGCTGGTGTTGGATATATGCCCGCTGATAAAGCTATACAATTGGGTTTAACCGGTCCTTGCTTACGGGGTTCTGGTGTTAATAGCGATTTAAGAAGAGATGAACCTTATTTTGTATATGATCAATTAGATTTTGATGTAATTACTCATGCAGATGGTGATACTTGGGCACGATATATAGTTCGTGTGAATGAGATGAGAGAATCAATAAAAATTATACATCAAGTGTTAGATAATATGCCTAAAGGCCCTATACAGGCAGATGATCCTAAACATGTATTACCAAATAAAGCAAGAGTTTACACAAAAATGGAAGAGTTAATCAATGATTTTATGTTGATTAATTTTGGTGCTATGCCACCTAAAGGTGAAACATATACTGCTATAGAAAGCCCAAAAGGTGAACTAGGATTCTTTATCGTTTCTGATGGAACAGGTCATCCATGGAAATTAAAGATACGCTCACCGTCATCATCTAATCTTCAAGGACTCAAATTTATGTCTGAAGGTTCTATGATATCTGATATCGTGGCAATTATTGGTTCTGTAGATCCAGTGATGGGCGAAGCAGATAAATAATCTTTAATGCTTTTTTACAAGGGCAGACAGTGATGTCTGCCTTTTTTGTATATATATTCTACTATGAAAATTACGTGCATTATACCTGCTGCTGGCAAAGGACTCCGTTTAGGAGGAACTATTCCTAAACAATATCTACGAATAGATAAAATTATGATCCTTGAACATGCAGTTCATTCTCTTTTCAAAGGGATTTCTGCATATCCTATTGATGAATATGCATGTATCATTGCTTGCGATTTAGATTGGTTTGAAACTGTTCAAGATATTCTGGATAGATCTGGATTTGAAGATACAAATGCCGTCGTAGAAGGCGGCCATGAAAGAAAAGATTCCATCAATGCTGCTTTTCATCATCCTTTGGTGCAAGATTCAGATGTGATTTTGATTCATGATGCAGCCAGACCATTTGTTCCTATCGATATTATTAAGAATCTTATTGATAAAACACGAATCCATGGCGCTTGTATTCCAGTATTAGCATGTAAAGACACAATGAAAATTGTTCAAGATAATTTAGTAAGTGAAACGATACCAAGACATATACTTTTTTCTGCACAAACTCCACAAGTATTTTCATATCGGCTCTATAAAAATGCTTTAGATTTACATTATAAAACATCTGTTTATACCGATGATGCTAGCCTTTTTGAACTCTGTAAATTTCCTATTTCTACAGTAGATGGTAATGAAATAATGATGAAGATAACTACTAAACAAGATTTAAAAATAGCAGAATATCTCTATACTTCTATGGATGTACATAATGGAGATTAAGCATAAAATTGCAATTATAGGTGCTACAAGTAAAACAGCCGAAGCAATGATAAGACTATTCATTGCCGAAACAAATTGGGATATTCTATTATGTACAGCTTCAACTGAATATAATTTCCCAAAAGAAGTTACTGTACTTACTATTGATTATGAACATCCAAAGCATATAAGAGAATTATTCTTAGAGCATATGCCAACTGTTATTATTAACACAGCTGCAATGACAAATGTAGATGCTTGTGAAGTTGACAAAAAAAAATCATGGAATATAAATGTTACTTGGGCAGAACAATTAAGCAGAACTGCTGCGATTATAGATGCTCATTTTATCCATTTTTCTTCTGACTATGTGTTTGATGGTAAATCTGGTCCTTATACTGAATCAGACTTACCGAATCCAATATCTTATTATGGAAAGTCCAAATTAGCAAGTGAAAATGCGTGCAAAATATCCTATGCAAAAACAACCATCATTAGAACAAATGTAGTGTATGGATATTCATCACACAATAAGATAGATTTTGTTCAATGGATTATTAATATGTGTGAGTTAAATAATTCATTTGGTGTTGTTAATGATCAACTATCAAATCCTACATTAACAGATGATATAGCTTTAGGGATTAAGAAAATAATCGAAAAGAAAAGAACTGGCTTATATCATTTTGGAGGATTAGACTTTATAAATCGAATAGATTTTGCCAAAAAGATTGCTGGAATCTATCATTTAGACGATAGTTTGATTCAGCCAATAACAACGGAATCTCTTAATCAAAAGGCTAAAAGACCATTACAAAGTGGATTAATATCCTTGAAAGCAAGCACGGATCTTGGAGTAAAGTTTTGTGGTATAGAAAGTGGTCTTATTACACTTAGACATCAAATGCATGTTTTTTCTCAATATTCAAAATAAAGATATGATTATTGCAGTGTGTGGCGCAGGAACAATGGGAAGAGGAATAGCATTATTAAGTTTGCTTTCAGGAAATAATGCAAGGATATACGATGTTTCTTTAATAGCATTACAGAATGCTGAAACATATATTATACATCAATTAGCAAAGTTAACTGAAAAAGGAAAGATAGATCAACAAGCAGCTGTTCAATTTGCAAACAACTTACTATGTACTAATGATATTAACATTTTAGTACAAGATGCTCACTTTATTATAGAAGCTATCATTGAATATCCAGAGCCAAAAATTGATTTATTTGTTTCTATAGAAAATGCAGGATTATCAGAAACAACAATATTAGCTACAAATACTAGTTCGCTATCTGTTAATGTATTAAGTAAGAATAGAAAATATCCACATAGATTTGTTGGGCTTCATTTCTTTAATCCAGCTCAGATAATGAAACTTGTAGAAATAGTTCAAGCTAGTTCTACATCTGAAAAAACAGTAGAAGAATGTGTTGCGCTTTGTACACTTTTAGGAAAATCACCAGTAATAGCCAAAGATGTTCCAGGATTTATTGTCAATAGAGTTGCTAGAAACTATTACAATGAATCGATGCGCATTGCTACCGAACAGATGGCAACACCTAAACAAATTGATTCTATCATGAAATCTGCTGGATTCAGAATGGGACCATTCGAATTAATGGACTTAATAGGTAATGATATCAATTTGGATGTGACAAAATCAGTTGCTTCACAGTATTTTAATGAACCTCGTTTTACCCCTTCTCTAATGCAGCAAACTGTTGTAAATGCAGGTACATACGGTAGAAAAACTGGTAGCGGTTTTTATGATTATAATGATACTTTGTAAAATTTATACATATAAAGGAAAGAACAATGAATGTAATAGTTATTGGTGCGGGAACCATGGGAAATGGTATCGTCCACATTTTTGCTCAAGCAGGGCATTCTGTAACTATGGTTGATATAAGCGAAAATGCTTTGCAAAAAGGTGTATCAACTATAGATGGTAATTTATCAAGACAAGTCAAAAAAGAGCTTATTTCAGAAGATTCAAAAAATCAGACATTATCTAATATCACAGTAAGTACCGATTTATTAACAGCAGTTAAGAATGCAGATTTACTTGTTGAAGCTGCTTCTGAAAATAAATCTATAAAAATTCAATTATTCCAAGAAGCACAAAAATCTGCACCGGAATCTTGCATTTTTGCAAGTAATACATCTTCTATTTCAATAACTGAATTAGCAGCTGCCACAAATAGACCCGATAAATTCATTGGAATGCACTTCTTTAATCCGGTGCCAATCATGAAATTATGTGAAATTGTTAGAGGCTTTGCTACTTCTGATGATACATACTCTACAATATATACGCTTTCTAAAGAATTAGGAAAAGTGCCAGTAACTGTTCAAGATTATCCTGGATTTATCTCTAATCGTATTCTAATGCCTATGATAAATGAAGCAATTTATTGTTTAATGGAAGGTGTAGCTTCTGCTGAAGATATTGATACAGTTATGAAATTGGGTATGGCTCATCCAATGGGGCCTTTAACTTTAGCTGATTTTATTGGTTTAGATATTTGCTTGTCAATTATGGAAGTATTATTTAGTGGATATGCCGATAGTAAATATAGGCCATGTCCATTATTGAAAAAAATGGTTGCTGCTGGACATTTAGGACGTAAATCAGGCAAAGGATTTTTTACATATTCTGTATAAAAATAGATTTATATGAAGTGTATTATACAAAGAGTACAATATGCCTCTATCGTTGTAGACGAAGTAGAAATAGCTTCAATTAAACATGGTATATTAGCTTTTATAGGTTATTCCGTCCAAGATACTCCTAAAGTTAATACATGGTTAGCTGAAAAATTAATTGGATATAGAATATTTTCTGATTCTTCAGGAAAGATGAATTTATCTGTTAAGGATATTAATGGTGAGATTCTTATTGTATCGAATTTTACTCTGTGCGCACAAACATCTAAAGGTTTAAGGCCTGGATTTACTGATGCTAAATTACCTAAGGAAGCATCACAATTATTTACGGAATTATATCACGTATTATCACAATATGATATTCCTGTAAGTACTGGACAATTTGGAGCAGATATGAAAATCTCATTATTGAATGATGGCCCTGTCACTTTTATCTTAGAACAATAATCCTATTGTATTATGTATTCACATTTTCATCATGATATTACATTAAGCACTACTTTTAGAACAAAAGTAATTGCTAAAGAACATATCTATATTGAAGATGTACAAGATTCAGCTTTACTTATTGATGAGTTAAAAGGAAGAATACCCTTAATTCTTGGTGGCGGAAGTAATTATCTATTTGTTAATGAAAATCCCGATATACTTGTTTCAATTACTAATTCTTCATTATCAATAATAGATCAGAACAAAGATTCTATTACAATTGATGTGGGAGCATCTTATCATTGGCATGAATTAGTATTGTTTTGTCTTGCACAAGGCTGGTATGGTTTAGAGAATTTATCATTAATACCGGGCACAATAGGTGCTGCACCAGTTCAAAATATAGGAGCTTATGGAAGAGAGATCTCTGAATTTGTGATATCAGTTTCTGGTTTTGATATGAAAACAGGAAAATATCATGTTTATACTCATTCAGAATGTCAGTTTTCATATAGATCAAGCTATTTTAAGACACATCTAAAATCGTCTTTTTTAATTACTTCTGTACGATTACAATTATATAAGAATCCTTTGATAAAAGCAGATTATCCAGATGTTCAAAAAGCTTTACTTAATGCTCAAATCAAGAATCCTACACCTAAAGAAATAGCTGATATAATCATAGATATCAGACATTCCAAGTTACCAGATCCACTTCAAATAGGAAATGCTGGGTCGTTTTTTAAGAATCCTTCTATAACCAAAGAAGAATATCATTCTTTAGTAAAGCGATACCCAGAAATACCTTCTTATCCTCAAGGTGATGGCACTGTAAAAATTTCAGCAGCTTGGCTAATTGATAGTTGTGGATGGAAAGGATTTAGAGTTCATGATATTGGCGTTCATCATAAACAAGCTTTGGTTCTAGTAAATTATGGTAATGGAAAGGCAATTGATATTTATCATCTTTCTATGAAAATTCAAGAGTCTATTAATAATACTTTTGGCATTTTTCTTGAGCCTGAAGTTAATATCATTTTATGAGATAGAACAATGTTAATCATGAAATTTGGTGGTTCTGTTTTAAAAGATATTGCTGGCTTTCAATCTATGCTTTCAATTGTACAAGCATATAAGAATGAAAAAATACTCATAGTTATTTCTGCTTTAGATGTCTCTACTCGAATATTATCCAAAGCATTAATAATTGCTTCACAAGGTTTATTAGAGCAAGCCCAAGAGCTTATTCTTCAGCTTATTGAAAAACATAGAGTATTAGCAGAAACTCTTTTCAGTGATTCTAAAGGATATGATTCATATATAGAATTATTAGATATTCATAAGAGAAGATTATCTAAGATTCTACTTGGGGTTTCAATTACAAAAGAAATATCTGGCAGAGTACAAGATCTATTTATAAGTCATGGAGAACTCTTGGCATTAGAGTGTGTTCATCATTATATAGAATCACATAGTATTCAACATTCTCTTGTAGATGCAAGGGAATTAATCATTACAGATAATACATTCGGATCTGCAAGGCCATATCGTGAATTTACTAAAAAACATGTTCAGGATAAGTTGCTACCATTATTTAATGATTACAATATCTTGATGACTCATGGATTTATTGCATCTGATGAACAGGGAAATACAACAACCATGGGCACAGAAAGCTCTAATTTAACTGCTTCATTATTAGGATCTTTATTACCAGCATCAGAAATTATTATTTGGACAGATATCGAGGGTATACGTAATTCAGACCCAAAATATATAGCAGATACAATATCTATTCGATATTTATCGTATCAACAAGCAGAGAGATTAGCTAATCAAGGTTTAAAAGTCATTCATGTTTCAATGCTGGAAGATCCATCTAAATCTGGAATACCAGTTACGATTAGATCTGCATTTAATCCTAATGGTGAATTTACTACAATCACTCATCAAGAAAACACTAGCTTACAGATTATGATAAATATATCTCATAATGATCAGAAATATTTTGTTCTACCAGATCATTTGCATCATAAAAACAGCACTCAATTATTAATCATACAATCATCATATCCATCTATCAAAGAGGCATTAATTCATAGAATGTCTAATCATTATTCACCAGATATATCATGTGCAATTTCATATTATGCAGATGTACATCTTGTTTGGGGTAATAAGGACTATATCGATACATTGCAAATGAATCTATTTAATGAGTTTTTACAAGAGGAAACTATACAATGAAAACATTTCATGAATTTGTAGACAAATCAACAGCACCAATTCAAGGGAATATATATCATGTACATTTACATGGACAAGAAGTATATAGTGCAGAGATAACACAATATAAAAAAGGAGCTTGTTGGGCAACACTTACTGTTCTACAACCAGCAAATCAAGAGATGTCTGCCATTTATAAAAAAGGGGACAGTTTTGAAGTAAAAGTAGCGCAATATATATTCACATTAATAGAAAGCTAATGTGGGATCATTTGCACAACATGCCTCTGTAGGAATTATGAGTGGCCTTACTATTTCTGCTATTTCATTCCAATTCTCACAGTTACATATCATTGATTCAATTGCTTGTGGGGCCATATGCACACTGAGTAATTTTGTTCCAGATATAGATAGTCAACAGTCAAAACCTGCAAGAACAATTAAAGATATTATTAGTACTTGCATCACTTCTTATATTATCTATACATTACCACACATAGATTTTTCTGTCTTTATTGTAATAGCTTTAGGTACATTCTTCTTACTTCAATATATATTTTCATTTATTCTATCAAGAATTACGGTTCATAGAGGAATGTTTCATAGCATACCTGCCATCATGATATGGGGTTGTATTGTATATAATGCTTGTTATTCATCTAGTGAATTAAACAAAATATACCTTACTTGTAGCGCAGCAATTGGATATCTATTACATTTAATAATAGATGAATTATATGGATTGATTGATATCAGTGGAGGTGTATTTTATCCGAAAAAGTCTTCAGGGACAGCATTAAAATTTATAAGCACATCATTTTGGGGAACAATATTCTGCTATACGATATTACTCTGTTTATTGTTGTTTTCTTTGCAATAAACTAGATATTACCTTCCAAATTGATTCTTGTAAATCTTGAATAGAAGATCTAGCATTTAATACATGAACTCTTTCGGGATTAATTTGTGCAATGTGTAAATATCCATTTCTAGCCCTGGTAAAAAACTCATTACCTGACTTTTCCATTCTATCAGGTGATGTACTAGTTAAATCAAAACGTGAATCAGCTCGATTAGATGCCTCTAATGGTGCTAAATCTAGAATAAAAGTAGCATCTGGTAATAGCCCTGCAGTTGCAAATGTGTTAATATTATTAATGTCATCGATTGGTAATTGGCGTCCATAACCTTGATAAGCAACTGATGAATCTATATATCTATCACATAAAACAATATCACCCTTATCAAGCGCAGGTTTAATTACTCTGCTTACTAATTGAGCTCTAGCGGCTGTAAAAAGTAATAATTCACAACGAGGCTCTACAATATCATCTGTATGAAGCAATAAGTTTCGAATATTTTCACTTAATATATTTCCTCCTGGCTCTCTTAGAACTTTCACTCTATAATTCAATTCGGTTAATGAGTTAGCCAATAAATTGATTTGAGTAGACTTACCACTACCATCTATACCTTCAAAAGTTATAAACATAGAATTCCTCTCCTTAAAAGCAATCAGAAAGAACTACAACAAATTCACCTTTTACTCCTTGGCTTGTTAACATATCCAAACACTCTATAGGTAAGCCAAAATATCCTTGTTCAAATTTCTTTGAGATTTCTCTAACAATATACAATTTTCTGTTTTTTAGTGTTTGATGTGTGGATAAATCCTCTAACAGAGAAAGTAATCGATGTGGGGATTCATACAGAATAATAGTATTTAGATAGGATTCAAGGGAATCAATAAATGTTTTTCTTCCTTTTTTATGCGGAGGAAAACCTAAAAAAGTAAAAGATTCTGTAGAAAATCCACTCATTGCCAATGCTGGCAATAGGGCAGAAGGACCCGGTAAAACCGTATATAGAATCTTATATTCTATAGCAGTTTGAAGTAAAATATGTCCCGGATCAGACATTAAAGGCATTCCAGCATCACTGCAATAACACACTATTTTGCCTTGTTGAACAGCCTTACATAATTCTATACTTATTGATTTTTCATTATGTTCATGGCATTTTACAAGCTGTTTAGGAGTGATTTTATATTGTTTTAATAATTGCCCAGTAACTCTTGTATCTTCACAAGCAACAATATCTGCTGCAGAGAATAAACGCAAAGCACGAATAGTAATATCTTCTAAATTACCAATTGGTGTAGGGATAAAATATAATCCAGACGTATATACTGTTATAGACATATTATATCTTTTTTAAAATATCTGAACTTTTCTTTATTGTTCCAGATCGTAATGACGAAAAAAAAGAAGACAATAATGCTTGAGATTCCATACCTAAAATATTATCAATTACGGTACATTGATGATTAAGTCTTGTATCATGTAAAAGAGTATATAAAGAATGTACTGCACCAGATTTTACATCCTTTGCGCCATAAATGACTAAAGGAATTCTTGCTAATATAATGGCTCCAGCACACATTGTACATGGTTCTAGTGTAACATATAACTGCGTATTCTGTAAACGTCTTGTGCCAAGATATGTGCATGCTAATTCAATAGCCTCAATCTCGGCATGCGCAGAGCTTTGTTGTAATTGCTCAGTTTTATTATATCCAGTAGAAATTACTTCTCCATTATGAACAATAATTGCACCAATAGGAACCTCTCCACAATCATATGCAATCCTAGCTTGTTCTAAAGCTAAATTCATAAAATATTGATGATATTGTTCTTGTTCAGATATCATATTAAAAATGAATGCCGTAAAATTCTGGATATATAATTTTTTCTAGAACTAACCCCGACGCTGGAGCAATTGCACTTCTTTTGATAGAAGGATTTCGAGATGGATTCTCTAATTTAAAAAAGATATCTTCTTTAGAAATAATACCTCTAGCATAATCAATCATGGTTCCTGTTAAAGAACGCACCATTGCATAAACAAATCTATTTGCACCAATACTTAATCTATAATAATTGGTATTCTTCATTGATTTCCACTCACAGAGCGAAACATCGCAAACATAAGAATTAGTTGAAGGATTATTTTTGGAAAAGGATGTAAAATCATGTGTCCCTAAGAAGATATTTCCTATCTCAAACAATTTATCTACATTCAATGGATATTTGATATATGTAGTAAAATCTTTGTCAAAAACAGACTCTTTTGTAGAAATTGTATAAGAATATTCTCTATATACAGCATGTTTTGTACAATGAAAATCTGGAATAGTTGTACATAAACCATTAATTCTGATGTCTTTAGGCAATTTACTATTTAAAGCTTTTTGTAATTTATCAATTGGAATGGTAATATCTGAAAGATCTAATGTTGTATGAGCAATTTGAGCTTTAGCATGAACTCCTGCATCTGTTCTTCCCGAGCCAATAATAGAAAGAGGTAGAGATATTATTGAACATAAAGCTTCTTCTAAAGTACCTTGAATGCTTTTTCCATTTAATTGTTTTTGCCAGCCAGAATATTGAGTACCATTATATTCAATGCAAAAAACTATTGTTATTCTATTACTCATTGCTATCACTGAATAAGTAAAGGAATGAATTGTTTGTGAGGATGTTCTATGAATGAATGAAGGGCAGAAGCTTGAACGATTTCAAGATTATCATCATAGGAATCTAATCGTACCGAAATTGGAGATTGTACAATAGAAGGAGCGGCATGAAACTGAGTTCTCACATAATTTTCTGTCCATCCAATCCACATACCATTTGAATGGTCATATGATTCCGGAATGACAATTTTGTGCATACCAATCTGAGATTGATAAAACTCTTTTTTCTTGAGTGAAGATAAATTTCTAAGTCTATGATTTCTTAATTTTCTAATATTCATAGGTACTTTTTGATCATAAGCAGCAGCTGGCGTTAATTCTCTTTCAGAATATGTGAAAACATGCAGATATGAAAAAGGTAAATCTTGAATAAATGTACATGTTTCTTCAAAATGAGCATCAGTTTCACCTGGAAATCCAACGATTACATCTGCACCTATACAAGCTTGTGGTAAATATGAATGAATAGAATGCACCAGATCTTGATATTGCTGTGGTGTATATCGTCTACGCATTTTTCTTAAAATTTCTGAAGATCCACTTTGTAATGGAATATGAATATGGGGTACAATATTAGTGGAATGTGCAATAATGGACAATATATCATTATCAACTAAATTTGGTTCAATAGAACCAATTCTAAATCGAACAGGAATATCCAAAGATGAAATAAGAGTAAGAATATCCTTGAATTTCTTTCCTTCGGAGTCTTTATAATCTCCTAAATTGATACCTGATAAAATGATCTCATAAAAACCTTGTTGTTCTAATGAGGTAATTCTATGCAAGATATCAGCAAAAGGCATACTTCTACTTGCACCCCTTGCTTTTGGAATTGTACAAAAACTACATGAATAATTGCATCCATCTTGTAATTTTAGAAAAGCTCTTGTTCTACTATCGGTATCGGCAGATTGAGCATAATCGAAACTTGGTTCTAAAAGCTCATCAACATAAATTCTTGGTGTTTCTTTTTTAGTAAAATCAGTAATTAAAGAATGGATCTTCAATTTTTCAGCTGTACCAAAAACAGCATCAACACCTTCAATCGAAGCTATTTCTTCTGGTTGTAATTGAGCATAACAACCAGTAATACCAATAAATGCATCTGGAGATGTTTTTAAAGCTCTTCTAATAATTTTTCGACACTCAGTATCAGCATTCTCTGTAACAGTACATGTATTTACAATAACTATATCTGTTCTTTCTCCAAATCGAACAATTTCATGTCCTATTTGTTGAAATTGATCTTGCAATTGAGATGTTTCAGAGTAATTTAGTTTACAACCAAGCGTATAAAAAGAAACTTTCATGAAGCGTACATTAGTATTTTAGAGAGTATCAATATCACAAAAATACAATAATCAGAGCAGTTCTATGCGACCTAACATGATAAATGAGCAGTTTACATTAAGTATTACGATAACAGAAGAAATGACAGCAATTCTAGACAATCAACAAATTCATCCTGTATATTCAACTTTTTGGTTAGTATATCATGCTGAATTAGCTTCTAGGAAAGCTATCGAACCTTTTTTTGAATCTGAAGATCAAGCAATTGGAGCTGGAATATCTGTTCAGCATATATCTATGGCTTCTATTGGAGAAACAGTAGAGATTACTGCTATCATTAAGGAATATCGTGGTTCAAAGATACTCTCTGAGTTTGTAGCCTTGATACCCAAACATAATATAATCATTGCAAAAGGGGAGCAGACGCAAATTATCATGAAACAAGCTGATATTGATAAAAGAATATCTTTAGCTAATTCTAGAACCCGTTAATCTTTCAAAGTACTGTTTTTCTAAATGTTCCCTATGATTAGGATGAGCAATTGATATAAGAATTTCTGCTCTTTCTTTTAGATTTTTACCAAATAAATGAGCAATACCATATTCAGTAACAATATAATGAACATGTGATCTAGTTGTAACAACGCCGGCACCTGGTTTTAAGAATGGGACAATTCTACTTTCGCCTTTATTGGTGGTTGATGGTAATGCTATGATAGGCTTACCACCTTCGGATAAAGAAGCTCCTCTAATAAAATCCATTTGTCCACCAACACCAGAATACATTTTGCTACCAATAGAATCGGCACATATTTGACCAGTAATATCAACTTCTATAGCACTATTTATTGCAGTTACTTTGGGATTTCTTCTTATCACATCGGTATCATTTACATAGGCAATATCTAAAAATACTATACCTTGATTATCATCTACAAAATCATATAATTTTTTGGATCCCATTACAAAACCTGTTACAATTTTTCCAGGATGTACTGTCTTATTATTGCCAGTGATTACTCCTTTTTCTACTAATGGAATAATGCCATCTGAAAACATTTCAGTATGAATTCCTAGATTTTTATGAGTATGTAAAAAAGACAAAACTGCATCTGGAATAGAGCCAATTCCCAATTGTAATGTTGCTCCATCCTCGATAAGAGTTGCTACATTATGACCTATACTTTTATGAATATCATGTAAAGGACTTGCAGTATGTTCTGGTAACTCTTCATAGCACTCTACTCCAAAATCTATCTCATCAATATGAATAAAACCATCACCATGGGTTCTGGGCATAGCTTGATTAATTTGTGCAATAACAATTGATGCCTTTTCAATAGCAGCTTTTGAAACATCTACAGATACACCTAAAGAACAATAGCCATGTTTATCAGGTGTAGAAACATTAATCAAAACTATGTCAACTGGTAAAATATTCCTTCTAAATAATAAAGGAACTTCACTTAAAAAAACTGGCAAATAATTCGCCCTACCTGATTGAACTGCCTCTCTTATATTAGATCCTATAAAAAATGCAGTGATATTAAAATGTTTTTCCATGCCTTCGGCTGCATATGGAGCTGCACCTTCGGTATGTAATTGCATAATCTTTACATGTTGAAGTCTATCCTTGTGCTGTATCATTGCATTTATCAACAATTGCGGGGCTGCTGCTGCACTTTGAATATATACACTATTACCAGATTGCAAACATTGTAATGCTTCGAATGGATTTACAATTTTCATAAATATATTCCTATATATAACTGCGCCCTTAAGCGTCATTTTTGTAATTTTGGGCAATCAATATTCATCATATCACATCATATATTGCAATATATTAATGATATGAATTACTATTGAGAGTAACTAAAATACATATTCATTTAGTTAAAATTCATTTAGCACTACAATTGTAGTTATAATCAGGCTATGATATGATAAAAGCAGTAATATTTGATTTAGACAATACATTAGTAGATTTTATGGCTATGAAGCAATTAGCTATTGATGCTGCTATTGTAGCAATGATGGATGCAGGTTTAGAGCTTAGTAAAGATCAAATGAAAGCTCATATTAATAGTATATATGATGCCCAAGGTATAGAATATCAAAAAGTATTTGATGAACTTTTGCAACAACAGTTAGGATATTTAGATTATAGAATACTTTCAGCAGGAATAATTTCTTATAGAAGAGCTAGAGAAGCTGCATTAAAACCATATCCGCATGTAACAGCCACGATAATGAGTTTAGTAAAATCAAATATCAAACTTGCAATTGTTTCAGATGCTCCCGCTCGAGAAGCTTGGTTGCGCTTATGTCATATCAATTTTCACCATACATTTGATGTAGTAGTAACCTATGATGATACAAAAGAAAGGAAACCAAGTCCAGTCCCTTTTAGAACAGCATTAGAAAGGCTAGGTATAGAGCCACATGAAGCAATAATGGTTGGTGATTGGGTTGAAAGAGATATGGTTGGAGCTAAAAATGTAGGTATGCATACTGCTTTTGCTCAATATGGCGATTCATTTGGTAATCAAAATATCATAGCAGATTATATCCTTTCAGATATTTCACAATTACTTCATATTGTTCATAGTCACAATACCTTGTAAAAATATTAAATCTCCTCTTTTCTTATTGATATGTTAAATAAAATTGTAAATAATTCATTAGCATTAACTATTTCTCTGATGATTTGTGGAATTGCTTTAGCTTTTTTTTCATTTTTTATAGTTACTCGTACTTCTATCAAAAAAGGGGAAGAGCACATTAGTTCTAAGGTATTAGACAGCGCATTTATTTATCGCAATAAGTTTAATATTCCTCATATCATTGCAAGAAATGAACATGATGTGTTTTTTGCTATGGGCTATGCCCATGCACAAGATAGATTATGGCAGATGGATATTATAAGAAGAACAGGCAGAGGACTATTATCAGAGATTTTTGGTAAAGAAGCTTTAGAAACTGATAAATTTATGAGGATGTTGAGTTTAGTTCCTTTATCAGAGAAATTGTATAATAAATCAAGCAAAACCACAAAGTTTATGTTAGATGCATATTCTGAAGGGGTAAACTATTATATAAAAGCACATCCAGAAGCATTGCCATTTGAATTTGGTGCATTAAGTTATCAACCTAAAGAATGGCATCCTACCGATTGCATTATCATTGGTAGATTAATGGCCGTAGAAATGAATACAAGTATGTGGAGTGATATAGCAATAGGTGAATTGGCTGATAAATTTGGAGTGAAATTAGCTTTACAAATGATACCAAGTAATGATACTCATACTGTATATCAATATGAATCACAAAATACAGTTCTATCATCTAATGAAATAACATCTCTTACTTATACAAATACCGATTATTTAGCTGGTATTGAAGATAAAACAAAAACCTTCATCAATGCTCGTTCTTATCTGGGGCTTTCATCAGATGGTATAGGAAGTAATGCTTGGGTTATGAGGAAAAACTCTAAAAATTTACAAGATAAATCGGTCATTCTGGCCAATGACCCACATTTAAAACTTGGATTGCCTGCAAAATGGTATCAATGTCATTTATCTTGTCCAGGATTAAATGTACTGGGAGTTAGTATGCCAGGGATTCCTATCATTATTTCAGGAAGAAATTCATCTGTTAGTTGGGGAATTACTAATATGATGGCTGATGATTTTGATTATTTTATAGAAAAAACTTCTCAATACAATAACAACTATTATTTTACAAATACTGGCGATTCAGTTAAGTTTAAATACAAAAGGGATACGATCAATATCAAAAATGATGAACCACTCATTTATGATATTCGCTATAGTAAAAGGTCTGCTATTATTTCAGATGCATCTCCAATTACTTTGATTAAACCAATCAACGATTCAACTAATAGGAATAAGAATTTATTTACACATTATTGCATGAGTTATGAATGGACAGGTAATGCTATATCTGATGAATTTTTAGCAATATATAAGATGATGAAATCTGATAATTGGTCTGATTTTCAAAAAGGCTTCCTAACCTGGGGTGCACCTTGTTTAAATTTTGTATATGGCGATAAATATGGAACAATGGCTGGAGCAACTGTAGGTATTCTACCGATAAGAGGCCCTAAAGCTAATCCAAATATTCCATCTCCGGGCTGGATTCCAGAATATTCCTGGCAAGGAATACATAAATCAACTGAGTTACCTAAGCATGCTTATACAATTAATAATAGAGATAAGAATTTCATTGCATCAGCCAATAATCCATTAGTAGAACATCCTCCATTTTATCATTCATCATTGTGGGAGCCTTCTTCCAGAGCCAAACGCCTAGAATTAGCATTACAACAATTTGATGAATATGATATCAGAGATGCTCAGTTTCTTCAATATGATGTGCATTCTCCTTATGCAGAAGATATTTTAGCTAAAGTGTTACCGATACTAGTGCAAAAAAAGAAATTTATGCCAGTACATGCTAAAAGAGCTTTAGAAAAATTAAAAAAATGGAAGTGTTTTATCACTAATCAAGATGTTGAACCAGCTATTTATACTCTTTTAATTGACAATCTATTTACAACTATTTTTTCAGATCAATTACCTGAGCATATAGCAAAAGAATATAAACATATTGCTAGCTTTCCAACCAGAATACTATTGCAATGTTTAGAGGATTCTCCAGAAAAATGGAATCATTGGTTTGATGATTTTCATACAAAAAATAAAATTGAAGATAAATCAGAGATTATCTATAAAGCATTTATAAGGGCTATAAAAAGAGGAACTACTATTTATAATAGTGACGATATAAATACTTGGAAATATAGATATTTACATACAATCACATTAGAACATTTGTTTAGTAAAAGTTCTTTAATGAAACCGGTTGTTACACATGGTCCATTTCCACATTCAGGAAACAATACTACATTAAATAATGGTTCATGGGCAATGAATAATCCATTTAAACAAGTACTTGGCGCTTCCATGAGAATAGTATCGGATATGCAAGATTCTGTGATGTATTGTGTGCTTCCGGGTGGCTCTTCCGGTGAACCTTTAAGTTCTCATTATAGCGATCAAGTTCAATTATGGCTTAATGGAGGATATATCAAACTACCAGTGCATCCAACACCTGCATCTGACATTCAACTGTTTACTACTTTTATCAAAAAATAGAATTATATCTATACAAACCATGTTAATTATTGACTCTAAAAAATATCCTAAGCCAAGAAGCAGACATCATAATGCATCTAATGTGTATTTTCCTTTACATGCATTAGGGGCAATACCCAAATTTTATCCACCCTTAATTGAAACTATTGATTGGGCTGATCATTTTAACAATGGTAATCCTCCTAATATTTTAGATTTAGGATGTGGCTGGGGAACATGTACATTACAACTTGCTTATAATCATTCAGACGATAATATTTTAGGTTTAGAAGTAAGAAAACTTCCAGTAGATTGGATACATGAAGTTATTAAAGGAGAATCACTTCCAAATATTAGCGCTATTTGGTATTCTTTACCCAATGGATTGTCTTTTTTACAAGATAACTCAATAACCTCATTCTTTAGCTTTTTTCCAGACCCATGGATTAAAAAGAAACATCATAAAAGAAGAGCATTTACAAAAGAATTAATACAAGAATGCATAAGAGTTTCAACAGCTAATGCTCAGTTCTGGCAAATGACAGATGTTCCTATGGTTGCAAAACATCACATAGACATATTATCTGATTTCAAAGAATTTACAATTGATTCTTTTGAATTTGTAGGTGAATGGAATAATGAATGGAGTGAAGTATTTCCTGATTACTTACCGTATTCAAAAGATTTATATCAGCAAATACCTTGGAATATTCCCAAAACAGATCAAGAGGAATTTTCAACAAAAAAAGGTATTCCTTATGTAAAAACTCATTTTACCATTAATAAATAATATGGTTTCTGTAAATATTTTAGAATTTCTTGAATATCAACCTTTTAATGTATCAACTTTACTGTTAGCATATAAAACTGGTTGGTTTCCAATGGGTGACCCAGATACAAAAGAAATCTATTGGCATTCTCCTCAATATAGAGCTGTATTTCCTCTTCAAGACTTAGATTTTTCTAAATCACTTAAAAAAACTATTTCAAAAGGTATTTTTAGTGTTAAATTTAATACAGCGTTTGAACAAGTAATTAAAGCCTGTGCACAAAGAGCAGATACATGGATTACAGAACCAATTATAGATACATATATACAATTACATATTCAAGGTTATGCACATTCTGTAGAAACTTATAAAGATGATACATTAGTTGGTGGATTATATGGTGTATCGATAGGAAGTGCATTTTTTGGAGAATCGATGTTTTCTACCGTAAATGATGCGTCAAAAGTTGCTTTTTATGGCTTAGTTCAACAATTACGTGTACAAAACTATACTTTATTAGACTCCCAATATCTGAATGATTTTACAGAGCAATTAGGAGCAGGCGAAATAAAAAGATCTGAATACTTGTCTTTATTAAGTAAAGCTTTAATTCAAGATGTTATATTTTTACCTTAATATCAATAATTTACTATACGTATCGTATCTATGTATGTTTTCCAATTTAACAGAATAAGTCATGAGAACATTATCTATTGAAAGTAATGGAAGATTAGATAAAACAGCAGTATATATCAATGCAGAGCAAGTAGGAAAAATCAAGGAATTATTTGTTAATCTTGATGAGAATGGCACTTTTGATGCTATTTTAACATATGAAAACAAAAATGGAACTATATCGACAAAGCAATTATTCACTGATTATTTAGACGATCTTATTATTGTAGAACCAATGTTTTCTGAAGAAGAAGCAATGGATATGCAATTACTAACAATTGAAAGTTCTGGTGATATAGAAGAAACTCATATTTTAATGAACAATGAAAATCTAGATGGAATAATGTCTCTTATGATACATTTAAAAATAGATAAAATTCGAAATAATGGTGTTTTTGGCTTTTTTAAAAAGAATGATAGTCTTGGTACAACTTCATTTAAAGCAGAAATAGAATTTAGAAATCAAGATGGATCTACCTCCATTGAAGGAATATTTTAATGAAATCTTATCGTGTACATGTATCTATAAGTAAATATCTTGTTTTACTTATTCTTAGTATTGTAACTTTAATTATAGAACCAACCATAACCGAAGCTAGAGGTGGTTTTGGAGGTTTCCGTGGAGGCGGAAGATCATTTGGGGGCAGATCGTTTGGTTCCTCTAGATCTTTCGGTGGAAGCCGTAATAGTAATAGTTTCTCAAATAGAAACAATTCATCAGCAACCAGGAATAATTCTTTTGGTGGAAGTAGATCTAGAAGTTTTACGTCTGGAAAAGATTATCAGCAACGTTATGGTGTTCCCAGAAAATCACAAACAATGTCTATGAATAATGGGCGTGGGGGAAACTCTAATTATGTTGTCCATTCCTATGGAGGAAGAGGTGATGGATTTATGGCAGGATATATGATGGGTATGATTCCATGGTATTGGCATACTCCATTTCATCCAGCATTTTATTATTCCCAACCAGTAATAGTGAATGGTGCAAATGGTACAAGGGAAGTATATCCTGGAACCTTTTCGATAGGATCTCTTTTATTGATATTATTATGCTTAGCTGGAATAATATTTATCATTTATGCAATTATAAGATCAAGAAGACAACAAGATTTTAGTACTTCATCATTTGGTTAATCATACTTTAATGATTAAACGTATTGTCACTTTTCTTGATAATTTTCTTTTGTTTTGCTCAGACATATCACTCTGAATTTGGTCTATTGGAAAAACACCTTTTCCAATACTATCTTCTGATTCTAATCCACATTGTTTAAGATATTGAGTAATTGATGAGGCTCTTTTTTCAGAGAGCCTTTGATTATAGATAATTCCACCTATATCGTCTGTAAAACCTTCAATAATTGCATGACGAGACTTATCTTTTATAAGGCCACATAGGGCGTCTAACTGTTTCTTATGTTCTAATGTTAAGGTTGATGAACCCATAGGGAAATACAGGTCTAAGGACTGTTCTAGATTGGAAATTGTAATATTGGGTAAGATTGTTGTCTGAGGTTTTTCAGGTCTATATTCCTTTTTTAAGCATACAAAATAGATTCCTTCACTTTCATGGTCTGGATCTGTAGAAATAATACATGCAGTATCACCTTTAGATGTTAATGTTATCGATCTTTCATTTCCTGGAGTATTGATTGTAGACCCTAAATTGAGGGGTTTTGACCAATGTGTCCATGAATCATCTAATCGTCTGGAAACGAATAAATCATTTCCTCCAAAACCTTGATGTCCATTTGAAAAGAAATATAAAGTCTTTCCATCATTAGCTAAAAATGGTGAACCTTCTCTAAATGCTGTATTTATCGTAGAACCCAACCAAAGTGGTTCCGACCACAAAGTATCAGAAAGTAAAAAAGAGGCATATAAATCTAAATCACCTAATGTTTCATTTCTAGTTAAAGAAAAAATCAAAACATTAGCATCTGCATTCATTGTTGCAAAATAATTTGTTGAATTACTATAAAAGTTTTCAATCTTCATAATCTTACCTGTTTTCCATCCTTTTTTATCTTTTTCAGCAATAGAAAACTGCATAGAATAATCTGGCATAACCGAAGCGACGAATGCTTTGTTTCCTTTAGGATTTATAGCAAATAAAGCATTAGAGCTCATTGAATTTAATGGTGGGCCAATATTTTTGGGTTCAGTCCAATATCCATTAGGCAAACGATCACAATACCAGATATCATCTGGATCATTAATTCCACCAATATTTTCTGGATGTTCTTTGCGGTCAAAATAAATTCTACTACCATCTGGAGTTAAGACCGGCAATAATGTTTTTGCATAACTATTTACTATTCCTGGTAATCTAACTTTACAGGTGAAATCTTCATTTTGAGACATCAAAGAAATAGGAATGAAAGAGCAAATCAAACAAAATAACACTGAATAGATCATAATTTAATTACTGAATTGTGCTTTAAAAAGACTCCAAGATGTAGAATTACTATCTACTATGGATAGTGTATTATCCGTCCAAGATTGTATGCTCCATATTCCACCACGTTCTTGAGTACATACAAATCGTAAACGCCCTTTTGCATTTTTGGGTATAGTTTGCAATTGATGATTTGTGATAAGCTCATAATTAGCTAAAATTACAACTGAATCTGGGTTTACCACATCATAAGCAATTTGTTGAAATTGAAGTGTTATGCCACCATCAGATGGAATCTTACTTATAAGACTCTGAAATGAAGTTCTTTCATTTAACACATTCCAATTGAAAAACAGGCTGGCATATCGTGTATTAATTTCTGCAGTTGGTGCAAATTGAAAGGGCAGTTTACTTCCACGCATTGTATCAGCTAAACATAATAAAAGATTATTAGGATTTTTGCCTTCAATCGACAATTTCATATTTGCAAGTACCAAACTTGGAGATGTAGCCGGAACAAGAATATTTTGTCCAATATCAGGAGATTCTGGATCTCTTGTTGATAACACATTACAGCTTACTGTAATAAGTGATAATAATATAATAGTGGATATAGTATTCATCATAATGTATTAAAATTCAATTCTACCTTCCAATGCTCTTGATAATGTAGCCTCATCAGCATATTCTAATTCACTACCAATTGGAATTCCTCTTGCAATCCTACTTACTTTAACACCAATTGGTTTAATTAATCTAGCTAAATATTGCGTAGTAACTTCACCTTCAACAGTAGGATTAATTGCTAAAATAATTTCTTGAACATCTGGATTAATTCTGCTTATAAGTTCAGATATTTTTAAATCTTGTGGATTAATACCTTCTAATGGATTGATTGTACCATGTAATACATGATAAAGACCTCTAAATTCACTTGTTTTTTCTAATACCATAACATCTGTTGGCTGTTCAACAACGCATATCATCGATCGATCTCTTTTGGAAGACAAACAGATAGAACAGGGATCACTCTCTGTAAAGTTAAAACACATGCTACACAACTGTACCGTCTGTTTCATGGTTATCATAGATTCACCAAATTGTTTGATAAACTCTTCGGGTTGTCTAAGAATATGAAATGCTAATCTTTGTGCTGTTTTTCTTCCAATAGAAGGCAATGTAGCAAACATTTCAACTACAACTTCTATTGATTGTGATGTTATTATCATTGTTGTAACAAAAAGTGATGTATTTAATATATGCAAATCTACAAACTTCATTAGTTCTAATTAGAAATAGATAGATAATGAAAATAGATTTATTTTGCTTTCCAGTATTGAACTCGTAATTTCACAATTAGTTATACACTTTGAATTTATTCTACCTTTTCAAGGAAAACACATAATGGGATTATTCTCTAGAATTGCAGACTTATTTAAATCTAATGTTAATGATGCTATAGATAAAGCAGAAGACCCAGAAAAAATGCTTAAACAAATGGTTCTTGACATGGAAGAATCCGTTAATAAAGCTACAATTGCTGTGGGAAATGCTATTGCAAATGAAAAATCTCTAGAAAGGAAAATTAGTAAAGCACGTAATGATTCTCAAGAATGGTTGGCTAAAGCTCAACAAGCTATTGCAGCCGGACGTGATGATTTAGCAAAAGCTGCTTTAGAAAAAAAGGGAATGTTTGACAAAAATATTGCTGATTTAGAGCCAGTTTATTTTCAAGCTAAATCAACTGCCGAGAAGATTCGTCAACAATTAGACCAATTAAAAAGCAAATTAGATGAAGCCAGAACAAGGCAAGGTACCTTGATCGCTAGATCTCAGGCTGCTAAAGCGCAAAAACAAATTGCTCAGTCTTTTAGCGGCGTTGGTTCTGATGCTTTTGGAAAGTTTGATAAATTTGAACAAAAAATCGAGGTTTTAGAATCTCAAGCCGAAGCTTTTGATCAACTTGCTGGACATGATAATTCTCTAGAACAAGAATTCAAATCTCTCTCTTCTTCTTCAGATATAGAAATGCAATTATTAGAATTAAAATCTGAAATGGGTAAACTTCCTCCAAAAGAACAGAAAAGTTTACCACCAACAACATAAGATAACTTTAAGAAAACTATGTAAAGATCATATATGTACTCGCTTAAGCATATATGATCTTTTTTTATGGCATATTTGGTGTTGGGTTAAATTTCCGAAATGAATATCTCAATCCAAGTCCACATCTAAATCCACTAATTTTCCATGGTACATCTGATACGATATCAGAAAGTGGTATTTCATACATAATATGTTGAGTTATATGTATTGATGGTGCTATACGAATCATTGTTTCTGCACCAAAAGTAGCCCCTATTGCAATAGAACTTGAATTAATTGGTCCCGATGCCAATACTCTAGATTGTGATGTATTACCATTATTAACAAATACAGCAGATTCTGGACTTACAATTGACTCTGTTTGAACAAAACTTGGAGACATTGGGATTTTACATACGATTCCAGTAAAGCCTCTGGCTATAAAATTCAAATTTTCTATTACATTAAATCGAATATCAGGCTGTATATCTAGATATGGAAGTGTTGCTTCTATTTGATTATCTGTAGTTACGGTAATCATTCCAGATTGATTGATATTTCTTACGGGAAATTCGCTTTTTGTGTTTAGCTTACCATTACGATTATTCATACTACATCCAAGAGTTACTGCCAAACTATTGTGAATAGGCAACTCTATATTAAGTCCATAACCTAAGCCAGTTCCAGAACCACTCGTAAATTCAGAACATACCGTAGATCCCTGAAATGCAGAAAACTTAGCAGAATAAGAATGCAATGATACATTACCAATTGCATGAACAGCAAAAGATTCTAATTTAAAGAACCGATATGTTTGTGCATGCACTGCCGGAGACGCTATAAAAAAAAGGAAAAATAAACTACTTAATATACTTTTCATCGGGATATTTTGGTAAATGATAAGAGATGATTCTGTGCAAATTTACATACTTTCGGTTAACTCAAATCTATTATTATTTAAGGATTAAGCAATTTTAGATCGCAAAGTGAATAAAGTAATTTCTGGATTGATACCGATGCGAATAGGAGGCCCTACAGTACCGATTCCACGATTAACATATAAATACTGATGTCCTTCATTATATAATCCAGCCCAGCGCTTATACACAAATTGAGCAGGACTTATTTCTAGTCCAGCAAGATGTATTCCAATTTGACCTCCATGGGTATGGCCAGCTAACATTAGATCTATTGGTTTTTTGCTCAGTATTTCAGCATCCCAAAAAGTAGGATCATGGGCAAGTAAAATTGTTGATGTTTCAGTATGACACTTTGATATTGCTTTATCAATATTTGCAAAATGTTGATTAAATCCAGTATTATCAGTAGCAGCTATATTCAAGAAAGTATTATGAACAGGAATATGAACAGAATCATTTACTAAAAGTTGTATGCCTGTTTTAGATATAGTGTTTTTTAATAGTGCATGTTGAAGATCAGTCATATAATGATCATGATTCCCTAATGATCCATATACACCAAGTGGGGCAGATAACTGAGCTAATTCATTAAAAGTAATAGAAAGTTCATCTGGTTTGAAATTTACATAATCACCTGTGATTGTAATAATATCAGGCTTTAACTCTTGTAATAGTCTTAATACTTCTTTCATTGGTTTATTATCAGGAAATGAACCAGAATGAATATCAGACAATTGAGCAATTGTTATTCCATCTAATGCAGCGGGTAAAGAGTTTAATACTAATTCAACTCTATATACTCTAAAATCATAAACAGTTCTAAAAAGGCCATCGCCAGTAATAATAAATGGAATCGATGCAGCTGACCAACCAACTTTTGACAAAAATTCTCTTCTTGATCGAATAGGTAAATCGGATTTTGATTCTATGTTTTGTGAAATCTCGTCATGTGGCTTTATAGAACTAATAGTCTTTTTATACAGATATATAAAAAAATGGATGAGAGATCTACCTAAAAGAAAAAGTGCAATAGGTAATTTTGGTAAATACCAAAAAAACACACATAACTGAACAATGAAACCAAGGTTAGAATAACTTCCAAATGTAACCCTTTCCCAAATAGCATATAATCCTGCTGAGAACATAAATCCAGCAAGATAAATAAAAGGTTGAATTAGCCATGTTTCCGACCATTCTTGTTTTCGTACAAAAGAAATCCACGCTTTTAACACCGCAAAATCAAGAAGCGCCTGAAATACTATCGTAAACAATAAGAAATAAAGTATTCTATTAGAATCTGTATGCATATTCATTAAGTAATGTATAAAAGTACTGCTATGACGCATTCACCTTACATTTTGTTGATTAACTATCAAAAAGAAATGAAGAAATCATCTTTTCATGCCAATATGTACCATTTTGTAGATATGTTTCTGCAAATCCTAAATGCCCACCATGTTTAGGATACATAGTAGAGATTTGTTTATTGGAAATTGCTGGAAAGCAAAGTTCGCTCAAAAAGGGATCATCCTTTGCATTAATAATTAATGTTGGAATGATAATAGAATCAAGGCGATATAAAGCAGAATTATGTTCCCAATATTCCTTTGCACTGTTATATCCATGTGAAGGTGCGGTATAAAGAGAGTCAATATCAGTAAAATTCTTAACACGTTTTATGTCAGCAAAATCGATACCTCTTTCATCTAAAAAAGCCTTTTTAAGGGCCATCTTTTTAATAAAAGAATAGATAAAACGCTTCATATATGGTTTTCTGCTGGGCTTTGCTAAAAGATGCGCACATGATTCTAAATGCATGGGAACAGAAACTGCAATAGCTTTTTTTATCTGTATAGAAGGATATACACCAATTGTTTTTAATAATACATTGCCACCTAAACTATATCCAACTACATAGATTGATTTCCACTTTTGAGTGCTAATTAAATAGTCTATCGTTGTTATAAGATCTTGGCTAATACCACTATGATAAGCTTTGTACACATTATTTGTTTCACCACTACATCCTCTAAAATTTAAAACTGCTATATCTGTTTTATGAGCTTTCAAAGCATGAACTAAATGCATGATATTCATTGCATAAGAATGTGATTCTAATCCATGTAATACTAGTACTAAAGAGTCTGATTGAGAGTCTACAAAATCAATATCTAAGAAGTCATTATCAGGAGTATATATTCGTATTCTTTGGGTATACGATATAGTCTTTTTCTTTCTAAAAATAAATGGATAGATAGTTTGAATATGACCATTTTTAAGGAATAATGCAGTGGAGAATGATTGCATAGAATAAGTATGTATGATAAGTATTGATAATAATTAGGACATATCTTGTGAAAAGATACAAAATATCGTATGTTCGCCAACTTTTGAATTAAGTAGCACACTATCTTTTTATACTGCTTTACACAAACATACCAATAGGCCAAAAGCCACGGCTTATTTTCTGATTCATAATATTACTTATCAAATCTTTATGCTGCATAATAGCAGCAATTTACTTATTACTATTTTTTTTAATGCATAGTTTTCATGCATCATAATTTATAAGGAACACGGTAAATGAATCGTGAATTCACAATAGTTGTTAGTTCAGAAATTCATGCTTCTTATGCTGATATAATCTGTAAGACGATAGAAATTGCAGCGGCTCAAAGAGGAACAGGTATTGCAAAAAGACAACCCGAATATATACTTCAAAAAATGGTTGAAGGTAAAGCTGTCATTGCTTTCACTAAAGACGAATTGAACAATGATATTTTTGCTGGTTTTTGTTATATAGAAACATGGAGTGATAAACAATATGTAGTGCATTCTGGGCTAATAGTTGTTCCTGAATTTAGACAAAGTGGATTAGCAAAAAAAATCAAACAAAAAGTCTTTGAATTATCAAGAGAAATGTATCCTAAAGCGAAAGTATTTGGCATTACAACTAGTCATGCAGTGATGAAAATAAATACTGAGCTTGGTTATTCACCCGTACCTTTTTCAGAATTAACAAATGATGATGCTTTTTGGAAAGGATGCACAAGCTGTCCTAATTATGATGTACTCTCAAGAACAAACCGTAAGATGTGCTTATGTACAGGAATGCTGTATGATCCATTAAAGCCTGTAAAATCATCAAAAAAAGTAGTGCTTGCTTTTAGTGGAGGACTTGACACTTCTTATTGTGCCAAATACTTATCCCAAGTAAAACAATATGATGTTCACTCTGTTCTTGTAAATACTGGTGGCTTTACTCAAGCTGAAATTGCTGAGATAGAAAAGAATGCTCTTGCACTTGGGGTATCTAAGCATATCACAATCGATGTAACAGAATCATTTTACAATCAATGTTTACGATATTTAATATTTGGTAATATTTTAAGAAACTCAACTTATCCTTTATCTGTAAGTGCAGAAAGAGTATTTCAAGCACTTGCAATTGCCAAATATGCTAAAGAAATAAAAGCTGATTATGTAGCTCATGGATCTACTGGAGCTGGAAATGATCAAGTTAGATTTGATTCTGCATTTTGTATTCTTTTACCAAATATTCCAGTTTTAACTCCAATACGAGACAATAATTTATCAAGAGAAGCAGAAATAGAATTTTTATCGTTTCATGGTGTTAAGAAAAATTGGACAAAAGCCCATTATTCAATTAATAAAGGATTATGGGGAACTACAGTTGGTGGTAAAGAAACATTAACTTCTTCTCAATACTTACCCGAAGATGCTTTTCCAACTGCTATAACTAAAACTGAAAGCGAAACAATAAGTATTTCTTTTGTACAAGGAGAAATCACTGCGATAAATGGGGTGCATTTTGACAATGCTGTAAAAGCTATACAGGAATTATCATCTATTGTACAACCATTTGGTATAGGAAGAGATATTCATATTGGCGATACAATTATCGGAATCAAAGGGCGAGTGGGTTTTGAAGCAGGAGCCCCAATGATCATTATTAAAGCTCATCATGCTTTAGAAAAGCATGTATTAACAAAACAACAATTAATGTTAAAAGATCAATTATCTAATACATATGGCATGATGCTTCATGAAGGTAATTTTCTTGAACCTGCCATGCGTAGCATTGAATTGTTCATGGAATCTACACAAAATAATGTTACAGGAACAGTTACTGTTCATTGCGCGCCATATAGATTTCATATTATTGGTATTGAATCAGAACATGATTTAATGAGTTCTACATTTGGTACATATGGAGAATTAAACTCTACCTGGAGCGGAGAAGATGTGAAAGGTTTTGCAAAAATCACGTCTAATCAATTAATGATTTATTATTCTGTTAATGGTTCAACACATGATATCAACAATTAATATTGCTATTATTGGGGCTTCGGGCTATACTGGTGGCGAACTTTTAAGGCTCTTGATTCATCATCCATATATTGATAATATTCAAGCAATTAGTACCAGCAATGCCAATAGACTTATCAGCGATATTCATCGAGATCTAGGAGGAGATACTTATCTTGCATTTACAGAGCATATAAATCTAGCTATAGTTGATTGTATCTTTTTATGCTTACCTCATGGTTCATCTACAATGTGGTTACAGAATAATAGCATTCCACATCATATAAGAATTATAGATTTAAGTAGTGATTTTAGAAATAGCGCATTTCAACTTGATAACAATGAAGAGAGAACATTTATCTATGGATTACCAGAATTATATAAATCACTCTATACACCCAATACAGATATTGCTAATCCTGGCTGTTTTGCTACCTGTATTCAATTATCATTATTACCATTAAGAAATAGTGATATTTCCAAAGATATTCTTGATATTCATTGTACTGCTATTACAGGCTCTACTGGTGCTGGTGCAATAAAAAGTAATACTACACATTTCTCATGGCGTGATAATAATACGCAAGTGTATAAACCTTTTCAACATCAACATGAAATAGAAATTCATCATCATCTGTTTAAACAAGATTTTACTCCTTCATTTCATTTTATTCCAATGAGAGGCGGTTTTACCCGAGGCATTTTAGCTTGTTTATATTTTACCGTTCAAGAACATATTCAAAAAGATGATCTTATCCATCTATATAGCTCTTTTTATAAAGACATGCCATTTATCGTACAAAGCAAAGATTCTCCGGATTGCAAAAGGGCAATCAATACGAATAAATTCTTTTATCATCTTGATAAAATTAATGATAAGGTTATTATTACAGCAACTCTTGATAATTTGTTAAAAGGTGCTTCTGGGCAAGCAATTCAGAATATGAATATCTTGTATTCCTTTCCTGAAATATCAGGTTTATCGATAAAATCAAGCGTTTATTAATATGAAATATTTCACATCAGTCCATGATATTGGAAATCTACAAGAAGCTATCATTGAAGCTAGATCACTAAAAATCAATCCTTTTGCTTATGAGCATTTAGGCAAAAAGAAAATACTTGGTTTAGTGTTTTTTAATCCAAGTTTAAGAACCCGAATGAGTACGCAAAAAGCTGCTTTTCATTTAGGTTTAGATTGTATGATTCTGAATGCTTTTAATGATTCGTGGACAATAGAAACAAAAGACGGAATTATCATGGATGGTAAAGCTGGAGAGCATATCAAGGAAGCTGTGCCAGTTATCGCGCAGTATTGTGATATCATTGGTATCAGAGCCTTTGCTAATCTTCAAGATAGAGATGAAGATTATAATGAAATCCTACTTAATTCATTTAAAAAATATTGTGATATTCCCATTATTAGCTTAGAGTCTTCTATAAGACATCCCTTGCAATCTTTTGCAGATATCATAACAATTGAAGAGCAAAAAATAGTAAAAAAGCCTAAAGTTGTTCTTACTTGGGCTCCTCATCCAAAAGCTTTACCCCAAGCTGTTCCAAATTCTTTTACCGAATGGATGAAAATAGCATCTGTAGAATTAGATTATGAATTTATCATTACCCATCCAAAAGGATATGATTTAGCAGATGAATTTTATAGTAATTGTACTATCATTCACAATCAAGACGAAGCGCTTCAAGGAGCAGATTTTGTATATGCAAAAAATTGGAGCTCTTATACCGAATATGGTCAGATATTAAGCAAGGATACTTCTTGGACAATTAACACGCAGAAAATGGCTTTAACTAATGATGCAAAATTTATGCATTGTTTACCCGTAAGACGTAATATGATTGTTAACGATGATATTCTTGATAGCAGTCAATCCATTGTTATTCAGCAAGCAAAAAATAGAATATATTCTGCCCAAACTGTACTTAAAAGAATATTGGAATCTATGTAAATGGATATTACTATTATAAAAATTGGTGGTAATCTCATTGATAATCATATTCTACTTTCAGAGTTTTTACTATCTATTTCTAGATATGTTCTTGCAGAAAAACCATTGATTCTAGTTCATGGCGGCGGATTAACTGCAAATACAATTGCAGATTCAATGGGTATATCATATCAAATGCATAATGGAAAAAGAATAACAAATAAAGAGATGTTAGATATTTCTGTAATGGTATATGCTGGAACTATCAATAAGCACATCACAGCTTCTCTTTGTTCTTTGAATTGTTCTGCAATTGGATTATGTGGTGCAGATAATTCACTTTTAATAAGTGAAAAAAGACCAATAATAGATATTGATTATGGATTTGTAGGTGATATAGTTTCCGTTAATACTAGTTTCTTGCTTTCTTTATTATCTAATGGTATAATCCCTGTAATTTCTTCAATTACAATGGATGATTCAGGACAATTATTAAATACCAATGCCGATACCATTGCTTCTACTATCGCTATCGAATTACATAAACATAATGGTGTGCAGTCAATCAGATTAATTACTTGTTTCGATAAAACAGGTGTTTTAGAAGATATCAATGATCATCAGACATGTATTCCTGATTTATCTTATAAGCGATATATAGAATTAAAAGATCGTGGTATTATTGATAAAGGAATGATTCCGAAACTTGACAATGGTTTTAAAACATTACATAGTGGTATTAACTCGGTTATTATTACTTCTTTTGCACATATAGATCAAGAATTGAATCATATAAAGTGTGGAACCCAATTACAAGCATAATATATATGTCGATATATACTCAAGCATTAGAACTATTAAAACAATTGATTGCTATTGAATCATTTAGTAAAAGTGAACATATAACTGCAGAGTTATTATTACACTCTTTACACGAACATGGCATAGCTTCCGATATATATTTGAATAATGTCTATTCTTGTAATAGGCATTTTGATAGAGCATTACCTACTTTGTTGCTAAATTCTCATCATGATACTGTAAAACCTGTTAATGGTTGGACTACAAATCCATTTGAGCCCCTAATTATAGATAATAGATTGATAGGCTTGGGTAGTAATGATGCCGGAGCATCACTAGTATGCCTGTGGGCAGCTTTTATCGAATTATATGAAGAACACTTACCATTTAATATCATACTTGCATTAACTGCAGAAGAAGAAATATTAGGAAATGATGGTATTGAAGCCTTGCTTCCTAAACTTGGGACAATTGACGCAGGGATAGTAGGGGAACCAACAGCAATGCATATGGCAATTGCAGAAAAAGGACTATTAGTTCTTGATTGCTTTAGTTATGGAATTGCTGGTCATGCAGCCAGAAATATTGGTAAAAATGCTATTTACTCTGCAATGAAGGATATAGAATGGTTTGCTACTTATACTTTTCCTAAAATATCAGATACTTTAGGAGAAGTAAAAATGACTGTTACTCAAATAGAATCTGGACAACAACATAATGTTATCCCAGATATATGTTCTTTTGTTGTTGATATACGAATTACTGATTGTTATTCTCATCAAGACATCCTATCTATCATTCAACAGAATGTCTCATGTGAAATTAAACCAAGATCATTAAGGCTTGGTCCTTCCACATTGCCACACAATCACCCTTTTTATCATACTGCTCTTACTTTGGGCATAAGCACTTTTGGATCTCCAACAATGAGCGACCAAGCATTAATGAATTTTCCAACTATCAAAATGGGGCCTGGTTTATCTGAGAGATCTCATACTGCTAATGAATTTATCTATTTAGATGAAATCAAGCAGGGAATAGATGGATATATATCATTTATTCGCAATATAAAAGGCTTATCAAAAAGCAATATTTTTACTATTATTTAACAATTGAAAGTGAATACATAGACTTCCATGGGCCTGAATGTAATTCAAGAAAATACATTCCATTTGATAATGCTGGTAGTCCTATTTTTTCTTCCATTCCTTGTATCATATAATGCTGAGCACTCCAAACTGTTTGTCCTGCAATACTATATATTCTAGCATTCATGCTTCCAGTTAAACCAGATTGTATAAGCACATTGTCATCTTGAACAGATACCGAAAACTGACTTTTGGACTGATTAACACCTCTAATATTCCATGCACATTGTTTTTGATAGGGGATTTCAATACCACTAACTATTGCATTTATACAAGCAGCATCAATTGTTTGTATTGACAAAGTATAAGCATTCGAATTTCTTGCATCTTGGGGTAAATACATAGTAACTGGAATGATACAACTTCCACCTTGAAGATCTGCAGACTTTATGTCGTAAACTATATTACCTAGATTATTCTTTGTGTTTATCTGTAATGATGATGGTTTAATATCTTTAAGCATCCCTAAACTACTACAACATTCATCATATTGAATTCCTAATTGAACAGATGAAATACCAGGCGGAATTGTTAAAGTTACAGCAGAAATATCACCTGGTTTATATGAACCATCTTGGAATAGTGAGAATGTAGCATTCACAGGTTGAGACACTTGAACAAATATACTGTCAACAGCTGAACATAAACTATTTGATCCTATAACATAAAAAACAGTGTTTTTAGTAATTCCTTTAGCAATTGGAGAATCACTGCTAGGATTGTCTAAAAGTCCTGCTGGACTCCATAAATATGATACACCGCCATTTACTTTTAATGTGGCATCTGTTCCTATACAAATGATGGTGTCTTCACTAGCCTTAATAATTGGCTGCGGAACTACAAGAACTGTTGCACTATCGGTATAGGTGCAGCTATTATTCATACCAGAAATATAATAAGTAGTTGTTGCCAAAGGGGCGATAACAATAGAATCATTACTTTGATACACTGTATTGATATTAGGTGATACTATGAAAGAAGTTCCATTCTTAACTTTTAACAAGGCAGTTTGTCCAGCGCAAATAGAAGTATCACTTTTGTCCATAATATCTATATCAGGCCTGATTTTTACATAAATACTATCCAACGATGATATACATCCGTTTTTGATACCTTGAACATAGTACATTGTATTTTGTGATGGCTTTGCAAGTACTGTTGAGCCTTGTTGAGATGATAAATCAGAAGATTGCTGCCATTGATATTGGTCTGCACCTTGGGCATTTAACTGAGCTATACCATTTTTACAGATAAGAGTATCGCCACTTACTTTTATGGTAGGAATTGGGTTTACGGTAACTAAAATACTATCTGTAACAGAGCAAGTACCATTCGATCCAGTTACATAATACATTGTTGTTGAGCTTGGAGAACATATTGGAGAACTACTTGATGGATTATTTAATCCAATATTTGGCGTCCAATTATACGTATTTGCACCCGATACATTTAATGTAATTGAATTGCCAATACAAAGTGAAGTGTCTTTTCCAGCATTTACATTTGGCAATGGAATTACTTGAATTGTCAAGCTATCAGAACCGACACATGATCCATTTCTAGCTTCAACTGTATATGTTATTGTAGAACTTGGATTAGCAATAGGATTTGCAATGGTTGGATCGCTTAAACCTGTAGTAGGGAACCACGAATACGTTGAACCACCTTTAGCAAATAGTTGGATAGAAGAACCAGCACAAACTTGAGTATCTGGAGTATGTTGAACAGTTAATTTCGATGCTAATGTTACTTCTACAGTATCGTATGAAACACATTTTGTAGGATTTGTAACTGTTAAATAATATGTAATAGAATTTGCAGGACTACAAATAGGTGTTGCTGAATTTGGATCATCCAAAAATGTAGTAGGTTTCCAACTATATGTAGCACCATTAATTGCTTGTACTCCAAGCTTTAGCGGTTCTCCAGGGCATGTAGCCTTATCTGCACCTGCATCAGCAACTGCTGCTTGAATAATATTTACTCGTACATTAGATGAATCTACACATAAACCATTTTTAACAATAACCTTATATGTAGTTGATATTGATGGGCTTGCTAAAGGATTAGCTGAAGTAGAATCACTTAATCCACTAGATGGATACCATCTATAAGTGCTACCACCAAAAGCAGATAATTTTGCCACTGAACCCAAGCAAATCGAAGTATCTTTGGATACTACTGCCTTTATATCATTCACGGTAGTAACAAAAACAGTATCATATGAAATACAACCATTTTCATTTTCACCTGAAAGAATATATCTAGTACTAGGATCTGTAGCTGTAATATTGGTTTTAGATGAAAATGGGGAAGATACACCAGTTATTGGAGACCAAGCATATTTGATACCCGCTTGGGTATTGTTTCCTATTTCAACTGTGCCTCCCGGGCATGTAGTTTTATCTGGTCCAGCAGATATAATAGGAAAAGGAACTACTTTTACAAGCACTTTAGTAGAATCTGTGCATTGTCCATTTGAAGCAATAACAGTATACTGTATAGAAGAATCTGGATTTGCTATAGGATTAGGAATATCAGTTTTTGATAAGCCATAAGAAGGTGTCCATTTATATGTAGTTGCACCACGAGAATTTAACTGAGTTTTTCCACCTTTACACATAGGTAAAGGTTCATCAGCAGAAAAATAAAATGATGGATATAATCCAATGTAAATAGACTGAGCACTTACGCAACCCTGAGCATTAAACACTTGTAAAGTATACAATGTAGGTATTGTGGGTGTAGCAATTGGATTAGCAATTGTGGGATTATTTAAACCAGTACTGGGAGACCACAAATAAGTAAAACCAGGCTGAGATGCAGTACCAATTTTAATAGAGGAATTTAAACACACATATGCAGTATCTGTATTCTTAACTGTTTGATATTCTATAACATTAGGCAAACCTAAAACACATTTAAATGATTGATTTAATACATTCCGCTTATATGATATAGAATCTCCTTTCGCATTGGGCTTTTCTATCACATCTAATTGTGTAGGTTTATCGGCAGACACATAAATTTTTCCATCGGGACCTAATTGCATTCCAAATATTCTACTAGTTCCAAATTTTTTAATAAAAACAGAATTGGCAATTGCAGTTTCATTTCCCGCATCTAAATCAAATTGAAAAAGTGCTCCTTCACTCGTCGGAAATCGATCAATTGCTCCACTAGTATATAATTTTTTACTATCAGAAGAAAAAGAAAGACCATAATTTCCATAAGAACTAGTTCCAGCAATAGAACGGGCATTGGAAACGGCTCCTGAAATCGAATTAAAATCAAATACAACTATAGATGCTATATAATTATTTGCATTTGATTCTGTAACAACTGCAAGTTTAGATCTATCTGGCGATATCTTCATACCTCCAACAGTAAAGGCTGCATATACAGAAGAATATGTAGATATTACAGGGGTTGTTGCAACACCAGTAGAAGTTACTTTATAAGCATATATCTTTGGCAAATATCGATGATGATACAGCACCCAATAGGCAGAACCTGAACAATCTTTAACAGCAGTAATTTTTTCAGAAAAATCTGCTCCTAACATTGTATTTGCAGATAACATAGAAGGTGATGGAGTCTCTAAACTTATATATGAATAGAAACCTCGTGGATCTGAAGGTGGAATAAAGGTTAGATCTGGAGTAGTAAATAAATATACTCTTTTGGGATTTCCTGGATCAGGAACAAATATTGAACATTGAGTGGATGAAATGCCACTTTTTAATGTATCTCCACCTGGAACAACAGTATTACTACTATTCCATAGTTTTTTTCCATCTGTATATAAAAGGGGATCACCCGTTATTGGGTCACTATACACAGCACAGCCTTCCCACGTATCTATCTTTCCAGTAATTGGGAAAGGATTTCCTGCAGTAAATTTTAAGCCACCAAACTTACCAAAATACCATGTAGCATTCTCAATTTGAGCATATAAGTTTGAAGCTGCAATGAAGCAAAAAAGGAGTAATAATTTATACATAAATGCATTAGAATTTAAATCAAAAATCATACTCAACAAATTACAAAAAAACATAGTTCTAAACTAAGTTGAAAGTAATCTATGTATAATATTTAAAGGTATGATTCTGGAAATTCTAAGCATGCTAATTCCATTGCTTGTAAAAATTTTTGATCAGGCAATGATGTAAAGAGTAGGTTCTCACCGGTTCTTGGATGTGTAAAGCCTAAAACCCTAGCATGTAAAGCTTGATGAGGCATCAATTGCAATATGCGATGAGCTGCAGATTTATTAATTGAATTCATCATCCCAGTATAGGCTATTTTATCTCCACCATAAGAAATATCTCCAATTAATGGATGATGCATATTCGAGCAATGAACTCTAATCTGATGAGTTCTTCCTGTATGCAATTTTAATCGTAGTAAACTTGCATATTCGCCCCGAGCAATAGTCCAATATTCTGTTTTAGCTAGTTTTCCATCTCGTTTTGAGACTGCAAAAACTTTTCTATTTCTTGGTGAAGGTGCAATGAATGTTTCTATAATATCATGATCAGCTTTTACTTTTCCCCAGGCTATTGCTAGATATTCTCTTTGAACTGTTCTATCTGCAAATTGTTTAGACAAAATAGGTGTCCATTCCGGTTTTTTAGAAATAACCATTAAGCCAGATGTATCTTTATCTAATCGATGCACAATCCCTGGCCTAATAACAGAACTTCTTGTTAAAATTTCTTCTATTTGTATTTCTTGTTCAAATGGGTCTGCATCGTCTTGTTGATCTGCTAATAAAGGAATTGGATCTCTTATGCCAGTATGCCATAAAACTGCATTTACCAAAGTTCCATAACGATTACCAAAACCTGGATGAACTACTAATCCAGTGGGTTTTATAATCACTAAGATATCATCATCTTCATATACCACTTCTAAAGGAATATCTTCGGGGACTAACTCTAATTGCGGAGGCCTAAGAAACCGGCAGATGATACTATCACCAGGCTTTATTTTATAGGATGTTTTTTTTATATCCCCATTTACAGTAACCGATCCATTATCTATAGCAATTTGAACTTTATTTCTTGTCGCATGTGCAATTGCATTTGTAATATAGATATCTAATCGTTCTGAACTTTGGCCAATTGATACAGGTAATTCAACTATACTTTCGATATATTCTGGATATTGTTCATTCATTAGATTTAGTAGTTTTGTCTTATTCAGATGTATGAGGAGCTATTGTATCTTGATAAGGCATAGGTATAAATTTATTAAAAAATAATAAAAATACCATGCCAATAGAAACACAGGAATCAGCAATATTAAACACTGGCCAATGGGTATATGTAATTGAATTGAATGTAATGTCAGGAATGTCTACTTGAATAAAATCGACAACCAAACCATAAAACAGTGGACTATTCCCATAAATCACACCATAAAACATGCGATCAATAAAGTTGCCAAAAGCCCCTGCTAGTATCAGCATAATCCCAATTCTTACATATCTATGTGCATCTTTGATTATATGTAAATAATAGATTAATCCAAAAGAGGCAATTAGTGAAAACAAAGTAAGAAAAATTTTTCCAGTTCCAAATTCAACACCGAAGGCCATTCCTGGGTTTTCTACAAATGTGATTCGCAAAAAATCTCCTAAGACATTAAAACTTTCACCTATGTACATGCCTTGATGATCAAAACCAAACAAAGAAAATCCTTTAACCATAATCTTAGTTATTTGATCAAGCACTACTAATAAAAATGCAGTTACATATAAAGTTGGATTTTTCAAAGTATGTGTCAATTCTTAATATGTTATGATCGTACGGAAATTTTATCTACACCATCTTCAGGACATCTATTATGAATTTTAAAAGATGCAGATTGAGTTGTAATAGGCACAGCTAATAAACGTTCTTTGGCTATGAGAATATTGCATTCTCTGCAAATACCATATGTTTTTTCTTCAATGCGTTTTAAAGCATCATCCAATTTTTTAATATAATCACTGATTCTATTGATATGAGCATAGGTTTTTTCTTTTTCCATAGCTTCAGATCCTTGTTCTGCCATATGCATTGAATAAATCATGCTTTCGGAAGCCATTTCAGAATTAGTTAAATCATCCAATCTTTCTTTTAGCATTCTTAATTCATCAATAGCATCTACTTTAATATTCATAATATGCTTTTTGAAATATTCTAAGTCATTGTCAGCATAGCGAATTTCATTCACTTTAGCATTTGACTTTGCAATATCTACATGTAAGGCATCAGATGTATCTTTCAATAATTCTGTTTTTTTAGTTGCTGCCATATGGCTTAACCTTTAATAAGACGTGAAAACAATTGTATTAATCATTTACCTTAATTATTCTAGCTTGAATTGAGATGCCATCTATATCAATAAGAATAGTTGATTCATCAATATCCTTTGATACTGTGCAAGATACGGCTAAAATTTCGGAACATATATAATCATGTAAAGACAAAATAGCATGTTCTATCTCTTTAGGCGCATTAAATTCTAGAGATATTCTATCTGTTACAATTAATCCTTCATTTTTTCTAGCATTTTGAATTCTATTTACAAATTCTCTTGCTATTCCTTCATTAATAAGAGTTTCATCTAATTCAGTATCTAATGCTACAGTTAATGAACCCTCATTTGCTATTAACCAGCCTTCCATATCTTCGCTAATAATTTCTACATCTTCTAATACGATTTCATAAATATCATGTTCAATATGTAAAGAGTATACACCATGAGTGATTAGATGTCTAATGGCATCTGCATCCAAAAGTTTGACATAATTAGCAATATGTTGAGTGTTTTTTCCGAATCGTTTACCTAAATTTTTAAAATTAGGTTTTACACTTCGTTTCATTATTCCTGCATCATCGCTTACATATTCAACTGCTTTCACATTGATTTCTTCTGTAATAATATTCTGAACTGCTTGAATATCTCTTCTTTGCTGAGGTGTAATTACAGGTATCATTATCCGACTTAATGGTTGCCTTGTTCTAATTTTCGATTTTTCTCTTAATGATCGTGCAAGAAACACAATTGTCTGAGCAAGAGCCATACGCCTTTCAAGATTAAGATCAATTAACTCACTATCTGCTTTTGGCATATCTAGCATATGTATAGATTCTGGGTCTGAATCCAAACGAAGCCTTTGATATAATGATTCAGGCAAGAAAGGTGCAGCTGGAGCCATCATCGCAAGCACAGAAACCATAACAGTATGTAGTGTTTGATATGCCGATATTTTATCTGTATCAATTTCACCTTTCCAGAATCTTCTTCTATTTCTTCTTACATACCAATTTGAAACATCTTTTATCATAAAATCTTGAATACATCTGCTTGCGCGGAATACATCAAGATTATCCATATGCTGATGATATTGCTGCAATGTACTATGTAAAGTAGAGATAATCCACTTATCAATTTCTGGACGATCATTAATTGGTATATTCGTTTCTTTACCTGTTATTCCATCAATATTTGCGTATAAACAGTAAAAAGAATAGGTATTGGTAAGCGTTCTAAAGAAATCTGCGATTACCGTTTTTGCGATATCATGTTCATTAAATAATGTTGGCCTCCATGGTGGATTATTTACCATAAAGTACCATCGTACAGCATCAGCCCCATATGTATTCATCATATCAAATGGATCAACCGTATTGCCACGGGATTTTGACATTTTAGATCCATTTTTATCTAATACAAGTTCATTAACAATAATGCTTTTAAATGCTGGTTTGCCAAAAAGTGCAGATGCTATATTATGAAGCGTATAAAACCATCCTCTTGTTTGATCTATTCCTTCTGAAATAAAATCAGCAGGAAAACTGTTTGCAAACAATTCTTGATTTTCAAATGGATAATGCATTTGAGCAAAAGGCACACAACCAGAATCAAACCACACATCAATTACTTCTGTGGTTCTTCTGTAAAGCATATCGTTTTTCTTGAATACTACCTTATCTACAAATGGTCTGTGCAGATCTATATCAACACCACATTCAAGAACAGGTACAAAATTCCCTTCACTGATTTCGTATAAACCTTGTTGTAACTCTGCAATGGAGCCAATTGCAAACATATCAGATTTATCTTCACTAATCCATATTGGCAGTGGGGTTCCCCAATATCTGTCTCTACTTAAAGACCAATCCTTTACTTCTTCAAGCCAATTTCCAAATCTTCCGGAACCTATTTCTGGTGGTTGCCATTGAATTGTTTTATTCAATGCAATCATCTCGTTTTTATAGGATGGAGATTTAATAAACCAAGAATTTCGGGCATAATACATAACGGGATTATCAGTTCTCCAACAATGAGGATAACTATGAATATAATCCATACTTGATTTATAGATTTTATGCGCTTTTTTTAGTGCAATGATTATATCTTTATCTGCACCTTCTTCTTTACGATCCGAATAAGTAAATGTCTTGATTGCTCTACCCGCAAAATCTACAATCTCATCGGTAAAATGTCCATTTGGTGTTACTGGTTGTAATACAGGTAAATGCTCTGCTTTAGACATCTCAAAATCATCAACACCAAAGGCAGGAGCAATATGAACAATACCAGAACCATCTTGATTAGATACGAATGTTCCAGGTAAAATTGTTAAGGCTTTAGGATATTCAACTTTATCAATTGCACAATAAGAAAATATCTGCTGATAAGAAGAACCAATCAATTCTTCTCCCTTAAATCTTGATAAAATTGTATATTCTCCATCAATAATTTCAAGTCTAGATTCAGCTAGAATTAGTCTATACGATACATTGTTTGTATCATTTTGTCGCTTGTTTTCGATTAACACATAATCAATATCTTTTCCTACAGCTAAGGCTATATTAGAAAACAATGTCCATGGAGTTGTTGTCCACACAAGTATCTTAGCATCTATACACTCTTTAATCGGACTATCGGTAATCTGAATTTGTAAAAAAACATTTGGATCTCTAACTTCTCGATATCCTAATGAAAGTTCATGAGAACTAAGTGGAGTTTCAATTGTAGGAGATTGAGGTACTACTTTATACCCTTTATAAATGAGCCCTTTATTGAAAAATTGCTGTAATGCCCACCAAACAGATTCTATGTAATCATTTGTGCATGTGATATATGCTTCATCCATATCAACCCAAAAGCCACTTCTTTTGGTAAATGCATCCCAACCCATATCCATAGCAATATTATTATAAACAAAATCTCTACACTTTTTATTGAATAATTCTATTCCCATTATTTCAATTTCAGACTTATTAACAAGACCTAATTGCTTTTCAACAGCAATTTCAACTGGTAAACCATGGGTATCCCAACCGGCTTGCCTGCGAACATAGTAGCCATTCATTGTTTTATATCGACACAATAAATCTTTATCAGTTCTAGCAATTAAATGATGTATTCCTGGCTTTCCATTTACAGTTGGAGGTCCTTCATAAAAGCTGTAAATAGGAGCTCCTTCTCTGTTGTGAAGAGACTTTTTAAAAATAGAATTTTCCTCCCAAAATGAGAGTATTTCTTGTTCTAATTCAGGATAATTCAATTTATCGGGGAGAGGTCGGTACATGTAATCTGTTAATCTAATTGATGTAAATAATTAAGAAACATAATTGTTACAATAGGTTTCTGCACACTTTGGACATGTGGCAATTATACCAAATTTGAGCAACAATTTCAACCTTAGAACATGATTGTTAATGATATATGTACTTTTGTAAACTATTTGACTTTTCAATATATACTGAATACATGTAATATCTTTCTGTTTCCAAGCAAAATAGAATAGATTTATTTGATGTAATTATTGCTATTTTAAAGCTATTCTAACCATTTTACTTAGTTAATGTAGTACAAGTGTTTATTGCAAATCATTGTAAAGCTATTTTTCTTTTGTTGATTTTCACATTTTATGCTAATGGAAGCGCATGTATTTGGCTTTTTTATGAATGTGAGAAAGATGATATTATCATGATGATATGTCCTGATGGTGATAATTCTCAAGAATTCGCCTTACAATTCGTTCGTACTGCTTTGTCTCAACATCATCAACAACAGTCAAAACAAACTATTAAAATTGTTGAAACAGATATAAAAGTATCAGTGTCTTCGATTAGTCACTTTCAATTATATAATCCCTCAATTCAATCTCCATTTGATAGTTCTTATGATCTTCTCAACATAAGCAATGGATATCCTTTTTCACTTATTAAGCCTCCCCGACATATTGTTTAATTATATGTATTCAATCAATATTTATTAAACATTTTAAACAATAGATTATGAAAATTAACCTGTCATTACTTACAGTATTTCTGCTATATGTATGCATATATATGCCTGCTTTTTCTATAGGTGATAAAGATAAATCCAAAGAAAAAGATTCGCTTCAAAAGAAATCCATATTCACCAAAGGCATTACAGTATCTGCTTTAAGACAGCCAGAAAATAATCTTGAGGTTCCGCTATCTATCACAATATTATCTGCTATTGATCTGCAAAATAAAAGAGGTTTAGGATTAGATGATATGCTGAGCAATGTTCCTGGATTACTTGTTCAATCAAGGTCAGGAAATCAAGATTTAAGGCTTACAATTAGAGGATTTGGAGCAAGAGGGGCTGGAGAACGATCTAATGCTGGAACTACAAGAGGAATACGCGTTTTAGTAGATGGCATTCCAGAAACAGAACCTGATGGAAGAACCGCATTAGATTTTATAGACCCCGCAGCTTTAAAAAGTGCGGAAATTCTTAGATCTAATAGTTCTGCATTATTTGGCAATGCTTCTGGCGGTATCATTAGTTTTTCTACTATACCACAAACAGATGAAACAATACTTAGTCTTTCATCTCAAATTGGAAGTTTTGGATTACAAAAAACAACATTTCAAGCTTCTACAAAAACTGATATTGGCTTATTATACTGCACTATTGGAAGAAATAGCTTTGATGGTTGGAGAGAACATTCTCAAAGTAAAGCTTTTCAATTTAGTGGAGGCTTAGTTAATCAAATCAATCAAAGAACAAAAACAGGATTATTTATTCTTGCAGGAAATACAAATTTCAAAATACCTGGTCCTTTAAATCAAGTCCAATTTGATTCAAATCCGCAACAAAGTGCTGATACTTCAACATTTAATCCTACCTTTATTCAAAGAGATGAAAGACGTAATAATACCGCTGGAAGAATTGGCTTTACAATTGATCATGCTTTATCTCAAGATCTTGGAATTGGAGGAATGGCTTATCTACAAAGCAAATTTTTACAAAGATCTGAACGAAATACATTTAGAGACTTTACCCGCTATCATACAGGTGGAAACATTGTAATGAAACATACAATGCAATATTCAGAAGAGATTCATCAAATGTTTATTGGCGGTGTCGATTATCAATATCAAGATGGGTCTATCTTATTTTATTCTCTGATAAATGGAGAAAGAGGTGATATTCTTAAAACAAATAAAAGAGAAGGTGCCGAAAATATTGGAGTATTTCTCCAAGATGAAATACTTTTTGGTGAACAGATCTCACTCATTATAGGTGCTCGATACGATAATATCTCTTATTTCACCGATATTTATGTAGATGGAGCTTTGCCAGTATATAAAAATGAAATGAAATCATTTGAAAGAGTTACACCAAAAGCTGGAATTACCTGGAAATTACAAAATGATATGTCTATTTATGCAAATCTTGGTGGTGGAATAGAAGTTCCTGCTGGAAATGAAACAGACCCACCAACTTCATTAAGTTCATATATTATCAACCCTTTATTGCAACCAATACAATCTTTGTCTTTAGAAGCAGGATATAAATGTGATCTTATTCATGATAATTATTTGCTATTAGGCAAAGCAAAAATTAAAGGCGATCTAGCTATATATACGATTTCAACAGAAAATGATATTGTTCCATATTCTGGTGGTAGATTTTACTTTAGTGCAGGTAAAACCAAAAGAACCGGTATTGAATGTAGCCATTCTGCACGATGGGAAAATGGATTAACTATAAGTGCTTCGTTTACATTAAGTTCAAATGTATATACCGAATACAAACAAGATTCAATTGTTAATGGGAATCCAACTGGGGCAGCTTATAAAGATTATGCTCAGAATTCTATAGCTGGAATTCCAAATTCTTATGGATCTTTTAAGATTCAATATACACCCATTTCTTTTTCGGAATTTTCTTGTAATGCAGAAATTCGAAATATGAGTTCTTATTTTGCTAATGATGCTAATACTTTAAAGGTTGATGCTTATTCAACTATTGATATCGGAATTACTTACAATGTTGAAATATCTAATAATCTTGAATTAAAAGTGTTTGGAAAGATGCAAAATATTCTAGATATACGATATGCTGCAGGTGTATGGATAAACCCAGATATACCCAAATTTACAACGCCTGCATATTTAGAACCAGGTTTACCAAGGAATATTGTAATTGGTACTTCATTGAATTGGACAAATTAATTACCCTATAGAATCTTTTAGATCACAAACTTTTTATAGCCATAATTCTTAGTGGATTGTGGCTATTTTCTTGTATTGAACTATAGGTAAATAGCTGTCAAAACTGCTTTTTTCCGTATTTTTGCATTATTATTTTTTAAATATTACGATATCGAATGTAATCATGAATAAAGATTTACATATATGTGGCATAGGCCATGCTTTAGTAGACATAGAATTTACAATTAATGAGCAGCAATTTGCTCCTTTAGGTTTAAAGAAAGGGTCAATGGCATTAGTTAGCCCACAGGAACAATCTGCTACAATAACATCATTACAAGCACATAATCCACATCGATCAAGTGGAGGATCTGCTGCTAATACAATTATTGCTATTGGACAGTTTGGGGGAAAGGCTGCATATAAAACAATACTTGGAAATGATGATATGGGCCTTTTTTATGCCGATGAATTTCGTCAATTATCCATACATCTAGAAGCTGAAATTATTCCGAATTCGATTACTGGTACATGTTTAGTTCTTATTACTCCTGATGCTGAAAGAACAATGCTTACAGATCTTGGCGTAAATTCTACCTATAATAAAGATCATCTAGTAATAGAAACAATTTCTCGATCTGAATGGCTTTATGCTGAAGGCTATCGAATTACAGAACCTGGTGGAGCAGCTGCAGTGTTAGAAGCAGTGAAAATTGCCAAACAACATGATACGAAAATTGCTTTTACTTTCTCTGATACTTTTGTGGTTGAAGTATTTAAAGACAGAGTTTTAGAAATCTTACATTATACCGATATGATTTTCTGTAATGCTGCAGAAGCATGTGCATTTTCTGAAATGTCTAATGAGCAAGAAGCTTTTGAATATTTAAAAACAGTATGTACGCATGTAGTGATGACGCGGGGCAATCAAGGTGCTTATATTCATTATGATGGCAAAGATTTTAGCATTCCTGCTTATCCAACAATTCCAATAGATACTACAGGCGCTGGTGATATGTTTGCTGGTGGGTTTTTATATGGCATAACAAATGGATATACAGTTGAACATTCTGGACATTTAGGTTCATATGCAGCATCTAAAATTGTATCGCAATATGGGGCTAGGCTAAAAAGTTCAGCTTCAGATATAAAGAAAGAAGTCTTTTCACTATTACAACATTAATGTGAAGCAATTCTGTATTTACATATTTCTTATGTGCATTGTTCAAGGTAATTGTTTTTTTCAATTACAAGCTCAATCTGGTATGACAATGTCTGATTTCTCTGAAAAACTTCTTCAATATTTTGATGAAGAAATGATTGCAGATATTCAGAAACAAATACCTGATACTACAAAGTGCAAAGTGTGGAGTTGGGATATTGCAGATTTTTCTGGGGATACATATCCAGATTTAGCATTTGTTGTAAAGAATAATGCAGATAAAAATAAAATAGTAACAGTGTACTTATTTACAGATATAGAAGGCTTTTTAACCAAGATTGCAGAATATGAACATTCTTATGTTGAAATGCCTTTAGAAGTTGGCATTGTGATTAGACACAATACATGCTTTATTACAAGTAAAATAGAACAGTTTAATTGGAATATTAAGGGATATACATTCGACAATGGTTTTGTTATTCATACAGATGAATTTTCTACATCAAGAATTGCAGGCTATACAAAAGAAACATATCATAATTTTCAGACATTAGAATCAAAAGACAAATTGATAGATATTAAAACTGATAATATTGCTTATGATCATAGTTATTTGTCGATACCTGCATATTCAAAAAATGTACAAGAAATTAAAGGTATAAGTAGTAGAGTGTTAGCTAATAAGCCCGATTTTGCAGTCAAAGGAGCTTTTTATTGGAAAGGTGATTCAGATTGCTCTTTTGACATTCATCATGTTCATTATGATAATGATTATCTGACTTTTGATATTTCTGTAACTGATGATGCTTTGATTTATGGTAGATGTGATACCTGCACCTCTGATTATGTAGATATTTGGTTTACAACACATCCACCATCAACTGATGTTAATCAATATATAGACAAAAGAATTAACAAGAAGAAACGAAATCAAGATAAAAAGCTAATAGTAGCCGATAGTGGAATAATGGCTATATCAATTAAACCAGGTGATTTTTTAGAACAGAAATCTACAATTTCAATAATTAAATCTGAAGATAACATTGTAAACGCTTCTCTTTTATCGTCAATCAAACATTCATCATCACTTACTAAATCTGGATATTCAATAAAAATTGCCATACCATTACTGATGTTTGGCAATCAAATCAAAACAGAGATAAAAGAATCGATAAAGGAAATTGGCTTTTCGGTGATTGTTCATGATTGTGATAATCAGTTTCGTCCAGAAGAAGAAACAATATTAGCAACATCTTCATTTATTCACGATAATTCAGATACATTAGGTTCATTATTGTTTTTACCAGAAGGAAAAAAATATGGTGAATCTCTTAATATTTTTTCAGAGCCCTTTACTTCATATTTATTAGAACTAGGATTTTAAAGAGTAAGAATGTTATGTCTATTTTACCGATTTATGTATATGATCATCCAATACTGAGAAAAAAAGCCGATATCATTAACTCAATAGATGATTCTTTGATAGCATTTATTGCTGATATGAAACATACGATGCATCATGCTGATGGTATCGGATTAGCTGCAAATCAAGTAGGTTCTCCATTATCTTTAACTGTTATCGATATTTCTCCCATGTCAGGATATGAAAAAACAAAGCCGCTTACACTCATTAATCCAAGAATTCTGTATTATTCAGATGAAGATACTGATTTTGAGGAAGGATGTTTAAGCTTACCATATCTTAGAGATACAGTTATTAGGCCAGATGCCATACAAGTTCGATTTATGGATGAGAATATGAAAGAACATACAATCGAAGCTGATGGATTATTAGCAAGAGTTTTACAACACGAAATAGATCATTTACATGGGATTTATTTTTCGGATAGACTTTCTAGTATTCGTAAAACACTTATGCAAAATAAATTAAAAAAGATTTCACGTGGCGATATCTCTCCTGAATATGATATTATATTATCAAATGGAGAATTAATAACATTTCAGGAAGAAGATTAATAATGAAGGTATTAGTAACAGGTGCTACAGGCTTTATTGGAAGCCATACTGCGGATTTACTGCAAGACTATGATGCAGATATCTACTGTATAGCTAGGTCTACAAGCAATATGCAATGGTTAGAAGGTAAACCATTTTCTATTATTAATGCATCATTATCTAATCCAGAATCATTGCAAAGCGCAGTAAAAGATATGGATATGATTATTCACGTAGCAGGATTAACTGCAGCTAGAAATGAAGCAGAATTTATGGCTGGTAATCGTGATGCAACAAAAAATTTACTTGAAGCTGCAAAACTGTATGCTCCAAATCTTCAACGATTTTTACATGTAAGTAGTCAAACTGTAACTGGCCCATCGGCATCATTACAAAACCCAGTTAATGAGCAAAGTCCATTATTACCTATTACAGCATATGGTAGATCAAAAAAGGCAGCAGAGGAAATAGTTGAAACATATATGCATGATATGCCTATAACAATTGTGCGTCCGCCTGCAGTATATGGAGAACGTGATACAGCAGTGCTTACTTTTTTTCAAGCAATTAATAGGGGAATAGCTCCATTGATTGGATTTGATAAAAAGAAGGTAAGTCTAATTCATGGAATTGATTTATCAAGAGGCATTATAGAAGCCGCAATGAGCAATAATACAATAGGCGAAATCTATTTTATTTCTTCTGAAGAATTTTATTCTTGGGATACCATTGCAGAAATTACAAAGCAGGCATGTAATAAAAAGAGTTTGATTTCAATACGTGTACCACATACTGTGGTAATGGGTTTAGCAGGAATATCAGAATTTTTGGGAAAATTTTCTACTAAACCACCAGTACTCAATTATGAAAAAGGAATGGATATAATTCAGCCATATTGGATCTGTAGCGTAGAGAAAGCAAAAGAACACTTTAATTGGCAACAAAAAATTAGTTTGGAACAAGGTATTTATAGAACTGTAGAATGGTATCAACAATATAAGTGGCTTTAACTTATGAATCATTTTATCGGTATTCTGGGAATAATTCTTATCATATTTTTGTGCTGGCTGATGTCTGAACAAAAAAAGGCATTTCCATGGCGTATCGTATGTATAGGCCTTATTTTACAGATTATAATAGGTATTCTTGTACTTAAAATACCATTTGGCATTCATTTATTAAGAGTTTGTGGAAATGCAGTGACAGCATTTTTAGGATTAGCATCTAAAGGATCTGAAATGTTATTTGGGAATATCGTAAAACCTGAATTTGCTCAAACATTCGGATTTCAATTTGCTTTTACAGTGTTACCAGCGATTATATTTTTCTCTTCTGTGATGTCAATTATGTATCATCTTGGCATTATGCAATATATAGTGCGTGGAATGAGCTGGTGCATGAGTAAAACATTACATACATCTGGTATAGAATCATTATCTGCTTCAGCTAATATTTTTTTAGGTCAAACTGAAGCACCATTATTAATTAAACCATATTTAGGTAATGCTTCACGATCTGAATTAAACACAATAATGGTTGGAGGCTTTATTACAATTGCAGGTGGAGTAATGGCAGGATATATACAAATGGGTGTTCCTGCAGAATCTCTTATTACCGCAAGTGTAATGGCTGCGCCAGCGGGATTAATGCTTTCTAAAATTGTAGTACCATCTTTACAAGTACACCACAATCAATTGCCAGAGCCTGTACTTGCCAATAGTTATACTTTAGTAGAAGCAGCTGCAAATGGAGCTTCAGACGGAATAAAATTAGCACTTGGAATTGCTGCAATGTTAATTGCTTTTATTGCTTTAGTAGCAGGTATAAATAGCTGTATGTATTGGATACATGAAGTAGTATTTCAATATGGAATTAATTTTCCAGTTGATTTAAAGCAACTATTTGGATGGCTATTATCACCCATTGCATTGATTTTAGGAGTTCCCCCGCAAGATGCTCAAGCTTTTGGATCTCTTATTGGTACTAAAATAAGTTTGAATGAATTTATCGCATATGCTGATTTATCAGAAATGATAAAACAACAATCATTAGACCCCAAAACAATTAGAATGGCTAGTTTTGCTTTATGTGGCTTTGCAAATTTTAGTTCAATAGCAATTCAAATTGGTGGAATTGGTGAAATGGCTCCTCATAGAAAAAAAGATATTGCGCAATTAGGACTTAAAGCAATGGCTACTGGAGCACTAGGAAATTTACTTACTGCAACATTAGCAGGTTTACTTCTTTAAATATTTTATGAACACAATGAATACATACACATGTATTAAAACATATATTCCTAAACCAGGTATAGGAATTGTACAATTAAATAGACCCGAAGTACTAAATGCCTTAAGCTTACAAACCATGATTGAAATTGTAGATGCTTTACAATATTTTGATAATCAATCAGATATTAGATGCATGATTATTCATGGAAGTGATAAAGCATTTGCTGCTGGCGCAGATATTACTGAAATGTCTGATGCAGGAACAATTGACATGCTAGAAAGAGATCAATTCTCAAGATGGGAAAAAATTAGACTCTTAAAAAAACCCCTCATTGGTGCAATTTCTGGATATGCACTTGGTGGTGGATGCGAATTAGCTATGCATTGTGATATGTTAATTGCTAGCGAAACTGCACAGTTTGGTCAACCAGAAATTAATCTTGGAGTAATGCCAGGAGCAGGTGGAACCCAAAGACTAACTAGAATAGTAGGTAAAGCACAAGCAATGGAAATGGCATTAACCGGACGCATGATTTCTGCTTATGAAGCGTGGAGATTAGGTTTAGTTAATAGAGTTGTACCTGTTTCAGGCTATCTGCAAGAAGCAATTGCTTTAGCCACAGAAATAGCATCTAAAGCCCCAATTGCTATAAGGCTTATAAAAGAATCGGTACTAAAATCCTATAGTACAACCTTAGAAGCAGGCTTAGAATTTGAACGCAAGAATTTTTATATGCTTTTTGCAAGTGAAGACCAAAAAGAAGGAATGAAAGCCTTTATTGAAAAAAGAAAACCTACATGGAATAATTCATAATTATACTATTATTTATATGCCTTATTTAATACTATTAAGACATGGCCAATCCCAATGGAATCTGGAAAATAAATTTACAGGTTGGGTTGATATAGATTTAACTGCAAAAGGCGAAATTGAAGCTACACATGCAGGAGATATTTTACAGAAATATCCAATTGATATCGTTTTTACTTCGGTACTTATGCGTGCAATAAGAACTGCAGAAATCGCATTAAAACAAGCTGGTATTGAATCTATTCCTACATATCGATCAGAAAAACTTAATGAAAGACATTATGGAGATCTACAAGGCTTAAATAAGGATGATATTGGAAAGGAATATGGATCAGATCAACTGAAAGTATGGAGAAGAAGCTATGATATAGCACCGCCAAATGGAGAATCATTAAAGATGACACAAGAAAGAGTTTTGCCATATTTTCATGAATCTATTATTCCTGAATTACAAAAAGGAAAGAATGTGCTTATTACTGCTCATGGAAATTCTTTAAGAGCATTAATAGCCGAATTAGATAAGATGTCTAAAGAAGATATTTTAGAGCTTAATATTCCAACTGCTATACCTATTGTGTATACATTAGAACATGAAACCTTAAAGGTTTTACATAAAGAACAATTGAATGATTGATTATTCAGCAGTTATTACTGCTATATTATTTGGAGAGTTATTTTGTCAGTTCAAACTGAAAGAAAAAGAGACGCTGCCCATAGCAAAGCTTATGCTTTATATTGTGCTAGAGCGGTAGAAGATAAAAAAGCTGAAGATATTTTGATCTTTGATCTAACAGATGTAGAAGGTGCCCCGGCAACCTATTTTGTTCTATGTTCTTGTTTATCAGAAGTTCAAGTTGATGCTGTATCTGCTGGAATGGAAAGAGCAGGAAAAGATGCTGGACAAGGCCTTCCAAAATCCGAAGGATGGGATGCTAAACAATGGGTTATCCTAGATTATTTTGATGTGGTAGTTCATGTATTTCATAAAGATGCAAGAGATTTTTATCGATTAGAAAAATTATGGAGTGAAGCAGATTTTTATACACTTCAAGAAAGTAAAGCAGTAAAGATGAATAAAACTGCTAAAACTGCATTACTTAACGATTTACAGAATAATCGAAGAATTCCTGCACGATATGCAGAGCAAAGTAGTGGATATACAAAGGATAAGTAAATAATGATGCATGTATTAATTGCGCCAGTATTCGAAAAAGCATTGATTTCTATTCATGCACATAATATTGTTCCTCTTGTCTTTGAAATACCAAAAACAATTGAACATGGCCATTTATCTACAAATATAGCCATGACTTTAGCAAGACATCTAAAAAGGAAACCTGCAGATATTGCTCAAGATATCATCAATGCTTTAGTATTTGAAGATGATATTGTAGAGTCTGTACAAATTGCAGGTGCCGGATTTATCAATATTTATGCAAAACCAGCTTTATTTCATCATGTAATTGAATCGATACGCCTTAAAGGGAATGATTATGGAAAAACAGAGTATGGCAAAGGAAAATCAGCTAATGTAGAATATGTTAGTGCTAATCCAACAGGTAAATTACATCTTGGGCATGGTAGAAATGCGGCTATTGGTGATACGATTGCAAATTTATTAGAATGGGCTGGTTATAAGGTAACCAGAGAATACTATTTTAATAATGCTGGTAATCAAATGAATATGCTTGCAAAATCAATATTTGCACGATATCGTCAATTATGCGGTACACCAGAGTATCCCTTCCCAGAAGATGGATATCATGGTGATTATATCAAAGATATTGCGCAAAAGGCTATTGATTTATATGGATCAGAATATACCGATCCATCTGATGAAATTTTATCTTCTTTCAGGAAAATTGGAGAAGAATGGTGCTTTTCATCAATATTGAATACATTGAAGAATATGAAAATTCATCAAGATACATATTTCAATGAAGATTCATTATATCATGATGGCACTATTGACAATTTGCTTAATGAGTTGAAAACAAAAGGATTAAGCTATCAAAAAGATGGAGCAACCTGGTTTAACTTCTCACGTATTGATGAATCGTTAACCGATAGAGTTATTGTAAAGCAAACAGGTGAGCCAACATATAGATTACCTGATATAGCATATCACCGAAATAAATTCGAAAGAAATTATGATATTATTGTTGATATTTTTGGTGCAGATCATATTGCTACAATTCCAGATGTAACAGCCGCTTTAAAGGCTTTAGATTATGATATCAAAAAGCTTAAAGTTCTTATTTATCAATTTGTTACCTTATGGGAAAATGGGGAGCAAGTAAAGATGTCTAAGCGATCTGGTAAAAGTTATACTTTAGATGAATTAATTGATGAAGTTGGTCCAGATATCGTACGCTTCTTTTTTATCATGCGCGGAGCTCAAACTCAATTAGAATTTGACTTAAATATAGCAAGAGAACAAAATGATAAAAATCCAGTATACTATTTGCAATATGTACATGCCAGAATTTGTTCGATGATATCTAATGCGGCAGATAAAGAATTAATACCGAATTTAGATGCTCCATTACGCTTTTTAACAGCACCTGCAGAATTAACTCTGATAACAGCATTATCAAGATTTGAAGAGTCTACCTTAAAAGCTGCACATGCTATGGAGCCACAAATTATAGCAGAATATTTAAGAGAAACAGCATCTGCATTTCATTCATTTTACCATGATTGCAGAATCATAGGCGAAGAACATAATATAAGTCAAGCTAGAATTAATCTTGCTTTAATAACCAAGACAGTTATTCACAATGGACTAGCCATTCTTGGCATTTCATCACCAGAAAAAATGTAAGGAATTACACACATGGAAAAACCAGAAATCGGCGGATATTCATCAATAAAATTAGAAATGGAACCTGGCACTTATTGGTGGTGCACTTGTGGGAAGTCTAAAAATCAACCATTTTGTGATGGATCACATAAAGGTAGTTCATTTTCTCCATTAGAAACAACCATAGAAAATAAAAAAATATGTGGTTGGTGTACATGTAAATTAAGTGAAAAGAAACCTTTTTGCGATGGAAGCCATAGATCATTAACTCCTCCACAAGAAGCATAATATGATATCAAAATGGAAAACCGTAGCAGCGCGTAGTAAACATGATTATAAAATCTTTTCTTCTCATATTGTAACAAGAAAACATCCAGATACATCAACTAATAGCGATTTTGTAGTGTTGGAATCACCTGATTGGGTAAATATTATTCCCTTAACATCAGATGGTGAAGTTGTTTTTGTAAGACAATACAGGCATGGAAAAGATGATATCTCTTTAGAAATTCCAGGCGGATTGATAGATAAAGGCGAGCAACCATATCAAGCAGCAGAAAGAGAATGTATTGAAGAAACAGGATATGCAGGAACCGGAGACTCTGTTTTATTAGCAGAGATAGAACCAAATCCAGCATTTATGAATAATATTTGTTATTGTTTTCTTTGGACAAATTGCCAGCTAAAATCCAAAATATCTTTTGATGCTCATGAAGATATTGAAACAGTTCTGATACCAATTCAACAGGTTCCTGAACTTATTCGTTCTGGAATGATACAACATTCTTTAGTGTTAAATGCATTTCTTCATTATTGGTTAAGCATCGGTTTTATACCTGAAGTTTAGGAATATTATGTCAAAAATTATCGCAGTTGCTAATCAAAAAGGGGGCGTTGGAAAAACAACAACATCCGTGAATTTAGCTGCATCTTTAGCTGCTGCAGAGCATACTGTGCTTTTAATAGATATGGACCCACAAGCTAATGCTTCTAATGGTTTAGGCATCAATACTAATACAGTAGCTTCAACAATTTATGAAGTTTTAGCTGGTAAAATTCCTATACAGAATGCTATGCTACCTTGTGAAATGCCACATTTATATGTATTGCCATCTCATATCAATTTAGTTGGTGCAGAAATCGAATTGATATCAATGCAAGATCGCGATTATATTTTAAAGAATGTATTGCATTCACTTGCTGATATTTATGATTTTGTGATTATTGATTGCCCTCCATCCTTAGGAATTCTGACATTAAATGCCTTAACGGCAGCACATTCTGTATTGATTCCAGTGCAATGTGAATATTATGCTTTAGAAGGTTTAGGACAATTATTAAACACTATTTCTATCGTAAAACAGCATCTAAATCCTTTATTAGATGTAGAGGGTATCTTATTAACTATGTATGATAGTAGACTTCGCTTATCGAATCAGGTTGTTCAAGAAGTAAAAAAACATTTTGAAGATAAAGTGTTCAATACCCTGATAAATAGAAATGTACGCTTATCAGAATCTCCTAGTCATGGCAAACCAATTCTTTTATACGATGCATTTAGCTCTGGAGCATTGAACTATTTAGAATTAGCAAAAGAAATTCTCATTAAAAATGGATTTATCGTTCCTGAAAGTAATTAATATGAAAACTCAATTAGGTCTTGGAAAAGGTTTGGGTGCATTGATTCCATCTGCGATACAAAAAGGATTTACATCCATTGTATCAGATGATAATGGATATGACAGTGGAATTATTGCATTAGTTGATATTACCAAAGTAAGAACAAATCGATTTCAACCAAGAATCATGTTCGATCCTATTGCTTTGGCTGAATTATCTAAGTCCATTAAAGAACATGGAGTTATTCAACCAATTACTGTTCGCAGACAACATGATGGTTATGAATTAATATCTGGCGAACGCCGTATTCGAGCATCGATTGAAGCTGGTTTAGATAAAATACCTGCCTATATTTTAGATATTACTTCTAATGAAGCGATGATCGAATTGGCATTAATAGAAAATGTTCAAAGAGAAAATCTTAATGATATAGAAATTGCAATGGGGTATCAATTACTTATCGATGAATGTTCTTTAAGTCAAGATTTAATAGCTCAAAAAGTGGGTAAAAATAGAAGCACTATTTCTAACTATTTACGATTATTAAAACTTCCATCAATTGTTCAACAGCAATTGGCTTTGCATGCTATTTCCAATGGCCATGCAAGAGCACTCCTTGGTTTGTCAAATCCAGAGGATCAAATACAGTTATGTCAAGAAATTATAATGCATGATTATTCTGTTAGAAAAACAGAAGAAATCATCAAAGATGCATCAAAGTCATCTGATACAATTTCTGCTAAAGGTAAAAAAAGTAATCATCCAATTTCTACTAAAGCAAACCCCGCAATCTTATCCATAGAAGATACATTAAGAGATCATTTTGCTACTCAAGTGAAAATACATGTATCTTCTAATGAACAAGGATCTCTTCATATTGATTTTTATTCTTTTGATGATTTACAAAGATTATTAGACATCATTAAAGTGGATTAAGTGAATATGAATAAAGGTTTATCAGATTCTCTCAAAGTATATCATACTGCACAAGTAAGGGTATTATATGCAGATACAGATAAAATGGGTATTGTATACAATGGGAATTATTTAACATATTTCGAAATAGGAAGAACTGAATTACTAAGAGCTTTACAATTACCATATGCAGATTTAGAAAAACATGGCGCTCAATTACCTGTAATTGAAGCCTTTATTTCATATAAATCTCCTGCGTATTATGATGATGTTCTTTCTATAGATACTAGATGTAGTTTCGAACGTGGCCTATTATTAAGAATTCACTATTCAATTAAAAAGGATAAAAGCATTATTTCTGAGGGATATACCTTGCATACTTTTATCGATACAATAAGCAAAAAACCAATTCGCCCTCCCGCATTATTTATAGATACAATACGTGCTAATAGTACAGATTCTATGGGCAATGAATTAATGGAGATATATCTATGAAATTGACTTTCATGCTAAGCATTCTTATCCTATGCTTTTATTCAAATACTTGTGTTATTTCACAAAATCCTTATGATTTCCTACAATTGGGAATAAGTGCCAGAACTGCAGCTTTATCAGGTGCAGGAATTAGTATCATAGATGATCCATCTGTTATTGCTATAAATCCAAGTACCTTGGGGTCTGTGCTTAAGCAAAAACACAGTGTTAGCTTTGTAAAACATGTATTAGATATAAATTCTGGACATGCCGTATATGTAATGCCTTTTGATACATTGAAAACTGAAAGAATTGCTTTGTCTGCATTATTTACTAATTATGGTACATTTGATCAAACAGATCAAAATGGGATAATAATTGGAGCTTTTACTGCAAATAATATTGCATTTTCTGGTACATATAGCAATCAATTAGATAGTAATTTATACTATGGTATTACTGGTAAGCTTATCTATGCTACTTTAGCAGATGCTAGGTCTATGGCTTTTGGTATAGATGCTGGTTTACTATATACTATTCCTAAATCCAGAACAAATATTGGCTTTTCTTTATTACATATTGGAAGCCAATTATCAACGTTTAATGGTTATTCTGATAAATTACCTGTTGATGTACGATTAGGAATAAATCATCGTTTAAGAGGTTTACCATTATTATTAAATGTTAGCTTACATCATTTAGCCGATGATGCAGATGTATTTTTTGATAGATTTAGTAATTTTGCAATTGGTGGTGAATTAACGCTTAGTAAGGTGTTAGATTTAAGAGTAGGATATGATAATGTACTTAGATCGTCTTCAAGTACAGCAGGAAAAAGAAAATTATCAGGCTTTTCAGCTGGTTTAGGTATTAAAACCAAGCCTTTCCTTTTTGATTATTCTATGAATACATTTGGAACTGAAAGTTTTCTTCACAGATTAAGTTTACAATTTTCATTATAATTATTAGGTATTGCTATGAAATCAGCAATTTCGTTTTCATTGATCTTACTTTGTATGTGTTTTGTGCATATGGGTACTTCCTATACACTTTGTGCTCAACAACCGCAACAACAACAGCAAACGATAAAACCATCATTTCCTATTTCAGAGATAATTTTTATCATTCAATTATTAGATAAAATTGAGTTAAAAGGTTCAGAAGTTGATGCCTTACTTGAGGTGAAGAGTCTTTTGATAAATCCTGTTGTGAATGCACAAAAAGAAAATAAACCAATTACAGAATTATTATCAATTGATTTTAAAGTTCAACAAGCACAAGTATTACTTAGTTTTTTGCAAAGAGCAACCCTAAATGGTGCTGATGCCGAAAGATATAAGCGATTTATAGATACTATCATTATTGCTGCTAATCCTAAAAAATAAGATAATTATCTACGTAGTTTCATTACCCAATACATGCCCATGTATTGGGTTTTTTATTTTAAACTTATAAGCATTCTAATAAAATGTATTGATTTTATAATGAAATTTTGAGATCTATTGTTTTTGGTATATACGATAAACAGTTGCTTTAAACCCTGAACTTCATCCATTATATCTATTATCTTATATTCTTTATGTATGTTCTTTCTAATATATCTATCGATAATTATAGCGAACATTGGATATATTACCAATAATAAGAAAGCTATAGATACTATACTGATAATCAAAGAATATAGAAATGAAGGTATATTTTCAGATAATAGCGTATAAGTAGATATATATATCACACTTAGAATACATCCCCTTATCAATAATACTTGTAGTGATTTCTTCTTGCTATTTGTATTATTTTGTTCGGAAATTTCCGTATAGCTTTCAATAAAAGGTTGCATTTGTTCTGGAGATAAAGCTCCATAAGTAGATATCATAAAGGGAAATACTATACCTGCACATAGATGTAAAGCTATATAAAGAAGTGAAAGTATATATGTATAATGAGCCACATTATAAGATTGAAACCATGAAATCAATTCATTTTTTTGATGTGTCTGTAATACTACATAGGGAATAAATCCAAAAGTAAAGGCAATTCCTATTATTCTTTGAAGGGCAGTTTCTACTTGAGCAATACAATTAAAAAGGTATAATCTAAATGGTGAAAACGTTGAATTATATATCCATAATCCCACAATTCCCTGAAAAGAAACTGCTATATATGCGCCAATAGGAGAATGAGGAGAAGCAATTGCTTTAATTAATAATACAGAACCTAATGAATGAATATTATGTGAAAATCCTTTATTATTCTTGGCAATATGTTCTATGCAAAAACATGAAAATGCAGTCATAAACATGCCTCTAAAGGGTATTTTGGCAGCATGTAAAATATTGCCAAGGGCAGATTCAATAAATGCCCACATACCAGTATAAGAAACAGTTAATGCTTTTTTCATATTAATTAAGAATTCTTGTCATCGATTCCAAAGGTGTAAGGCCAAGAATCACCCTTAATTCATTAACCTTTTGCTCCATTCTAGGAACTAATACCAATAATCGCTTATGAGAAGGATCCATATATCTTTTTAGGAAAGTTTCGGCAAGTTTTAATGCTTCAGAGTACTGTTTTTTGTTTTCTAATACAAGTAATTCAAGTTCATCAATTTTATTCTGAAGATATGGATCATTATTCGTTTCAGGTAAAAAAGTCCTTAATCGTTCTATTGCAAGATCAATTCTGCCAGAATATTGATATCCTTCGGCAGCAGCCACATAAGGACTAAAGTCCTTTGAATATGGATCTTGTGCAGCAAGATTTTTATTCATTATCAATGCATCTGCATATTGAGCACCTAATAATGAGAAATATGACATTTCTTTTGGATACCCAGCTTTTCTATATAAATCTGCGATTTGTAAATAGAACAGATAATTCAATGGAAAATGAATAGGGGAAATATGTGTATTCATTGTATTTAATACAATGCCTGCTTTTTTATTTTGTCCCACTTTAATTAAATAATCAGCATATCTAATTGAAGATAATCGATAATTTCTTAAATAATTTCTAGAAAACTCATCATAATAATGAGAATTATCTACTAAATCTCGAAAGATATATCCATATGCTTGCTGTTTTTGAATCTGATTACTATTAATTGGATGTAAAAAACAGGCATCCATAATGGGCTCATAAAAAGCTTCGGTTTGATCTTCAGACTGTTTCAGTGGGCATACCCTAAGAGCCATACCTTCTTGTCTAACATAAGATTCTAAACCAGAATAGTAATTTTTAGATACCGTCATTGAAAAATATACTGGCCTTGTAAATGCCGAATTTTGTAGAATATCTGCAATTACTTGATGTTCAACTCCAAATACATATAATTGCTTGCCATTTTGTTCACCAGCCGGAGAAGCAGTATAGGTGAAATTCATAGTTTGTGTGGCAGTATCTGGAATGATAAAATATGAAGATATTCTTGATTGTTCTATCGGAATAGTGATGTTTATTGCTTCAGACAATATAGGTTTAGGAGAATCTTGAGAATTTTCAGGTGCATCTAGCGAAGCATCAGAAAATGTTAATTTAATTGGTTTTGCACCCCAAGGTGAATTATGCTTCAATTGAGAAAGATACCAACCCATTTGAGCTAAACTTAAATTAACGATACGAATATCTCTTCTAATTCCCTCTACATCTTGTAAATACCAAAGAGGAAAAGTATCATTATCGCCATTTGTAAAAAGAATCGCATCTTTTTCACAGCTTTGAAGCATATTATATGACATATCGAATGCCAAAGAATTCTTACTTCTATCATGAATAAACCAGCCTTCTTTAGCCATTAATCCAGGAATAAAGAATAAAAACATAAGAGAACACCAATGTAAGGCTGTCAATCTTACTTTTGAGATAATGATAGATATAATGCTTTGAAATCCTAAGGCAATCCACATACACCACACCATAAAAGACCCAACATAAAAATAATCTCTTTCTCTAGGCTGAGGTTCCTGTTGATTTTGTGCAATTGCAGCAAATACACCCAACATCAAAAATAAGATGATAAACGAATAAGCAGTTTTTGGAGCATTCTTTATGTGATAGAGAAGTCCGATAATACCCATGATTAAAGGCAAAGCAAAAAATTGAATAGGAAATATGTCTTTGAAATCAGATAGATAATTCCACACTTCTACTTCTTTTTTTGGAGTTGCATATAAGAATGCAGGGGAATCTTGTAGATCACCTGCTTTACCCATAAAATTCCATAGAAAATAACGCACATACATATGTCCAATCTGATAATTGAACAAATACTTGATCTCTCCAGGAATATTGATTTTCATAGTCGAATAATCTGGCATAGACTTAGATGTTCCATCGCCCATATCAATGTTGATATATGAAGGAGCATACCAATTACCATATTTTTTGTGCATTTCTTCGAATTCAGTTCCAGTTTTATAACGTCTTGGCCACTTTGGAGCATCACCATATTGCTCTCTATTAATATAAGATGCTAATCTACTCATTGTATTAGGTGCATTTTCATTCATTGCAGGATGTGCTGAAGACCTCAAAAAAGTATGTGTATATGTTGTGAAACCTGCCATAATCAACAGTATACACAAAGCAATAAGTTTGATGAAGGATTGGCCTTTCTTATGAGCAATATATAATGTAATACAAGGGATGAATACAACTATGAGTCCACAAATAACAATAAAAGAGGATTCTTGAAAAACATAATTTCCATTATCTGATACAAGGAAATTACCAGCTAATAATGAAGGAAGTGTCTTTATTAAAACGATATAGACATAAGAAAAAATACCAATTGATAAAAGCGTCATTTTGGCAAATCCTAGCCATGAGAATTCATATTTCTTAAAATAGATGAGCATCATTACTGTGAATAAAGTAAGAATGCTAAAAAGATGAACCCCTATAGACAAGCCAATTAAATAGGAAATGAGAAGAAGATATGTGGTATTACTTGATGGATGGGATTGATCACGCCATCGTAAGATAAGATAAACAATCAGTGATACTATTAGTGTAGACATAGCATATACTTCACTTTCTACGGCATTGAACCAGAATGTATCACTAAATACAAAACACAGTGAACCACATAAAGCTATTGTATATCTATATATATCTTTTACGGATTTCGAACATTCTTTTAGCAGTATTTCTATAGATAGATACACAAAAAGGATTGTACATGAACTTGATAGTACAGATACAAGATTAATTCGCCATGCTGGATCTGCAAAAGGAAGAAAATCAAATAACTTTGCAATAATCAGAAATAATGGTGCCCCCGGTGGATGCGGAACTTGTTGCCAAATTGCTGCTGAAGTAAATTCCCCACAATCCCAAAAAGGAATTGAAGTTTGAGCCGTTAAAATATATGTAATACTTGCAGTACAAAAAGCAATAAAAGCAAATATCTTATGAATATGTTTACTTTCCATGTAACTTTTCCAATTGTAAAATGAGGTTTTTTGCTTGATAAAAAGCTTCTTCAGGGCTTTTTCTACCATATACAGCTTCCATAATTTCATCTTCTAATATTTTTTCAGCTTCTATAAATACAGAAGTAGAAGGCAAAAGTATAGCATGCTTACATTGTTCAGCAAAAGAAGCATAATCAGAACTAAGATTTTTTTTGAATAGGTCTGTAGACAATAATGCAGGAATTCCTGCATCTGGTAATGCAGTACAAAATCTGGAAGCTATAGAATCACTGGTAAGATATCTAATAAAATCTTGAGCAGCTTTGGCTTTATCTGATTTTGCACTTATTGCCAAACAATCACCACTTAATACTGATAATCCAGATTTTCCAGGAAATCTAGATAAAACCGCATGAGGAATATTATGCAATGAAGGAATAAGCCATTGACCAGATATAAGCATATGAAGAGAACCATTAACAAATGATTTATCCAGTTCTCTAGAGTGTGCAAGTACACCATTTTGTGCTAATTGAACATATAAAGTAAATCCAGACAATGAAGCTGAATCGAAACTGCTACTTAATGGCAGAGATTGAAATAATCTTCCGCCAGACGTCCAAATAATAGGTAATACTTTTTTTAAAAGCGTATGTGGTTCAGTAGCATTTACACCCCAAGATTTGCTAGACATGATATAATGTGTAAAATCTTCTAAAGACATCGTGTCTTTGTGTGCTAACTGAACTGCATCTCCAGATAAAAAAACAGCTCTTGTATTTAGAGTCCAAGGTAAAGCATAGATGAAAGAATCTTTTGCAATAGCTGATAATAAAGAAGAAGGAATTGATGTAGCCGGGCTTAAAGGATAGAAGATATCATGATAAATAAATTCTGGCGCCCATTCTAAACCTATATGAATAATATCAGGCGCTTTGCCGGAAGACAGTAACATGAAAAGTTTAGCTTTTCCTTCAGACCATAATAATTCAGTTGTTTGGATATCTATATTGGGATTTTGCTGTTCATATTGATCGATAAGAGCATATAATGCTTTTATTTGTGCAGGTTCAGACCAAAAATGACAAAAAGTAATAATCTGTTTATCAGGATTATTATGTTGGTTTGAGCAGCCTATCCACATCAAACTACATATACATACTACTTTCAGTATTGTATCTTTAATAGTCATCGCGGATTAACGGCAAGAGTTTTATTAGTTTTGACTATATTTTTAGCAATCTTTTTCTCTGGAACAGCCGGAGTGATAGCTGGAGATTTAATCTCAATTGAATCTTTTTGATGTGGAAAAAAGAATTTTGTTAAAAGTCTTTGTGCTATTGGAGCAGAAATAGTACCTCCGAACCCTGCATTTTCTACTAGAATACACATAGCTATTTTAGGATTTACTTTTGGAGCAAAACAAATAAACCAAGCATGATCTTCGCCATGAGGATTTTGAGCAGTACCAGTTTTACCACATACATCAATACCAGGAACTTTAGCACCCAAAGCAGTGCCACCGGGAGTATTTACAACATCATACATACCATTATGAATTGCATCCCAATATTCTGTTTTAAAACTAGGTAAGATTCTATATGCTAATTCGACATCTTGTAATTGATGGGTTTTTCTATTATAAATAGAGCGAACCATATGAGGTTGATAAATAGTACCTCTATTTGCTAATGCAGCACAATACACAGCCATTTGTAGAGGTGATACCCCAAGTTCACCTTGCCCAATCCCTAAATTTACAAGACGTCCTCTAATCTCTCCATCACTTAATCTTTGTTTCTTATAGAATAGTTCAGTAGGTAGTTTTCCTTTGGTATCTTCAGGAATATCAATAAATGTTTTAACTCCAAAACCGAACATTTTTCCATATTTTTCAAAATTCTTAATTCCTAATTGAGGCCCAAGTTTATTAAAAAAAACATTGCAAGAAACATGAATAGCTTTTTTAATATTAGTAGAACCATGTGCACCATGACATTTCCAACTTCTGCCTCCAAATTCATAATATCCAGGACAATTTATCGTAGTATTCGGATTAATAATACCTTCATTTAAGGCAGCTAATCCCATAAGCATTTTCCAAGTAGAGCCAGGAGGATAATTAGTTTGAGTGGCTCGATTAAAGAGGGGTTTATCTTTATTAACTAATAATTGACTAAACAAATTAGATTTTGTTCTACCACTGAATTGTCTGATATCATAATCGGGTTTACTCACCATACATAATATCTCGCCAGAATTTGGATCTAAAGCAACAATTCCACCTCTTTTGCCATCTAATAGTTTTTCTGCTAATTCTTGTAATGGTTTATCGATGCCAAGCCTTAAATCAAATCCTTCTTCGGCAGTAATATCATTTTTACCCTCCAAAAAACTAGATACTTTTTGTCCGGTAGAATTCACCGCAACAAATTGAACTCCTTTGGTACCTCGTAAAAAGTTTTCATATGTTTTTTCAATTCCAGCATATCCAACAATATCTCCAGGTGAATAATAATCACCCATTGTTTTGATTTGTTTAGAACTAATCTCTCTGGAATAACCTAATATATGAGACATATTCCCATCTATTGTATACAATCGTTTTGATTCAACAGAAATATCAATACCTGGTAAGAATTCATGATTTTCTTCAATCAAAGATATTGTTTGAAAATCTGCATCTCTATATATCTTATTTGGTTTTACACGTGATAATTTTTTAGATTCTTCATAAAAATTTACTATCGACATTGAATCTAAACCCAGTATTGTACATAATAAGGGTATAGATTCTAACTTAAATTCATTAGGAGTGATTGAAATTGAAAAAGAAGGTGAATTATGAACAATCATCTCTCCATTTCTATCAAATATATTCCCTCTGAATGGATCGATTACTATTTGTTTTATTGCTTGAATATCTGTTTTTAAACGATATACATTGCCTCTGATAATTTGTAGATATCCAAGCCTAACTATATATATACCTAAAACAAGAATGACGATAGTTTTAAAGATAGATACTCTGGTAGAACTACCGAATTCATTATCATTTAAACTCATTGCCATGATATACCTTTATTATGTATGTGTTATAATCAATAAAATCTAAGCAAATTTATGAAATTAGACTTTGCTTAAAATGTACTTTGTTTATGAAGAAAGAATAATATTTTTATGTTGGCCAATAGTATACTGTGTACAAAAAACAAGTAAAAGCGCACTGGCTACAATACATAATGCCATACCCAAAGCACCATATATAGGAACAATTACTGCATACATTAGTAAAGATCCTATGCAGGTAATGATATAGATACGTGAGAACAGATCATATCTACCACTGGCAGCAAAAAAATGGAGAATAAATATATTGCTATGAATAATCACTGTTTCAAGGTACATAATACGGAATAAAAACACTGCTTCTTCAATATAATCACCAGAGAATACAAAGATAATTTCTGGGGCAAAATACATTGCAAATGGTAAAAGAATCAAAGCATATATTATTGTGATTTTTTGATAGTGTTTAATTTTTTCAAAGCATTCATCTTTGTTTTGCTCAAATACAAGTGACAATCTGGGTAAAGCAGAAAATACAAATAACCATACTGGAAATAATTGAAAAACACCAGCTGCTTTTTCGGCAACTGCAAATTGTCCGGTTACGATTGGATGCGCAAAAAGAGATAAATAAAAAAGACGAGGATTTGCATATAAGGCTTGCGACAAAATAGATTTAAATGGACCAATTCCTAGTTTTAACTCTTCTATCAAATGCTCTTTTTTGGGCATAATAAAGTGTACGCCAAATAGCTTTGGAATAAGCAATAATGATGCAATTCCTGCAATACATTGTATTCCATAATAGATGATAGGGTAGAGTAAATAGTCTTCCGGAGTTTTAATGAGTAAAAGGGTAAAAGCAAATATTAAAACACGACTAAATATTTGAAATCTTGAAAGAATATGTAGCTTTTCATATCCTTGATATAACCAAACAGGTAATAATACATCTCCAGCTACAAAACCAAAAGTTAGTAAACAAAGTCCAAATTCGGCATTCAAATGTGGAAAAATGATTACCCCAATAATCATAAGCACAAATGAAGCTATCATAAAAAGGATTTTCAATACCATTACCGAAGATGCTATTTGTTGTATTTTCTCTTTATTATCTCTGTGTACTGATATTTGCCTAGCGGCCGAATAAGAAAATCCATAATTAGTAAGCATATAAAAAATATACATATACGAAACTACACTTTGCATAGTACCAAAGGTTGCAATTCCTAGAGTTCTTACTAAATATGGAATAAGAATTAGGGGAGCAATATATTCCAATCCTTTCATAAAAGACATAGAAAAGAAGTTCTTCATAACACTTTCATGTTCAGTGAAGAAGGTAGATATTGCTTGAGAGATTTGCTTGATCATAATATTACATCAATTTTGCTAGAATTTAGCTGTGTAGCAAAAATTGAGGAAATGCTTCTAATAAAGAAGGATGTCTATCATATTGATGAAGCGTATGAACTATACTACCATCTTTATTAATAATATGTCCAGATTGATTAGTATTTATTTGGTCTTTATGCATTAATCCCATCGTTAATACAGGTCCATTTTCATTTTCATGCAAACTTAGAACAGAATCTAAAAGCCCCATTCTTATAGCATAATTATGAATCCCTTGATCTAAACCTGTAATTCCTGCAATATTTCTCACTTTAGGTGATAATAATATAGAACACATCAATGATGTATATGTATGAATAGCCTGAGTACTTCCAATAGTAATGCCAGCACAAGAGATTGTATTATTACCTATTGTATCTAAAATATCTTTACCAAAACCCCTTAATATCCAAGATGAATTATGAGGTTCAGAAGAAATTGTAGTAGCTTTATCTTCCAAAAAGCAATGCAAAGAATCATCAATTGTAAAATCGAATGGATCTTTTTGAAAGATCACATCTCTGGTATCACTTAGCATGATATTTTTATAATCTGCACCATGATGTTCGATAAATGCTGTATATAAAAAGTGTCGTGACTGGTGAATATGAAAATAGTTTTTGGCAAAAGTTTGTTGACTTTTAGGGGATGTTATATAAAAATAGGAGCGTAGTACTGGACTAAACAGACGATATGCATTTATTTTTTTTCCAGTAAAGGGAATGCTAATTCTTACTTCTTTAAAATTCTCTTTATAAATTCCCATTGCCGAAAATTTATGTAAAGAATCTTGAGATATATCATCACAAAAAAAGCCGACAGTACCAGTATAGCCTGTCTTGTGCAATGTTAACAAAAAATTTGAAACTTGATCGAATTCTAGTGTTCTTACAATGCCAAGGATAATATTGCCTTGTACTTCATTATGAAATGTTGGTAAAGCATTACTTGTATGGCTTTCTAACATCAGATGCTTGCTCCAACTTCATGTGATTTTTTTTCAACGGCATAATATGTTGAAGCTTTTTTCATTTGTGTTCTTATAATCAAGAAAAGACAGCACAGAACAAATACACCAATAGATGTTCCTGCAGCAATAGTTAAGCGTTTTGGACGAGATTTTTTTATTGCTGGTTTAGCATAATCAAGTACATACATTGTTGGGGCTTCTCTGATTTCATCGAGCTTTGCTTGTTCCAGCATAGGTAAAAGAAATGCTTTAACCTTAGACATTGCCTCATATTCTGTATATAATTTCATATACTTAGTTCCAACTTTTACTGCGTCTTTTAAAGCAAAATTACCAGCAAATCCAGGTTTATTTTCAGCTTTTTCTAGTTGGTTTTTCATTTCACCTAATAAACGTATGCCAGCCATTGTTGATGGGTCTGAATCACCATAAGTATTCTTTAAAATTTCAACTTGAATTTCTTGCCTTAATATTGTAGACTTTAAAGTTCCAAGTGCCTCGGCAACCGCCTGAGATTGATCTAATGGAGAAAATACAAGTGTTTTTGAAGAATATTGTCCTAATTGATCAGCTATATTTTTAAGAATAGAGTCTGTTCTTAATAATCGTAATTCCATATAAGAACGATTTGTTTCAGCTTCCGCTTTTTGTAATCTATTCGATATATTATTGGCAATTGGAACAATATCATTTGCCATCAAAGCAGCTTTTTTAGGATCTTTTGAATATATAGTAATATTGTAATTTCCCTCGGGAGACAATTCTACTTCAAAATTACTTAGAAATTCTTTATACAAATCTTCTTTGTTTTCTATAGGTATTTGATATTCAGTCGCTACATCATATCGAGATATCAATGTATCCATTAAGCTTCTAGAATTAAGTATTACTAAATAGGAATAACTCTCTCCTTTATTCATTTTCCCCAATCCTAAATCCTTTAATGCACTCGAAACATTACCCATCATTCCACTTATCATCGAATTAGCATTATTTGGGGGTACAAAACTAATCGTAGATGCATACCAATTTGGCATCATCCAAGCACATCCAAATGCAATTAATCCGCTACCAATTGTAATAATTGCAAGTAACCATGTATTTCGATAGATAATCGCAAGAAATTCGGCACCGTCTAATCCCATTTTATGATCGGGAACTGAAGTATGCTGCATGATTTCCAGGGTAATAAGTGATTAATACGTATGATATTGAGATTTTTTATCAGCTACATAATAAAATACTTTACAAATTTACAAAAAAACAAAGAGGAATAATTTGAAAGAATGTGTTTTTTTAGTAATCAATACATGTATATCACAAGTAAAATAGTCTATAGATCAAAGAATTATATATGGATATACAATATCCATTAATATGAATTCGACATAGATTTTGTAGCGAAAAAATAGTGATGTCATAGGATTCATATTCCGTATTTTTGCACACTATTCTTTATTCTTTAAGACTTTAATTTTTACTTTTATATTTGGTTATTTCTATGAAAAATATTGTCCGCATTTTGATGCTTTCATTATTATGTATACTAGGTTTTATTCCTACATTTGCAATACATACCTATGATGCTAATTCATTTATCGTACAAGGCTTATCCAATCAAAAAAACATGCCTTCTACGCTTCAACAATCTGTTTTTTCTTTTGATATCACCTCAAATGATGCTTCACGTATCTTTAATGGCTCTGAAAAAACATTGTCTATCATTGGTTTTCCTATTTCTTTAAAAACTACTTCAACTATTACTTTAGAATTAACTCAATCATGTATAGATGCATCCACAATATTTATGGTAGGATATAAGCAAATTCCTATACCTCATGTATTAACGTATAGTGGTTCGATTGTTGGCGAAAGTGGATCCCATATTATGCTTAGTTATGCCAATGGTGATATGCATGGCTGGATATCTAGAGCAAATGGAGAAGTTTTTGTAATTGGGCCAAATAATTCTTCAATTACAGAGAAAAGACCTCATGTTTTATATGCTGATGGTGCTTTAGAAACAGATCAATTTCATAAGGCAAGAACTTGTGGCACGCAAGAATATAGTCATTCTGGGATTATGCCATTTCAAATTGAAGCAGAAATGAAGAAGAAGGGCGATAAAACATTAGATAATAGAATGTTAGAAATGCAAGTAATTGTAGAAACTACTTCAACATTTTTCACAAAAATAGCTTCTGGCAATGAACAAAAGGCAGCCAATTATATTGTATCATTGTTCAATGCTGTCAATACATTATACAGAAGAGAATTAAATTTAAATATCATTTTACCTTATGTTCAAATTTGGACAACTGATGCGCCTGACCCATATAAAAATGATGGTGCTGATACCCCAGCTTTATTGCAAGAAGTTCAAAATCGTTGGATTAAAATTACAAATCGTACCAGAGATATTGTTCATTGTTTAGATGCACAAGGAAATTCTCAGACAGGTAATGGAACTTTTGTTGCTGGTATTGCAAATGGCATTGATGCTATATGTTCAGGTTCTGTTTCAAATGCTTATTCAGTTACTGGAATTTCCCGTTATACTGCTCTTCCAACAACATCTTTTGTAAAGGATGTAGCAACATGTGCTCATGAAATCGGACATAATATTGGCTCTTTTCATACTCATAATTGTTCTGCATGGAAACCAGCGCTAGATAGTTGTTTATCAAGTGGTGTTGCTTATCAAGGTAAACAATCATACTCTTCAGAAACATGCAATGTTGGTGCTCCACGCCCAGTACCAGGTTCGATTATGAGTTATTGTGATTTAACAAATAGTGGTACTGTTCAATTTACCTTCTTACCAAGAGTTTATACTTTTTTACGTGCTAATTTAGAAAAAAAGGCATGTATAACTGAAGTACAAGCAAGCCAAATTAAAATGATAGCTCCTGCAGGAAATAGAACATTTAATGCTGGAACTAAACAGTTAATTGAATGGACTTCTTCTAGAGTGAATTCAGTAAAAATTCAATTATCTACTGATGCAGGTTCAAGTTGGTCAAATATTGAATCTGGATTGCCTGCATCAAGTGCATCTCAAATTAATGGACAAGGCTCTTATCAATGGACTGTTCCTAAAATCAAAACAGATCTAGGCAGACTTCGTGTTTGTGATATTACTAATGAAAATATTAATGATACAACATGGGCCAATTTCAAAATTACTGTTCCTGTAATTGCTTTGGCATTAACTAATAATCTAGATGGTAAAGCATATGGTCAAAAAGAAAGTGTTTCATTAGCATGGACTAAAACCAATATTGATTCTGTATCTATTTTATTCTCAAGTGATAATGGAGCAAATTGGAATTCTGTAAGCTCTGGCCAAACTGGTTCTAACTTTCAATTTGCAATGCCTGATATTACAGCAAATAAATGCTATATAAGAATCATCAGCGCAGACGATAATGGATTGATTTCTCAAACAGGTCCATTTAGTGTAGGCAAAGAAGAACTTAATGTAAATACTCCAAAAGCTGGCGATATACTCTGCGCAGGTAAAGACTTTATAGTATCATGGAATTATAAAAATATTGCTGCTTCAAAATTATTACTACAATATTCAACTGACTCCGGATCTTCTTGGCAAAATATTTCTACTGTACTTGGTGTAGACCCATGGACATCGGTTTTTCGCTGGAGAGTTCCAACAATTGAAGCACCGATAGCAATTGTACGTGCAATTGCAAAATCTGATTCAACTATTGCTTTTGTAACAGGCGCTATGTCTATAGTGAATTCAGCTAATTGTAGCGCAACTAATATTCAAGAAAGTAATACAATATTGCCTCAGCTTTCTATATCACCAAATCCATTGATTAATGGGAATTTGTCAATCAAAATTGTCTCATCAAATCTGTGCAACAATGCCCAATTGTCAATAAATTCAATCAATGGTGAATCTGTTCATACTATTCAAAAGAATCTCGATCTATCGATTGGCGAACACACTATTAATGCTTCACTTCCACAGTTGCCATCAGGAACATATTTTGTTTCGCTCATTTGTGGACAATCCAAGATTACAGTGCCATTAACTATTCAGCATTAATAAAGAGATTCTATGCGATTCTATATATCTTTACTACTGCTTTTCTTTATTCTTTATACTCAGAATATATATGCAGCTAATTCAGATTTCAATTCTTTGATTAAAGGAAAAAAGGAATCAACTATTGCACATCCCCAAGGATTACAATATACTTTCTCTTCCTTTTCATTAGAAAATGAGAAAGTAATTGCTGTTTTTTCTGAATTAGACAAAACACTGGTATTAGATAATTTTCCTATTGGAAAGAATCAATTATCAACTGTAGAGTTAACTATTTCTCCAAGTAGTGTAGATTCTAGGACTAAAGTATTTATTGGTAATCAACAGATTCCTTTACCTTTTGTATCTAGTTTTATTGGTACAATACAGAATGAACCTGGTTCATCTGTTTTATTAACCACATCACAAGGACATATCTATTGTTGGGTGATGAGATCAAGTGGTGAACAATTCGTTGTAGCTCCAACCAACACTCTTTCGGTAGATAATGAGCATCAGATAATAAGTCAGAATGAATTTATATTCGATGACAAAACAGCTCAACCTCAATGCTTAACCGATGAAAAACCAAATAATCTTCCAACACCACAAGAATTATTTGAACAATATTCAAAAGGGGAGAAAACCCTTACGAATGAAATGCTTGAACTTCCTATTATCGTAGAGTCTACAAGCTCATTCTTTAATGGCCCAGGAAGAAAAGATTCTATTAGTGCAGTTCAATATATTATTGCATTATTTAATGGGATTAACTCTTTATACCGTAAAGAATTAAATGTAAATATAATATTACCTAAGATCATTGTTTGGACAGCTTCTAATCAGGACCCATATCAAAATGATGGATCTAATACTCCTGCATTATTGCAAGAAGTTGAATCACGTTGGAATACGAATACAAAAGATAAAAGAGCTATAGTTCATTGTTTAGATGCAGTAGGAAGTTCTGGAACAGGCAATGGAACAATTGTTTTAGGGATAGCTAATGGAATTGGGAATATATGCGATGGAGCTGTATCTAAGGCATATTCTGTTAGCGGTATTTTTAGAAATAGTATTATACCATCAAATGCTTATAGTAAAGATATCGTTACAATAGCACATGAATTAGGACATAATATTGGAGCATATCATACACATAATTGTTGGTTTTGGAAACCTGCATTGGATTCATGTTTAACCAGTGCATCAAATTATGCTGGTCAAATCTCTTATTCACAAGAATCTTGTAATAAAAGTGCTCCGAAACCTGTTTTTGGTTCAATTATGAGTTATTGTCATTTAACCAATAACAAAAATGCCGTCGATTTTACTTTTTTGCCAAGAGTATATACATATTTACGCCAATTCTTAGAATCGAAATCTTGTATCCAACCAGCTCAAAAATCTCAAGTGAATATGATCTATCCATGGGGAGGACAAACCTTTGTAGTTGGAAAAGTGATGTCGATAGAATGGACATCTGTCAATGTACAAACGGTAACTTTAGAGTATAGTATCAATGGTGGCCAAACATGGGAAACTATCTCTAAAAATATACCTGCAGTTTCACAACAAGCCATCAATGGACAAGGCATATATAATTGGAAGATTCCTAATGCTCCTACTACTCAAGGTAGGATAAGGGTATATGATCAATTAAATCCAATGAATCAAGATACATCGTGGGTGAATTTTTCGATTGAAGCACCTTCTTTGATTTTTGGCACAGATTTAAGTAAAAAAGTTATTGGTATAAAAGAACTTGTACCTTTAGCATGGACAAAAAAATTAGTTGATAAAGTAAAACTTGAAATTTCTATCGATGCTAAACAATCATGGCAAATCATTTCTGCTTCATTAGCAAGTAATTCTTCAACTGTTAATGTTCCGGATATCATAGCTAAAAATTGTTATCTCAAAGTAACTTCATTAGAAGATTCCACTTTATTTTCTATTACTGGTCCTTTTGAACTAGCCAAAGAACAATTAACCATTATTCTTCCTAAACCTAATGATACATTATGTGTAGGAAAGCAAAATGTGATTACATGGAAATCAGATAACATTGCTTTTGGTAAAGTTTATACTCAATATTCTACTAATAATGGCTCAACTTGGATTGCTACCAATACATTTGGCCATGAGGCTGTTTCTGGACTATTCAATTGGCAAATCGATAAAAAGCTGGATTCATCTCGTGCATTAATTCGAATTGTGTATAAACAAGATACATCATTAATTACATCGATTGTTCCAGTGTATATTACATCGAAAAGCCCTTGTTCTTCGATATCGTTAGTTAAGAATATAGATATTGATAATATTCAATCATCAATAATTCCTAATCCAGCAGAACAATTCATTACGATAACTCTTTCTGCAAAGCAAATATGTGATAATGCAACAATATCCCTTTTTGATATACAGGGTAGGGCAATATCAACAATAAAGGAAGCCTTAAGCATAGATAATAATCCAATTTCACTTCAATATTCTGTTGAACATTTAAGTGCTGGAGTATATTATGTATCAATTTCATGCGAACATTCTACATCAACAATTCAATTCACAAAGAAATAATCGAAGTATATGTTAAATAGTCTTATTGCAAAGTCACTGCCTTTTATTCCCAAAACAATTGTTAAAACTGTTGCCTCTCGATATATAGCAGGAGAGTCTTTACAGAGTGCAATAGCAACTGTACAGCAATTAGATTCAATTGGAGCTTGTGCTACTATAGATGTATTGGGTGAGTTTGTAATATCAAAAGAACGTTCTATCCATGAAAGGGATGCTTCCTTAGCGGTAATTCAAGCAATACATACTTATGGATTACCTGCATATTTATCAGTAAAATTAACTTCTCTTGGCCTTGATATAGACAAAGATTTTGCATATGAAAATGTAAAATTATTAGTTAACAAGGCAAATGCATGCGGTTTATTTGTTAGAATGGACATGGAAAATAGTCCATATACAACTCAAACTCTAGATTTTTATCGCAGGCTAAGAAAAGAAGGATTCACCAATATAGGTGTTGTTTTACAAGCATATATGAAACGTAGCGAATCTGATATCCTTAGTTTATTAGAATATGATCCTGATATTCGCTTGTGCAAAGGGATTTATAATGAACTACCAGAAATTGCATTTAAAGATCCTTCTGAAATCAGAGAAAATTATAAGAAACTCTTAAGGATACTGTTAAAAAATGGGAAAAAAACTGGCATTGCAACCCACGATGAAAGCTTAATAATTGATGCAGAAAACTATATACAACAACAATCTATTCATTCAGATAGATATGAATTTCAAATGCTTTTAGGCGTAAGAGAAGAAAGAAGAAATCAATTAATATCTGCTGGACATGCCATGAGAATCTATGTACCATTTGGAAGTGATTGGTATGGGTATTCTGTCAGAAGATTGAAAGAAAATCCAAAGTTCGCAGGATATATATTCAAAGCTATGTTCGTAAAAGGTTGATAATACACATGATTACATTAACTAAGTATATAAGTATCGCTCTTTTCACCATCATAATGTCAATTGGTTTAAGTTCATGTTCTACCATTGTTTCAAACCAAACATTATCTATTGGAACATTTAATATTGCTTGGTTAGGCGATGGTATCGATGATACAATTCAAAGAGATGAATCAGATTATAAAAGGATAGCTGATATAATACAAGAAAGTGGTGCAGAAATCTTATGTCTACAAGAAATAGAGAATAGTACATCATTAGATAAACTTATTACCTTTATCCCACAGTATAAATATATCATTGGCAAAGGTGGGCGCTCTCAAAATGTAGCTGTTTTATACAAGGCATCTGTTTCTGTAGATACATCATTTGAATATGTACCAATTGCAGTTGACCCCAACCGAAATCGTCCGGGATTAGTATTCAATGCAAAAAAAGGCAACTTTGATTGTACAATCATGGTAGTACATTTTAAATCATCATCAAGATATGATTCTACAGAAGCATTAAAAATATTAGCTAGGCAAATGAGATATAAGCAAAGTGAAATAGCTAGTAAATGGGTAGATTCTTTATTAAAAAATACCAAAGAGCAAGATCTATTTATCATTGGAGATTTTAATGATTTCCCAAAACGTGTTAAAGACCCAACATTAACCCCATTGGTACAAAATCCATCTCTTGTATTCCTTAGTGAAAATCTTAAAAGCTGCAAATACCCAAATCTTTTTGGCATAGATCATATCGTAACAACCAAAACAAGTGTTCAACGATTTAAAAAAGATAGTGAGTTTATTATTAATACACGATCAATGTATGATGATAAAATCGCAGATAAGATTTCAGATCACTGTCCACTATTAATGCAATTTGACATTCAACAAAAAGATAATGATTAAAACTAGCAAACAATTTCTGTATATATTTTTATGTATGTTCTTTTTGCCATTGCTTGTATCAACAAGTATAGCACAACCATTCAAATCTGTTCTAGATTGGCAAATGGCAAATTCGAATAGATGCGTTCAAGCAATTCTTGCCAAAGATTTTGTTAAAGCACATAGTTTTTTTACACCTGAGATGAAAAATGAATTCCCAGCAGATACATTGAGGCTTTTTTGGGAACAATTTGAAAAAAAAGCTGGAAGAATTATCAAGAAATTTGATACAAGAATTGATATTGACCCAGTAGATACAAATCTAGTTGCAATTGTACATTCATTACGATGTGCAACAGGTAATTGGGATATAAGAACTGCTTTTAAATCAACCCCAGAAATAGATGGATTTTTTATAGCCCAATTTAAACCTAAATATGGCAAGCATACGTATACGGTTCCTCAATATGCTAATGCAGACTCTGTAAAAGTTAGAGATATCATGATAGGTAAAGGAACAGATTGGGAAATTAATGGTACACTTACATTACCATTAGCTCCAGGAAAATATCCATTTGTCATTATTATTCATGGAAGTGGCCCTTTAGACGAAGACGGAACCTATGTAGCAAATAAACCGTATGCTGATTTAGCTTGGGGTTTAGCATCAAGAGGAATCGGGGTATTACGTTTTGAAAAGAGAACAAGAGCTTACTATTCAACAATAAGATCAAAAAAAATACAAGTCACACCAGATTTTGAAAGTACAGAAGATGCCATTGAAGCTTTTAAAGCATTAAAACTGTTTAAAGAAACAGATACGAATGCTATATTTTTATTAGGTCATGGTACAGGCGGGATGTTTATACCCAGAGCTGCACAAAAAATAGAAGGTCTTAAAGGAATGATAATGCTTGGAGCACCATCAAGACCATTAGAAGATGTATTACTAGATCAATTAGAATATGTACTTACATTAGATACGATAATTGATATTACTGATGCAAAAAAGAAATTAGAAAAGATAAAGAAACAGCATGCCGCAGTAAAATCTAAATCTCTTTCACCAGATACACCTAATGAACAATTATTACTTGAAACACCAGCACCATATTGGTTGTCTTTAAAAAATTATCATCCTGCTGAATTAGCAAAATCATTGTCCATACCATGTTTTATCGCTTATGGAGAAAGAGATTTTCAATCTTCTATGAAAGATTTTAATCTTTGGAAAAAGTCCTTATCTTCATCAAAACAACATGCAAAAAATCTCTATAAATTATATCCAACATTGAATTATCTCTTTATGGAAGGAGTAGGGAAGGCTAGCCCTATGGAATATACTATATATGATCATGTTGATAAAGAAATAATCGAGGATATCAATCAATGGGTAAAAGAATTGATTAAAAAATAATTAAAGCCCTGGTAATCAGGGCTTTTTAATGAAACAGCCAATTTCCATAACCTAACATGAAAACTTTTACATCGTAAAGCTATTTTACACTGTTATCATATTATATATCTCTAAACCTCAATTGTCAACATGAACACCAATTCTTTACATTCAGATTATATTATTATTGGTGCAGGAGCTGCCGGACTTTTTGCTGCAGGAAAATTAACACAGTTAGGAAAAACCGTAAGAATTATCGATTCTGAAGACAAACCAGGTAAGAAGATTCTCATTTCAGGTGGCGGATACTGTAATTTTACAAATATTCATACGAGTCCATCTCACTTTATTTCTGATAATCCACACTTTTGTACTTCTGCATTATCCAGATATTCCCCCTATCATTTTATAGAGTTAGTTGAAAAATATCATATACCATATCATGAAAAAGTATTAGGACAAATGTTCTGCGATACATCGGCAAGAGATATTGTTAGAATGTTAATGTTTGAGATAAATCAAAATAAGTTGACATTAGAATTACAATGCAAAGTACAGTCAGTAACAAAATCTGATATCTTTTTTGTTCATACAAATAAAGGAATCTATACCTCACAAAGTGTTATTGTATCCAGTGGAGGACTTTCTATTCCAAAAATGGGTGCAAGTTGTATTGGTTATGATATTGCATTGTCTTTTGGACACACCATTATCCCAACTAAACCTGGATTAGTTCCATTGATTGTTCAAGCAGATACATTTCCTTATTCGGATTTAGCTGGTTTGTCTATTCAATCAGAGATTCAAACTGAAGAATCTCCCATATTTAAAGAAGGTTTATTATTTACGCATAAAGGTCTTAGTGGCCCAGCAATACTTCAAGCTTCCTCGTATATGAATCATACAAATTCAGTTACCATAAATACCCTGATTGATCCATCAAACTATGCTAAAATAGCAAAAGGCGATTTTGGGAAAATGGATTGGAAAAATGCATTATCAACTATATTTCCTAAACGCTTTGCTTATGCATGGGCACAATATCATAAGCAAAGTGAAACGTATTCACATTATAGTGAAAAAACAAGAAAAATATTTGCAGATCAGCTCATGAATTGGCAACCAATAATTGCTGGTAATGAAGGATATTCAAAAGCAGAAGTTACAGTTGGAGGAGTAAATACAAAAGAATTATCCTCCAAAACGATGATGTCTAATAAAATACCAAATCTATATTTTATTGGAGAAGTCGTTGATGTAACCGGACATCTTGGCGGTTATAATTTTCAATGGGCTTGGGCATCGGCAAATGCCATCTCAATATCATCTAATTAAGGTAAAAACATGGCAAAACAGATATTTTCAGCACATAATCTTACTAAATCGTATCATGAAAAAGTACTATTCGAACAGATCGGTATAGGTATTATGGAAGGCGAGAGGATTGGTATCATTGGTCGTAATGGGATAGGGAAAAGTACACTCTTAAAATTAATAGCCGGCCTAGAAGAACCAGATGATGGAATTGTAGCAATTTCAAAAGACGTGCGAATCGAATATTTGTCGCAATTACCAAGCTTTGCTCATCAACAAACATGTATTGAAGCTGTAATGGAAGCAAAACAACATATCATAGTGATGATAAATAGATATGATGAACTATGTGAAATTGCTTCGAATGAATCAATGACAGATGAACAACAAGAAGAAATGCATGACTTGGCATTAAAAATTGATAATGAACAAGGTTGGGGATTAGATACTGAGTCAAAGATCCTATTATCAAAATTAGGAATCACAGATATTCACAAAGATGTTATGTCCTTATCTGGAGGTCAAAGAAAGAGAGTTGCCCTAGCTAGAGCATTATTATCAGAACCTGATTTATTGATCTTAGATGAACCTACAAATCATCTTGATGCAGATTCTGTTCAATGGTTACAAGATAGACTTCAGCAATCTCATAAAGCATTATTATTAGTTACTCATGACAGATATTTTTTAGATGCTATTTCCACTAGAATTATAGAATTAGATCAAAAAAAGTTATTTAGTTATGATGGTAATTTTGAGTACTATCTCATGAAAAAGGAAGCTAGAACAGAAATTGAAGAATCTACAGCCGAACATGAAAGGAATAAACTGAGAACTGAATTAGCATGGCTACAAAAAGGTGCTAAAGCAAGAAGAACAAAACAAAAAAGTAGAATTGACTGGATAGCAAAAATGCAGTCAGAACCTAAACCAGAAGAACAAAAACAAATAAAAATAGAAGTAGGAAATCGATTTTTAGGTGGGAAATTAATAGATGCTGTTTCAATAAGTAAATTAGATAAAGAAAATTATTTATTTAAAGACTTCACTTATAGGGCTGCACCCGGCGATCGTATCGGAATAATTGGTCCTAATGGAGCAGGGAAATCAACATTGTTAAATGTGCTTTCTGGAAGACTCAAACCAGATGAAGGCTATGTATCAATTGGGGATACAGTAACCATAGGCTATTTTGACCAAGAAGTAAAAACATTAAAAGAAAACGATACCTTGATTGCTAATTTACGGGAAGTAGCAGAATACATAGATACAGGAGTAGGCAGAGAACGGTATTTAACGGCAAAAGATTTATTAGATAGATTTTTATTTCCTGCCAAACAGCATTATTCATTAGTACATACATTATCTGGCGGCGAAAAAAGGCGCTTAGCTGTCCTTAGAACATTAATGGGAAATCCAAATGTTCTGATGTTTGATGAACCAACTAATGATTTTGATATTCAAACTTTAGGTGCATTAGAAGAGTATTTAGATAGTTTTAAAGGTATTCTCCTTATTGTTTCTCATGATAGATCTTTTTTAGATAGAACCGTTGAGAGAATTTATTCTTTTGAACAAAATGGAAAGATCAAAGAATACCCTGGAAATTATTCTGCATATTTAGAGAAAAAAGAACAAGCAGATCAAAAAACAACTCTTGTATCTAATAAAGAAGTAAAAACTCAGACACAAAATACTACACAGACTAAAAAGGGATTGTCATTTCATGAAAAAAATGAATATGAACGATTAGAAAAATTAATTGCAGAACATGAAATGAAGATTAATGCTATGGCAAAACTGTTAGAAGAAATTCCTCCTCATGAGTACCAGAAAATTGCAGAACAATCTGAACAAATGTCTACTTTAGAAAAAGAATCTGAAAACAATATGATGCGATGGATTGAACTATCGGACAAACAAGTCAAGAATTAATAATAAGTTCTGCTTGGCACTTAAAATGCTATCTATATAAAAACATCATTCTCAGTACGATACACTTAATTGATATGCTAAAAGAGCTGTTAAAACCTGATTTACAAGACTTAATCCTTACACGCAATTGGCCGGCCTTAAGGGAAGTTTTATCGTCTTGGACTACTCCAGAGATTGCAGATTTATTAATGGATTTAGACAATACAGACCAGGTTTTACTATTTAGAAGCTTAGAAAGGAATTTATCAGCAGAACTTTTCTCGTATTTAGAAACCGAAGATCAAGACTCTTTATTACATCAATTAACAAATCAAGAAACAAGGGAATTATTAACCGGCTTATTACCCGATGATAGAACGACTTTATTAGAAGAATTACCAGCTGAAATGACTCAGAGATTATTATCTCTTTTATCTCCAGAGGATTTAAAAGAAGCAAGATTCTTACTTGGTTATCCCGAGCAAAGCATTGGGCGTTTAATGACAGTAAATTTTGTTTCCGTTAGATCAGAGTGGACAGTTTCCGAAGGTTTATCATATATAAGAACACATGGTCGCAAAAGTGAAACAATCAATCGTATCTATATTACAGATTCACGTGGGTGCCTAAAAGATGATGTTCCATTACGATCTTTCATTTTTGCAGATCCAGATAGTAAGATTTCCACATTAATGGATAATACTGCAGTTTCATTATCAGCATTCGAAGATCAAGAACAAGCTGTTAAAGTAATGGAAAAATATGATATTTCAGAGATTCCTGTTATAGATTCTGGTGGGATATTAATTGGAATCGTAACCTTTGATGATGTAATGGATATTCAAGAAGAAGAGGCTACAGAGGATTTTCAGAAATTTGGGGGTATGGAAGCTTTAGAAAAACCATATGATGCAACTGCATTATTATCAATGATTAAGAAAAGAGCAGGTTGGTTAATTCTTTTGTTTCTAGGTGAAATGTTAACAGCAACTGCTTTAGGTTATTTTGAACACGAATTACAAAAAGCCGTCATTTTGTCTATGTTTTTACCTTTAATTATTTCTAGTGGTGGAAATTCTGGTTCTCAAGCAGCTACTTTAATAGTTCGTGCTTTATCTTTAGGAGAAATCAGTTTAAAAGACTGGTGGTTTGTTTTGCAAAGAGAATTACTATCTGGTTTATTACTTGGTTGTATTCTTGGAATTATTGGATTTTCAAGAATCGTGTTATGGTCTATGATAAGCAATGTATATGGTGATCATTCCATACAAATTGGTTTGACAGTAGGAGTTTCTTTGATAGGAGTTGTAGTATGGGGTACTTTATCTGGTTCTATGTTGCCATTATTAATGAAAAAATTAGGTTTTGACCCAGCCACTTCCTCAGCACCTTTTGTAGCTACTTTAGTGGATGTAACCGGGATAATTATTTATTTTTCTGCAGCCGTTTGGTTTCTACGAGGTACTCTTCTATAGGACTCAAATTTTCTATTAAAAGGTGGTTTATATTCGTGTCTTGGCGATTCCATACATGTATCCGAGCAAGAGCAATTAGTTTTAGCAACACATTTTAAACATTGGAAATGTTGTCTATGACAATCAAAATTGCCACAATTTACATAGGAATCTGTAGGTGTTCCGCAGTGTACACAATGTGAAATCAAGTTTGCTTCTTCTGTATGATTGATTGGTACTGAAACTCTTTCATCAAATACATAACATGTACCATCAAATAGTGCTCCTTTTACTTCAGCATCTTTTCCATAACTTACAATTCCACCATGAAGCTGATATACTTCATTAAAACCTTGTTTTAATAAATATGCTGATAATTTTTCGCATCGAATCCCACCGGTGCAATAGGTTAACATCTTTTTATCTTTAAAATCGGACAAGTTTTTCTCGATCCACTCAGGAAATTCCTTAAATGACTCTACGCTTGGCCTAATAGCACCTTTAAAATGTCCTAAATCCCATTCATAATCAGTTCTTCCATCAATGATAACAATATCAGGATCTTGCATCATGTCATACCATTCTTTTGGTTGAAGATATACTCCTGTTTTTTCTAAGGGATTTACATCTTCTGATAGTCTAAATGTTACTAGTTCCTTCTTTGGCCTTACAAACATCTTTCTAAATGTATGTTCAGGTTCTTCATCAATTTTAAACCACATATCATGAAAACGAGGGTCTGCATGCATTACTCGCATATATTCATTTGTTTGTTCAACGGTACCACATACCGTACCATTAATACCCTCAGGAGCAAATAGGATTCTCCCTTTTAATTCTAATGATACACATAATGCTAAATGTTTTTTTGATTCTTCAATTGGATTATCAATTGTTACATATTTATAATATAACAATACACGATAAGGAAGTGAATGAGTATGTTGTGACATAATACACTTATTATTTATTAATTATTGAAGTAAATTTCGTAATCCACCAATATTACCATTACTCATAAGTACAATAATATCATGTGCTTGGGCACATTCTGCAATATATTCTATTGCCTCTTCACCCCAAAGTGAATCATTTCTTTGTACAGAATATGATTGTACACCTTTTGAAGAATAATATTGCAATAGAAGGGGAATATTGAGTCTTTCGGATTCTTTATATCGTTCTGGACGATTAACCGGACCGATAATCACACTTTTGCAGCCATCGAAACATTCTGCAAATTCTTTCTGAAATATATTTCTAGTTGTAGTATTTGATCTTGGTTCAAAACATGCAATAATATCACGATGAGGATATTTTATTTTGATTGCTTTTACTGTTTCTGAAATTGCAGTTGGATGATGAGCAAAATCATCAATAACCATGCAATTATTCCATACGGCAATTTCTTCCATTCTACGTTTTGGTGCTTTAAACGTGGCTAGCCCATTGTTGATTTCTTCTACCGATAATCCAGCATGAAAACATGATGCTAATGCTCCAACAGCATTTCTAATATTGTGTTCGCCGCTCATAGAAAAAGTAAAAGTACCAAAGAATGATTGTTTATAGTACACAGTAAAAACAGTAGAGAATTCATCTGTTTTGATATCTGTAATATGCCAATCAGCCTTAGGATGTAAACCAAATGTTTCTACTTGTGTATGTGCATCAAGAGCAATATCACATGTTTCAGTAAAATCTGCACAGGTAATCAAATAACCATTTGAGGGGATAAGACGAATCATTGTTTTAAATGATTTTCTTATATCATCAAGAGAAGCAAAGATATCAGCATGATCGTATTCTATTGCATTAATTACAACAATAGTGGGAGAATAATGAAAAAACTTGCTTCTTTTATCAAAGAAAGCAGTATCATATTCATCTCCTTCAATCACAAAAATACCTTTATCCGTATTATGTAATTCCTCTGGTACAGGCCTACATCCAGTGTCAAATCCATGAGGCATCCCACCAATCAAAAAGCCTGGTTGCTTTCCTGCATATTCAAATAACCAAGCAGCAATAGAAGTTGTTGTTGTTTTACCATGTGTACCGGTGATAACAATAGATGTATTATGCGCTATTAATTCATCATGAACAATAGCAGACATAGATGTATATGATATTCTATGATTAAGAACATATTCTAATTCTGGATTCCCTCTACTGATTGCATTTCCAATAATTACCATGTCTGGATTACAAGATTGTATATTATCAGAATGAAAAGAATGGAACATATTGATGCCATTTTGTTCCAGAAATGTACTCATTGGTGGGTAAATTCCAGAATCACTTCCAGATACGCTAAAACCTTTTCTGGCACAAGCTACCGCAACATTTCCCATTGCAGAGCCAGCAATACCAATGAAATAGAGATTTTTTTTCATATCAAGCGTTCACTAAACAAATAACCAAGAACAAAAAACATTACAGCACAGCCAAATAGTCCGATAGTTAATCCCCATCTGAAAAATAATGTTGTTACTTCTGATGAAGACGGATTAGCAGTCTTATAATCAACTTGAACCACCGTACCTACAGAATACAGTGGAGCAGAAGTTCCGGTTGCATCTGTAAATGTATGGGATATATGTGAGCTGTCTTTAAAGCGAACAATTGGATAATATCTTCCAGATTCATTGTCTTCTGTGTACGATAAAATGATACCATTTGTAGAATATTTCTCTGAAAGATCAACTAATTCAACAATGCATGCTATAACAGAGAATATGATGAACAGCGCAGATATAGTCCAAAATAGAATTCCTATTGGTGGAATGATAAGATTTCGGAAGGCAATATCTTTCATTATTTGGATGTACTATTATATTTAAGCCAATTTTTAGCACTTAAGCTTCCAAGCTTTGCAGCTTTTTTAAACAATTTCATTTGTTGTTTGGTATCTCCATTTTTAGCATAGATTGTGCCCATTGCAAACCAGTATTCACCATTTTGGGGTTCAAGTTCTGATGCTTTTTGCCAATAACCCATAGCGGATACATTATCCTTTAAACTTGCATGAGATAATCCTAATGCATACCAATATTCTGCTTGTTTAGAATCTATAGCAAGTACTTTTTGAAAATACTCTATAGCATCTTTATCTTTTTGTAAATAATGCAAAGATAAACCAGCATTATAGAGCGCTTTTATATAGAGTGAATCATAAAGCAAAGCATTTCTAAAAAATTTAAATGCTCTTAATGTATCACCTAATGCTAAAGTAACTAAGCCAGCATTATTATAGTAAACGGGATTTTCCAAATCAAACAACAATGCAGAATTGATAGCAATTATTGCACTATCTGGTTGTTCAACAGAATAATAAAGCATACCTAGATTATTAAACGCTTCAGAATAATCCGGTTTCATCATAATAGCTTTTTTATATGCTTTCATTGCTTTATCTGTCTGTTTAGAGAGATTCAAAGCATTTCCTAATCCTAACCAAGCTTCGCTTAACGTTGAATCTGTTTGCAAAGCAATTCTAAATGAAATAATTGCTGTATCAATATTATTAAGTGCCAACAATGAAGTCCCTAATTCTTGATAAGCCTCTGCATATGTATTTTTAATGAGAATAGCTTTCATTAAACATTGAGATGCATTATCATGATATTGGCCAACTTGAAATGTTTTTCCCATCTGAAACCATATCTCAGGTTTCAAAGAATCAATAGTCAAACAAGAACGATACACAGTAATTGCATCATCAAGATTTCCCAATGATGTAAGTGCTATACCTTTTTTTAATAATATTGACAAATCATTAGGAGTACCATTGAGTATATCTTCATAAGCAAGAATTTCTGACTTGTATTCTGCATTCATATGTAATGCATGAGCATATTTTACGATTAGTTCTTTATCTTTACTTGTAGTTAATGCAATTTGATATGCTTGTATAGCTTCTGAATACAATTTTTGATTCATCAATGAATCGCCCTTGATAATCATATAATCATCAATTACAGATGTATTTTGTGCAAATGCACAATATACACTGCTAATCAAACCAAGGAATAAAGCAATGAATACTCTTTTTATAGGAATAGTTCTCATAAGTTTATTGTTTCCATGTTATAGTGTCTTGTGTCAAGACACTACTTTAGATGCTTTTAGAGATGAATATTATGCTATCAATACAACTAGTATGGGTGTATTAGGAAGCTGGGCATTATTAAATATTACTACTGGTATTTACGGCTCTTTACATTCGCAAGAAGATAAAAAAGCATTCTGGCAAATGAATGCAGGTTGGAATATTATCAATATTGCAATTGCCGGCTTTGGTTATTATGCAAAGCCGGAATTGTATGATTTTCAATCTGCAATACACCAACAGTCTTCCATGCAACAATTACTTGCATTAAATATTGGATTAGATATTGCATACATGCTTGGTGGATTATATCTAAAAGAAAAATCAAATACTACTTCGCAAGCTCAATTACTTGGCTTTGGTAATAGCCTGATAGTTCAAGGAGCTTTTCTATTATTATTTGATTGTGCTCTTTATACAACCCATCATCAACATGGAAAGCATTTAGAATCTATCATAAAACATATCTATCCACTTTCTTCAGGAATTGGGTGTAGTATTCCTTTTTAGAAAGCTATATTATTCTTTTTACAAATTTCTTGTGCTTGAGCATATCCAAGTTTAGCAGCTTTTTGGAAATATTCAATTGTTTTTTCTCTATTTCCTAATTTATCATAAGATGCTCCCATATTATGATAGGCAACAGCATAATTAGGATTAGCAGCCACTACTTTAGAAAATGCATCAATTGCTTGAGGTAATTTATTACTAAAATAATAATATAAACCTGTATTATTTCCTGCTTCAGCTGGATTACCAATCCTATTAAAACAAGATGCTAATTCTAAATATGACGCTACATAATCTGGCTTTAATTGAATTACTCTATTATATGATTCAATTGCTTTAGGCATATCATTCATAGCTACATAAGAATTACCAATATTAAAGAATGCTTCAACAAATTTTGGATTTTTCTCTATCGCTTTTTTATAATTCACTATTGCTTTATCATATTGTTTTAAAGAATGATAAGCAACACCAAGATTATTATAGCCAAGCGATGTATCTGGTTTTACTTCCAATGCTTTATTAAATTGATCAATTGCTTTTTGGAATTCATTTGTTTTTGTATACAAGAAACCAAGAGAATATAATGCATCTAAAGATTTTGGATTTGATTCCAAAGCTGATTGTAATGATGCAATAGCTTTTTCAGGTAAATTTTGCATTACATAAATTTTACTTTGAACTATATTAGCTTCGGTACTTTTCGCATCTTCTAATAAAGCTTTACTTAATTCTTCTTGTGCTCTGTCTAATTCTCCAGAGCGCATAAACATTTCTGCTTTAAATGTTAAATAATCGGCATTAGATGGCCCTTTAGAGCAATGTATTTGCATCATACACATACATATGATACCTACAGATAATAAAAGATTCTTCACAGATTTCACGACTTCTCTCCTTAAGATGATTATTTAGAAACAATGTTTTGTTCTAATGAATTAATAATGTTCTTTATATTTTCTTGTTTTTGGCTATCACCAAGTTTATTATATACAATTTCTAATTGCTTATACGCTTCCAAGAAATCGGGTTTCGTTTGTACGCATAATTCTAAATGCCTAGCAGCATCTAAAGAATTATTAATTGCAAAATATGCTAAGCCCGCATTAAAATGGGCTTCATATAAAGACCGATTAATCTTAGCTGCCTCTAAAAAATAAGGAATACTTTCTAGCGTTTTTTTATCAGCTGCTAGAATCATTCCTGTATAATTATTATAGGATGCTAAATCGTTTTTACTTTTAGCAATGGTAGCTAAATACTTATATGCTAGCGTCATAGATGGATTAAAACTAATTGCCATGTTAAAAACACGCTCTGCATCTGCATTATTACCTGATTTATAAAAGGTAACTCCCATAAATAGCCATGCTTCTGCATAATCAGGACGCAATTGAACTGCACTTTGATAATGTTGCAAGGCTTCTGAATAATTTCCTTTTCTTGCTAAGGTATTTGCTAGATCATAATGAATTTCTTGATCTTTTGGGGCTATAGATAGTGCTTTATTATAAAAATTTAATGCTAGCTGAGTATTATCTAAATTCACATAGGCAGATGCCATATTTTGATACAATTTTGCATCTTTGGTATTGGTAATTAAGGCTTGTTCATAATGAGTCAATGCTTTGGTATAATTCCCAGATTTAGAATATATATTTCCTAATATAAAATGGGCATCAAAATTTGTGGGGCTAATTGTTAACAATGAATTCATTAAAGTAATAGCTTCTTCATTTGAATTTTGAAGATAGTATATTGTCCCCAATTTTTGATAAGCTTCAATGAATGAATCATCTGCTTCAATTGCTGATTTATATAAAGAAATCGCTTTAGCAATATCCCCATCGTTAATTGCCTTTTCAGCCTGAATATAAAAATCTTTTGATGAATTTTCAGAACAAGAAAAACTACAAATACATAAAGCTAATACTAGAACAAATCTAATGAGTATTTTGGCTTGAGTATTTACAGAAGAAACTGTCATAGCTTATCTATTATTTGTAAAAAAATACATCTGCAAATTAATAGTTTTTTTACTCTTAATTAGCAGTAAAAAATAAGCATGTATTTTTGCACCATGAAATATTCTTTTTTTATAGTAGCTGGCGATCCCTCGGGTGATGCTCATGCAGCATTACTGATGAAAGAGCTTAAAATAGTATATGCTGGTGCACAATTTACCGGCATTGGTGGACCATATATGCTTGCCGAAGGATTGAATTCATTGGTGCATTTTGATTCAATGAATATTGTTGGTTTTTGGGAAGTCATCAAACATTATCCTTTTTTAAAGAAAGCATTAAACCTATGTGAAAAAGAAATTTCCAAAGGAATATATGATGCTTTTATAGGGATTGATTATCCGGGTTTTAATATGAGGCTCGGGGCAAGCGCAAAACAAAAAGGAATTCCCTCTATTTGCTATATAGCACCACAATTATGGGCTTGGGGAAGTAATAGAGCACAACAAGTAAAAAAGTCTACCGATCTAATCATGACAGTTTTTCCATTTGAACATTCTTATTTTTCTACTTTTGATATTGAAACTGCTTTTGTAGGACATCCCATTTTAGATAATCCACTGTTTATTCATGAGTTTTCTGAAAAAAGAGATAATACAATTTGCTTGATGCCAGGATCTAGAAGTCAAGAATTGTATAAGCATTTACCTTTGATGAGGCCTATCATTGAAGAATGCAAAAAGAGAGATCTTAAGCCTTTGCTTTGTGTTCCTGAGAGGCTTATCAATCACCCTGGACTTAAACAGTTTTCACAAGATGAAATATCTACTAATGCACGCGAATGTATGAGAGGTGCACAAGCAGGTATTGTTAAAATTGGTACCAGCACTCTAGAAGCAGCATTACTTGGTATGCCTTTTATTTCTTATTATAAAACATCCTATATTTCATATCTGATTGCAAAAAGTAAAATTCATCTAACCAGTATTTCTCTTCCAAATATATTATTAGAAAAAAACCTGATTCCTGAGCTTATACAATCTGATGCGCAAGCAGAATCTCTTCACAATTCTCTTTTTTCTTTATTAGACGATCCAATTGCTATTCAAAATCAAGTACAAGGTTTTCATGAAATTCGAACTTTACTTGGTGGCCCAGGCGCTAGTAAAAGGGCAGCATTAACAATAGAACACTATCTCAAGAATCGGATATGAAACTATTGCAAAAAATTGCCATATATATTCTTACTTTATTAGCCTATAGCTGGAGATTCAAGCTTATTGGTGAAATTCCCAATCAAAACTCCGTTATTGCTTTTTGGCATGGATCTATGCTTCCTGGTTGGTTTATTCACAAACATATTCCGTGTTTTGCTATTGTCAGTTTAAGTAAAGATGGATCTGTATTAACTGATATTCTCAATCATTGGGGGATTGATGTTATAAGAGGTAGCTCTTCCAATAATGGCAAAAAAGCCCTTCAAAGTGCAGTTGATGAAATTCAAAAAGGAAAAACTTTTTTGATTACTCCAGATGGGCCAAAAGGGCCTAGAAATAATATGAAACCCGGAGCAGTGATAGCAGCTTTTAGAGCATCTAAGCCTCTGTTTTTATGCAGAATTGATTGCTCATCAACATATATATTCAAAAAAAGTTGGGATTTGTTTTCTTTGCCTCTACCTTTTGCTACAATTAATATACACTATACAAAAATTGATCCTATACAAGATCTATCCAATCGTGAAGAGATTCAAGACATCATTCATTCATGTGAAAATATCTTAAATGGAGAATCTCTCCATGTATAATGCTTTTGTAAAGTTGAGAAATTATCTGTATTCACATAATATGTTAAAAGTATATTCATCAGCATATCCTGTGATAAGTATTGGTAATATCAGTTCAGGTGGATCTGGAAAAACTCCATGCGCACTGATGATAGCAAAAATATGTAAAGACAACTTCATACAAGTATCTTTACTTTCAAGTGGTTACAAAAGAACAAGCAAAGGAATTTGTACTGTATCATCTTCGTATACGATGCACAATGATATCATGCCCGAACAATGTGGAGATGAAGTGTATATGCAAGCATTATCAGGTTACTATCATAGCGTGATTGTCTCCCAGCCTAAATACAAGGCATTATCTCAATTTACAACACCGATTATCATTGATGATGGATTTCAACATCGTGCAATTAAAAGAGATTGTAATATTGTTTTGCTACATTCTAGTGATTTAAAAGGGAATGTATTTCCTTGGGGAACTTTAAGAGAATCTCTTGATGCTTTACTCAGGGCAGATATTATCATTTGCACCGATTCTTTTCCCTTAAAAGATATTGAGCCTTACATTAAACATAAACCTCTAGTTTGTAAAAGTACTATTAGAGTAGGATCTCTTTATCCTCTTTATGATAGTTCAGCAATACATATATCAAATAGTCTTCCAAAGATTAGTTCAATTTATGCATTATCTGGAATTGCTAATCCAAGTAGATTTCATATATCACTTCAAGAAAAAGGGTTTATTATAAAAAGCAGTAAAGTACTAAATGACCATGCACACTATACAGAACATATCATTTCAAAGATTATCAAAGAGATGAAGCAAGAAGATCTATATACACTTATTACAACAGAAAAAGATGCTGTTAAATTGTTTAGATTTAGGTCTATTTTTGAACAAAATTCAATTCAATGTTTTGTATTACCTATCACTTTTGATATTATAGAAGGTAAACATGAGTTTTTGCTTTCTTTACAAACAGTTTTAACTACAACATTTACAAAAACCACTACATCATTATGAATATAGCATTATCATTTTCAGCAGGTTCAGAATCCTATACATTTTATTCTAAATGGCTTATTGAAGCACATCCTGATGCTCATATTATCCATTTGGATGAGTATGCATTAGAGGACATAGAACCCATAGTAAAAACTTGTTCTGGAATTGTATTTACTGGTGGAGAAGATATTAATCCTTCTTTTTATGGACAATCCGACAGGCTTAAAGATTGTACAGTAGATGATATCAGAGATGCCAGAGAAAAGAAAATGTTTGAAATCTGTACGTCTTTTCATATTCCAATTCTAGCAATTTGTAGAGGCGAACAAATTATCAATGTATTCTCTGGTGGAACTTTGATAGTAGATATTCCTAGCGATACACAATCAGATATAGAACACAGATCTATTCAAGGAATAGATAGTTTCCATGAAATTCTTATAGAGCCTGGTTCATTATTAAGAAAAATTGTTAAAACTGATTCGATACAAGTAAATAGCTCGCACCATCAGGCTGTTCAATATCTACCTCCTATGTTTACTGCATCGGCTTATTCACAAGATGATATCATAGAAGCATTTGAATGGGCCGACCCAAATGGGAACTCATTCTTATTAGCAGTGCAGTGGCATCCAGAACGATTAGATTATTCTCATCCTTGTTCATTATCTATTGCCAAACATTTTCTTATGGAAGCTGAGTCTTATTCAATGTTGTTTCTCCCTTTACCGTAATTAAATCTTATGAAAAAATATCCTGTCTTCGTATGTATCGCTTTATTATCTATCTTTTTTTTAAGAAAAATGTATGATACATCGAAACCCACAAATTCGGTTTTAGATGCTATGTCTATACAAGATAGAAATGACTATATGCATATGTTATTGGCCGATCCAGCAACAGGGCAAATTCCAAAAGGTATTAGATCTGCAGAATTAGCATTTGCAAGTACTTTACCAAAAAGACACATCAATCAAGAAAATCCATATGCTAAGATTCAAGCTAGTGAAAATTGGTATTCTGCTGGCCCTGTTAACCTTGGAGGTAGGACAAGGGCTATCGGTATAGATCTTTCGAATGATCAAATTCTCTTAGCTGGTGGAGTTTCCTCTGGAATGTTTAAAAGTACTAATCAGGGTGTATCTTGGAGGAAAACATTTTCAAATAAGCAATTACAAAGCGTTACCTGTTTAGCTCAAGATATTAGGCCGGGCAAAACAAATACATGGTATTGTGGATCAGGAGAATTCAATGGAAATTCAGCTTCATTAAACGGAGATGGACTGTTTAGTACTACTGATAATGGAGATTCATGGCAACAATTAGCTATTACAGCCACAAATACCCCACAAACCTGGGAAAGTCCTTATGAATATATCTTCAATATAGCAATTGATCCATCTAATCTTAATCAAAGCGAAGTATATGTATCAACCGCTTTGGGTGGAATATATAGAACTACCGATGGTGGCAAAAGCTTTAAAGCTGCTTTAGGTGGATCTGGAAACAATTATTCATTATTTACAGATGTAAAAGTAAGTCCAAAAGGAATAGTATATGCATGTATGAGTTCTATTGCTGGAGGAGGGGGAATTTCATCTACAAAAGGGATTTGGAGATCTATCGATGGAATCAATTGGGTTAATATTACACCTGCTAATTTCCCAACACAAACATATAGAATGATCATAGAAATTAATCCATTAGATGAAAATCAAGTTCTATTTTTTGGCCATACACCTAATTCTGGAAAAAAGGCTGTGAATTTTAGAGGGGATATTGAATGGAATAGTTTATGGAAATATACTTTCATCAGTGGAGATGGAAAATCAAGCGGTGGATTATGGGAAAATAGATCTGATAATTTACCTGCATTTGGTGGAGAATTTGGCGATTTAATCGTTCAACAAGGCTATGATTTGGTTGTAAAATATCATCCTATTGATACTAATATTGTTTTTATTGGTGGCACAAATCTATACAGATCCTCCAATGCATTTAGAAATTCATCAGGAATTTCTTGGATTGGCGGATATATGCCGAATACAAAAAGACCATATTTCGACATCTATCCTAATCATCATCCAGACCAACATGCATTGTGTTTCTTTCCAAATAATCCCAATAAAGCTTTATCTGCAAATGATGGTGGAATTCAGAAGACAGACAATTGTTTGCTAGATAGTATCAATTGGACAAGTTGTAATTATACATATTTGACTTCTCAATTTTATACGATAGCCATAGACCATGCAACACCTAATAATCCTGTGATTATTGGTGGTTTACAAGATAATGGAACATATATGACAACAGGTTCTTTTCCATCAGATTTTTGGGAAATGAAATTAACATATGATGGAGCCTTTTGTGCTATCGAAGATAATCGTAAAAGTTATTATATGTCTGCTCAGCAAGGAAGAATTGCCAGAATGATTATCGATGATAATGGTAAAATAGTTTCTAAAGGCAGAATAGACCCAGCTGGAGGAAAAAATTATTTATTTATTAATCCATTCACTCTCGATAAAACCAATCAGAATATCATGTATGTAGCTGGTGGACAATTACTATGGAGAAATAATAATCTGAAAGATATGCCAATGGGTGGCTGGGATTCTACTGATATAAACTGGGATAGTTTATCGTTTACTCGTTTACCAGAAGGTGAAAGCATAAGCGCAGTTTCATCGGCTAAAACAACAAATCATATCCTGTATTATGGAACCAATAAAGGGAATCTTTATAAGATTACTGATGCTGATACAGGCGACCCAATACCAATTGAGATAACTGGCGGTAGATTTCCTGTAAATGCAAATATTCAGAATATTGCTATTGACCCCAGAGATGCTAATAAGGCATTAGTTGTGTTTAGTAATTATAATGTTTTAAGCATGTTTTATACCGCGAATGGTGGGGAAAACTGGACACCTGTCTCAGGTAATCTAGAAGAAAATCAAAGCGGGGGAGGAAAAGGTCCTTCGTGTAGATGGGCACAAATACTTCCGGTAAAGAATGGAACAATGTATTATGTAGGAACAAGTGTTGGTTTATTTTCAACATCTGTATTAGACAGTACATTAACTTGTTGGGAGCAAGAAGGGTCAAATACTATTGGAAATTCCGTTGTTGTGATGCTTGATGCGCGTGAACAAGAAGGCTATGTAGTAGCTGCTACACATGGATCTGGTGTATATGCATCTTATATTACTGATTTACCATTAAAAGCTAATTCACCAGAATTAATTTCTCCTGGTATTGATACCATAACTACATCAACTTCGATAACATATCGTTGGACATCAGTGCCTAATGCGGTGTTTTACAAATTAGATGTATCAGAAACTCCAGATTTTTCAACAGTAAAACTCTCAAGATCTCTCATCACTAATACTTTCTATACCGCTTCTACAGGAATTGTTGTAGGTAAAAGTTATTATTGGCGTGTCCAAGCAATTAACTCAGCAGGGGCATCTGTAGCACCTAATTCTCGAAAATTCAGTGTAAAAAGTAGCACTGGCATTAATGAAGAACAAGTTGAACCTACAGTCTATGTATCAAATGGCATTCTTGTGATAAAACAAAATGATACTTTCGATAATCTTGAACACATCACATATTCATTGTATGACTTAGTAGGGAATTGTTATTGGACATCAAACATGAATAATAATTCTGATGCCTATATACATATATCTTCGTATCCCAAGGGTATGTATATAGTGGTAGGTCATTCAAAAGATAAGACATGGAAATCTCTCTTTATACATCAATAAATACAATGTTAAGGATTGATAATACTGGGAATATTCTGAGCTAAAAGTCAATATTGTATTTTGTGATAATTGTTATGAACCAATACATGTAAAATATATGAAAAGACGATTGATTCTCTTTTTTGCAATTTCTTTGCTTATTACAGGTACTACTTTTGAAGAAAAAGTATTAACTCTGAAAGGCTCTGATACTATGGTGATTTTGGTTCAGAAATGGACTGAAGAATATCCAGACAAATCAGTTCAATTTCAAGTTACCGGCGGAGGTTCAGGAACAGGCATAGCATCTTTGATTAATGGTACTACAGATATATGCTCATCAAGCCGACCAATGAAATCTGCTGAAGCACTACAAATGAAGCAAAAATATGGCAAACCACCAGTAGAAATCAGGGTTGCTCGTGATGGTTTAAGTGTATATGTTCATAAAACAAATCTTATTAAGACTATAACAATTAAACAATTAGGTGATATATTTACTGGAAAGATCAAGAATTGGAAAGATATTGGTGGTCCTGATCATAAGATACTATTATATAGCAGGGAAAATAATTCAGGTACATATGAATTTTTTAAAGAACATGTTTTAATGAATAAAGATTTTGACCCTTCTGCACAACATATGCCTGGAACATCAGCTGTGGTTGGAGCAATTGCAATGGATCAATGGGGGATTGGATATGGAGGAGCTGCCTACACTAAAGGCGTGAATGAAGTTAAAGTTTCCGTACACAAAGATTCAATAGCTTATCTACCAACAGAAGAAAATATTTTAAATGGAAAATATCCAATTTCCCGTTTTTTATATTTTTATTTGCGTGAACGCCCTTTACATGAAACTAAACAATTTATAGATTGGGTAATTGGTAAAGAAGGACAGAAAGTAGTTCTTGATGTTGGTTATTTTCCAACAAAAAAATTATAAATCACCTAAGGCCCTTTTGATGAGCAGTACTTCTTCATTATATAAAAAAAGTAAATTTCGTCCTATTGAAGCAATAATAGAATGGATTATCCGCTTAACAGCTAGTTTTTCTGTTATAATTATATTTCTCATTTTTATCTTCATCTTTAGAGAAGCAGGTGGTTTGATTTTTGGTACAGCAAAAGAATTGCAACCCAAAAAATCAGCTTCTGAAAAAACACAGGATAAATCAGAAGAAAAAGTAAAGCCTGAAATTTACAATCCAGAAACTGGAGAGATAGTAAAAATAGAAGAAGTAAAACAACTAGTTAAAGCAAAGGAAACTGAATCACAATCCATTTGGGAGAATCTGTTTTCTGATACTTGGCAGCCAGTAGGTAAAAAGCCTAAATATGGAATTCAACCTTTACTTATTGGAACTTTTAAAGTAACCCTTGTATCCCTTTTATTTGCAACCCCATTATCAATTCTTGCAGCAATTTATTGTGCGTTTTTTGCTAAGGCATGGATAAGAGATATCATCAAACCTACTGTAGAAGTATTAGCTGGCTTTCCATCTGTAGTCTTAGGTTTTTTCTGCTTAGTAACTGTAGTGCAGGGTGTATATAGTACTACTCAATTCTTACAGCCATTATGTACCAATATAGCAGATTTCATCGGCTGGATTTTGCCTTTTAGCAATCAATGGATTCACAGTGCATTAACAATAAGTGATTTTCATTATTCTGCAGTTGTAGGTGGAATAGGTTTAGGATTAGCTGTGATACCAATCATATTTACTATTTCTGAAGATGCATTATCGGCAGTTCCTAAAAGTTATCGAGAAGCCTCATTAGCACTAGGAGCTACAGAATCTGAAACTGCTTTTAAGGTTATGCTGCCAGCTGCTTTACCAGGAGTAGTTGCTGCAATTTTATTAGGGATAGGAAGAGCTTTTGGAGAAACAATGATTGCATTGATGGCAACAGGCAATGCAGCTTTATTTTCTTGGAATATATTTCATCCTGTACGAACATTGGCAGCTACAATTGGATCTGAAACAGGCGAAGTTCAATGGGGATCTTTACATTATAATATTCTCTTCTTCTTAGGTATTTTATTGTTCTTGGTTAGCTTTATCATAAATGCGCTTACAGAATTATTTGTAAAGAAATATTTATCTAAAAAATTCCAAGGAGCATAATCATGACAGAATTATTGCTTCAAAAAAAGCATTCATCATATTATTATATAAAAAGTAAACTTTCAACAGGATTACCTCTTTTTTCTGCTGTGTTTCTTGTGCTGTTGATAGTATTGCTTCTTTTACATTTTATATGGCATGGGGCACCTGGAATAACATGGGCATTTCTAACCGAAGCTCCACGAAATAATAATACAGAAGGTGGTATTTTCCCTGCTATTTATGGCACTGTTTTTCTAGTTTTTATTATGTCTTTATTGGGTGTTCCTATCGGAACCGCCACTGCAATATACCTTTCCGAATATGCAAAGCAACAATCATTTTTTTCCAGATCTGTGCGGTTTGGAGTCAATACTTTAGCTGGAGTTCCATCTATCGTATTTGGATTATTTGGAGTTGGTTTTTTTGTTCAATTTATTGGCAAAGGCATCGATACAGCAGCACAGACAACAATGTGGAGTAAACCATCGCTGATATGGGCAGCTGCAACTTTATCTGTATTAACATTACCTGTTGTTATTGTGGCCGTAGAAGAAGCATTAAGGAATGTACCGCAAGATTTAAGAGCAGCAAGCTTAGCTTTAGGTGCAACCAAATGGCAAACAATTTGGAGAGTAGTTTTACCTAATTCTCTAACAGGCATTCTAACTGGTACAATCTTAGCCGTAGGAAGAGGAGCTGGAGAAGTTGCACCAGTAATTTTTGTTGGAGCAGTATATTCATTACCTCAGCTACCTGACAGCTTAGCAGATCAATTTATGCATATGGGCTATCATATTTATGTATTAGCAACTCAATCACCTAATGCTGCAGATGCACTTCCATTGCAATATGCTTCAACATTAGTATTGCTTATCTTAGCCTTTAGTTTAAATCTTACTGCAGCATATATTCGATTAAGAATTCGTCGTTCACATAAATAATTCAGACATATAAAGAAATCATCATGGCTAAAGAAAGTTCAACCAAGATTCGAGTTAAAAATTTCAATGTATTTTATGGTGAAAAACATGCTTTAAATGATATTTCTCTAGAAGTACAATTACATAAAGTAACGGCATTTATTGGCCCTTCTGGTTGTGGCAAATCTACTTTATTGCGTTCTATCAATCGAATGAATGATTTGATAGATTCTTTTCGAGCCAAAGGAAATCTATTTATCGATGATGTAAATGTATATGATTCTGAAATTGATGTAGTTAGTTTAAGAAAACAAGTAGGAATGGTGTTTCAGAAATCAATACCATTTCCTAAATCCATCTATGAAAATGTTGCTTATGGCTTGCGATTAACAGATTCACCATCAAAATCTGAATTAGATGGCATCATAGAAACAAGCTTACGAAAGGCTGCTTTGTGGAATGAAGTAAAAGATAGATTAGACGATTCAGCAATTAGTTTATCTGGTGGACAACAGCAAAGATTGTGTATAGCTAGAGCCGTAGCGGTAAATCCAGAGATACTATTAATGGATGAGCCTTGTTCTGCTCTAGACCCAATCTCTACAGCAAAGATTGAAGAATTAATTGAAGAATTAAAGAAATCTTATACTATTGTAATTGTTACTCATAATATGCAACAAGCTGCCAGAGTAAGTGATGTAACTGGATTTTTTTATATGGGAAATCTAATCGAATTTGATAAAACAAGAACATTGTTTACAAGTCCTACAAAAAAAGAGACAGAAGATTATATTACCGGAAGATTCGGATAAATTTTTCTGTATTTTACAACATGATAAAATCTATTTATTCAAGCATTTAGATTCAGAGACATATATATGCATCGTTCATTCGAAGATGATTTAGATAAATTAAGAACCAGGCTTATCCGTATGGGCAGTTTGGTAGAAGAACAAGTTGAACTAGCTTTTCGTGCTTTATTAGAAGGTAATGAAGAATTAGCTAAGTTTATTATTGGAAGAGATGATAAAGTAGATAAACTTGATATTAAAATTGATAAACAATGTCAAAGAATATTTGCTTTACAACAGCCAGTAGCTTCGGATCTGCGTCTTTTATTGGCAGCTATAAAAATAAACAATGAATTAGAAAGAATTGGTGATATGGCAACCGAGATTGCTGAATCTGTTGTTGCAGACCCAAATATTCATGTTCTTGTAAAAGATTTAAGTATCGATAAAATGACCAATGCAGCCTATACTATGGTAAAAGCAAGCCTTGATGCATTTGTGAATAATGATCCTGATTTAGCAAAACATGTATTACCTACAGATTCAACAGTTGATAATCTTGAACGCGAACATGTTCAGGATATCATTACATTAATGAAGTCTGATGCTGAAATTATTGATACAGGTATCAAACTTATTTTGATTTTAGGGAATATAGAAAGGCTTGCAGATCATGCAACAAATATCGCCGAAAATGTCATCTTTTTGATTGAAGCTAAATTAGTGCGTCATCGTCATCTAGAATATGATCCTTTCAATCCACATGGTATCGATCTAGGATTGGATGATTAGATAAATAAGTATTCTACTTTCAAGTTATGATAAGGCTATAGCAAGAGAATTATTAGTTCTGTTCTATTGCCTTTTTTTATTTTTGTACTGATACTATCAATTACTTTATTAAACGGATGAGAATTATGACGGCAACAAAAGCAATTATTCTTGCAGGTGGAAGTGGCACAAGGCTCTATCCTTTAACTGCTGTTATAAGTAAGCAATTACAGCCTGTTTATGATAAGCCAATGATTTATTATCCATTGGCAACTGTAATGTTGGCTGGAATTAAAGAAATTCTGATTATTTCTACACCGCATGATTTGCCTCATTTTGAATCAGTTTTAGGTAATGGAAATCAATGGGGTATCAATATCGAATATAAGGCACAAGCTGCACCAAAAGGAATTGCAGAGGCCTTCATTTATGGAAAAGAATTTATTGGGAACAATCAAGTATGTTTGATTTTAGGGGATAATCTATTTTATGGCAAGCTAGATTTTCTTCGCAAAGCCTTACAATCCAATACAGGTGGAACTATTTTTGGCTATCAAGTTCATGATCCAGAACGATATGGAGTAGTTGAATTACAATCAGATGGTACAGTCATCAGCATTGAAGAAAAACCGAAACATCCTAAATCGCGATATGCAATTCCAGGATTATATGTATTTAATAATGATGTAATTTCTATAGCAGAAAATTTGGAACCTGGCCCACGCGGTGAATTAGAAATAACAGATGTTCAAAAGCAGTATCTTCATCAAGGAAAATTACGGGTAGAATTAATGGGAAGAGGTATTGCTTGGTTAGACACAGGTACACCCGAAAGTCTTTTAGAAGCAAGCCAATTTATTCATGCAGTAGAAAAAAGACAAAATTTAAAGATTGCCTGCCTAGAAGAAATTGCTTTACAAATGAACTATATTACAGCCGAAGACTATCATCAATGTATACAAAGATTGCCAAAATCTTCTTATAGAGAGTATTGCGAAAGAGTGGCTCAGGAATTTATTCCTCAATATGATTAAATGATTCATGAGAATATATCCATGAAGAAAAGTGAAGAAGATTCCGCATATGTGATTTATGCACATACTCCATTACAATATGTAAAATCAGTTGGGCCTAAAAGAGCAGAAGCTTTAGCATCTGTAGGACTTCACACCGTTAAAGATTTATTGTACTATATTCCTTATGGATATATAGATAGAACCTCTGTCCAAAGCATAGCAAGTATTCATCATAAATTTAAGAAAGAGAATCATATCTTCAATTCTGAATCTATGGATATTGATGAAGCAATTTCTCTTAAAAAAGAAGTCACAATTGTTGCTACTGTTCAATCAATTCAAGAAAAATCCTTTGGAAAACAGGGTCGTAACATGTTGATTGCAAAAGTTTCCGATGAATCTAATGCATCTGCAGAGATCGTGTTTTTTAATATGGTTCCATATTTTAAAAAAGTATTACAAACAGGGATTGTACTTGGAATTAGTGGTTTACCAGATTATGATGAAAAATGGAGAAAATTAACTTTTCAGCATCCTGAAATCATCATTTTAGATACTCAAGATGAACAAGAATTTAAAAAAGGGGTCATTCTACCAAAATATTCAATTAATCAAGCAATGAAAAATGCGCATATCTCAATTAAAACGATGCGTTCAATGTTTGATATTGTATTTGAATATTCTGAATCCTTAATTGATGAATCATTGCCTGATTCATTTCTTAATTCTCAAAGCTTAATGCCCAAACATAAAGCAATACAAGCATTACATAAACCCCTGTCAACAAAAGAATTACTTGATGCCAGAAATAGAATGAAATTCGAAGAATTATTTTTCTTTCAATTGTTTATAGCTTTAAGGAAACAAGGAAAAAAGACAAGTGAACAGGGAATTTATATTCCAAGCAAAAGTTCATTAGCTAAAAATTTACATCAAGCATTACCCTTTGATTTAACAAAAGATCAAAAGAAAGCTTTATGGGATATTGCTCACGATTTTGAATCTGGTAAACCAATGAATCGCTTGATTCAAGGAGATGTTGGAAGCGGAAAAACTATTGTATCCTTATTTGCAATGCTAATGGCTATCGATGCAGGATATCAAACAATGTTAATGGCTCCAACTGAAACTTTAGCTGAACAGCATTTTCATTCTATTTCTACTTTTTTAGAACCTTATCATATTCATGTTACGCTATTAGTTGGTGGACAAAAAACATCATTAAGAAAACAAGTATTATCAGAAATTGCTTCCGGCCAAGCACAAATTGTTATAGGAACCCATGCCCTTTTTGCTTCACAAGGCAAAGACCAATTGGCTGGGCTTTCTTATCATAAATTAGGATTAATCATCGTTGATGAACAACATCGTTTTGGAGTGATGCAAAGAGCCCAATTAAAACAATTAGCAAAGGCATCACTCATTGAATCTCCACAATATCATTCATTATCTCCGCATATATTAGTAATGAGTGCTACTCCTATTCCTAGAACATTATCTATGACCTTATATGGGGATTTAGATAGTACCACAATCAAAGAAATGCCTATAGGTAGAAAACCAGTCAAAACTGAAATTGTATTTGATTCTACCATAGATATAGCATATCAAACAATAGAACAAGAAATCCAAGCAGGAAGACAAGCGTATATTATTTATCCTTTGGTTGAAAAATCAGAAACTATTGATGCCAAATCGGCAATTGAACATTATGAATCCTTAAAAACCGAAGTATTTCCAGATTATTCTTGTGGTTTACTGCATGGCCAAATGCCCTGGCATGAAAAAGAACGAGTGATGAAAGCATTTAAGAATAAAGAATATCAGATTTTAATTTCTACAACTGTAATAGAAGTTGGTATAGATATACCAAATGCCACAGTAATGTTAATTGAAAATGCCGAACGTTTTGGATTAGCACAATTACATCAATTAAGGGGAAGAGTTGGGCGAAATGATCTACAATCCATGTGTTTTCTTGCTACAAAAGATCATTTTCGCTTTCAAATCAAAAAACAAAAATCCGAAGATCTACACCTAGAAAGGGCATCGGCAATAGCAAGATTAACAACAATGATTTCAACTAATGATGGATTTCAGATTGCTGAAGCAGATATGAAATTGAGGGGGCCTGGTGATATTATGGGGACAAGACAATCTGGTATTCCAAAATTTTTATTTATTGATTTGATTAATGATAGCGAAATAATTGAACATAGTAAGAAAACTGCCGAACTGATTATAGAACAAGATCCACAATTAAGATTGCCGCATCATAGTGTGATCAGAAATGAATATGAACGCTTAAGAATGTCTGATACCTTTTTTATGAACATAGCATAACATATATGAATATTATTTATACTTTTTTTTCAAGTGTACTGTGTCTATTCATCTGTCTACCTCTTTCTGCCCAATTCTCTTATACATATGGAACAGATTTTGGCATTGGTATCAATGCCATTGGTGTAGGATATCAAGACTTAACATCTATTGGTTTAGCTACTAATTTTGCTAATAAAGGAAAAGCTGAAACAAGTAAACCGCTTATCTATGCGGGTGGTTTTGTTTCTTATTCATCACCTACAATTGGATTTAGATTGCGTACTTCTTATGATAATAGAAGTGGGATTATTCAAGATGAGTTTATTGCAAATTCCAGACAAATGATGCCTTCTTTAGCTTATATCACTAATGATTTATCGTTTCATTATTCAGTTTTACCAACTTTGTCTTTATATATTGGGCCAAGCATATCTTTTCTTATACACAATAAAATTAACCGTATTGATGCAAGTGATAATGATAATCCCATTCCTGCTATGAATGATATATGCCCTGGTTTTCTTGGTGGCATCAAGTATAAAACACCATTATCATTTTCTTCAGGTTCTTTTTCATCCGAACTAGCAACATTTATAGAATCTTCTTGGATGCTAAATCAAAGAAAAGGGGAGTTTTCAGTCAATAATAGTGGTTTGGCAAATATTTGGTCAACTGTATCAATCAGAGCCGGTATTTCACTGCACTTTCAATTCAATAAAAGTCCTATTGATAAAGATTATCCAGCTACTGATAGTTTATCTTTTTATGTTAAAACTCCAAAGGAAATAGCCGGAAAAAGAAGAATCGTAGAGTATTTCCCTTTACTTCCTATCGTCTATTTCAGACCAAATAATTCAAATATTCCATTTTATTATCAACAAATTTCTAGCCAGCAAGCAGCATCTTTTTCAGAATCTCAATTAGATGAAATAAGTACCGATAGTGATATGCAGAAACATGCTTCAAAAAGAATAATGGTATATCAACATCTATTGAATATTATCGGTTCACGAATGACGCATTCCAAAGACACACTATTTATTACTGGTATTGCACCAGAAGAAAAAGATGGGATTATTATTGCTGGATATATCAAGGACTATCTAACTGGAATATTTAGAATAGATGGAGGGCGAATCAAACAATTAGAAGATAATAATCAAAAAAACATAAAAAACTATGATAGTGATGATAGTGTAGATATTGTTTTTAAAAAGCAAGATAGTAGAAGAATTATTCTTAAGTCCAACTCTTCATCTTTGCTAAAACCAGTACAATTACATTTTGAAAGCGTAGATCCACCAGAAAATGAAATAGAGATTCGAGTATATTCACCTTCTGATCTTTCATCTTGGACAATGCAGTTACAAGGCCCTGATGAATTTATGAAGGATATTGGTCCTTTTTCAACTCAAAAAACCTTTATAAATGCAACATCTTTATTAAATGGTGCATTAGCTTCAGGAAAATTCACAGCTTTGGTTCAAGCAGAAAAATCAACAGGTATTCAATTACAATCTGACACTTCTTTTGCATTAACAATGAGCAATGCTTCAAAGATGAGTGCTGAACGATTTACAGTATTATATGAAGGATATGAAAGAACAGAATATTTCATAGATGAAATTGTCTCTTTAATACAGTCAAAATTCAATAATCACACAGAAATATTGTTGATTGGAAGTTCAGGAGCTAATGGAAATGCTAAAGAAAATGAAAATAAGGCACAAAAGCTTTTAGAGCGTATTAAGAGTCAAATAGAACTCTCTTTAGCTAAAACAGGAAAACAAAGCGCGATAAAGCTTTTAAACTATGGTGAAGACCCAAACAGAGTATCATTTACTCAAGAATTACCCTATGGAAGATCATATAATGACTGTATTACAATAGAAATGATCAAATAATTATAATGAATATTGAATGCTACAGGTAATATTTCTGGGATCTGAAGGTAAAATGCCTGGTCCTGGATATGATTCGGCTCTTCTTGTAAAGTATAACTCATTAAATACATTCTGTATATGTATATCAGCACTCAATGAGTGTAATAGTTTATAACTCAATGAAATATCCATAATCGAATAAGAGGGGATTAAACCAATCACCGCATTTGATGTATATTCAGCATTGGTTGCATCTGAATATTGCTTATGCACATAAGAATATTGAATACTTGCTTTTACTTTATCTTGTTCATATTGTAATCCTGTCCTTAGTGTAAAAGGAGATACTTGTTCTACTTGTTTCCCTGTTATTCCTGTTTGCAATGAAGAAGTATATATTCCATCTAAATATGAAATATTGATAAATGCTTTTACGCTTCTTGAATCATCATCAATCCACAGTTTCCATATATCTGTTTCTACAATTGCTTCAATCCCAATCGTTCTAGATGATCCAATATTGGTTCTTAATCTATATGGAATATAATACGGTGCTTTATCTGCTGCTAAGATTGTTCCAATCCTTTTATCATATTCTAAATAAAAGCAACTAATATCGCTATAGAATAAACCGTTAAACAAAGAACCACGAATTCCTAGATCTGCATTAAATCCTTTTTCATCAGATAAATTTGTATCAACAATAAAATTGGGATTAACGATGCGCATATCGCTAAATGTCATTGCTCTGTAATTTTGCGCATAATTAGCATATAATTCAAGTCCATTTTCCAATACATAGCTTGTTCCAAGACCAAATAATCCAAAGGATCGTAGATTTGATTTCTGTTCATTATATGTAGATGATTGTACCAAATTACCGGCAAGATCTACTATTCTATCTTTATACCATCCATTTGCATATGTGGCAATATATTCAACTCGTATTCCTGGAACAATGCTCCAGTTTTCTGTGGGCCTGATTACACATTCAAGAAATCCTGCAATATTTTTACCTGGATTTTTATACATTAATTGCTCTGGATTCTCTTGATCTAAGTAGGTAAAGTCTGCATCCGATCCCTTTGAACCAAAGCCTTGTTTTTGAACTGAATATCCTTGATATATTCTTGTACCCAATACAATATTAGCAGGTATATCATTGATAAAAAATGTATGCATTAACCGAGTTTCATTGCCAATATTTGCAAAAACTCCATCTATTAATGTTCTTTCTTTTCCATTATCTAACACTGAAATATTCTGAAGATTTCCTACAGACGATCTTTGTGCTATAACAGAAAATGTTCGAGATTGTATTCTGGTTAAAGGCGATATTTCATAGAGGATATTCAAAGCATATATCTGCCAATCTATCAAAAACCAATTTCTTGATCTATTTGATTGCGAAGGATCTACCTGAAATTGCCTATCTGTTAAACCACCTGGTTGTTGGCTTAATGAATGATGATATGTAGCATCAAAAGTAAGTGTAAGTTGTTCATTAATATTGGCAGACACAGATGAATAAGCGGTATGAGCCGAAAAATCGGAATTCGGACGCCATCCATTGCCTTGTTTATACGAGTAAAAGCTGATATAATTCAATCCTTTAGATTCTCCTCCAACTAATGCAGATATACCCATTAACCCAAAAGATCCACCATTCATTCTAAATTCAGCATGCAATGGCACAGAATCTATACCTTTTTTCATCTTAAAATTAATCATACCACCAAATTGAGGTCCATATTGAAGCGAAGCAGCCCCTCGAACTATCTCGATTCTTTCTATTGCTTCTATTGGCGGAGTAAAATATGATTCTGGATAACCAAGTGGATCTGCTGCTATATCATAGCCATTCATTCTTGTATTAAAATGGGCTGTACGATTTGGACTCAATCCTCTTCCTCCAATACCAAGCTGAAGTCCGGCTTGATCGCTTTCCCAAATATTTAATCCTGGTACCCTAGAAAACAATTGTCTTGCTAACATTACTGCTTTATTAGGATTCAATAAATCTGGAATAATTAATTCTGTCTTTTTAGCTTCATAAATAGCAGATTCTTGTATTGATTCAACTTTATTTGCACTTATTAGGGAGTTCTTCTCTGCATTCACGATGATGTCTTTAACCTGCAATTTTTTTGTTTGAAGCATGATCATCTGCTTTTCTTCATTGCATGCTATGGTAGCAATAATAGATTCATATCCATTTGCTTGTATTCTTAATGCTATACTATCTTTTCTACATACTATAATTTTTTGAAAGATTCCATTGCTATCTGATCGCATTACTTTCTGCAAGTCATCAAAAAAGTAAATTTTTGCAAATGGTATTGCTGTCTGAGTTTCAGATGAGATAATCATGCACAATATTTTTACTGTTTTTGATGATAGTATCTCATTGCTGGTTCTATGCGAATATCCAAATAGCTGTGCATGTATACATATCGAGATGATTATCAAGAATATCTTCATTTAGATACTCCTTCTGATAATATCCATTTTTTATGAAACCATGAATCATTAATACTTGCTAGATTGATAGAAGGATCAATAAATCTATATGATTTTCTGCCATTCAATGTTACCCATGAATCTGCAGTAATAATCGGATGTGTATATCCATTCTTTTGATAATAGGTAGATAAAGTATGTGCAAATTGTACTATCAAATCTGGCTGCATACTCATTTGCTTTTCTTGATGATTAGTTAGCCATTCAGCATTATCGATAATGCCTTTTTTTCCTGTTAATGAGTCTTTGATAGTAAATTGAGTATATCCAGACTTTTCAATTAACATTACTCGCCAACCAAATCTATAGCCTTGCTCTGTCCAATACACATTACCAGGATATAATACATATCGAAAAGGAAACAATAATTGAAAAAGACAATATGCAATCAATGAACTATAGATAATTGGATGAATAGAAAAACTTGTAGACTTATATGTATTAGCTCTTACTTTAACTGAAGTGTTAAACAAAGAGAAAGTTCTATTTATTATCTGTAATAATTGTTCAGGAGGAAAAAATATTAATGTCAACACTATCATTACTAGCGGAAATACTCCTATCTGAAACAATATCCCTGTTATTGTATGAAAGCATATAACAGCTATATATGCATATATTCTTGTAGTTTGTAATGATAAAAAAAGGGGAATAGTACAATCATACAGCATTCCAAACCACGAGAACACATATGATGTCCACCGTGCTGATAATAGATTACCAATAATTGGCAAATCACTATGAGAAGGTAACCATAAAGAAAGAGGTAAAGCCTGTATCAACCAATCATATTGAATCTTTGCTATTCCAGCATACAGATAAATGATAGCAATTTGAAATTGTAAAAGCAATATATAATATCTTGGTATAAGTGCTTGATAAATAGATGGTTTAGATGTGCTATCGACAGAGTATATGCAATGGGCAGGTAAAAAGCATAATAAAAAGCTAAATAAACTTACTGCATAATAATGATTAAGATAATAGGATATATCCCATAACTCAGTATATGTAAAGGCTAAGAATAATAGTACGCTCATTATGCGATATTTATAGCCTATCATTACACAGAATGAAGCAATAATTAATACAGAATACAGAAGATATACATAGAATGAGGAAGGAACAGTTATCCATTCAAAACCATAATACTGAAAATGTATTTTAGGTTGTATTATTTGTTCTTCTATCCAGCCTAATGCTATAAAACGAATGGTACTTAACAATATCAAAGCACCAAAAGAAATTCTAAATATTCCCAATGAAATAGAAGAAATTGGAGTAGATAATGATTGCAAGAACTGCACTAATCACCATCATTGCTAGTATATGTAATTGAAATACCTAATAGAGAAGACATATCACTTTTCAAGAAATGTGTATGTTTAGATAATTCTGTAAATACATCTAGAAGAATAGGCATTTTTCGATCTATCATCACTGATAATGGTATCGATCTGTCTAATAGTGATATTTGTTTTGAAATCTGTTCCCATTGATATTCAGTATCTTCTACTAATTGTTTTCCAGTTGCTATAGACAACAAATAATCTTTAAATCCTATACCACTTAGACTTGATAGAGGACTTAGCCTTGCATATCCTCGCCAAAAATATAATAATGCCTGATTGTGATGATACAGTAATTCTGTCGAAATTCCACTATAAAATCCCTCTGTCTTTGTTGGCTCTGTTGATACTTGACCAACCTTTAATCCAAAAGGTAATCCGCATTGATAGTTTTTCATTAATTCATATGAATGAACAAATGAATTGTATAATTCAGAAATAGAAGAGCCAGCCTGGACACCAGTGTTTTGAATAAATATTTGTGAATATCCATTAATCCAAGCATTATGCACTGTTTCTACTTTTGTTATGACATGTTGAATCAATTTTTGTAAATAAATTACATTGTTATTTGCTTTATTTGTCAACAACTTATATGTATTCAAGGAATCATTAAATAATAGATATTCAATTGCATAAATACCTCGGGTATCTCTATCAAAATTAGCAAACAGGGTATCTTTTGTCTCTATCTTACTTAGAATCTTATTAACTGAAACAGGATATGTTCCAATATTTTCAAAAAGGGTTCCATCAGAAAATTCGGCAGGGCCAAAATCAAACATCGAGCAATATTGCCATGAAATTGCTAAGGATTTCCATGCTTGTCTCATCTCTATAACCAGCGTCTCATTTGGTTGAAGCATAAAGTTTGTGCACAAACTATCCAAAGTATGTGAATGACTTAATACATCAGCATACATTGGTATAATAATCTGCTTGGCGGTAAATTCAAGCATTCTCGTTCTATCAAATTGAGAATCTGGATTAGAAGGAGCATTCCCCGTACAAGAGAATTGCAGTAATATCAATATGACAAGTATATATTTCATGTTATTTTCTGTTTTGAACAGTAACCCAATTGATTTTAAAATCTTCTAATTGCTGAGAAGAAAAGCCATAAACCATTTGAATCCTTCCGATAACTTTTAGGATATCTGGTGTGGTATTATAGGCGTCTGTTATAAATAGTGAAGGACGCATTGAATGTAAGAGCGAAAGTATCGTATCAAGTTCTGTATCAGAAATTAATTTCTCTGAAACTCCTTTATATGCTAGTACAAATCCTATAGCCTCATTAATAGCATGAAGTCCTGAAGCAATATCAGCATCTGTTGGATTTGTAAGAATAAACTTTGCATGTGCAGCATAACAATATGAAATTGCAGATGCCATCAAAGATTGTTCCCATATAGTAAAGAATTGTTTTCTTGCCGATAATGCATCCTTATTATAATTAGTTCCTGCTTTTATTGCGGCTTGTAATCGAATTAATTCCTTCTTTGCATTGGTATAAAAACCATTTCCATCATTTTTATCTCTTCTTGCTGCATATGCTGCACTAAATACATCTGGATTGCTTGGTGTGATATCAGAATTAGGAAAAGAAGGATTGGCCCCAAATAATGCTATGAAAAGATGTGTGGTACTATCATGTAATGATAAACGCGATGCCATGTGATAAAATAGATTCCCAAAACATAGTTTTTCGATTATCTCTTGATATTCTAGTCCATTTTCATCAAAAACTCTTCCAGCAAATACACCACCTTGTTTGTTTTCTGCTATTGATAATCTTGGATTATACATGCCATTATTCGTTTTAGAAAACTCTTGTATATAACCTATACTAGTATTCTGAAAAGTACTTGTTCCTAATGTTGAAAAAGGCTTTAATAATTCAAATAATGTTAAGGAATCTGGTGCACTTCCATTTATTCTAGCAGACTTTATAGTATCTAATAATTTTTTTACATCCGCTCTTATCTTAATTGTAGAACTCGAAATATGAGAATATTGAGTAGAATCATAAATCGTTGGGGTATTCAAAGGGGCAATTGAATTATCAACACATGATGATAAAAACAAGACTAATATAGTCGTATATAAAGGGACAATAATCCGAATCATAGAATTTTTCCAATGAAATATATGCAGATTTGAAAAGCATCTTATTTAGATTTAGTCTAAATTAAAGATTCTATTGTTGACAAACAAATGCGATCAAACAAATATTATGAGACTATTTTTCAATGCATATTTTTTTAGTAATTTGAATGTGCAGCAAATGGGGAACTACTAGCCCCTTCATTTTATATTTTATTGGGAAGACACATGAAATCCACAAAATTTCTCGTTTATTTGGTATGTATTATTACGGGTAGCCTTACTGCTTGGTCACAGCAGACGCATTTTAATGTACCTAATTCTGTAGTTACACCAGAGGGAAAAATGCATTTTCAAGCAAATACTTTTTTAACTGATGGTTTGGACAGAGCACAAGTGTATGGCATGTATGGCGTCAATAAAGATACTGAGGTAGGGTTAAATTTCTTAAACTTTTCAAATGACAAAAGTTCAAATGACAAAAATTGGTATGGAATTACTGCTCAGCATCGGGAAGTATTAAATGCTGACCATAATCTAACAATAGGTGGAGCATATTATTTGAATTCTAATGATTCATACTATGTATATGGTTTAGTAACTGCTAATAAATTACTTGCAAAAGCTGATATTAATGCTGGTATATTTTATAGTATGTTTGGTGAATCTACAATAGGCTTAATGGCAAGTATTGAATATCAAGTAATTAATGATAAAATACATGTAAAAGCAGAATTTATGTCTGGAAAGCATTGGATGAATGGCTTGAATGTTGGCGGATCTTATGATATTTCCAAAAATATGAAGGCCGCAATTGGTTTAAATGTGTATAAAGCACAAACCGACCCATCACTGTTTATCTTGCAATTACATTATAATATGTAATCATTACAAAAGAGAATTTTTAGAAACGAGGCGATTATTCGTCTCGTTTTTTTTTACTCCAGATACATCATGAAAACATTGATTCATTTTCTATTGATTATTCTTCTCTTAGCTAATGTGTCAAAAAGTTTGGGGCAAACTGCAGAAGTGTTTCCTCAAGAAAAGCAAGAGATTTTAAGGCACATATTTCAGAAATATGGAGTTCTTGGGGGTTCAGTTGCTTCATTTTCGGAGAAGAATCTTCATTCTTTTTCTTATGGACATGCATTCCCCGATAGTATAGCATTTTCTGATTCAACATTCCTAAGGATTGCAAGCATTTCTAAAATGTTTACCGGCATTGTTGCCATGCAATTATGTGAAGAAGGGAAGCTTTCGCTGGATGATGATATCAAGCAATTTCTAGATTTTCCTCTCTATAATGCTGCTTATCCCAAAATACCTATAACGATAATGATGCTTTTGAATCATACTTCCACATTAAAGGATAGTAAAATTATTGTAGAATATGCAATGAAAACTATCTTTAGAGATTCTTCACTGCAAGCGCAATCGATACAACCTTTCAAGAACATATGTACAAAAGGGAATTATCATTTTTTGCCTGCAAGTAGAAAAAAGCAAAAAGGAGAAATTATTGCTATAAAACCTGGAGAATATTTTCATTATACAAATCTGAATTTTGTAATTCTTGCGCATATCATCGAGACAATAGAGCAAAAACCATTTTATCAATCTGTTCGAGAAAGGCTTTTACAAAGATATTCTGTCGATGGAGGATTCATTGTCCAAGAATTACCTAAAGACGCAGTATTAAGCCCACAATATGTATGGAGAAATCAAACATGGCATCCAGAAGCAGATTTTTATACCAAGCATTATGATTTCGTGTTTACATCAATTCAACATTATACACCTGGCTTAAATGTCTTACGTTTTTCTCCACAAGCCGGTTTACGAATAAATAGCATTGGATTAGCCTCTTATTTTAGACAATGGTTATTAGATTCTGCGATGCAAATGTTAAGAAAAAAGATGTTTACTTCATCGTGGAAAGAAAAGCTTAATAATAATGCTAGACAATTTGATAATTTGTTCAAAGAATGGGGTTTGGCTTGTCATATCATTAATTCAAAGCAAGGGCCATTTATAAAGGATTTTCCTTGGATAGGACATATTGGCAGAGCAAATGGTGCTTATACAATAGTGTATATGAGTCCTTTGTATAAAAAAGGAATCATCATACTCATTAATGGAATGAAATATCAACCAAAAGGTGATATGGGTTTTGCTGAAATCGAAAAAGAAATAATAAAAAGTATTCTTGTTGAATAAAAGAGGTATGTATGAGAATAATAATTGTGTGCTTATTCATGTTGTTTGCGATTGCAGATGATTTATCTGCTCAAATTATGCGAATGGGACAATCCCCATCTGGAAATGTAATATTAACAATGGATAAGAATAGAATTAGAAGAGGGAATTCTCCTTCTGGTGAGATAGTAATGACAATTGACGGAGAGCGTATCAGAAAAGGAAATTCACCATCTGGAACAATCATTGCAACCGTTGTTGGTAATTTTGTTAGACAAGGCAATTCATCTGCAGGAAAAATACTTGCCTTTATAGATGGCAATAAAGTAAGAAAAGGAAATTCTCCTTCTGGAACCATTAT
>JBMOIC010000003.1:0-122794 GCA_049317525.1 Bacteroidota bacterium | reverse complement strand
AAGAAAATGTAAAAAGAGCTTTGGAAATAGCAGCTGCTGGTGGACATAATATTATTATGATTGGGCCTCCTGGAAGTGGAAAAACGATGATTGCCAAACGTTTACCAGGAATTTTACCTCCTTTAAGTATGCAGGAAGCTCTTGAAACAACAAAAATTCATTCTGTTGCCGGACAATTAACATCGGGTTTGTCTTTGCTTACAAATAGGCCTTTTAGAGCTCCTCATCATACTATCAGTGATGCTGCTTTGGTTGGTGGAGGCGTTGGCATTGTTAGGGCAGGAGAAATTAGTTTGGCTCATCATGGTGTTCTGTTTTTAGATGAATTACCCGAATTTGCTAGAAATGTATTAGAAGTATTAAGACAGCCTTTAGAAGATAAAAAAATATGTATTTCACGTACAAAAATGAGTGTAGAATATCCCGCTAATTTTATGCTTGTATGCTCTATGAATCCATGCCCGTGTGGACATTTTGGTAATCCTCTTCAACAATGTTCTTGTTCTACTCCACAAATTCAAAGATATATGGGCCGAATTTCTGGTCCTTTATTAGACAGAATTGACATTCATATTGATGTTCCTGCCTTGCCATATCAAGATTTATCAGAAAAAGGTAGAGGAGAAATATCTGAAGTAATAAGAAATCGTGTTATTGCTGCAAGGATTATTCAGAGTGAGCGTTTTTACAAAAGACAAGACTGTTATAAAAATGCAGATATGCTGCCTTCTGATTTACGAACATTCTGTGTTCTAGATGATATGTCTAAGCAATTATTAAAAACTGCTATGAATAAACTGGGGCTATCTGCAAGAGCTTATGATAGAATACTAAAAGTATCTAGAACCATTGCAGATCTAGAAGGGGTTGATTCTATCAAAACAGTTCATATAAGTGAAGCTATTCAGTATAGAAGTTTAGATAGACAATATTGGAATGGTTAAGGTTTTTGAACTACACCTTTGGGATTATTTTCTATTGCTTGTTTTAATTGTAATAAGATGCGGTTTTTTGGATCAATGCGCTCTGCTTTTTGTAGGAATTCTGTTGCTTCTTTCATACGACTTGTCATCCAAGCATATTGAGCCATATTTAATATTTGATTTGCCGCCATCTGCTTGATTCCATCGTATAGATGTCCTTTTCTATTCTTGATTGATGCAGTAAAATCAGTTATATCCATTTTATGCGAAGATAGAGGTAAAACGGGCATCCCATCAGCCTTTTGCTTTACTAATTTAAAAGCTAATCCTTGTGGAATTTTTTCATATAAAGCTGCCACTTTTGGCTCTTGCTGTAATACTTCTGCTGTAATATAAACTGGACGTCCACTTTCAATCGATTGGTCTATCCAAGAATTAATCAATTGCTCATATCTAGATTGTAATTCGACACCTGAATACTCTTGATTTTGTTCAAATTTCTCTAATTCTTGATTGTATATCTCTATATTCTGTTTAGACTTATTCAATTCAGGATACATTTTAACTAGAAAATGAGGATACCATGTTCTTCTTAATAATTCCTGCTCTATTAATATTATGTCTGGTCTATAATGTTCCACCGATTGCTTATACCAAAATGCGGAACAAAAATAGTCCCACTGTGAACTAATGATCACAGCATTCTTTTCCATACTTGATGTCATTAATGTTGTATATGCAGGAACTGTCCTATCATCTTGATGATTATTATTTGTCCAATTTAATCCCACATTGATCATTGGAAATATCATCACTAACCATACAAATTGCTGCCTATTGTTAAGTAAAACATATAAACCTACTGCAAAAAACACAAAAAGCGCAATAAAACATGTTAGAAAATAGGTGTCAATATCATGAATCTGATATTGTAAAGAATAGAATAGATTTCCAATAATCAGTAAAGTTAAAAACAAGAATAATCCTTTACTTTTCTTCCATATAGAATAGATTCCTAATACTACAGGAATTATACCAATCCAGGCAAAATTAGCAGGTAATAATTTCCATAAAATTGGAAAATTTATAGCAGATGTGCCTTCTTTAAACATCCAAACCTGATATTGTTTTCCCATTGCATGATAGATAAACTTATCCCAATTGCGATGCACTTCTCCCCAATTAAATAGTGGATCTTGAGAACTTCTAATAGGTAAATAAAGCCAGAGGGATAAACCAATCAAGAAAGGGATAATGATAGAAGATAATTGTATCCATTTCTGTTTATTAATATGAATTTTATTGTCTTTCCAATCATAGAAATATCCAAAAATCATGGCTGGGGCAAGTAAAATAGTTGTCCCATGATTTGTAAAACTTAATCCAATTAAAAAGCCCCATAATATCCAAAGATGTTTGTTCTGATTAAGCCATACTGCCTTCAAAAATATCAGTATTGATAGGTTAATAAGTACTAATTGTAATGAATATACTTCCAATCCAGATGCTTGAGACCACACAGTTGCAGCTGTAGCAAATGTAAGAGAAGTACCTACTGAAATCATCAGATGTATTGTCAATTTTCCATATAGTTTTTCTAATATTTCTTTTATTATAATAAACATTATACCAGCTGATGCTGCTGTACATAAGGCTGCAAATAGGTTAAGACTATACACTGGTGAAAATGGAAGAATTTTGGTTGTGATAAATCCCAATATTGTATATAGTGGATATCCTGTTGGATGAGCAATACCCAGAGTGCTACATATTGCTGCTAATTCTCCAGAATCTGTAAAGCCTAAATCTGGTAACATTGTAATGATATATAAGAATGCTGAGCCTATGAATATCAACAATGCCTGTATAGATAAAGAATTCACATATTTATTCATCATAATTTTATCCTTTTGTGTTTTTATTCTGTTCCAATAATGAATGCAGTTTTCGTAATTGATCTATTAGCTTAACATTATGAACTCTAAGTATATGCATCTTTGTATTAAGTAACATTGCATGCAATAAAGCAGTTGTTATATCTCTTTCGGCTGGAGTATCTATCAGTAAGCTTTTTCCAATAAAGGATTTTCTGGAAATGCCAAGCATTAATGGATATCCTAAGGTAGCAAAAGTTGATAATGAAGATAATAATTGCCAATTATGATCTACTGTTTTACCAAATCCTATACCGATATCTAGAATAATATCTTTGACACCACATTCCTTTGCTATGTGTGCTTTTTCTACTAAAAAAGAAGCAATTTCTTGTACAATATCTTGATAATATGGATTGATTTGCATTGTTTTTGGCGTCCCTTTGCTGTGCATAATAATTAATGATGCATTATATTCAGCAGCTATTAATGCTAATTCTGTACCTAATGCCAATCCGCTTATATCATTAATTATAGTTGCTCCTGCTTCAATTGCTTTTATTGCAACTTCTGGTTTAATGGTATCTATAGAAATAGGTAAATCGCAATCAGCGTCTCTAATCCCTTGTATTACAGGTATCACTCTGTTTAATTCTTCTTTGACTGATATAGAAATTGCACCTGGCCGAGTACTTTCACCACCAATATCTAAAATATCTGCCCCTTGGCTTGCTAATAACAATGCATGATTAATTGCAGAATCAGCTTGTAAATGTAAGCCGCCATCAGAAAAAGAGTCGGGCGTTACATTAATAATGCCCATAATTAATGGAAAATTATTGTTTGTCATTTTGTATGTCAACTATATACCATTGATTATCAATTTTTTTTGTTGTAAAAATATATGTTTTCAAATAATCAAATTCTAATATGATTTTATGTGAATCATTTTGTAATGTATCGGTTCTATATAATGAGATAGTTCGATTAGCTAATATTCTTCCTAATCTTTCCATTTCTGATTGCATTTCATATCTCTCTTTTGCTAAATATTTAGTCCCATCAGATTTTGCTAATATCTGAACTGCCGCATGAGAATTATTACTATCTAATTCGGCTTTAAATAAATAGACAGAACCTATAGAGGTTTCTCTGCTAGGAATTATGACTCCACTGTTATTGGGGCCGATTCGAATGAGTTCGCAACCTGCAATTAATAACAATAAAAAAAACATATATTTCATGATAAAAAGAACCCTCTTGTTATTTCTAGTACTTGTTCTAGTGCTTTTGTACTAGATGAAAATGGATGGCGTATCCCAAATGTATGGCCTGTTGATGGTATTATCTTTAATCCAAAAAGATGTGTTGAAGCAGATGCTAATGCTTCTGCATCTGTTTTAGAAACAGTTATATCTTGCTCTCCATGAATAATCAGCAAACTGATGTGTGTATTGCTTAAAGCAGATATAATAGAAAAACGGTCTTTGTGTAACTCTAAGTCGTCTAAATATGTACTATTAATACATAGTGAATCTGGTGATTTATAATGTTCTGCTGTTATATATCCTTGTTCTCTCCATAATGCTTTTTGCCTTGCAGAAAAACGGTCAAATCTGGCTATTGAATTCCACACGGCAACTTTGCTAATTATTGGAAAATCTCTGGCCGTTAAAATTGATAAAGCCCCACCTCTAGAATGACCTAGTATAAAGATTCTTCCGTCCCAATCTTCTAATGTTCCTTCCCCCTTTTTTTGTATAAACTCCATAATTTTTTGTATATCTGATAATTCTCTTGTGATAGTATTCGATGCGAATTTATGCGGATACATCAATGTATCACTTTCGGTTCCATAACCATTCAAAGATAGATTGCAACAGATTGCGATTGCTCCATATTGAGCAAAGTAATCACAGATATATGGAAAAAATCCCCACTGTTTATGTACTTTAAATCCATGAATTATCAATATGATAGGCTTTAATTCAGGAGCATTATTCGCTCGATATATATCTCCTGAAATAAAATCTGATGTATTAATATCAATCGTAAATTCACTCTTTATAATCATAGCAATTAGTACTATTACTTTATTCAGTTACTAAAATCATATTATGCTGAATTATACCGTCTGCTGATTTTAACTCAATAAAATAGGCACCAGAAAGAAGTTGATATGGAATAATATATTCTTTCTCAACACTATTGGCTTGAAGCCTTGTATTAAATAATAATGCTCCCTGAATATTATATAGATTCATATCACCATAAATAGATTCTTCCCCAGTAGACTTATATACTAATTTTACAGATGAACTAAATTGCTGTAATGGAACAACTTTTAATGAAAATAGTGAGCGATTCATTAAACCAAATGACATATTATTACAGTATGGCGATATTGTTAAATGACCATTTATCATATCAATCGATACAGATCTATTCGTTTCGGCTTTTATAGAGTCAATAAGTAGATCGCATTCATTAGGACTAGATATCAAGCATTTACCCTTAATGGTGGCAATAATGCCTCCTAATAAGGGGATGTCTTTTGCAGGTATAGACCACCTAATTGTACTATCGCCAATAAATGATATTGCCTTTGGATTGGTTTCTTTTACTTCAAATAATTTAGCATCTAAGTGCAGTGAAAAATCAAGATTTTGTATTCTTGCTTTACTAATATCACCTTGTAAAGAAACTGCAATTTGATTAGTATCGCCATAATTGAATGTATATCTCTCTGTTCTTATTATTGCGGTATATTCTTCTTTAGGTACCGTCATTTGTATAGGGCATCTAGCTTTGATTTCACAGCTAGATTGTCCTGTAACTACAAGAGAATCAATAGGTTGTGTTCCTTCAGTTAAACCTTTAGCTTTTACAGTTATAATAATACTGCTATCTGGCAATAATAAATATGGAAGTGTAATATTCGAAGAGAACGAATATTCGGTTATATTAAATAATAAAGAGATTGAGTTAATATTTACAGAGAATCTTCCATTATTTTTTATCTCTACTATTTGAGATAATGAGTCATCTTTTAAGATTTGTCCAAAATTAACAGCACTAGGAACACACAATAAAGAAGCAATATCGATTTCACCTTGTAAGGGGATTTTAATAATATTACCGCATATGTTGCTAACTAAAGTAAGTGTATCATACCATATTCCTAAAGATGTTTTATTAGGTGAATAGTTGATAGTAATAGTATTATTAGATGAGTCTTTAATAAAGAGAAGATTTGTATTTGCAGATAAAGCAATGTTATTAAAGGGAAGAACAGATAATGTATCAGAAGCTAGGCCTTGATTATTAAAAGTAATTGTAAAGCTTTTATCATTCGAACATTGTTCGTGAAGTCCGAAATCGTGATTTGATATATTAGTTGATATTACTGGAGCAAGCCAAAAGCCGGATATAAGAATAGTATCAGATGGAGCATTAACTCTTTTTTCAGCGGCAGTAAGAATATCTAATTGTGCAGAATAATTACCTTGTTTAAGGGGATTAAAACTAATAATAATAGGAATAGAATCTAAAGGTTGTAGAGGATAAGGAAAAGGAATAGGTGTAATAGAAAATGTAGATACAGGCCCATTAACAGGTATAAGATTAGCAGCAAGAAGTGTATCTGGTAATTGCCCATAATTGGCAATCCATAAAGTATCTAGTTGACTCTTATTTTTACATGTTATAGAAAAAGCCAGTGAAGTATCTGAATAACTTAGGCTAGCTTGTCTAATAGTAATTCTAATAGGAAAACATTGAGAATATGGGCAAATATTAGAAGCATCAATACATATAGTATCAATTAATACGGTGTCACTTGCGCCTGGTTTTACAGTAGCTTTAACAATTCCTTTAGCACCTGGTATTAAATAAGAAGGTGAAGGTAATGAAGTAGATAATTGTATTTCTTGATTAATTTTTAGTCGCATTCTTATTATATCTGCATCTGCTGTTCCGGTAGAAATAATATTCCATTCTATATCCGTTGATTTACCCTGATCTACGGTAGCTGTAAGAGTCGTATCTGGTGCAAAAGAAAAAGCAGTATAATAGGCTTCACCTTTTACAATCAGTTTGGTTATTTCTTTGCAAGGACCAGAAACAAAAGTGAGTGTATCTGAATACAATCCCGGAGTAGATACAGAAGTTGATATCTCAATCTGCCCAGTATCAGATACATTATATGGATATTTCTGAGGGCTTACAATGCTAGCTATTCCTAATGAGGATTGTATGGAAGAGATTGCTGCAGCGCCTAATCCAAGTTTATATACTATAGCAGCAGCCCTTCCTTTATTTTGAACACAGTGTTTACCAGCAAATACAGTTTGTAATTGAGATTTTACAAATGCATAACCTGGTTTACCGAATAGAAGAATTTCTTTAGGCGAAGTTCTATTACCTAGGGTATCTGAATGATATACAAAAAGTGAAGCGAAAAGTACAGACATAGTATCAGAAGATGGCCTTAAAAACTGGATAGTAATAGGCATCTTTTGTTTTGGAAGTATAGTAAATGGCAATAAAGGAGAATTTTTGATCAAAAAATATGCTCCATCTTTTCCAGTAATTTTTAGCTTATCTATATATAGAGGTGCATTTCCAACATTGCTGATATACAGAGTAGAATCGGAGTTTGTGGTACATTTAGATAATACAGTAAAATCATAAGGAGTTGATATTACTGGTGTTATACCATAACTTTTAACAGTTATAGTTTTATCACATAATCCAAATAAAAATGAGAATCTTTGATATACCCAACCAGTATCTGTCATTGATACTTTATAAGGAATAATTACAGAGTCTTTTGGCAAGATCACTAATGGTAATGCTTTATTCCAAAGAACAAGTTGAGTAGAAAAATTATCTAGAAATTTAATTGCTGTAAGAGTTATAGGAATATTTGTGTTATTAGTAAATACTATTGAAGTATCCTTGGTATAACCAACAGAGATGGAATCTGCCGATACAGTATCCTTTCCAGAGGAAATTTCATTTGCTAAAGCGTTCACCCTGATTGTTTGAGAATTAAGTGGATCGCTAAAAGTAATTCCAATATCAGCAGTTCTGATTCCGGATACAAGAGGATTACATTGGACAATTACTCTTTTTGTTTCGCATGAGCCTAAAATTACCGTATAAGCAGATAATGTTATATCACTTGCAGCGGGCCCCGATACAGCCAATGAAGCAATTGTGCCATTAAAGGAATAATTAGTTATAGTAATAGTATCTACTTTAGATGAGAGAACGCATAAAGATCCAAAATTGATTTCAGGTTTTGGTGATACTATTTGTTTAGCATTTTTTAATGTGTAAACACCTTCTCCTACTACCCAACCTTCGGTGTCAGAAAACATTTTAATATCATCTAAACTGCCATTTGTTCCGCAATTTCTTTTCTCCCAATTTTTTCCAGCATCGCTTGTATAATAAACACCTTGATTGGTGCCACAAGCCCAGCCTGTAGTGGGTGATGTTAAATATGTTCCAAACATTGATGCAGGAGTAGAAAAGCGAGTCCAACTATTCCCTAAATCAGTTGTAAAACACATGCCCCCACCAGCACCTCCACCAGCACAAGTTGTTCCAGAAAAAGGGACAAGAAATGAATTATCTAGCCAAGCAAGCTCTTCTTGCCATGCATTTACGGTATTAGATTGAGAAAACAATGCCCAAGTTGTACCTTTGTCAATAGTTCTCCAAATATGTCCACTTCCAGAGGCATAACCGGTATCTTTACCGGGTTCAAGAATTAAATCACATAAACCTATATTAGGTGCATTTGCAGTGAATACCGTCCAAGAAATCCCACCATTTGTTGTCTTAAAAAATTGCTGGGCCATACCACAACCACCACCAATAACAAAGCCTGTATCAATTGTTGGAAAATAACAGCCCCATAAATTATTGGCAGCTGCTGGTGTAATTTCCGCCCATGTTGCGCCACCATCTTGAGATTTCCAAATACCTTGAGTACCAGATGCATAACCTATAGAAATACTAGGAAAATGAATACTTTCCAGCATAGGATTTCTTCCAAGATCTACATTATAGCCCGTCCAGCTTGCTCCACCATCAATAGTTTTAATTACTTTTCCATTATAACCGCATATCCATCCTAATTGTTTATTGCTAGGCATAAAGAAAATATCTAGCCAATAATTATTAGAATAACCAGCAGGAATATTTACTTTTTCCCAGTATTGAGACTGCGCATTACTATTAAAATAGTTGCAGAAAACTATACTGATGATAAAGAGTATATACAGATGTTTTTTTATCATATTTCAATCATTTTTTGTTTAGCCAAAGAATGAAACTGTAATTTGACTCTAGAAATGATAATTGCACACAGCACTTCGATTCCTGTGATAAGGGCCATAGCACCCGCAATAGAACCATTCATCCATATAGCTAAAAAATAGCCCGCTATTGCAGCAATTACACCAAATACAGAAGCAAGTATCAATACAGAAGATAATCTTGAACTTAATAATAAAGCTGCACTTGGTGGAGCAGTAAATAAAGCTACAACAATAATAGCCCCAACTGCATCAAAAGCAGCAACAGTAATAAAAGAAACACATCCCATAAGAATATAATGCCACATGGTGGTATTTATTCCTATAGATTGAGCATGTTCTGGATCAAATGTTGAAATTGTTAATTCTTTAAATGCTATGAAAATAATGATGAGAGTAAGTAATAAGACACTACCCATAGAAATTAAAGCTTGTGGAATAAGGATATTGCCAATAGAAAATAAATCCAAGGGTACATAGGCAATTTCACCATAAAGCACGCAATCAGGATCTATGTCTATATTGCCACCCATAGTAGATATCAATATAATTCCCAAGGCAAAAAGCCAAGTAAAAGTTACGCCGATAGAAGCATCGGATTGTACACGGCCCCTTTTATGTAGATATTCAATCAGAAATGAACTCAATAAACCAACACTTCCAGCACCAATAAGTACAGGAAAACCAGTTCTAGATCCAGTAAGTAGGAATGCAGATACTATTCCAGGTAAGACAGCATGGGAAATTGCATCGCTTAGCATAGACATTTTACGAAGCACTAAAAAAGTACCTGCCAATGCACAAGCTATAGCGGTAATTGATCCAGTTAATATTATCCAAAAAGCATCCATATTGTAAAATAGGTAAAATTAAGATAGGTAAAAGCCTGAAAACTAAATAAATATTATAGTGTATTTCATATCAGAATTACTCCATAAAATATCCTAATTCTTCTAATCTTTTCTTTAACTTAAACACATCACTTTTAGCAATAATTATTCTGAAACCTTCTGCTCTTTTAACAAGAGATTTTAATATTGAATCTTGGGCAAAGAGCTCTGCGATAGCACCTTGGTTTTTTAATTTAAAAACAATATCTAAGGGTTCTGGTATTAATGGATTTGCTTTTTCTAATAATTGCTGAAAAAATTGAGTGAAATGATCGGGTAAATCTTGATGTATGATTTGTTTGAACTGGACTATTTTTCTTTCGATATCACTTATAGAATGACATCCCTTTAGAAAAGTTGTAGGATTTAAAGAGAAAATGTGTGTTCCCATCGGGGATGCAAATGGAGATAATGCTATACTGCGATGCGAAGAATCACCTTTAATGGTTATTATAAGTCTTTTATTATCAAGAAGATAAGAATCATTATGAGTGCTTTTCTTTTTAGTGGCAATAGGCTTTTTCTTTCCAATAATATATTCACCCATTTCAGTTAGGCGTACATACATAATTCCATCTGCAATAGTAAGATATCTAGTATTTTTTAACTGATATTGATAATGAGAAGGTTTTTGTAATAGAATATCTATTATTCCAAGACTTGCTAGAATAGCCAAAACACCTTTAAACAATGAGGGATGAATTGCTTCTCTGATAACTATTGGGTCTAAAATTGGTTTTTCAAGTGATGATAATTCTAAAAATGCACCATCATCAGGAAGAGGCTCTGAATTATAGAATGGCGGCACATGACCATGCATAAATGATCTAATAATCATAGAATCAACTTGAATCCACTTATTAGATTGCATTAATTGCAATGTATGGGTAATTGAGCCCATAAATTCTACACTATTATTTGGATGATTATCATCATGTAAAAAGTGTAGAAGAAAGTCTTTAATGGGAAGATTTCCGTTTATTAATTCCTTGTAGCAATATTGAATTGCTTCAAAACCTGAAGGTATATCGGTTTTATTATGTTCAAAAACATGAATGATAAGCCAGGATAAATATTGGAAAGAAAAAGTATCATATTCGGCAATATTGGGGTAAAATTCTGGCAAATCGTACAGGTTTATGATAGATTTTGCTTTTTTCCTTAATAATGCACCTGGGATATTTATTTCCTCTGGGCTAATTTCATGAAGCACAGCGGCTGATAATTCAGTAAATACTTCGGAAGTTCTTTCATTGTTTTGATAAGAATAAAATGAACTAGCAAGAAATTCATCTGAATGATTTGTGATTTCAAAAATAGAAGGTTCTGGGGAATCAATACACCTTTTTAAGGCCTTTGTCATTAAAGGAGGAAGATAAAACCATACATTTAAAAAACGTGGAGTTTGAATCCTTTGAATATTTCTATTCATTGGAGGATGAAATTCCTGAATTGCCATAAGAGAGTATTCGGGTCTGGCAATAGCATGAGAAGGAAGTACAGAATCCTCTGAAAATTGTAATGTAGTAATATCTTCAACCCTTTTTATGTCTGGATTTGCTGCAGGAACTGCACCTGTCCACACCACATTTTGCATAAGATCTAGTACATGTTGAGGGATAAACTTGATAAAATCTTTTAACAGTTTTGGTTCAATAATAAGATGGGTTAAAATCATCGCAATCTCATCTTTAGATGGATATATATTTGATTTTGCCATGTGTAAAAACTGCTGTAAAGCTTTATTATTAGCTCGAATGATTATCTGCCCTCGTAGATATTCATTATAAATAAGATTTAACTCCCCAATACTAAAGTGTTCAACAATTTCAGCTGATAGAGCTAAAAACTCTTCTTTTTGTGTTTGCTTAGATTTCATCATCTGACTCCTTACCCAAAATATATTCGATATCATCTTCTGTTAACGATTTTAATGATGCAGAATCTGTAGAAATTATTGCATCAAAAAGTTCTTTCTTTTTTTCTTGAAGGCGTAATATCTTTTCTTCAATTGTTCCTCTTGCAATAAGCTTATAGCTAAGAACAGTATTATGCTGTCCAATTCTATGAGATCTATCAACTGCTTGATTTTCAGCCGCAATATTCCACCAAGGATCATACATAAAGATGGTATCAGCAGCTGTTAAATTTAAGCCCAATCCACCAGTTTTTAATGTCATAACAAATACCTTTATATCAGGATCTGTCTGAAATACATGCACGATATCTTGTCTGTTAGTAGAAGCCCCCGTCATCGATACATGGCCTATATTAGCCAATAGCAAATCTTGAGTGATACATTCTACAGCACCAAGATAATTAGTAAAAATCAGAACTTTATGTCCATTTGATACAGCATCTTGCACTTGTTCAATAAGAATTTCTCTTTTTGGAGAAATAATTTTCCCTTCTGTTTTTACTTCAGGAGAAGAAGCAATTTGTCTTAAATCGCTAAGTGCTTGCAATATATGAAATTGAGACTTTTCAATCCCTTCATTAACAATTTCTTCTCTAATGGTTTGATAATAGAAATTTCTTCTTTGTTCATAATAAGTAGCTTGTTCGGGAGACATTTCAACAAAAAGGGTTTGTTCTATTTTGTCTGGTAATTCTTTGGCTACTTCTTTTTTCAATCTTCGCAGAATAAATGGGAATATTTTTCTTCTTAATTCTGCGGCAGCATCCTTACTATTTTCTTTTTGAATTGGAAGTGCATAAAGCCTAGAAAATTCTTCTGATGAACCAAACATTGCTGGATTTAAAAATCTAAAAAGCGAATATAATTCGCCAATATTGTTTTCTATGGGTGTACCACTTAAAGCAAGCCTAAACTTACCATGTAATAGCATTGCTGCTTTTGCTGTTCTTGAATTTAGGTTTTTGATATTTTGTGATTCATCAAGTATTATGGCATGAAATTCTTTTTCTTTTATATGTTGAATATCATGTCTTAATACTGAATATGTTGTTAGAATTACCTCTGCTTTGCCGGCTAATTCCAAATCTCTGTATTGTCCATAATAGGTATAATATTTAATATTAGGAGCAAATTTTTGCAATTCTTGTTCCCAATTAAACAGCAAGCTTTTGGGCATTACAATTAATGTGCTTTTTTGTGCTTCGGGATAAATCGAGGCTAATAATGCTATTGTTTGCAGTGTTTTTCCAAGCCCCATATCATCGGCCAAGCAGCCCCCTAAATTATGCTCATGTAAATATCTAAGCCATTTATACCCAAGTATTTGATATGGCCTTAACTCTGCATTCAGAGTGGGCACTTTATACTTTGCTTTATGATATGTTGTAAAACCCCTAAAAATAGATTTTGCATAAGGAAAAGATTTTTCAGCGGCATTTTCTTCTAATAAATCTTCGATGATTGGTAAATCGAAAAATGAGAGTTTTACCTTCTTTTTATGTTTAAAAAATATCCTTTCCAATTTTCGCATATAGTCGACATTGGGTATTGCTTGAGTGCCATTAGAAAGTTGCACATAACCATGTTGCTTATAAAAAGTGAGAGCATCAAATAATGTAAAATGCTCTTCATCAATAATAACATCAACTTCTCCTTCTAGGAAATCTATTCCATGGCTAAAATTTACAGACAAAGTAGGATTGACAGATTTAATTTTATAAGATTTTAAATTATCAGCTCCAAAAACAGCAAATTCATCAACTAATAATGGTAATTCTTTTCTAATAAATTCTCTTGCTAATTCTTCATGAATGATGAACAAAGTACCATCAACAATAAAATCAGATGAAGTTCTTGCAATTTTTTTTATGTGGTTTAACTTTTTAGATAAATTTTCTACAAAAGCAGTTAAATCTATTTCTTGTATTCGGCTTATAAGTATTCTTTTTTCAGTATCATTTACAGAAACATATCTTTGAATATCATATTGTTCCATCAAAGTTGGTTCTGTTTCTGGTATAGACTGAGACATTCGTAGATAAAGGGTATTATCAGAATCAACTTTTTCAAAAAACAAACTAGGGAAAGTAGAACGGATTTCACCTTCTTCTACTTTGTATTTTTTGTAGGCAATATGAATACCTGGATAGGCCGACAAAAGTAATGAGAGATAGTGTTCTAATTCATGGGGAAAAATCAATGTTTGAAATAGTCTCAATAATTGAGGTTTGCCACCAGTAGGATAAATCTCATAAATTTTCCCATTTGAATAGACGCTATTAACTGTAAGCGCCATAACAGGGCTAATAATTTTTCTTTTATATAATATATAGAAATTTGTTTCATATTGAGCTTCATGAGGCTGAATTGAAACGTGTATTTGCCCTTTTATATCTTCTGAAGCAAACTGAATGTGACGCATCGCAGCATCTATAACATTTGGGCATTTTCTAAGAAGCCAAATAAGATGATCGTGTTCTGCAAAATAGATTCTGCCGGAAGGTTTATCCCAATTTATATTGAAAGCAGATTTTAATATAATGGCATCTACTGCTTCTAAAAATTCTCGTATCGGCCCTTTATATGCTTTTGAATCTGGCTCAATTTCTTTCCTTTCTTCATCGATTATACGTAAATAAGCCCCATGTTCATCAAAATTTAATTGAAACAGTAATTGCTCAGGAGTTTGTGTTAAACTTCTAGAATGTAAAGATCTTTTTTTCATTGTCTCAAACAGCGATGTTCTTTGTTCCATATTTTTGGCATTGTAATTGCGTTAACTATTCAACTCAAGTATATGTACAATTAGAGTTGATAAATGAATACTGCAATGTGTTCGGAAGTTATTGTTAAAGCAGTTCCATCATTTGGTGATGTAAATGGTGCTGATTTTGGTTTTTCTGTTCAAAATGGCACTCTTATACAGGGAATGATGTCTGCATGTAAAGAAGCAATAGTATCTGCAAAAGAAGTTGATTCTATGCAAACCTTGCTTTTGCGTTGCTTTTCGTCTGCTGAGGGCACATTTACAGTTGAATTTTTAGATGAATTACAAGCTGATTCAACTTTTGCAATGCTACCTTTATAAAGTGTGTTTATACTCCTCTGGCCGTGGGGTCCCAGATAAATTTGTGCATTTGTAATTGCATTTTCACATTAAGTCTATCTTCAAGTATCCATGCTGCAAGATCGGCAAATGCTAATTGATTAAATACGCATGAAAAAAGCACAGCACTACATTTGTTGATTAATTGATATTGCTCTATGATCTGTTTTGCCCATTGATAATCTGTTCTTGAAGCAAGGACAAATTTTATCTCATCATGAGCATTAATTAAGTGCAGATTTTCATAATTATTTAAAGAACTCATTTTAGAATCTGGGCATTTCATATCAATGATTTTTATTACCCTTTTATCTACAAATTGAGTATTAATATGTCCACCTGTTTCGATTGCCACAGTATATCCTTTATCGCATAATAATGTCATTAATGGATAGATATTAACTTGTTCTAATGGCTCACCGCCGGTAAACTCTATAAAATTGCAATTAAACTCATTTATCTTTGATACTATTTCTTCACCTACCATATCAAAACCACCTTTATTGTGGTCTAAAGCATATGCGGTATCACACCAAGAACAACGTAAAGAGCATCCTTGTAAGCGTATAAAAACACAACGTTCACCCGCCCTTAAACCTTCTCCTTGCAATGAATGAAATATTTCACTTATAGAAAAATGTAGATTTAAAGGACTTGTTATATCTAAAACGCTAATATCTGGCTGTATGAATTTACTCATTGAGATTATTCTTCATCTAATTGTATTGCTTCTATTAATTGATTTGGTTGTATAGAAACTATACCAGGTAATTCGCAAACATAACCAGCTGCAAAATTGCTAATAATAGCAGCCTCTTGCATGGTTGCACCACCTGCAACCGCAGCTGCCAATGTAGCAATTGCAGTATCGCCAGCACCAGAAACATCAGCTATTTTTCTTGCCCTTGTAGGCACAGAAGATATAGCGCCATTTTGTTCGAATAACATCATTCCTTTTTCCCCAAGTGTTAAAAGCACATTTTGACAATGAAGTTTTAACAATAATTCTTTTCCTGCTTTTATGATATCTTCGTTTGATGTTAAAGCATATCCCAAAGCTTCTTGAGCCTCTTTCTTATTTGGTTTGAACAAAGCAACATATTGATAAGAAAAAAAATGTCTAAACTTTGGGTCAACAAAAACGGGGATTTGATGCTCTAAAGCAAAAGCGCATATATGATGAATCATATATTCTGTCATTACTCCTTTATTATAGTCTTCAAGAATAATTCCAGATAAATGATCTGCTTCTTTAAGTGTTTGTAATATAATGTCTGCTTCTTGATTTGTAATATCGGTTCTTACTTCTCTGTCTAATCGAACCATTTGTTGATTATTCCCTATAATCCTAGTTTTAACCGTTGTAGGCCTAGTTTCTAAGCATACAATACCATTGGCTGAAGACCCATTTTCTTTTAAGATGTCTAATATGGAATGTCCTGAAGTATCTGAACCTACAATACCACAAAGTAAAGGTTTGATTCCTAATGCTTTAAGATTTCCTGCTACATTTGCTGCGCCACCCAAATGCAATGATTCATGCTCTAAATCAATTACAGGCACAGGTGCTTCTGGTGAAATCCTTGTTACGCTTCCCCAAAAATATTTATCTAACATGATGTCTCCTACAACGGCTATAGTAGAGCCACTGCAAGACTGTAAAATTTCTTTTGCACGAAGCGATGTAATTGTATGCATGGTACCATCATTAACAGTAGAAAAAACCAATAATGTAATTACAATTCAAAAAAAAAGCAAGTTGCAAAAATAACAAAATTTTAAGCGGTTTTAGGGGATTCATTTGTAATGTTAAAAAAGAATACTGTTATCATGAGAGTATAAATAACAAAGATTATCGTATTTTTGCATATTGATAGTGATTATTAAGGTTTTTTAGACAATTGCAAGTATATATAAAGCCTTGTTGGTGGGGATCTTATACTATGTAGTTTGTTTACGCACATTTTTTACAAGTTGCATTAAGCAGACTATAATCATCATATTTAATTTTTATGTTGATACTGAATATTCCTTGAAGAATGCGGCCGACATACTATTCATTTATATTGCGGAGTGTATGGTTCTATGAGTTCAAGAAATAATAAAATACAAGTACAGGTATTTAATGAATCTAATCAAAAGCCTGTTCCTCGTACAAAGATTCAAGAAGTGGTTCGCCGTGTATTTGCAAGTGAAGGAATAAAGGAAGCAGAGATTAATGTTATCATTGTAACAGATGAAAAAATCCATGAATTAAATCTTGAATTTTTACAACATGATTATACTACAGATGTAATTACTTTTCCTTTAAGCGAGAACCCTTTGGAAGGAGAGGTTTACATAAGTGCAGACACCGCACGTAATCAAGCGGTTGAATTTGGTGTAACATTAACTGAAGAGATTTTAAGATTGGCTGCTCATGGTGCATTGCATTTAGCAGGATATAATGATGCAACGCCAGAAGAAAAGAAAATAATGAGTACACTCGAAACAAAGTATATGCATGCTGGTCAATCTTAATCTAATAAATCTGGCATCTCATGTACGAAAGAATTATCAAAATTATAGCTGAATTTTTACAGCATATGCAAATTGGTGGACAACCTTCTGGAGACAAACTGCAGGAATTAGAAAGGAGAGGTTTTACTGTTGTAGAAATATCAACTGCACTTAGCTGGATTGCCGAAAGGATTGAAGCCGGAAATCTTATCATTGGGTCTCAAACTAGTGAAACTTCATTCAAACATAGAATTCTTAATGATATAGAAAAAGAAGTGTTTTCGCCCGAGGCCTGGGGCTTATTAGTTCAATATCAGGAATTGGGCATCCTAAAACAAGAGCACATAGAGCAGATAATTGATAGGGGAGCATTAATGAATTTGTATCAAGCAGATATACATGCATTATCTTTGTTGATAATTGCTATTATGTTTCATCAGCCCGAATCTAATCATTCAATGTATCGATTGCTTTTACAAGCAGATGAGCGTATTCATTAAATTAGACCCCGTAGTTCAGCTGGACAGAACGCAAGTTTCCTAAACTTGATGTCGGAGGTTCGAGTCCTCTCGGGGTCGCTTCTTAATTCGATTCTTCTTCCCATGATTTTTTTAGTACTGCCCACATCATTTTTTTAAGATCTTCAATTTTTTCACCAGAAACAGCAGAAATTTGCATTATTGGATAATCGCCACTATGTGCAAAGTTCAATGTATCCAATATATCTCTATCTGGCTGGGTAACTGTGTCCATTTTACTTATACATATAATCCTTGGTTTTAATAACATATCTGGATTATATTTTTCTAATTCTTGGCAAAGTACAGTATACTCGGTAACGGGGTCTCCACTCATTGCATCTAACAGGAATACTAATAGTCTTGTTCTTTCTACATGACGTAAAAATTGTATTCCCAAACCTTTTCCTTCATGGGCTCCTTCTATTAATCCTGGAATATCAGCTATTGTAAAAGAGCGTTCTTCTCCAACATATACCATTCCTAAATTTGGAACTAAAGTGGTAAAAGGATAATCGGCAATTTTAGGTTTTGCAGCTGATATAACAGAAATTAAGGTAGATTTTCCAGCATTTGGAAAACCTACTAATCCAATATCTGCAAGTATTTTTAATTCTAAGGTTAATTTAAGTTCTTCTCCAGATTCACCTGGTTCTGCATTTCTAGGTGCCTGATTTACTGATGTAGTAAATTCCGAGTTTCCTCTTCCACCTCTTCCACCACGCGCCACAGTATATCTTTGTTTGTCTCTTGTTAAATCAACTAATGTTTCACCAGTTTCAAAGTTTATAATTACTGTTCCAGCTGGAACACGAACTATTTTATCTTTTCCACTTTTACCAGTAGAACGTGATGATCCTCCAGCTTTACCATCTTCGGCATCATAACTACGTTGATAACGAAAATCTAAAAGTGTTGTTAATTGTCTATCTGCTTCAATAACTACATCCCCACCTTTGCCTCCATTACCACCATCAGGCCCACCCAAGGGAACATATTTTTCTTTTCTAAAACTAACATGTCCTCTGCCACCTTTGCCTGAACTAACTTCTATAACTGCGCTATCAATAAAATTCATGCTATTTCTTTCATTATATATTAAAGATTAAAGAAAGCATATCTAATGTTGATAATGCTGTCAGTACAAAATTAAACCTTATTACTCCGATTACAGCAAGAAACTGAAATGAATATTGTAGATTTGCAAGAATTATGTACTAAATATCAAGCTTTTGATATACCTTTTTGAATATTGATGAGTAGTATTATGCCAACAATTTCATCACTCGATCCACGCATTAACAGGGCAGGCATTCCAGAAAATCCAGAAACTGCCTTCATCCCAAAAGAACAACTTGATCAATTTCAAACTTATGAAGTATTTGTTCGATCAAAAAGCGGTGGACATCATAATCATGTAGGTTCTGTACATGCTCCTGACCCCGAAATCGCGATGGCTTTTGCAAAAGAACAATATTGCCGTAGAGGCCAAACATTTAATGTATGGGTTGCAGTTACTTCTTCTATATTTTCACTGGATATTCAAGATGCAGATTTTTTTGAGACTGTACCCGATAAAACATATAGAGAAGTAAACGATTATATAAATACTCGTGAAAAAATCGAAGCATTTAAGAAGTCTAAACAATAAACTTATCTATATCATTATGTCCCAAGAACTAAACCAATCTGAACACTATATTGTCACTGCCCGTAAATGGCGGCCAATGACATTTGCACAGATTGTTGGGCAAGACCACATCTCTACTACGCTAAAAAATGCGATTTTGTCTGGAAGAGTTCATCATGCTTATTTGTTCACTGGGCCAAGAGGTGTAGGAAAAACTACATCAGCCAGAATTATTGCGAAAGCACTTAATTGTTTACAGCCCGGTCCAGATGCAGAGCCTTGCAATATGTGTGCATCTTGTAAAGACATTGTAGATGGCCGCTCCATCGATGTTATTGAAATTGATGGTGCCTCTAATAATAGCGTAGATGATATCAGAAAGTTAAGGGAAAATTCACGTTATCCGCCAGTTCACGGTAAGTACAAGCTCTACATAATCGATGAAGTTCATATGTTATCTACTTCTGCATTTAATGCATTATTGAAAACATTAGAAGAACCTCCTCCTCATTTAATGTTCATTTTTGCAACTACAGAAGTTCATAAAGTTCCTGCAACTATTTTGTCAAGATGCCAAAGATTCGATTTCCGTAGAATGGAAATTGATAGTATTGTTAGCCAACTTAGCAAAATTGCTGTGCATGAACATATTTCCATTGATGAAGAATCATTAATTGCTATAGCAAGGAAAGCAGATGGTTCTATGCGTGATTCTCAAAGTATTTTCGATCAGGTAAGGGCTTTTTGTGGTAATACTATTGTCTCTAGCGATGTTCATCAAGCTTTGCATTTAATTGATACCGAATTCTTTTTTAGAATTACAAAAGCTATTCGAGATAGGAATATTGCCGAGATGTTTATCATTGCGAATGAAGTCCTTCTTAAAGGATATGATATTCAAGAATGTATGAATGGCATTTTAGAGCATCTAAGAAATTTATTGACAGTGCTTGCTATTGGCTCTACAAAACTCATCGAAACTTCTTCTATTTATCATGAAATATATATCAAAGAGGCAGCATATTTTACTCAAAGCCAATTGCTTCGATTAATGAATATTGTCTCGATTTCAGAACAAAGCTTGCGATATGCTACTCAACCTAGAGTTAGATTCGAACTTGCTTTAACCCAAATGGCTTCTCTAGATTCTACTATAGAAATTTCTGCTTTGATAAAAGAAATTAAGTCTGGTGAATATAAATCAATTCCTGTAGCAACACATTCACGCAATGATATTATAGATATTCAGAAAAAAAAAACTCCTGAACACTTAATTAATGTAGCAAATCAAATCTCCAAAGAAATACCAAGTCTTCCTCAAGATTGGGATTCATTTGTAAAGACTTGTGATCCAGGTTTACAAATCTTACTTCAGTCAGTTTCGCTTCAATTCAAGGAAAATACTATAAAATTGAATGCTAAACAGCAATTTATTGCAGATCAATTACAATCCAGATCTAAAGATATTTCTGTATTAATTTCCACTTTCTTTAAAGCAACTTATATCCTTCTCATACATTTCGAAGGATCTATTTCTCAAGCAGCTAATTCTCACTCTTTTCACATACCTACAGATCATATTGTACATGATATTCCTAAAACACAAAATCAAGGTGGTTTGGAATCTTTATCTTCAAATGCCTCTTTCTTGAAAAAAGAAGAAAAAATAATTCCTCCTCCGCCACCTCAAAGACCTCTTAACACCATAGAACAACATATAGTTGATGTGTTTGGTGCAAGAGAAATACCAATCAAGTAATCTTTCCTTTATCATTAAAAAAAGAAAATATATAAATATGTGTTGCAACATATATGTTTAAACACATATGTTTGTATATGGCAATTACACATTTACATAATCGCTTGAAGCAAACCACATTTGAATCCTCTACGCATGAGGTGATACTTAGTTTGCTTGTTTGTGCCGATATGATAAGAAATCAATTAGAAAAGGCATGTTTAGAATTTGCTATAACTTCCAATCAGTATAATATATTAAGGATATTGAATGGAGTATATCCAGAAGGACATGCAAGATGTGAAATTAGTAGTAGAATGTTAGAAAAAGCCCCTGACATTACAAGATTAATCGATGGCTTGGTGTCTTTAGGCTATGTGGAACGCTGTAAATCTGAACAAGATAAACGTTTATCGGTAACGAAGATTACAGAACAAGGACGAAAAATTTTAACAGATATCTTTCCTAAGATGACGGAAACCATTCAAGCATTGAGTAATGCATATACAGAAGAAGAGTGTACGCTTTTTATTCAATTATGTGATAAATTAATTGTGTTGGATACAGAGTTTAAGGAAGGATATTGATGAGCACTATATTTCATTCAGCTGAATCTCGTGGATATGCCAATCATGGATGGTTAGAAACATATCATACATTTAGTTTTGCTCGTTATTTTAATCCAGAACGTATGAATTTTGGTGTGTTAAGAGTATTAAATGATGATAAAGTAGTTGCTGGAGAAGGATTTGGCAGGCATGGCCATGACAATATGGAAATTATTTCTATACCTTTAGAAGGAACTTTGGTACATGAAGATAGTTTAGGAACCAAAGGAATAATCAAAAAAGGCGAAATTCAGATTATGTCTGCTGGATCAGGAATTATCCATTCTGAAAGTAATAATAGCAGTACTGAGTCTGTAGAATTTTTGCAAATCTGGATTTTACCCAAGCATAGAGATATTACCCCAATATATGATCAAAAAATGTTTGGTCGATTAGAAAAAACCAATACATTTAAAACTATTGTCTCGCCAGATATAGATGATGATTCTTTATGGATTAATCAAGATGCATATTTATCGATAGGAGAATTTACAGTTGATAAAGAATATATATATACGATGAAGAAACCAAATAATGGCTTATATATGTTTATTATCGAAGGTAAAGTTATAGTAGAAGATAAAGTTCTGCACAGAAGAGATGGCTTAGGAATTACCGAGAAATCATCAATTAAGTTGGAAATTTCAAAAGATTCAACAATACTTTTATTAGATATACCTTTGAACTAATGTTCACTTTTTTATACAATTTGGAGTTTTTTCTATGAAAAAATTTGTAATGATCGCAGTTGTTTTTGTATTTGGTGTATTTGGCATCAATGCACAAAACACAAAATGGAATTTAGACCGTTCACATTCTTCTATTAAGTTTTCTGTAAGCCATATGGTTGTATCTGAAGCTGATGGAAAATTTGGTGATTTTGATGTAAAAGTAGCTTCAGACAATGCAGATTTTTCAGATGCTAATATTGATGTATCAATCAAATCAGCTTCTATTAATACTGATGATGCAAAACGTGATGAGCATTTAAAAAGTGCAGATTTTTTTGATGTAAATACATATCCATCAATCACATTGAAAAATGCAAAATTATCTAAATCAGGTAATGGCTATAAGTTGACAGGTGATTTTACAATGCATGGCATCACAAAAAAAGTATCTTTAGATGCAAAATTTGGTGGTATTGCTAAAAGCCCATGGGGACAAACCGTTGCAGGCTTTAAAGTTACAGGAAAAATCAATCGTAAAGATTATGGAGTTTCTTGGAGCAAATTGCTAGATAATGGTGGAGCAGTTGTTGGTGATGAAGTTGAATTAAATGCTTCTTTGGAACTTGTTAAGCAATAATTGAAAGCATATTATTTTAATGATAATAAATAGAATAGCGACATTATCTTTAAAGGCCTCCCGATGTCTTAAAGGATATGTCGCTTTTTTTTATATCTTTAGTTTATAATAATAATCAATATCATATAGTATTATAATCATGCTGCACATTTACTCTCCTTTCACAAGGGAAAAAATAGATGAAATCCCATTACAGACTTTTGAGCAAGCTCAAGAAAAGCTTGATATAGCATATACATTATTTAAGGATCAGAGCAAACAGTTACCTGCATATCAAAGAATTGCTATACTAGAAAAGCTTATTAGTTTAATGCAAAGCTCGATAGAAGAATTAACAATAATTGCTGTAAAAGAAGGTGGAAAACCATATAATGATTCTAAAGTTGAGGTATTTAGGGCAATTCAAGGAGTAAAAAGTGCAATTGATACAATGCGTACAATGCATGGCGAACAAATTCCAATGGGAATAACGGAATCATCTAAAGGGAAACTTGCTTTTACTATCTATGAACCTATTGGAGTTGTATTTGCGATTAGTGCATTTAATCATCCTTTAAACTTGATTATTCATCAAGTGATACCTGCAATAGCAGCAGGAACCCCAATAATTATTAAGCCAGCTGGATCTACACCAAGATCATGTATTACATTAGTAGACATGATATATAGTGCTGGATTGCCCAAAGAATGGTGTCAAACCCTTATATGTGCATCTCATATTGCCGAACAATTAGTATCAGATTCACGCATTGCATTTTTATCATTTATTGGTTCAGCAGAAATCGGTTGGAAATTACGCTCATTATTGGCTCCGGGAACCCGTTGTGCACTTGAACATGGTGGGATAGCACCAGTAATTATGACAGAAGATGCGGATTGGACATCGGCTTTGAAACCATTAATAAAAGGGGCATTTTATCATTCTGGGCAAGTATGCGTTTCGGTACAAAAAATATTTGTTCATCATTCAATATGTTCTGATTTTACTGAACAAATGGTAAAATTAGCAAATACATTTATTATAGGCGACCCCTCACATCCTTTAACAGAGGGTGGCCCATTGATACATCCATCAGAAATACAGAGAATACATTTGTGGGTTCTGGAAGCTATTCAGGCAGGTGCAATCTTAGCATGTGGTGGAAAGGCTATCTCTGAAACCCTCTATATGCCAACAATATTAATTAATCCTCCAGATGATGCAACTGTATCGAGAAAAGAGATATTTGGTCCTGTGGTATGTATATATTCTTATAAAACTGTAGATGAAGCAATACAAAGAGCCAATGCATTACAATTTGGTTTTCAAGCATCTGTATTTACAAAGAATACAGATACTGCATTTTATATCATGAAGAAACTGAATGCTAGTGCTGTGATGTTAAATGACCATACAGCATTTAGAGTAGATTGGATGCCATTTGGTGGAAGGGACTCATCAGGATTAGGATGGGGTGGTATTCCATATAGTATTAAAGAATATTCCAGAGAAAAAATGCTGGTTTTTTCTTCACCAGCTTTAGAATAAAAAAGGTTTATATGAAATGTTTTATGATAACAGTTGCATTACCTGGTACATTTACACCAGAGTTTAGTTCATTAATACCTCCTCAGCGTGCTTATATAAATAAGCTTATGGGTAGAGGTATTGTTTCTACATATACATTATCGGCAGACAGAACAAAATTGTGGATTATCATGTTTGGCGAGGATATGGAAGAAATTGAAGAATGCTTGTCTAAGTTTCCGATGCAAAGATATATGGATGCAGAAATTGATGAGGTAATGTTTCATAATAATGCAGCCCATTATGTATTTCCTATGTCATTAAACTAATGAAAACCCCATTTGAACTTGAAGCAATAATGGCTATAGCAGATAATGGAGCTTTTGGAATACATCAAGGCCTACCATGGCATATTCCATCTGAATTGCAATATTTTAAATCTATTACCATGAATAATCCAATGATTATGGGGTACAATACATTTAAGTCTATTGGGAAAATATTACCAGGTAGAGATCATATTGTGATAACGTCAAAAAAAATTCCAACACAAGAAGCCCTTTATATTGTTGATTCTTTTTCGGAAGCTTGCTCTGTATTACAAACATTACATTGTAAGAAAGCTTTTATTATTGGGGGTGCAACATTATTTACAGATACACTAGACTTTTGCTCTTTGGTACATGTGTCTAGAATCCATATAGAGCCTAAAGCAGATATATTTTTTACTTTCCCTGTAGATAATTGGCATTGCATTCAAGAATCGGATAAAATAGTAGATCAAAAAACGGCTATTTCTTATACTATACAGAAGTGGAAGAAAATCAAAGGACTATGAAAATCGCAAAGCTTTAGTGGGTTCTATTCTAGATGCAATATATGCTGGAATAAAAGTTGAAATAAGCGATAAAAGAAGGGATATACTGCACACTAGATAATAATGCCATGCAGAAATCTTAATTGGAAGTGTATCTACAAAATATAAATCTGCTTTTAAGGTAATCAAACCATAGTGTTGTTGTAAAGAGCATAATCCAAAACTAATTGCACATCCAAGAAATATCCCAGAAAGTCCAACAATTAAACCCTGCCATATAAACATTAAGATTATTGACTGTTGATTCATGCCAATAGATCGAAGAATGCCAATACTTCTTGTTTTTTCAAGCACGGAAATTAATAATGAAGTCAGAATATTCAATACTGCAACTACACTTATCAAGCTTAAAACAATGGGAATTGGTTTTTTCTGTAGCTCTATCCAATTGAACATTCCACCATGTAGATCAAAAACATTTTGAACAAAAAGCGGATAAGGAACTTGTTCTTGGATCCATTCTGATAATTCTTTTATTGGATAGTTTTCATGAGCCATCATTTCATAATGAGTAAATTCATGTTTATCCAATCCAATTATTGTATTAAGAGTTGTTTTTGGAATAAAAATATATAAATCATCGTATTGTGCCATACCAGTGGAATATATCCCTTTGATAATACATTTTGCATTAATCGGAACAGGAATATTAGGCTGTGAAGGATTAAATGTCATTACTGTGAAAATCACCGAGCTATCAGTAGACACATTAAGTTTATCAGCCAAAGTTTTGCTTATGATAATTTCTTTAGATGAATCTGTAGAAAAATTGAAAGATCCGCCCTCTTTATGTTTTGGCCTTAATCTAAATTCTTGTTGATCATCTATCCCTTTTAATAGAACCCCTTCAATTTCACCTTGAGAATTTTTTCTGATTAGACCTTCTCTTTGAATAGATTTTTCAATTGATTGAATGCCTGGATATTGAAGAACTATATCTGGCAATTCTTCTGGTTTTTCGCCATTAAAGGATTGAACTCTTATATGAGCTGTAAACTTAATAGCATTTTTTTCTAAAGATTCTTGAAAACCATCTAATACAGCTAAGCTTAACAATAATGCAATACAACCAATTGCAATACTTCCTGTTGCAACACTTTTAGTAAATGCAATAAAACCTCTTTTTCTTAAAGAGGTTCCAAAGCGATGAGAAATCCAATGTAAATGTTTAAATAACATACAGTTAATTTGCGATGAAATTCACCAATTTTCCAGGAACAATAATCTTTTTCCTAATAGTTAAGCCTTCTAGATTCTTTTTTACCTGTTCTTCAGCAAGTGCTAAAGTTTCTAGTTGATCTTCGGAGGCATCTGCAGAAACAGATATTCTGGCTCTTATCTTACTATTTACTTGAACAACAATTTCTACAGTTGACTGAATACATTTTGATTCTTCATATAATGGCCAATCATGAGTGAAAATACTTGTAGTATTTCCTAAAATAGACCATAATTCTTCGGCAATATGTGGGGCAAATGGTGCTAAAAGTCTTACGAATGAATTCATAGCTTCTAAAGACTTATATTCTAAAGCTGTAAATTCATTAACAAATATCATCATTTGAGATACTGCAGTATTGAAACCTAAAGTTTCGATATCCTCGCCTATTTTTTTAATAGTAGTATGAAGAATGTATTCATGTTCAGGATGATGAACATAGTTCTTTTTAATACACTGTGATAATTGTCCATCTTCGGTAACAATTAATCTCCAAGCCCTATTTAAGAATCTATTAACACCTTCTACACCTTTAGCAGCCCATGGTTTTGTGGCTTCTAAAGGGCCCATAAACATTTCGAATAAACGTAAAGAATCTGCTCCAAACAGCTTTACAATATCATCTGGACTTACAACATTTCCTAGTGATTTGGACATCTTGCGTCCATCTTCACCTAAAATTAATCCTTGGTGAAAAAGGCGGGCAAATGGCTCTTTTGTAGATACTAATTGATAATCGAATAGAAATTTGTGCCAAAATCTAGCATATAATAAATGTAATACTGCATGTTCGGAGCCACCAACATATAAGTCTACACCACCACTGTCGGGAATTCCACCCATCCAATATTGTTCTTTTTCTTTAGAACAGAATATGTCTTGATTATGAGGATCTGTATATCGTAGATAATACCAACATGAACCTGCCCATTGGGGCATAGTATTAGTTTCTAATTTCCCTATTTTCCCTGTTTTGGGGTCATGCCAATTAATCCAAGAATCTACAGTTGCTAATGGTGATTCTCCGGTTCCAGCGGGCTTATATTCCTTAACTTCAGGCAATGTTAAAGGTAATTCATCTAAGTCTAAAGAGCGTCTTGAGCCATCGGGAAAATGCACAATTGGAATTGGTTCGCCCCAATAACGTTGACGTGAAAAAAGCCAATCTCTTAAACGAAACTGTATTTTCCCTTTTCCTATTCCATGTTGTTCAAGCCATTCTATACATTTCTTTTTTGCATCTATTGTGTGCAATCCATTTAATTGTACAGTACCATCATTCGATGAATTAATTGCAATTCCATATTCAGTAAATGCTGATTGATGGATATCAACCAATTCATTATTACTATGCTCTACTACTTGAATACATGGTAAATCATTTTGCTTGGCAAAAGAATGATCTCTTTCATCATGTCCAGGTACTGCCATAATTGCTCCAGTTCCATAGTGAGCAAGTACATAATCGGCAATCCAAATAGGAATTTTTTCTAAAGTAGCTGGATTAATAGCATAAGCACCAGTACATACTCCCGTTTTATCTTTAGATAATTCTGTTCTTTCTAAATCACTTTTTGTGCTTGCTTGATGAATATAAAGCTGCACTTTAGGTAAAAATGTATCGGTAGTAATCTGTTGAACAAGTGGATGTTCTGGAGCTAAAACAATATATGTAGCCCCAAAAAGGGTATCTGGCCTTGTAGTAAAAACAGTGATATATTCTGATTGATATTCTGCTAATTGAAACTGTATTTCAGCACCTTCAGAAATCCCAATCCAATGTTTTTGCATTTCTTTGGTACTTGATGGCCATTCAACGATCTCTAAATCTTGCAATAAGCGTTGGGCATAAGCGGTAATGCGAATCATCCATTGACGCATAGGGCGGCGTTCAACGGTATAGCCTTTATCTTTCCATTCGTCTACTTCCTCATTCGCAAGAACAGTTCCTAAAGCTTCGCACCAATTAACAGGAATATTAGCAGTATAAGCCAAACGGAAATCATCTTTATAGGCTTCGATATCTGCTGGTTCAATGATATGATGAGGAATAGGTAATTCAGAAATTGGCCTAGCTTTTTGAAGATCTGTATCATACCATGAATTATAAATTTTTAAGAACATCCATTGTGTCCATTTATAATACGATGATTGAGTAGTATTTACTTCTCGTGACCAATCATACCCTAATCCTAATAGATTTAATTGTCTTTTAAAAGTATTGATATTGTTTTCTGTGGCAAGTGCTGGATGAATTCCAGTAACCATCGAATATCTCTCGGTGGGTAGGCCAAAAGCATCAAATCCCATGGGATGTAATACATTAAATCCCTTCATTTTTTTATATCTAGCAATAATATCAGTGGCAGTATATCCTTCTGGATGACCGATATGTAATCCGGCACCACTAGGATAAGGAAACATATCTAAGATATAATACTTAGGTTTAGAAAAATCATCTTCAACTTTATTGATATGATGATCTATCCAATACTGCTGCCATTTAGGTTCTATTTCTGAAAAAGGATAAGAAGCCATATGTATAGTAAACTAAAAAATTGTCAAATTTATTGTATATCAATCGTTTGTAAAGAGCATAGGCGAAAATAAATCCCACCTTTTTCTAATAATTCTTTATGTGTTCCAGATTCTGCAATAGAACCATTATCAAAAACATAAATACAATCTGCATCAATAATTGTAGATAATCTATGAGCAATGATAAGTGCAGTTCTGCCATGTAATAAACTATGAATTGCTTCTTGTACTAAATGTTCAGATTCTGCATCTAATGCAGAAGTTGCCTCATCAAAAATAAGTATTTGGGGTTTGCGAACAAGTGCCCTAGCAATTGCTAGGCGCTGTTTTTGTCCACCAGAAAGCAATACACCTCTATCACCAATTTTTGTTTGATATCCCATTGGTAAGCTGATAATAAAATCGTGTGCATTAGCCATTTTAGCAGCATAGATCATTTCATCTTCAGATATTATGTTTTTACCAAAACAGATGTTTTCAGCTATGGTATCATTAAATAAGAAAGAATCTTGAGAAACGATGCCAAATAGTTGACGATATTCTTCAATAGAAAATTCATTGATATTGATACCATCTATGCATATACTACCTTTATTTGGATCATATAATCGCACAATCAGATCGCTCATTGTAGATTTTCCGCTTCCGCTTTGTCCTACCAATGCAATGGTTTTTCCTTTATCAATGTTAAGATTAATATCATGTAATACTTCATGATTTCCATCATAAGAAAAATGCAGATTATCTACAGTAATTGAAGAAGTAAAAGTATGAATTGAAGTATTGCCATTTTTTACAGTTGGTTGTTGATCTATAATGTCAAATACAGTTTCTGCTGCAACTATCCCTTTTTGAATAACTGCAGGAGTATTGGTTAGCTGTGCTATAGGAGACATAATACTAAAAAGAGCAAAAAGGAAAGTCATTAATTCCTGTGGTTTTAACTCTTTATCATATACTTGATTTCCACCAACATATAAAACAGCACATAAAGCAGAAATCGCAAGTATCTCATTTAACACAGGTACTAAGTCTACCAATTTCTGATTTTTTACAGATGCCTTTACATATCTTTGCGTTTCTTGTTCAAATTGATGGGTAGCTTTATCTTCTGAAGCAGTAGTTTTTACTAAACGGATACCAGAAATCATTTCTTGAATTAATGATGTAAGTGCATGCATAGAAAACAACATTCTACTTGCATACATTTTGATTGCTTTTGTACTCAATTTGATAATAAGTAAACTTCCAATACTAGTACTGAAAGCTATCATTGTTAAAAATGGAGAATAAGAAAATAATACAGCCAAGAATAATGCAATTTCTATGGGTTGTCTAAACACTGTTAAGAATATAGGAGAAACAGCTCCATTCATAGTTGCAACAGAGTTTGTTATAAAAGATATATTATCTCCTACTTTAGATCGATTGAAATAATCCATTGATAAAGACATCATTTTTCTAAATAATTGATCTCTAATGGATTTAGAAATTCCTTCTCCTAAACGGACATTAACATTATTCCCAAGATATTTGGTAAGATTTTTTAAAATAAAGAGAAATAGAATCAATAAGCCTAAATGCAATAATGTTGTAGAGTGGGAATCACTTTGTACAATATCTAAAACAGTAGTAAAGAACCATTGTTTGATAGCTACAGAAATAGACTCATTATTAGATAGTAATGGATGTGAATTCATTGATTCGGGATTAAACAAAGCTTCTAATACAGGTTGAATTACTATTATAGTTACTGTACTAAGTACCGAGAACATAGTGTTCAAAGTAATAGAAAGAAACAGAAGTAATTTAAAATCTGATAAATAGCTTAATACCCGAAATACTGTTTTCACGTATATACCTTTAATGACGAAAATGTCTCATACCAGTAATAACCATGCTGACATTATGTTTATTTGCAGCTTCGATAACTTCTGCATCACGAATAGAACCTCCGGGCTGAATTACTGCTGTTGCTCCTGCTTCTATTGCTTGTAGCATTCCATCTGCAAAAGGGAAGAATGCATCTGATGCAACTGCGCAACCTTTTAGATTTATTCCAGCATCTTGAGCTTTTTTAACTGCAATTCGAGCAGAATCTAATCTAGACATCTGTCCTGCACCAATAGCCAGGGTTCTATCAGAAGCAGCATATACGATGGCATTAGATTTTACATGCTTTGCAATTCTCCAAGCAAACATCATCGCTTTATATTCTTCTTCGCTTGGTTGTTTATTGGTAACTATCCGTAAATCAGTTGCTCTTAATAATTCATTATCTTCAGATTGCATTAATATACCACCTGCAACTGATTTTACTTGATACCCTTGAATTGCCTTTTTTAATGCATCAAATGAACATTGTAATAATCTTCTATCTTTTTTCTTTGTTAATAATGCTATGGCATCATCTGTAAATGACGGAGCAATTAATACTTCAGCAAATAATGGATGTATTGTTTCAGCTGTTTCGATGTCTATTGTTCTATTAAAAGCTAAAATTCCTCCAAAAGGAGACACAGTATCTGTTGCAAATGCTTTATGATATGCTTCTGATAATGTATCGCCAATGCCCACCCCACATGGATTTGTATGTTTGATGATAACAGTAGCTGGATCATCAAATTCTAATACCAATCTACCAGCGGCATCAATATCTATAATATTATTATAGGATAATTCTTTACCATGTAATTGGGTGAAAATCTTGGTAAAATTTCCATAAAGAAATGCTTTTTGATGAGGATTTTCGCCATAACGTAAGGATTGTTCGCCTCTATATGGCAATGTTAATTGCTGCGGAAATTCAATTCCATTTTGTTTGGCAAACCATCCTGCAATTAAGCTGTCATAATATGCTGTATGTGCAAAAGCTTCCCCAGCCAAAGATTTTCTTAAATCATAATTAATGCATCCAGTTGTATGAATTTCCTGGAGAATTGTATTGTAATGGGCTGGATTAACGATGATGGCTGTCCAATCAAAATTCTTTGCAGATGCTCTTACCATTGCTGGGCCACCAATATCAATATTTTCAATCGCATCTTGAAAATTAATTTCATCTTTTGATATTGTATGTTCAAAAGGATATAAATTAACAATCACAAGATCTATAGAATGTATTCCATGTAATTCCATGGCTGCTGTATGATTTGTATCATTTAATCTTGCCAATAAACCACCATGAATAGCTGGGTGTAATGTTTTAACACGCCCATCCATAATCTCAGGAAATCCAGTTATATCTTTTACTGGCTTTACAGGAATACCGGCTTCATGCAATAAATTAGCAGTTCCACCTGTAGAAATTATTTCTATACCTAATAGATTCAATGATTTAGCAAAATCTATGATACCTTCTTTATTAGATACACTGATTAATGCTCTTTTTATAGGATAGGAGTTTGAATTCATATACATATCTGATTGAATAATAATGCGAAAATAAGTTATTAGATTCTAAACAGCTGGTTTTTCTACAGAAATACAAGAAAATGGTTTGTATTATCTGCCGAATAGCACAGTAAGTTCATGAAGATCTTTTAAAGCATCATAGTTGATGTCTGATGATTGTGCCCGCCATTGCCAATTGCCTTCGCTTGTTCCTGGTGTATTCATTCTTGCATCAGAATATAAACCTAAGATATCTTGTAAAGGAAGAATTGCCAGCTTTGCTTTGCATGATAAAGCTAATCTATTTATATGCTTATGGGCATCTTTATCATCAAAATCACAAAGACAATACTTTCTGATTAATGTTTGCTGTTGTTTGCTTAACTCACTTGTAAACCAACCATTTGTAGTATTATTATCATGTGTTCCAGTATACACAATAGAATATTCTTCAATATTATGAGGTGCATATGGATGTATGCCGATATCATCTCCAAAGGCAAATTGAAGGATGTTCATACCTGGCGCACCGCTTTTACATAATAAGTCTTTTACATCTTGATCTATAGTTCCTAAATCTTCGGCAAAGATAGAGGCATTTGGTACAGCCTTTTTGATTGCATCGAATAATGGAATGCCTGGACCTTTTTTCCATTTTCCATGAATTGCTGTATGTGCGGAATAAGGGATTACCCAATACGAAGCAAAGCCTCTAAAATGATCTATACGGATACTATCATATAAAGAAAGCATATAATGGATTCTTTTAATCCACCAATTAAAGACAGCTTTTTTTTCTTTTTTCCATAGATATAAAGGATTTCCCCAGGATTGTCCTGTACTACTAAAATAATCAGGAGGAACGCCTGCGATATGTTTTGGCATTCCTTTTTTTGTTAAATCAAAAAGAGATTGATGAGACCAAACATCGGCGCTATCATGAGATACATAAATAGGAATATCACCAATAATTGCAATCCCTTTTGATTGAGCATAAGCATGCAATTGTTGCCATTGATGATAAAATAAGAATTGAATGATATACTGTCTATCCCATATATCTATTGTTTCTTCGGTTTTTTGCCATTGCCACCATGGCTTATATGCATGTGCTTCTTTTTTATGAATAAAAAGCACATAATCATCTAGCCAATATGATTGAAGTTCACAAAATTGATGAAAAGCTTGATGAAGATGTTGGCCTTTAATCTTAAAATTTTGGGCTGCTTCATACAGTAAAGGCATTCTTGTATGTAAGGCTTCATGATAATGTACTTTAAGATTATTTTCAGTTCTATCAGAAAAAATTGGATTTTTTTCTAATAATCCCTCTTTATATAAATGTATTGGGCTTATAAATAAAGGATTTCCAGCAAAAGCGCTAGGGCTACTATAAGGAGAAGATTGAGTAGCTGTATCGATAGGGTTTAATGGTAATATCTGCCAATATTTCTGTTTAGCTTTTGCTAAAGAGTCAATCCATAGATAAGCATTATCGCCAAAATCTCCACATCCGAATGGGCCTGGTAAACTAGAAATATGTAATAAGACACCAGAAGCTCTTGAAAAAGAAAAGGAATTCATATTAAGAACTCGAATCAAGTTTTTTTCTTAAACGTGCGATATAAAAACCATCAAATCCATCTTTTGCAGGACATAATCTACGCTCTTCTTCTAAAGTCCAAGAAGCACCGTTTTCAGAAGAAAGAAAAGTTAAAATTTGCTTTTCCCCTTCTGATGGTAAAATGCTACATGTACAATAAACAAGGCATCCACCAGGTTTTACTGTTTTATGAAATGTATGTAGCAATTCTTGTTGAATCTGTAGTACATCATGAATAAAAGTTGATTTACGAAACAATAATGCATCAGGATTTCTTTTTAAAACACCAGAACCACTACAAGGCGCATCAATCAGTATTGCATCTGCTGTAGAAGCATGTTTTTTGATAGTTTTTGCTTCAATCACAACTGTTTGTATATTCCAAGCCCCAGCGCGTCTTGCTCTTCTTTTTAACTCGTCTAATTTATATGCGTGAATATCCATTGCAATGAGTCTTCCAGTATTTTCCATCATTGCAGCTATATGTAATGTTTTTCCCCCTTCTCCAGCACATGCATCAATAATTCTATCTTTTGGTTTGGCTAGAAGAAAAGTAGATACCATTTGTGAGCCAACATCTTGCATTTCAAACAAGCCTTCAGTAAAAGCTTTTGTCTTAAAAACTCTTGAGTTTCTGGCTACTTCTAAAGCAATATCATTTTCTGCTATAATAGATGCATTAATCATTTCCTTTCGTAAAGCTTCTTTAAGATTTTCTCTTGTGATTTTTAGGGTATTTGTTCTGATATAGACTTTAGGTTCAGATAACTGAGCTTTTGCAATTTCTTGCCATGTATCATTTCCTAATTCTTGAATACATAAATCATTAAACCAACCAGGATAGAATGCTCCGGCTTTGTTTTTTTCAAGATAATCTTCAACTCTTTTGATTGCTTGGTCAAGATGATCTGGTGTAAAATCTTTTCTTTGTGAAGAATGTAATGTTCCACCAGATAAAATAAACCAAAATCCAACCGCCAAAGCAGAGTCTAATTGTTTACCTTGTAATCCGATTGATAATAATTCCCAACATTTAAAAAGAGAGTAAGCACATTCTGCTAATAGACCTCTTTGTTTTTCTGTAAATTCTTTTTCTTTAAAAGTATCTCTTAAAGCAATATCTAATCTGCCTTGTTTAACAAAAACTCGTTCAACAACTTCACGTAAATCTTTAAGAACAGAGGTAATGTCCGAATGTTGTAATCTGGGTAACTCTAAAGGGTTTTTTGCAGACATTTTAGCTGTGATCTCCTTGAAAACAACCGGCATCGTGGGGTGTCCAGGCTTTTGCAGTTGCCCTGCCACTTACGGTTAATGCCGCTGCTGACAATGATGGTAGTGAATCTGAATAAGAACAAATATAGGCGTCTGCTGGTAGATATGAATGAAGATAGGGGCTTCCTAAAAGCATTGCTATAACTGGCTTATCTTGTGTTATGTGGTCTAAAGCATGAAGTAAATATTCTGATAAGCCTACTGTTCCTTTATAGGACATAGGCTTAACAAATACTGCTAATATGATGATATCTACTGCTTGTACAGAATCCCTTAATTCATAAGCATCATTTGGTTCTATTTCAGAATTTATAAAGCCAAAATCACATTCATTCTCTAGAGTTTGTGCTAATACCCTAAAAAAAGCTACTCCTTTATCTAAGGTTTTTTGGTCATCTCCATCTAAAACTGCAAAAGCTGCAAATGAAGTTTTTTCTGAAATGGGTAATAGTTTTTTGGGATCATGAATAACCAATGCTTGTTTGGCAATATCCAAAGCTAACATTGCATGGTTTTCCATTGTTTTGCTGTTTAATGATATTTTTTTAGAAGTTATTTTCTTAATAATAGTAACTATGTTTTTATCAGAATATTCTATTGATATAGGTACTTCAGAAATCAATCCACACCATTGTTTTGCTTTGGCAATTAAATGACAATTTTCTACCAGTAATTGATAAAAGTCTGGATCTTGTTCTGCTTTTTTAGCAACTGCATCTAATGCTTCTAAGGCATTATCTGGAACAAGTGCAATAGTGGCACCTGCTTGTAAACTTAGTATTGTAGCCTCGGCAGAAGTATAATGTTTGCTAATAGCATGCATATCCAGGGCATCTGTAATGATAATCCCTTTATATTTCATGTGTTGCCTTAATAAATCTACCATGATTGTAGAGGACAAAGAAGCTGGTAGCCCAGAAGGGTCTAATGCAGGAATTGATAAATGTCCTATCATTATCGATTGTACATCTGCTTCGATAGCTTTTTGAAATGGAACTAATTCTCTTTGTTGCAATTGTGTTAAGGAATCATTAACAATGGGTAATGCAGAATGAGAATCGGTAATTGTATTGCCATGTCCAGGAAAGTGTTTTGCACAAGCTAGAACAGATTGTGATTGCGTTCCTTTGATATATTCTTTGATATGTTGTTCTGCATGCGATGGATATTCTGCAAAAGATCTAATATTAATTATTGGATTTTCTGGATGTGAGTTTATATCGCATACTGGCGCAAAATTCCAATGAACTCCAATGGTTTTTGCTTCTAAAGCTATAGCTGCTGCTGCCTTATATGTTAAATCTGGTTTTTTAGCTTGGGCAAGTGCCATTGCATGCGGAAAATCTGTTCCACCTTCTAAGCGCATCGTTAAGCCATGCTCATAATCTGCGCTAAATAATAGCGGTATAGCTGCTTCTTTTTGTAATTCATCAATAAGTGTAGCGGTGTATTCTACATCTCCTTGAAATACGCAAAAACCACCAATTCCTTGAGCAATTAAAGACATAATCTCTTGCTTACTAGAATCACTTTCTTGAATGGAATTAGGAACCAGCCTTGGCATTATGCATTGAGCTGCTGCTTCGCGTGGAGTAAGTTTCCAGATATGTTGAGGCATAGTTTAGAAATAGAATAGAGGAATAGTATGTGCAAAATTAGATAATGTATGCTTTACTATTATGGATTATCAAAAGAAATACTAGCAAAAAGAGAAATGAATTATCGTTTACGGAATGAAGATACCATTACAAAATATCCAGGAATGGTATAAAGCGTTAAAATTAAAGAGAAAATCAAGCCACCAATAACAGCGATTCCCATAGAAATACGGCTTTGAGAGCCACCCCCAATTGCAAGAGCAATAGGTAAAACACCTAAAATTGTTGCAAGTGATGTCATTAATATTGGACGAAATCTGCCGCTTGCTGCCTCTAATACTGCTTCGAATGCTGGTAAAATCTTATTTTTTTGATGTGCAAATTCTATGATAAGAATAGCATTTTTAGTTACTAAACCAATAAGCATTATGATGCCTATTTCACTAAAAATATTAAGTGTCTGTTTAAAAAGCCATAATGAAAATACTGCACCTGCCAAAGCCATTGGTACGCATAAAAGAATAATTAATGGGTCTGCAAAACTTTCGAATTGCGCAGCCAATACAAGATAAATCAGAATTAATGCAAGGATAAAAGCAAAAAGTAAACTAGATGAGCTTTCTGCGAAGTCTTTAGATGGCCCAGTTAAAGCTGTAGTAAAAGAAGGGTCTAAATTAGTATAAGCAATTGATTTCATGGCACTTATACCATCTCCTAAAGTATAGCCTTCGGCTAAGCCTGCAGAAACAGTTGCAGAAACTGCTCTATTATAATGGAATACCGATGGTGGGGCGCTACTTTCATTAAAATGTGTAACATTATGTAATTGAACAAGCGAACCTGTATTAGATTTTACATACATAGATTGAATATCTATAATATCGTTTCTTGTATTTCTTTCTGCCTGGCCAATTACTTGATATTGCCTTCCATCTTTTACAAAATAACCATAGCGTTGTCCAGCTAAGGCAAATTGCAATGTTTGTGCAATATCACTTGTATATACTCCTAATGATCTAGCTTTTTCTCTATCAATAGACACTCTGAGTTCTGGCTTGGTAAATTTTAAATTAACATCTACAATGGCAAATTCTGGTCTTTTAGAAGCTTCCTCTAAAAATCCAGGTAAGATTGAACGTAATTTTTCTAAATCTGATGCTTGAATTACAAATTGAACAGGAAGTCCGGCTTGGCCAGAACCAGCAGTAGATATTGTTTGTTCTTGAATCACCACGCCTTTTGCAGCAGGTAATTGTTTAATTAATCGATTAACTTGTTCTGCAATCTGCATTTGACTTCTTTTCCTATCTTTTGGATTCACTAGCATCAATCGAGTCATTGCTGTATTTGTAGAACTTGTGCCAAAAGTTGGTGAAGTAACTGTTAGAATCGAGCTTTTTTCGGGGATTGAATCCATTAATAGGCTATAAATAGAATGCACATAAGAATCCATAAATTCGAATGTTGCTCCCTCATGTGCAGTTGCGCTTATTCTCATTCTACTTTTATCTTGTAAAGGAGCAATTTCTGAACTTAATTCCTTTCCAAAATACCATATCATTAAAAAAGAAAAGAAGGTAATAAGAAGTGTATATATAGGTTTTTTTAGGAAGGATTCAAGAGAGTTTTTATATGCTTGAATACATCTTAATAATATATTTTCTGACCATATATATAATGATCCATGCTTTTCTACAGGTTTAATAAGCCTAGAACTTAGCATTGGAGTTAATGTTAACGATACAAAAGCAGAAATAAGAACAGATCCAGCTACAACTATTCCAAATTCTCTAAAAAGTCTACCTGTTAATCCTTGTAAAAAGATAATTGGAAGAAAAACTGCCGCTAAAGTTATTGTGGTAGACAAAACAGCAAAAAAGATCTCTTTGGCTCCTTCATGAGATGCTTGTAAAGGGTCCATTCCTTGTTCTGTTTTTGAAAAAATATTCTCTAATACCACAATGGCATCATCAACAACAAGTCCTGTAGCTAATACAATACCTAATAGAGTAAGTACATTGATTGAATAATCTAAAACATACATGATAAAGAATGTACCAATCAAAGAGATAGGAATAGCCAAAACAGGAATCAGCGTTGTGCGCCAATTTCTAAGAAAAACAAAAAGGATTAATACAACCAAAAGGAATGCAATGAATAATGTTTCAGCAACTTCTGTAAGTGAGTCTTTAATTGATTCTGTGGTATCAAGTAGGATTGTTAAAACAAGATCTTCGGGTAAGTCTTGTTTAATTTGATCTATTCTTTTGTAAAATTCTTTAGCGATTGCTATATGATTAGCCCCGGGTTGAGGAGTAATAGCAATACCAAACATTGGTTTGCCATTTGTTCTTAAAATAGTTTTTATGTTTTCTGCTTCTAAACGTGCTATTCCTATATCAGAAAATGTGACTGTTTTTCCATCAAAAGATCGGATAATCAGATTATTGAAATCTTCAATAGTTTGAAATCTACCCAAAGTTCTTACTGTAACTTCGGTAGTATTTCCTTCTACACTACCGGAAGGTAATTCGATATTTTCTTTATCTAAAGCATATTTTACATCTAAAGGAGTAAGCCCATAAGCAGATAGTTTTTGAGGATTCATCCATAATCGCATTGCATATTTTTTTTCACCCCAAATACGTATTTCACTAACACCTGGAATTGTCTGCAAGCTTTTTCTAATAGTATTTGTAGCTATATCGCTTATTTCTAAGATATCTCTTTCATCGCTTTGTACTGTAACTACAAGTATTGCATCACTATTTGCATCAGCTTTTGATACAGTTGGTGGGTCCATATCAGCTGGTAATTGTCTTTGTGATCTTGAAACTCGATCTCTTACATCATTTGCGGCATTTTCTAAACCACTTCCTAATTCAAATTCTGCTGTAATTGTACATGCGCCATCTCGGCTAACTGAAATAAGTGAAGTAATGCCAGCTATACCATTAAGCGATTCTTCTAAAGGTTCGGTAATTTTTGATTCAATAATATCAGCATTTGCACCAGGATACACTGCATTAACTGTAATTATAGGTGGGTCTACAGCAGGAAATTCTCTAACTCCTAAATATGTATAGCCAATTGCACCAAAAAGGACAATTACTATAGACATCACGATAGTAAGAACAGGCCTTGAGATACTGATAGAGGATAATTGCATGTATGCTTATTCTTGTATATGTTGTTCTAGAATAGGAATGGGTTTTTTTAGATGTATCGTGCCCATTAAATCTCTTAATACCACCGATGCACAGTGTCCACCAAATAATGCTGGTATATACGACACTGTTCCATAATAAGAGCGCTTATTTAATGTGTTTTCTGTTAATTGCAAAGCTTGTTCAGAAACCTCTTCGGGTGAGAATACTGCTGTAATACCAGATCTGATGCCACTTCTATATAATTTTTTCTTTAAATATCTGGCAAGCTTACAATGGTGTACTTTACTAAAGTCTGCAATGTCAATCTGTGTGGGGTCTGTTTTACCACCAGCACCCATTGAACTAACAATCGGATAGCCTTTTACATATGCTTTTTTCAATAAACTTATTTTAGGAGCTAAAGTATCGATACAATCTACTACATAATCAAAATGGGGGACTAATATTTCATCAATAATCTCGCGCATGATAAAAGTATTATGAACAGTTAATCGCAAATCTGGATTTATATCTAATAATCTTTCTTGCATCACTTCTGTTTTCCATTTACCAATGGTAGAAACCAAAGCTGGTAATTGTCTATTGCGATTTGTTGTATCTATTGTGTCTCCATCTACAATTGTTAAAGCTCCTATTCCACCGCGAACTAAGAATTCGGCAGCATATGAGCCCACGCCGCCTAGTCCGACAACTAATACATGTTTATCTAATAATGAACCTAATGTATCATTACCAAATAAAAGGGCAGAACGACTATTCCAATGTGGAACTTTTGATTCAGATATGTCCATAAATAGAGTGTATTGTTTGTTCTATTGAAAAAGTTAAATCTTCTAATGTCATTTGTTTTGCTTTTGATGCTGCTTTGTAGATTTCTGAAATTGAGACTGTAGATATATCAGTTTCTAATACTAATTGTTTATCTGGTATCATGTTCATTATATCTATTATAGACTGTCTATTATCTAATAAAACGGCTCCAATGCTAAGAATCATATTTCTGTTCAATAATAATTCTGCAATTTCTGGATTTCTATTGAATCCATGAACAATCCATGGCATTTTTGGGCTAAAATCTTTATGAATTCTTAATAATTCATTAAATGCTTTTACGCAATGAATAATTAATGGTTTCTTTAATGTCTCTGATAATTCTGCATGTTTAATAAATATTGTTTCTTGCGCAGGCATTTCAGCTTTTGCATATCGATCTAAACCACATTCACCAATACCGATAATCGATTGCTCTTGTTCTTTTATGAAAGAAAAAAAACTATCTGTGTTTTCAACATGACAATTCCATGGATGAATACCAATTGTAAAGAGTGAACGTTTATTGATATTATTTAGAAGGTGAAATTGCTGTTCTGGCAATGATATATCTAGTGAAATGATAGGTTTTGACAGCACTTTATCATGCTGTAAACTATAAGAATTTATATGTGTATGATTATTAAAAAACAATATTTTGCTAAATATTTTTGCAAAAGGTAAAAAAATCTCTATTTTCGCATTCGATTTTAGAGCGCAAGAAGCCAACTTAGCTCAGCTGGTAGAGCAGCTGATTTGTAATCAGCAGGTCATCGGTTCAAGTCCGATAGTTGGCTCTCAAGCCGGAATAGATAATATTCCGGCTTTTTTATTTATATGCAAAGTTAGTAAACTGACACTTGATACGTGATTTTGTCTTATTTCTTTTTTGATTTCTTATGTCTCAAAAAGATTCGATGCAGGATTTACTTCACTATTTATTTTCTCTTCATCGCTTTGGTATAAAGCCTGGTTTAGAAAGAATACAGTTTTTATTATCTTTTTTAGATAATCCTGAAACATTATACCCATGCATTCATGTTGCCGGAACGAATGGAAAGGGTTCTGTATGTTCCATTTTAGCATCAATTTTACAAAGTGCAGGATATAAAACTGGCTTATATACTTCGCCTCATATACGTTTATTCAATGAAAGAATAAGAATAAACGGAGAATGTATTCCAGATGAAGATATTGCCCGTTTAGCTTCTAAGATGATGCCCGAAATTGAAAAAGAACATACTACATTTTTTGAAGTTACTACTGCAATGGCTTTTGCTTGGTTTGCAGAGCAGAATGTAGATATTGCAATTATCGAAACTGGTATGGGGGGAAGACTTGATGCTACTAATATTATTGAATCGCCATTAGCTACAATCATTACTTCTATAGATTTAGATCATACTGAATATTTAGGATCTGATTTACTTTCTATTGCGGGCGAAAAAGCTGGTATTATGAAAAAAGGTTCTCCAGTTATTATCGGAGAATCTAGAATCGAATTACAGTCGTTTTTTAAAAGTTTCGCAATACATAAACAAGCATCTTCTTGTATAGTTACAGATGAAGAAAGCTCTGTTCAATCTGTTCTATATAATAAAGATCTTTCTATGAACGTAGATCTATCTATTAGAAATCAGAAGTATGTAGAAGTAAAATCAGAAAGAGCTGGCCTTCATCAAATTCGAAATATTCAAACTGCTCTTCTTACTTTACATGAAATATCTGCATTATTCCCATGTGATGAGCATTCAATAAGAAAAGGTTTGGCATTTACTTCTTTGATTTCTGGTATTCACGGAAGAATTCAATTATTGCAAACGAATCCTCCAATAATAATTGATGTTGGGCATAATCCTGCTTGTATTAAGCGTCTTCTTGAAACAATAAATATATGCGGTTATTCACATAATACATGGCAAATAGTATTTGGTGCTATGGCTGATAAGCCTATACAAGAAATGCTTGGATTATTTGCGCCTTATTGTGATGTTCTATTAGCATGCTCGCCCAATATAGAAAGGGCCATGCCAGCTTCACAACTAGCTTTATTATCTAAAGATTATATACAGGATACTGAATATTTTCAATCTGTTGCCGAGGCAGTTTACAAAGGAATTGATTCAAAAAAACCATTGCTAATTACGGGCTCATTTTATCTAGCAGAAGAAGCATTCCACGCTTTAGATACAATTCAATTCACGTAAAAACATTCAAAATTATAATGGTGGATACATTAATAGTCCCCAATCGACATCTGGATTTTGCATGATGATATCCATAATCACTGGTACAAATAGATCCATTATGAGTATGCATTGTTGTAATTGTTGACGGTTCATTTTTCCGCCATGCGTAGACCCACCATGAGTTAGTTGATTTCTTAGAATATAAATTCTTTCAATAACTGTCATGCAGTATAAAAGAATATTGTTTTGCTCTTTACATTGTTTTGCTTTACGTATTGATTGTTCGAAATTATTTTCCCATTCTGTATCATCACCATGTACCGTCTGCCAAAAATCCCGAAATAAATAAGGATTGTCAATAATATCTTCTGCTTGTTCAAAACAATCTTCCCACAAACATTGAGATATACTATTATGCTTATCATTATCAATAAGTTTAGATAAGAATTCCCACATTTTCCCCCTTTCATCTTTATATATTTCTTCTAATAAAGAAGCATAGCAAGCATTAAAAGATGTCCACAAACACATAAAACGTAAATCATCTGATATGGATTCGTTTTCTGAAGCCTTTAGCCACGAAATACCTCTATGAACTCGAGTTCTAGTATCTTCATTTATGATAGCAGCTTGTATTAAGCGAATCTTTAATTCATGTGATATGCTCATACTTTATTCCTGTAATTCATCACCCGGCATAGATGTAAATGGAAGCCTGCCCTCCAAATTAGCTGTCTTCTGTGCTGTATGAATGCACAATGTAGTAATCTTTACAAGCTTTTCAAGATTAATTTTTTCAATCTCATCTCCAACTTTATGATAATCGTCGTGCTCTCCTGTAAAATAAAAAATAACAGGGATTTTCCTTAATGCAAAGCTGGCCTGATCACTACGATAAAAGAAATTTTCTATAGTATATTCTAGTGTAAATTTATCTTGACCGAATAATCGTTCGTTTTCTTCTTCATTAAGTGTAATTAGTTCTTTGCATCTAGTATTACCACCTATAAAAAGGGAGGAGACATCATTTCTACCGATCATATCCATATTAAGCATAGCAGCACATTGTTGAATTGGCAAAGGCGGATTATCTACAAAAGCTTTAGATCCCAGAAGACCTTTTTCTTCGCCACTAAAGTTTACGAATACAATATTTCTTTTGGGTTTGTGTTTTGCATTAACAAAAGATTCAGCCGCTAATAAAACTCCTGTAGTACCACTTGCATTGTCATCAGCCCCATTATAGATAGAATCTTCGCCAGGTTTGCTTGGTTTTCCAGTGCCGATATGATCATAATGTGCCCCTATAACAACATATTCATCAGTTTTTTCTGCAGCTGGAAGCATGCTCATAACATTTCTGACAGGTACTTTTTCTGTAGTTAACGTAATATATAATGAATTAACAGTAGCAGAAAGATCTTTTGACACTGGAATAAGGGATGTTTCTATGGGATTAATGAGAGATTTTAGGGAATCTACGCTACCGAATAAATATTCGGCAACTTTTTCACCAACATGAATAATTGGAAAATCTGGAGAGCCTTGTTTTTTTCTAGATAAAGGTAATGCATCTGCAGGAATATTAGGATAAAGCGATGGCCAAGGAAAGCCACTAGGTTTTAATCGTAAAGTAGTAAGAGGATCATTGATAATAATGATGCCGATTGCACCTTTTTGTGCAGCCAAGCGAATTTTAGATGTCATTCTAGAATATTTTGTGTTCTTTTTTCCATCGAACAAGCTTTTTTCATTATTTGATTGAGGTTCACCTCTAAGAATCACAACAATTTTCCCTTTTACATCTATCGAAGCATAATCATCATATGAATATTCAGACGCAGAGATTCCATAACCTGCAAAAACCATAGCCGCATTATGAACTTTCTGTTTTCCTGAAAACTCAAAAGGAATAAAGTCATCCTTTAAAGCTAATGGTAATTGAGCGCCATTTTTTTCTAAGATACATACCGTAGGAGTGTCTAAATGAAGTCTTTCTAGAGTATAATTATGAAAATATGAACCTTGAATAGGTGATAAACCTAAAGACTTATATTGATTAGCGATATATTCCGCAGCTTTTTCGAGTTCTGGGCTAGGAGTATTTCTGCCACGCATAGAATCAGAGGCAAGAAAACCTAAATGTTGTGCGGCCTTTTGTGCAGAAATTGGGGGTAAATTATGAGTTATATCTTGAGCTTGAATTACATTTAGGGCATTACATGTTATAAGGAAAGAAAGAATAATATAAATCATATATAAAACTTTAAATAAGTGAAGTATGAAACTTCATTGGAATTTCATGCCTTTCTTTCAGGATTTCCTGAAGACGCATCATAATTTGTTGTTCTTTTTCATTATGGGGATTTTGTTTTAGTTCGGATCTTAAAAAATCTAATTCGATTTCTAAATGTCTTAATCGAAGTTTAGCTAAAGATTCCATTAGGGCTCGTCTAACATTTTCTTGCGGAATTTCTACCTTAAATTTTGTCCAATTAGCACTAATATCTTCTTTAAGAAATACAATATCCATTATTAAATTACGAACATCTTCAGGTAAATCGTTGCGATCTGTAAGATGTTGAATCAGTATTGTATCACCTTTATCAAGATAAATATCTAAAGTATATTGATACAATTTTGAAGCTGAAGGAGATAAAAATGCTTCTTTTGAAATACCAAGAACTTGCGTCATATATCGCAGAGCATTATCAGAAGTAAGGGCGATACGTAAAATTTCTTTTTCTTCTGGAAAAACCTTTATGTAAGTAGAAGTAGTTTCTTGAGCAGATACAATGTCTTTTTCGGTATGTTTTTGTGCAAGAATTTGATCGGAGTATATGTTCTTTTGTTGATCGTTTTTGCTAAGTGAAAATTTAGCTTTTCTTAATTCTTCATATACTTTTTCTAATTGAGAATAACTCAATTGCATAGAATCGGCTAATTGTTGAATAAGAAAATCATGTTGAAGAGTATCAGGAACTTTTGCAATAGTTTCAACTAAAGATCTAATGGCTTGAGCTTTTCCAGATGCAGTATCAAATAAACCTTGTTTTTTTAATGCATCGGATTTATACTGAAGAAAAGATGTAGCATCTCTTAAGGCTCTTCTAAAATCTTCTGGACCCCGCATTTTAATAAAGCTGTCTGGATCTTCGCCTTCAGGTAAAGTAACCATCCAGACATCAAATCCGGTCTCAACAGCTAATTCCATTCCCCTTAATGCAGCTTGAATTCCTGCGCTATCGCCATCGTACACTATATATATTTTTTTACAATATCTACTTAGCAATTGTAATTGTTCAATGGTTAAAGCTGTTCCACTAGATGCAATTACATTAGTAAAACCAGCTTGAACTAATGCAATAGTATCGGCATAACCTTCTGTTAGAATTGCTTTTCCTTCGGTTCTAATGGCTGTTTTTGCTTGCGCTAAGCCATATAATACCTTGCTTTTATCATATACTAAACTTTGGGGTGAATTAATATATTTTGGCTGATTATCATCATCATTCATTCTTCTGGCCCCAAAGCCAATAATTTTTCCTAAAGGATCATGAATAGGAAAAATTGCTCTGCCCCTAAATCTATCATATGGTTTACCATCTTTTTCTCGCCTTAACATTAAACCAGCATCTTCTAGAGCCTGCTCTGAAAAGCCAAGTTTTTGCATTTCTAATAAGGTATCAGACCAAGAGTCTGGAGCATAACCAAGGCCAAAAAGTTCTTGAATTGATATGTCAAAACCTCTGCCAAGGAAATATCTTATTATGGTTTCGCCAATAGGAGAGTGAAGTGTATTTTGATAATATTTACCAGCTGCAGCCAGAACTTTAAATGCGGCTTCTCTGCGATTATAGACTTCATTTGATTGATTATTAACTTCTTGATCATCTGGCAAAGGAATACTAGCTTTATAGGCAAGAGATTTAATAGCTTCTGTAAATGTAAGCCCTTGTTTATCCATAAGAAATGTAATAACATTTCCACCCTTGCCACAAGAAAAGCATTTAAAAATGCCCAAATCTGGATTAACATTCATAGAAGGTTTTTTATCTGGATGAAATGGGCATAAACCAATAAATCCACGACCAGATTTCCTTAATTGCACAGTTTCGCTGATTATTTCTATGATATCAGACTGTGCTCTAATTTGTTCTATAAGATGCTCGGGGTAGCGCATAATTACTTATTAATCCAATAATTTGATGATATTACGATGAATAAGTTTTTTGGGTTCCATTCCTATAATATGAATCCCAGCAGGAACGGTAATTGAAGGCTTAATATGTCCAATTGAATCGTTTATTAATGAAGAATAGTCTACAAATACTTTAAAATCTTGAGAAGTAAGAGTAGACAGCTTTTTTACTCCACCACGAACATGTAAAGTAATTAAGGCAGGTTCGATTTTGTGTTGATGTCCATCTGGTGCTCCAATAATTTCTACTTTAATATCAGAAACTGAAATTTCCGCAGATTGCTGAATGTCACCTGATATTGTTACTTCTTTTACAGCGCTTGTAATTAGATTTTTAAGTGAGTCTTTTAAAGGAACTATATAAGTAAAAGGGCCAGCCAAATCTTTGAATTCTAATTTTTGAGTAGCCCAAGAAGATATTGAATTTACTATACTACTATTGCCTCTTAAAACAATACTATCAGGTTTTACAGTTATAGTACCAACGATATCAAATCCATTACGTGGAATAATAGATACTTTGGATTCTACAGGAACAGTTCCTCGAAATAGCATGCCTGTAGAAAGAGAAATTGTTTCGGGATTGAGTTCAACAACTTTTTCTAAACTTATTGAAGGCCTAATCCCTTGAAGAATATCCATTTTATTAATAAGTAATTCTCCATTTGCAGATATTCTGCCTGACATTTTAGAAGCATCAACATGACATTCTGGTTCTGAGCTAAAATATTGCAAATACAATAATTGCCAACCTGAGGTTCTTACTTTTATAGAAATCTCGCTTGGTGGTTGAACTTCTAATGCTCTTTCTTCTGGTAAATCAATTACCAGAGGAAATCTCATATAAATGGTTGCTTGGGTAGTCATACTCACATAACCCCATAATCCTATAGCTAGCGCTAAACACCAGAGTAATGGTCCTATAGAGATTCTTGGCAACATAGATAAGAGATATATATAAGTAATAAATTGATATGCAAATTTACGAAACAATCCATCCTTTATTTGGGCATTAATTCAATTATATCAATAGGTTTACTTTACAAGGTAAATATTGATATTTTTGAAGAAATAAGTGTTTGACATGGTATAAAAAGCAAAAGAGAATCATTGAACTATGCAAATTATTGTCCTTACCATTTTTATAGCAATTACCTTTTATGGTTGTGTATCACCCAAAAAAAATGATGGGAAAATACATGTACTTGCTACTACAGGAATAATTGCAGATATATTAAGCAATAGTTTAGATAGTTCATTTGTAGTTGAATCCTTGATGGGGCCAGGAGTAGATCCACATTTATATAAAGCTTCAGCTAAAGATGTCGGTTTATTAAGCTCGGCAGATATTATCGTGTATAATGGGCTTCATTTAGAGGGGAAAATGACAGAAATCCTTAAAAAAGTGGGAAGACATAAAATGGTGATTGCTGTATCAGATGGCATTCCTGAATCATCTCTTATGTCTTTAGCAGAAGATATACATGACCCACATATATGGTTTGATATCTCTTTATATAGTAAGGGTTTACAGCATGTATATTGGACATTGAACAAGCATTATCCAATTCAAGCTAAAAGTTCTCGTAATAAATATGAGAAGTATCAAAAAAAACTTAATGATATGCATGCTTGGACGAAACAAAGAATAGAGTTAATTCCTGCTAAACAAAGAATCTTGATAACTGCCCATGATGCATTTGGATATTTTGGCCGTGCATATGGAATGCGAGTAGTAGGCTTGCAAGGTATTTCTACAGTAGCAGAATTTGGAATTCAAGATATTATGCGTTTAAGTGCATTAATAAAACAATATTCAATCCGTTCGATTTTTATTGAATCGTCTGTTCCTAAGCGTTCGATAGAGTCTGTAATGTATAATGTACAAGCTTCCGGAGGAAGAGTAGGCATTGGTGGACAACTTTTTTCTGATGCTTTAGATAGTAAAAGTAAAAAGGCAGGAACATATCTTGGAATGTTAGAAGCAAATGTACAAACAATTGTATCATCACTTAAATAATTGAGTTTTCCATGGCATTAACACAAAATCTTGCTGATTTAAGACAGCATTACACAAAAGGCGGTTTAGAAGAACATCAGATTCCAGATTCTCCATTTACATTATTTAATGAATGGTTTAAACAGGCAGGTGAACTTGGTGTTTTAGAGCCAAATGCTATGGTATTAAGTACAGTTTCTGTTGATAATAAGCCTTCATCAAGAGTGGTATTATTAAAGGGAATAGAAGATGCAGGATTTATTTTTTATACTAATTATGAAAGCAGAAAAGGGAAAGAATTAGAACATAATCCATATATCAGTATTCTTTTCTTTTGGCCAGAGGCAGAAAGACAAATTAGAATAGAAGGTAAGGTTAGTAAAATAAGTACAGAATCTAGCAAAGAGTATTTTGTATCAAGGCCAAGAGAAAGCCAATTGGGTGCTTGGGCTTCGGCACAAAGTAGCATTGTTCAGGGCAGACATAGTATAGAAGAATCATTTCAGCAATGTTTGGCTAAGTATGAAGGAAAAGATATACCATTGCCAGATTTTTGGGGTGGTTATATCATTCATCCATCATCTTTTGAATTTTGGCAAGGACGTCCAAGCAGATTACATGATAGAATGAAGTATACTAAAGAGCAAGATTCTTGGCTTATCGTTAGATTAAGTCCATAAATTATGCCCCCAAAAAAGTGTATCTGATTTGGGGGCATTGATTGATATCAAATTGATCATTCATCTACTTGTAATTCTCTTAATAAAGCTTGTTTTTCGATTTCTAATTGGCGTATTTTCCTGTCTAAATTATCAAGTTCTTCTGGCATAGAATCAATTTCAATACGCAATTTACTAGCAGCTTCATCTACCAAATCAATAGCTTTATCTGGTAAAAATCTGTCTGTTATATATCGTGAAGATAATTGAGCAGCTGCCACGATTGCAGCATCGGTAATCCTTACGCCATGATGCACTTCATATCTTTCTTTGAGTCCACGTAAAATTGAAATGGTATCATCTATAGTTGGTTCATCTACTCGTACTTTTTGAAATCTTCTTTCAAGTGCTGGATCTTTCTCTATATACTTTTGATATTCGTCTAATGTAGTAGCGCCAATACATCGCAAATCACCGCGGGCTAAAGCAGGTTTAAGAATATTAGCGGCATCCATAGAGCCACCAGTAGCACCAGCGCCAATTAATGTATGAAGTTCATCAATAAAAAGAATGATTTCTCCATCAGACTCTGTTACCTGTTGAACAATTGCTTTTAAACGTTCTTCGAATTGCCCTCTAAAACTTGTACCAGCAATCAAAGAGCCCATGTCTAAAGAGACAATAGTTTTAGATTTTAGAGTATCTGGAACATCACCACTTATTATTCTTTGAGCAATACCTTCTACTATTGCTGTTTTACCTACACCAGGTTCTCCAATAATAACTGGATTATTTTTGGTTCTTCTGGATAATACTTGCAAAATTCTTCTGATTTCATCTTCTCTACCGATTACAGGATCTATCTTTCCTTTTCTAGCTTCATCATTCAGAATTCTTCCATAACGCTGTAAAGCTTGATATTTATCTTCGGGATTTTGATCTGTAATTTTAGAATTACCTCTGGTTTCCAATAGTATTTTTTTAAGGGAATCTTTATTAATACCTTGATCTTTAAGTAATTGAGAAGCTTGAGATTGAAATTGAGTAAAACCAAGTAATAAATGCTCTACACTCACATATTCATCTTTCATAGAAAGTGCTTCTTTTTGAGCAGTTTCCAAGATCTGTGTTAATCCATTAGAAATATATGTAGAAGTAGATCCAGACACTTTAGGCAAGGATTCCATGAATTCATTTGCTTTTAATTTAAGATAATTCAAATTAGCGCCAATTTTCATGAGAATTGGTGGTACAATGCCTGCTGAATCTTGTAATAATGCTGCAAGTAAATGTATTGGCTCTATAGACTGATTTGAGTATCCATTTGCGATCTCTTGAGCAGTTTGTAAGGCTTCTTGAGCCTTTAATGTAAATTTTTGGAGATTCATACTTTTTCTCTAGTGAATTATCTGATTAGGTGCTTATTTGTGAATCATGTGCTTTTTAGACGATTCAGAATGAAAGAAATTTCTACAAACTGAATTAACTCCGTAATTTGTTCTATTATTTTTTACAAAACCCACATTATATGTATATCCGAACAATTTCTCTGGAGCATCTTAGAAATCATGAACAGAGCAGTTTGGAGTGTTCTCCATTATTGAATATCATTACTGGTTTAAATGGATCTGGAAAAACAACAATTTTAGAAGCTATCTCTATTTGTGGATTATCTAAAACATTTTTACCATCTGCCGATAGTGACCTTATAAAAAAGGGATTTGACTCGTATACAGTTGCAGTGCAGGCTATTTCTGATCTTGGTATTCCTTATCGAGTAGGTGTTCATTATAAAGAAGGATCTAGAAAATTGATTCATTCTAGTTTAGGTGATAGAATGAATCCAAAAGATATATTAGGCGAAATTCCCTTAATTGTTTTATCTCCTGATTTTAAAGAAATTACTTTTGGAGCGCCCGATGATCGAAGAAGATTTATGGATGCTTTATTATCCCAAGCAAGAAAAATCTATGTAGAAGATGCAATAACTGTAAAAAAGATAATCAAGCAAAGGAATGCATTATTGTATCAAGCAAAGATTCAAGGTGTTTCTGTAGATAAAGGATTATTTGATGTACTTACTGATCAACTGATAGAATACGGTGCTAGAATTGGGGCTGCCAGAGCATCTTTTATAGAAGAATTTACGCCGCATTTTTTAAAAGCATATCAAACAATGTGTGGTACAAAAGAAACAGTTTCAATTGAATATTTTCCAGATACTCAAAAAGAAAAAAAGCTTATCTCTTTTAGGGATTTTGCAGAATCATATACAATTGCTGCCAAACAATTAGAAAATGATGAGTACAGAAGAGCTACCACTTTATTTGGTCCGCAAAAAGATGATATTCATATTATGATACATGGTGGTAGAGCAAGAGAAACTGCATCTCAGGGACAACATAAATCTTTATTAATTAGTATTAAATGGGCTGAATTCACATATCTACAAGAAGTAAGAAATGAAACACCAATTTTACTTTTCGATGATATTTTTAGCGAATTAGATGCTGAAAGAACTCATAGAGTATTAGAGCAAGTGTTAGAGTCTGGGGCACAAACTTTTATCACAACAACAGAGGGTGAAAAGCTGATAGAATCTGTAAAAGGTGACTATAAACTCTTCACTTTACCCTTCTCTTATTAAGAAGAAAGGACATCTACTTTTAGACATCCTTTCTTATATCGGATATTGTTGTTTTCTATCCATTTACAATAATATCAAAATAAAATGTTAGCCTATCACGAGCTTTAAGCAAGCCCATTATAGCTGTAGGAGGTTTAACGCCAAAATCTGTCATAAGAACCTCTTTATTTCCTTCGATTTTATATTTTCCATTTCCCAAAGAAGTTAATTTTACCTTCATTTTGATTTCTCTAGGAGATCCAGCTACAGTTAACATTCCTACAGTATTAGCATAAAATGCCCCATTCTCTTTACTAAGATCATCAAGCAAATCAACTCTTTTTAATTCATAAGATAATGTAGTAAAATCATCACATTTTAATGCTTCATACATATCACTATTAACCATAGGATTACCGCAATCCATAGATTTTACGGTGATTGCAAAAGTAGCTTTTAAACGAACATTAAAAGGTGAGCCAACTATCGGAGCAGCCTTTATTGAACTATCAAGTATTCCTTCTCCATGTACTTTATATGAAATACATTTAAATGTATTGATATTCGAACTTCCCTCGATCCACACAGTGCTTTCTCTTTGTATGTGATATGTACCCAAATTATTTGCGTAAAGAGAAGGTAAAAGTAATATCACAGAAATTATATATGTGGTGAGCATACTTTTTCTATACATCATTTTGTTAAATCCAATTCAAAAGAAATCTTAATCTCATTTCCAGTATTAATCGTCCCCAAAAACATAGTAGGAGGGTCTACATTATAGTCTTTCATTTTTAGAGAATATGTTCCTTTAGCTTCCATTCCACTTGCTTGTTTGGCTAATTGAACATCGATTATAACAGCTTTTTCATTGCCATGAATTGCTAATTTTCCATTAGTTCTAATTCTAGCATTGTTTGCATCACTAGAAATCACTGTGGCTTTGGTAACAGTGTATTTTATACTAGAAAACTTATCATCTTCTAATGCTTCCCTTAGATTTTCAACTAATTTTTCTTCTTTATTCCAAATTTTGTTTACAGGTATCTGTAAAGATACATTGATATCTATATCCTCACCTACTTTTGACCCAAAAACATTATCTGGGATAGAAAAATTTCCAAATATGCCTTTAGCATCACATTTCCAATCATGTAAAGTAGAGGTTCCATCAATCCATAATTTACTAGTACCAGCCATTTTTAAAGATTGGCTATATACAGTAGATAGTGATAATAGACTTATACATATATATAAGCCTATAATATTGCGTGTTTTCATGGTGATACTCCATTTATAATTCTAAAAGTTATCTTTTGTGAGTGCACAATATGATGCATTCTCATAGTTCAAAAGTGCTCTTTTTATTTTTCTATAACTATGATAATTATCATAATTAATGAACGAAGAATGTCTGAATTTTCCATAGTTAAATAAGTGAATACTCATTATTTATTCTCTTTTTTAATCAAACATTGAAAATTATAAAATGCAAGAACTCTTAACAGAGTATTAATCAAATGACATAGTGATTGATATATACTGAAGAGGAAAGCATCTATTGTTTATTCATTATACAATCGAGGAAAGTGCTATGAAAAGCATATTTAGAAAAGCACTCATTACATTATTTGCTGCTGGAAACATCATTCCTGTTCTTGCTCAATTTCCTTCAATGCAATATTTCCGCACAAATGATTTGAATGGAATGAATGTATTTGAAACACCTAAAGTAGAAGGATCAAAGTATGAAGGATTGAAGCTTCGTATCGGTGGAGGATTTACTCAACAATTTCAAGCCTTAAGTCATGAAAACACTGCACCAGCAAAGTATATTGTTCTGAATGGAACAAAATACAATCAGAATTTACCTTATCCAATTACATCTGGATTCAATACAGCTTCAGCAAACTTATTATTCGATGTTCAATTAGAAGATGGTGTGCGTTTAAATCTTACTACATATTTATCTGCAAGACATCACAATGAAACATGGGTAAAGGGTGGTTATATCCAAATTGACAAAATGAAATTCTTAAAGAATGATTTGATTGATAAGGTATTTGACTATGTAACGCTTAAAGTAGGACATCAAGAAATTAATTATGGGGATGCCCATTTCCGTAGATCTGATGGTGGAAATACTATTTTTAATCCATTTATCGAAAATTATATTATCGATGCATTTGCTACTGAAATTGGCGGCGAAGTGTATGTTCAAAGCAATGGATTTTTAGCGATGATTGGTATGACAAATGGTGAGATAAAAGGAAATATTGACCCAGTAAGTACTGCAAAAAATGCTGATTCTACTTTAACATATAGTGATGATAGCCGATCTATGTCTTTATTGTGGAAAGTTGGTTATGATAATAAACTAAATGAAGATGTAAGAGTACGCTTAACTGCTTCTGGATATATGAAAGGCAAAAATGGTGCAAATACACTGTTTTCTGGCGATAGAACTGGATCAAATTACTTCTTAGTGATGGAAAGTGCCGCTGCGAATGCAGTTGCAACACCTAATTCACCAAAGCCTATTGCTACTACCCAATTCACTTCTGGACGTTTTAATCCAAATATGAATGATGAAGTAAATGCAAATATGATTAATCTATTGGTTAATGCTTATGGCTTTGAACTATTTGCTGATTATGATATGAATACTGGTCGCTCTGCTGCTTCATTTGATTCAGATAGAAAATTCACACAAATGGCAATAGATGGTATCTATCGTTTTGGATGGGGCGGAAAAAATAATATATATACTGGTATTAGATATAATACAGTTAAAGCAGAAATGTTAAATCTTGCTGGCTCTGGTGGAACTGCTTTAGCTCCTAAAATAAATGAAATTGGTATAGATAGAATGGCCTTTGTTGCTGGCTGGTTTGTAACTCCAAATGTTCTGCTTAAAGGTGAATATGTTTCTCAAACATATACTGATTTTCCTATAGATAATATCTTTAATGGTGGAAAATTTAATGGTATTGTTGTAGAAGCCGTTGTTGGTTTCTAATCTTCATATAGACATAAAAATAAAGCCCGTGAAATATAATTCATGGGCTTTTTTAATGTTTTATAACTACTTCTTGATATGGTAATCTATATCTTGGACCCCATATTCCTGGCTCGGTTCCTTTGCCGATTGCAATAATCATAGATATCTCTGCTCCTTTTGGAAGCTTAAGAGCTTTCTTTACTCTTACAGCGTCAAAACCTTCCATTGGGCATGTATGAAAGCCTTGTGAAGCAATTGACAACATAAATGTTTGCGCAGCCAATGCACAAGATTTATGCACTGTAATTCTTTGAAAGGCTTTGCCACCTGCACGAAAAAATGGCTTATTAAATCCAAGAAAAAAACTAATTGTTCTTCTGATTAATCCCATAATTCCAAAAATATCTTGCATATACAGTAAAGGCATAACTTTTTTGTAATAATCTATTCCGCCTTTTTGCATAGCATTTGGTTCACCAATAATTGTGCTCCTTACTTTGCTTTCATTCCATTGTGCTCGGGATTTCCATTTGTCTTGTCTAGTTACAAATACAACCATCTGTTGTGCTGTTTTAGCTGCTGATTGGCTTAAGCAAAGTGGTATAAATTCTTCGATTTTATCTTGAGAAGAAATCCAATGAAATTCCCATAATTGCATATTGCTACTATTTGGAGACAAGATAGCATGTTCAAGTGCTTTTTGAATAATTTCATCAGGTACTTTGATATTGGGATCGAAGGATCTGTTGGAGCGTCTAAACTGTACGATTTTATCAAATTCTATTGAAAACATATCTTATTAATGATGATTATGAGTATGTATCGATTCTAATAAGATTTCAGATATATCGCGTACTTGAACACTGTCAACCATATCGGCTGCCTTAACACCATCTGTAATCATTGTAGTACAAAATGGACAATTCACAGCAATTGTTTTTGCTCCAGTAGCAAGTAATTCATTGGTTCTTATAATATTTACTCTATCACCAACGGTTTCTTCCATAAACATTCTTCCGCCGCCAGCTCCGCAACAAAATCCTTTATCTTGAGATTTCTCTACTTCTATTATCGTTAAACCTGGTACATTCTCTAATAGTGCTCTTGGGGCTTCATATTCATTATTATAGCGTCCTAAATAACATGAATCATGATATGTTATAGCATCTGAACTTACTGTAGTTTTTTCTTTATCAATAGATAGTTTTCCAGATTCGATTAGTTCTTTTACATATTGAGAATGATGCATCACATCGTAAACTCCTCCAAATTGAGGATAATCATTTTTTAATGTATTAAAGCAATGTGGACATGTTGTAACAATTGTTTTAACATGATAAGCATTCATTGTTTCTACATTCATTTTGGTTAGCATATCAGCAAGATATTCATTACCAGATCTTCTTGCTGGATCTCCAGTGCAACGCTCTTCGGTACCAAGAATGCGAAAATTAATATTTGCAATCTGCATAAGTTCTGCAAATGCAGAAGTAGTTTTCTTTGCTCTTTCATCGAAACTTCCTGCGCAACCAACCCAGAATAAAACATCCATTTCTGGGTCTTCTGCAGCGGTTTTAATTCCTTTTCCATCTGCCCAATTTGCTCTGTCTTGCTCGCTAAATCCTCCCCAAGGAACAGAATTTGTTTCCATATTTCCATAAATATCTGGAAGCAAAGCACTTTCCTCATTAAATGAAGATTCCATCATTACCATAGAACGTCTCATTCCTACAATTGCAGGAACATGTTCAATATTAACTGGACATTCCTGCATACATGCAGCACATGTTGTACAAGCCCATAATGCATCTGGATTTACATAATCTCCAACAAGCTTTTTATTCCAAATATTCTGTTCATCTTCATTTAATAATATTGAAAAAAGCTGTGATTCATCAGAATCAAATTCATCTGATTTTTTTCCTGTTAATAATCCATCTGCAGCTTTGCGTACATCTTGTCTAGAAGCATTTTTCTTATAATCAGTTATTTTATCTAATAATGGAGCCTTGTCCATTATTCTATCATAAATACCAACAATAATCATTCTTGGGTCTAAAACTTTTCCAGTTTGATTTGCAGGGCAAACGCTTGTACATCTACCACAATGTGTACATGTATAGCTATCTACATATGTTTTCCAAGAAAAATCCTCTATATCTGTGATGCCAAATTTGACAGCATCTTCTTTCTCAAAATCAATTTTTTCTAGAGAATTTACTGGTCCTAAATTGCTCAAGAACACATTTGGAATAGAAGTTAAAACATGCAAATGTTTACTAAAAGGCAAATAATTGGTAAAGCAAAAAATTAAGATAATATGCATCCACCAAAATATTTCAAATGAGATATGGCCCAAAGGAAGAATGGAAGCTATCATGGTTGATACAGGCCTTAAAGCCCAAGAAAAATCTGTACCCATTGCAACTCTGGCAGAGTTCTGAAGCAATAAAGAAGTAACGATACTAAAAATTGTTAGCAAAATCATTCCAGCTTCAACTTTTTCATGCTCTACTTGTATTCGCTTAATTTTTAGAATATATCTACGCCATAATGATAAAGCAGTACCTACAATAATCAGTAAACAAAAGAAATCGGTAAGAACAGTTATCACCGAATAAAGTGGTCCTAGAACATTAAAAGATAATGCTGGATTAATACCTTCTAACACTGCTTCTGCTGCAGAGAATAGCAGAATTAAAAATCCCCAAAATATACCTGCATGTATTGGCCCGGCTACTTTATCTCTTAATATTTTTGTTTGTGCAAATCCCACTAATAATGTCTGCTTAATTCTCGCAAAAAGTTTATCTGTTCTATTGTCTGGCTTTCCATAGCGTAAATAGCCTATTAGTCTTTTTACATTATTCGCAAAAAAACCACCAGCAATAAGTAAAGTAATGATAAACAGAGTACTCTTAGTATCCATGAGTAGCCTTATATAAGAAGAAAATGATGATTCCGGCTTGCTATCATGATGCTGCAATCATAAAGCATAATATTGATTTGCAAAAATAACATAAAAATGCTTTTTAGATAAGCTTATGTTTTTGAAAATTAAATGGCTTGCATCAAATATGATCAATTATTTTTCATTTAACTTCTTTTGATTTTGTAGATTAGGCCTTTCTTTTTCTCATGGCTTTGAAATTTCCCTGTTTTACGCATGAAAATACATATCTATTTATCAGTTCTATTGTCTTTTTTAACATTCAATACTATTCTTTCTCAATCACATGAGAAAATAGGGAAGGGGCCACTCTTAGAATTGCAATCACCTGATTCTATTGGAATTTCCTTTTTTAATAGGCTGATAGAAACAGAAGATTTTAATTATAGTAGACAGTTCTTTGTGTACATAGGAAATGGTATTGCAGCTGGCGATATCAATAATGATGGATTGATAGATCTTTTCTTTACGGGTATGCAAGTACCTAATAAATTATATCTCAATAAAGGAAATTGGAAATTTGAAGATATTTCAAAAAAAGCTGGGATTTCAGATTCTGCTTCTTTGAGTTTTGGTCCTACTTTTGTAGATATAGATGGCGATGGCGATATGGACCTTTATATATGTAGATTTAATGATCCAAATTTATTGTATATCAATAATGGTAATGGCATATTCACTGAAAAGGGCGCTGAATTTGGTTTAAATTATGAAGGTAAAAGTGTTCAAGCTGTATTTTTTGACTATGATCATGATGGCGATTTAGATGCATATATTGGCCAAAATGGATATACTGCCGGCGGCTATGCTCAAGTGCATGGCTATCCTGATAAGCTCATGATCAATAATAATGGTATATTTTCAGATATCTCAAAACAAGCGGGAATTGATGATGATAGATATTGTTTAAGTGTTGCTTTAGGGGATCTAAATAATGATGGGTGGACAGATATTTATGTAGCAAATGACTTTGAAGCTAGGGATTTGCTCTATATCAATAATAAGAATGGTACTTTTACTGATATCGCCCCCCAGAAACTTCGTCATACTTCTCATTTTTCTATGGGTTCTGATATCGGTGATATCAATAATGATGGATTGGCCGATATTTTAACTGTAGATATGTTGCCTCCAGACCATGAAAGACGTTTAACGCAAATGACAACCCCTTCTACTTTTAACCCATATTTTGATTCCACTTCTTTAACCAGAAATTGCCTTCAATTAAACTGTGGAAATCTTAATTTTTGTGATATTGGTTATTTAGCCGGAATTGCAGAAACAGATTGGAGTTGGGCCAGCTGGTTTGCCGATATGGATAATGATGGCATGCAAGATATTTGTATCATGAATGGTATAAATAGAGATGGACAAGACATGGATATTGCCAGTTATAGCGTCAAGAAAAAGACTGATAAGTTTATGTGGCTCATTAATTCTATGCCTAAAACTAGATTAAGAAATTATGTTTTTAGAAATAAAGGGAATCTTCAATTTGAAGATATTAGCAATGAATGGGGTTTAACCCAAAAGTTAAGTACAAATGGTGCTATTTATGCCGATTTCGATAATGATGGTGATCTAGATATGGCATTGAATAATATAGATTCCAATGCTTTTCTTTATCGTAATATGGCTGTTGAACAAAAACGTGGCAATTTTTTGAGGATACAATTACGTGGAGCTGCAAAAAATAGCGCAGGTATTGGAGCAAAAATCGAAGTCCATTATACCATAAAAGGCAAAGACTTTATTGCATATAGAGAAGCCCATTCAGGTCGTGGATTTTTATCTTGTGTAGATCCAATCATTCATGTTGGATTGGCAGATGCTACTGAAATCAAAAAAGTAATTGTGTATTGGCCAGGATCTTTAAAACAAATAGTGAATTCTGTGCCTATTAATAAATTGATTACAATTAAACAAGCAGATGCAAAATATGCGGCAATGATTGATTCTAAACCATTGCTATGTAAAGAATTATCTGCATCAGAAAGTATTGATTATAAACATAAAGAAAATCTATTTGATGATTTTTATCAACAGCGTTTAATGCCTGGAAGGCTTTCTATAAATGGACCAGCTATAGCTGCTGCTGATATTAATGGCGACGCTATAGATGACTTAATCATTGGTGGTTCTCACGAAATCCCTGCGATGTGTTATATCGGAAATGCTTCAGGAAAATTTACAATACTAAAACAACCTACATTCGAAGCTGATTTTCGATATGAAGATCAGGGAATTTTGCTGTTTGATGCAGATGGTGATGGAGACAATGACTGCTATATTAGTTCTGGTGGTAATGAACTTGCCCAAGAAGAAGTGGAATTATTACAAGATAGATTATATATAAATGATGGGAAAGGATTGTTTGCTAAGGCTCAAGGAATAATGGAATTACCTGGTGAGCAATCGGCTGCATCTTGTACAGTTGGCGCTGATTATGATAGTGATGGTGATATAGATATATTTATTGGTGCCAGAGCTATTCCCGGGAAATATCCTATGATCCCAAAGTCTATACTTCTTAGAAAAGATAAAGATGGCTGGAAAGATATCACAGATTCTATAGCTCCAGGTTTAAGTTCTGTAGGATTAGTAACTTCTGCATTGTGGAGCGATGTAGATAATGATAATGATATGGATTTATGGGTAGTTGGCGAATGGATGTCTCCAACTTTGTTCATAAACAATAAAGGAATATTTTCAATTGCTCATCCAATTAAAGATTCAATTTCTGGTGCTTATAATAGTATAATTCCTGCAGATCTTGATAATGATGGCGATATGGATTATGTGTGTGGAAATGTAGGAAAGAATACTCGATATAAACCAACCATAGAAAAACCTATAGAATTATATGTGAAAGATTTTGATGAAAATGGTAGCAATGATGTGATTATGACATATTGGAATGGTGGAAAACGCTATCCAGTAAGAATGAGGGCTCCTTTATATGCTCAAATTCCTACTTTAAATAGAAGATTTCCAAATTATCATAGTTATGGCCAAGCCAGTTTCGAAGATATCTTTGGTGCTTCAATTGCTGATGCACTTCATTTTACTGCACATAATTATTCAACTATGTGGTTGGAAAATAAAGGTGCAGGACAATTTATTATGCATGAATTACCTATTGAGATGCAGTTTTCTCCTATATATGGCTTAATTGCCGAGGATTTTAATGCTGATGGTGCAATGGATATCATGGCTATTGGAAACTTTAATGGTCCAGACCCCGAAATGTTCCGTTATGATAATGGTTTGGGATGTGTTTTATTAGGGAATGGGAAAGGTGATTTTACTTATCTTCCTTCTTTACAAAGTGGTTTTATTGTCCCTAAAGATGGGCGTAGTTTAGTTATGATTCCAGTTGGAAAGCAAAATGTACATATTATTGCTGGTATTAATTCTGGCAAATCACAATCTTTTGCTATCGATATCCCCAATAAAGGTTCAGTGCAAAAAAACAAAACAAGAAAATCTATCACTATTAAACTGAAAAATGGCAAAAGACAAAAAAGGGAATTTCCATTAGGGAGTGGTTATTATTCGCAAAGTCCAGCTTTTTATATTTTGCCCCAAGGCGCTACGGTAGAAAACTAAAAAGTAATTCTAGCAGAGAAAACTCCGCCATTATTGATTGGATGTGGAAGAATAGTCATAGACAAATCATCACTGATGTCAAAATCAAAAAGATGGGCACCAACATAAGCATCAACTGCAGCAATTCCATAAACAGCTAATAGATATAATCCATTAATATCTCTATTATTATTATAAAATTCTCTTTTTCTTTTTAGTAAATCAATTTCAGGTAATAATGGTGATTGTCCATTTGCAATTGCTTGATTATAAGCATCAGCATTTTGAGTATACAGTGAGTGATTATGTAGTATCTGATAGATAAAAAAACCTGCGGCACCTGCAGCTAAAGGGGCTTTCCAATAAGACTCTACATATAGTTGGCCACTACCTGGAAAGATAAAAGAATAGAGAACAGCATTAAATGGAGATTTACTTTTCTTTAATACAATGCTATTAGAATCTTTTATCATTGGAATAATAGAACTATCCTGAGCAAGTGCAGAGGAATATATCAGGCAGCAAAATGCTACACAAAAGATATATCTTATTTTATTGACCTTGTTCAAGAGTTTTTTGCGGATTGGGGTCTGAAATATGTGTAGTATCTTCTTGTATTTCGTCGATGTGCACATTTCTTGCTAAAGAGCCTTCAGCTGGCCTAATAGAGAATGTTTGTGTTTCTGATTCTACAATTGTTGTATCTACATGAATCTGAGATGAAGATTCATGTACAACTGTATTTGTGATATTTGTTTGTTTTTCTACCTCTGTAGAGATATCACGAATCTGAGATTTTAGATCTTCTTGAGCTTTCCTAAAATAGCGTATACCTTTCCCTATCGAATGCATTACTTCCGGGATTTTCTTTGGCCCAAACAACAATAAAATTGCCAAGCCAATCATAAGAAATTCTGCTCCGCCAATATCAAACATGGAGTTTCTTTATTGATAGTAAAAACAATACAAAAAGCTAAAGCCTTATTCTGTGTCTTTCTTTTCTGATGTTGAATCTTTTATGTCTTCACCATTAGATGCTTTTTTAAATTCACGGATACCACTACCCAATCCGCGCATCAATTCTGGAATTTTTTTCGCACCAAAAAAGATAATAATGAATAGCAATATTAGTAGCCATTCCGATCCGCCGGGGAGAAAACCCATAAAAACCTCATAATGTGAAAATGATCAAGTATATGGTCAAAATATTTATATAAGTACTTCAGCTGCAGAAATCAATGATTGAAAAACTGCCAATCCATCTGCATTGCCAATCTGTGTATCGCAACAACGCTCTGGATGCGGCATCATACCAAGAACATTTCCTTGTTCATTTAGGATGCCTGCTATATTCCTTGCTGAACCATTTGGATTAGAATCAAGATTTGTATTGCCATTCACATCGCAATATTTAAATGCAACTCTGCCTTGTTGTTCAAGCATGTTTAAGGTGTCTTCATCTGCAAAATAATTACCTTCTCCATGAGCAATAGGCACTCTCAAAATTTGTCCCTGTTCTAATCTATTTGTAAATGGTGATACACTGTTTTCAGCTCTTACATATATATCCTTGCAGATAAAACTTAGTGATGAATTGCGTAATAATGCACCAGGCAATAAACCAGATTCTGTTAAAATCTGAAAGCCATTACATATTCCTAATACATATCCACCACGTTTAGCATGCTGGGTAACAGCTGCCATAATCGGAGATACACGCGCAATTGCACCACATCTCAAATAATCGCCATAAGAAAAACCACCAGGTAAGATTATACAATCTGTTCCTTTTGGTATCGAAGTATCTTTATGCCACAACATAATCGATTCGCTTTCAGCATTATGGCTAGTTGCATAAAATGCATCATGATCACAATTTGAACCCGGAAATACCACTATTCCAAATCTCATGATTATGCCTCCATTTCATGAAGATCAATATGGTAATCTTCCATAATTGGATTTGCAATGATTGTTTTACATGCATCAGAAAGCAGTTCATAAGCATTTTCTGCATTTTCTGCATCTATTTCTAATTCGACATGTTTGCCAATTCTTGTATTCTTAATCATTGGGAAATTTGTGGAATGTAAGGCATGTTCTACTGTTTTACCTTGAACATCTAAAATGCTCTTTCGCAAAGAAACTGTTATCGATGCTTTGAAGTGTTTCATGAGAAAATATATTGTGATAAAGTATTACTATGAGCAAAAATACAAAAACTGCTTCGTTATTTTGACAATGATTGCAATCAATTTTTTATTGGATTTAAGGTTTAATGAATTGATTTGAAGGAGAAAACAATTGAAATATGATTCTGGTTAATATTTTCATATATATTCAATATGAGAACATGTTCTTAAAAACCTATAATTTGTACATATACTTTTTGTTTTATCATGCTGTTAACATTAATTCTATGCTTCAATCTGCAATATATGCCGTAAAAGAGTTTTTCATTTCTAGTGAACATTCAGACATATTGGCGTCTGATATTATACTTACATTCTCGGATTGCAGAGTTAAAGAGTCGATTACTATTGAACCAGATAATCAATCATATCTTTATTGTAAAAAAATGACGGTAATGATTAGCTCTCAACAAGATTCTCAGATGTCAATTCAAAGAGAAATTCTTACTCAGAAGCAGTCTTTTACGTATAATTTTAGTCTAAATAATATTGAAGAATTGTTTCAGATTATTGATTCATATCTACATGTACCTTTTGGACAATTACATATTCAAATGAGCCATAAGGACCTATATATAAGGTCTCAAGGAAAATATAATAGTCTATCTAGTCCTTCTTTATTATACAAATATACTGCTCCATCAAAAAAGAATTGGGCTAACAAATCCTTTAATAATCGTGAAAAAGATATGCTTGTAAATCCTTACAATGCAGAAATCTTACTTAAAGCATTAGGGATTTGCGATCAGAAGGGTGTTATTATACCTTCTATGAGAGATAAATACAAGCAAATCAATCACTTCATCAATCTATATAAACAACAATCTTCACATATACATAATAAGAAAATTAGAATTATTGATAGCGGATGCGGAAAAGCATATCTAAGTTTTTCATTATTGTGGTGGATGATATATAGCTGTAATCTTGAAGCAGAATTATATGGTTTAGAATGTAACCAAGTACTAGTAGATTTTTGTAATAGTACATCAATAAATCTTGGATTGGAACACCGTGCACATTTTGAGTGTACATCTATTGGCGATTGGAATGGACCTAAAATCGACGATTTTGCTGAAGTCCATATCGCTTTGCATGCATGTGATACTGCAACAGATGATGCTTTGCTTTTAGCATTACAAAGAAAAGCAGCAATTATTTTGGCTGCTCCATGTTGTCACCATTATGTGCAACAACAAATGAATATTAAAAATATGCCAGAGAATTTATCTTTATTGCTAAAAGACGGAATAGCTAAAGAACGTTTAGGAGACTTAATTACTGATTCAATGCGTAAAGACATTTTATGTAGCCAAAGCTATAGCGCAGATTTAATAGAATTTACTCCATTAGAACATACTGCTAAAAATATCATGATTAGGGCTTTATATATACACAATATGCCACATAAACATAAGCAAGAAGCCCTGGAAAGATGGCAAAATGCAAGCAAAGAATTTAATGTAAAACCTAAATTGGCGGAATATATTCTCAATCAAAATTGAATATCGGCCTGAATTCCATAAGTGTACCTACTAGAACCTGCGATAGCGTCTAATCCACTACCTAATTCTTTTTGCAAAGGTTTATATATTCCCGATATATTAGTAGAAATACTTACTTTTTTATGTATCGAGTATTTTGCAGAAATTATTGTTTGCACTCCTTTCCCATATAATGGATTAAAAAAGATTTGTCCTGGCAAACCCGATTCTGGGAACCAAATTGAAGCGATATAATCAGATACAGAAAACACTGTTTGTTTAATATGTATGTGAAGATTTTCTATATATGGTACTGTGCCACTTAAGAGTAATGATCCCGCTAAACCATATTCACTCCTACCTGATTCTTTATATTTTTTTGACGTATACGCTACTTTATATTGAATATGTATAGTACTATGAGAAGAAGAACATCCAGCTTGAAATCTTTTGGTTTGCATCGAAGAATATATTCTGTGTTGTGGTATAAGTAATTCAGTTTCAGAACTTACTTCATCTGAAAATTGCAAAAGATAATACGTTTTTAAAGAAGTATGTACTTTACATTGAATTGAAGTAATCATACCTGTTTTAGGAAAATCATCCCCAAATCTTGGTTGCTTTGATGAATAGAATGATGCATAACCAGAAAAATATAGATGATGCGAAGCTTTGTACTCTAAAGCAGCATATATACTTGATTGATTCGTTGGCTTTATGAATCTTCCAATTGTTTGGCCAAATGGAGATAATATATCTATTGGCCAATGAGATATTCCTATGCCAATATTATAGATGTCTTTATCAAATACAAAAGCACTTTGAAAGCCATAAGCAAAATTCTTGTCTAATAAGAATTCTGATAGAAGATGAATATTGTTTTTGCTGTATTTTCCTGCAAGAGACATTGTAATATTATGAGCTTGTTGAAAAGAAGCTTCTGAATTACTATGAATAGGCTTATCATAATTGCACATCAAGAGGGCTAAAGTAACTTTATACAGTGAATCACTTATTTCTGAAAATGCTCCATATTTTGTCTCTTTGGCATTATTTATTGCATGCTGCTCTGTGGATGTTCTATATAATCCATTAATCGGAAAACCAGTAATTGCTCCATTCAAATCTAGATTAGCGCTTCTATTTCGGTTAGAAAAAAAGAGCGCTGAGTGCATAGTAAGATGATTGAAAGTTTTCACATGTTCAACAGAAATTCCACGGAAATAGATATGTTCCATCGATGATGTCCAAGGCTTAATGGATGTTTTCCAAGAATTTAATGAAGAAATTGGATATAAACCTCCTGAAAATCTTAATCCTGAAGATAATAAAGACCCCATAGCTATATGTGGAATATAATCACCTAATAATACAGTAAATGAGTCCTTAGTATAAGAAGCATAATAACTTAAAAATGAAAATTTATATGGTTCATCTGCATCCTTACAGAAAGTAAAACCGCTTTGAACATCACCTAATGTTACCTGAGTTCGACTATACAATTCGTGAGCAGAGCCAGTAAAATTACTATTTATTTGCCCTTTGGATGTGCCAGACTTTTGCAGATATCTGATCCTATGTTTTACATGTAATTGCAAAGAACCAGAATCGATGTGAGATAAAGATTCACCAATATAGGTACAATATTGAAGTACTTGCTGTTGATATATTGATAAATGTAATGCAGTGTCTTGTATGATATTTTGTAAACTGAGTGTTGAATCTAAGAGCATCCTCTTAATTCTTTTAGCAGTAATAACTGAAATCCCTGGTAGAAGAGCAATGTCATTATAGGTTGATTGAGATAAGTTTATCTTATTAGAAACATAATAATCATAATTATCAGATTCAAACAATGCTGCTTCATTCATTGATGGATCGAGTATCACATCGCTATCATCTTGTGCAACACAATGTATATGGGTACCCAATAACACTAAGATCATTAAGTGTTTCATCATCATTCCCCTGATTATTCTATTATTTTAAATGGCAGTTTTAAGCCAAGTTTTCGCTTTAAGTTGTTGATATCCAACTATAGTTAAAGCAATATAACTTATCACAACACCTATCCAAATACCTGTTTCTCTTAAAGGAGTAAAATGAGATAATGCATAAGCAGTTGGAACTTGAACACCGATAAGTGTTGAAGCTACAATAATCATACTTCTCATTGTTGCACCTGCGCCACTAATTACCCTGATATTCACAAATCCAAAAGCAAAAAAGATATAGCCAAAACATGCTATTTGAAGATATTTTACGGTAGCATCAACAATTGCTGGGTCTTTGGTAAAAATAAGGGCGAATTGTTCGCCAACAAGAAATGCGATAATAGCTAAGATGCTTAACAGAATAGTTAATTGCTTAACTGCTGATTTATGGAATGCAAATATTCTATGATAATTTTTTGCTCCTAGATTTTGTCCTGTTGCAGTTTCTACTGCTATTCCAACGGCGAATACAGACATAAAAGCAAAGAGATCAACTTTTAATCCTAATGTATATGCTGCAACAATTACTTTTGGGTCGAAGATGGCAGCAATTTTGAATAATGAAATTCGACTAACACTTACAGCAAACATTTGCAATGAGGACCAAATACCTTGTTTGACAATGCGAAAAATTAGAGGAAAGTCGAATCGAAATTTATCAAAAACCAGATGTAATCCAGATTTTCCAGTAAGAATAAGGCTTAGGGAAACTATCCCACCTATTAACTGAGCTGCAGCGGTTGCAATTCCAGCGCCCATCATGCCCATTGCAGAAATTGGCCCATATCCAAATATTAAGATTGGAGCTAGAATTGCATTGATAACAGTGGTTAATAGTAAAATTATCATTGGATATATTGAATTGCCACTAGATCTAACTATCGCATTTATCTGAAATGTTACAAAGTTGCCTGGAACACCAAAAAGTAAAGCGAATAAATATACCTTTGTGAAATTATATACTTCTGGATCTTTATCTAAACCTAATAATTGCAATGTACTAGGTAGGAAAATCCCTAAAACAATTGCAAGTAAACTAGAAAAAACAAGCATAGTTACAATGCCTTGAGTGGCAGTATAATTAGCCTCATCTTTATTTCCTTCGCCAATTCTTCTGGCAACGATAATTCCAGTGCCAATAGCAAAGCCGCTTCCAAAATTAAAAATTAAGAATCCTAATTGTTCACTTACTCCAATTGCAGCAATTGCAGCAGAACCTATTCTGCTAACAAAATATGTATCAATCCATGAATAAAGCATATTCACTAAAAAACTGAATGCCATTGGGATTGCAAATGTTCTTAGTGTAGAATCTATAGGACCATTTAGTAAATCAACTCCCATTTTGCTAATGGTACTTGTTGATGTTTTTGATTGTTTGGTTTGTTCGGTGTGTTCCATCAAGGAAAAAAACAGAAAAGAAAAAAAAGAAGGGCTTTAAAAGCCCTTTGAATTAAAATTTTGGATACCAGAATATTGTCAGCTTCGGCAAAGAATAAAATGAATTTATGGTAACTGGCCCCCAACCTTTAAATTTACTATCGATATCTTCTTTGCCTGTTCTATAATCTTCACCTTCAAAATCTAAACGCCATTCTGCAGTTGGTACAAAAATGCCATAATCTGTAGGAATTTGTACCATAAAGCCAGCACCGGCATTAAAACCAATTACATTTCTAATATCACCCAATATTGTATTTGAGATATAGGATAATCCTCCAATAGCAAAGAAAGCTACTTTACTTCTAGGATTTGCAATTGCACGCATACTTATATTAAAAATCTCATATGTATTCGGAAGAGTAGAATATCCTAATTCGATTGGTTTATTATTTCGTGTATAAAGATATCCTGCTTCTATCATTATTGGATCTATGATATTATATCCTAAAGAAAAACCTAATGCTGCATTTCCATCATAAGATCGAGTAGAACGAGAATTAGTTTTTTGTTCAAAAGTTAATTGTTCGATGGCAGTATTAGTAGCTACAAATATGCCAATACCAAAAGTTCGAGAATATGGATTTTGTGGAATAATCTCTTCTTCATATTCTGTTGAATCATCAGAAATCTGAGCATATATGGATTGAGAGAAACCAGTAATAGCACTAAAAAGTACAATTAACATCGATAATCTGAATAATTTCTTTGCTGTGTTAGAAGTCATAGTACATACCTGCTCAAATTGTAAATCATGTATTTCGGCGATTTTTTCGGCAATATATTTAACAAAAGAGGGTTCATTTCTTTTACCCCTATGTGGCACTGGTGTCATAAATGGAGAATCAGTTTCAACCATTATTCTATCTAAAGGAACTGCTTTTACGATATCAGAAAGAGTGCTTTTTTTATAGGTAATATTACCTGTAAAAGATATGTGCATATTTACATCAAGTGCTTGGTATAAGGTATCTAAATCAGATGAAAAACAATGTAAGACGCCGTTTAATGTTCCGTCTTGCTCTTCTTTCAGTATTGAAATTAGATCTTTATCTGACTCTCTATTATGAATGATAACAGGCAAATTCAGTTGTTTTGCTAGGATTAATTGTTTCCTAAACAAATCTTTTTGAATTTCTTTAGGAGCAAAATCATAATAATAATCTAAACCAATTTCACCAATGGCAATTACTTTTTTGTGATCAGCATATTGTTTTACTAATTCAATATCAAGATCTGTAGCATTGGCAACATTATGGGGATGAATGCCCATCCCGCAATAAATTTGAGGATAATTATCACATAAGAGAATAATCTTATCATAATTTTTGCTTTCAATTGCTGGAATAATAATCGCTTCTAGGCCATTATCAAAAGCCCTTTGAATCATATCATGTCTATCTTCATCAAAAGAATCACCATCAATATGTGCATGAGTATCAATCAAGCCAATCATGCTTGAATTTCTCCTTTAAACATCATTGTAATTGTTCTTTGTTGTTCATGTTCTTCATCTACACCTACATCAACTTGCCAATGAATTGGTGGCATAAAAGTATCTGCTTTTTCAGGCCATTCTACAAATTTAATAGCTTTAGAATCAGCCATACATTCTGAAAAACCTATTTCTTCTAATTCCTTTGGATCATTGATTCTATATAAATCTATATGATAGATGGTAAATTCTTCACCATTAGGAGAATTTCCAAAATACTGATTCATAATAGTAAATGTTGGGCTAGATACAATTTCATTTACAGAAAAATAGGTACATATTCCACGAACAAATTCTGTTTTTCCTGCTCCTAATTCACCAAGTAATGTGATAATATCTCCATGAGATAATTTTTCCGCAAAACTTTTGCCTATTGTACGGGTATCTTCTTCAGAATATGACAAGTAGCTTTCCGATTCCATAAGCAATGCTCTATTGTGACACAAAAGGTAGATAGTAAAACCAAAGGTAGAACTATGATTAACGAGGTTCAAGAATAATGACAGGTAATATCATTTCTTCTAAAGAAATTCCGCCATGCTGAAAACTATCGCGATATCTTTGCGCATAATGATTAAATTCTGTTGGATACACAAAATATGTATCCTCTTTAGCAACAATATAATTAGTATTCATTCCATGGCTTGGAAGTTTATATGCTTCAGGGTTTTTTATCATCATGGCATTTCTTGCCTCGGTTTTAACATTTTTTCCATGCTTGAATCGAAGGCATGTAGAAGTGTCTTTGTCACCCAAAGCTTTTACTGGATGCATGCATCGAACAGAACCATGATCTGTAGTAATCACGATATTGATATCTTTGATTTGAGATAAAGTTTTCAGCATTCCTAGAAAACTAGAATGTTGAAACCAAGACTTTGTTAATGATCTATATGCTGATTCATCAGGTGCAATTTCTTTTAAAATGGGATAATCCGAACGCGAGTGGGCTATCATATCTACAGCATTTATTACAATTGCTGTAAGATGATTTCGGGAATATCTAAGAATATCATTTTCAACTTTTTTGCCATAATCTGTGTCTATGATTTTTACATAAGCCAATTCATTTTTAAGTGTAATGCGTTTACGTTTGATCAGTGCATCTAATAATTGCTTTTCATGTGCATTTTGGCTGTGTTCACTAACACCCAATGCATCGCCTGTCCACCATTGTGGATAATGCTTTTGAATTTCAGAAGGAAATAAACCAGCAAAAATTGCATTTCTTGCATATGGAGTAGACGTAGGAACAATAGAACAATAATAGTCTTTTTGCACTGTAAAATATGGCCGAATTAACTCTTCCATCACTAGCCATTGATCTAGACGCATGCAATCAATAACGAAAAAGAATGTGGGGCGTCCATTTTGAAGCTTTGGCAAAAGGAATTTATCTGCTATCTGTGGAGATAATTTAGGAGCCGAAGAATCATCGCCTCTTAACCAAGATTCATAATTATTTTCAAAAAACTTTCCGAATTCGGCATTACATTCACGCCATTGATCTTTTAATGTTTGATGAAATCCTAGTTCTGGATGTTTATCTAATTCTATGCTCCAATTCACAAGTTTTATATAAATATCTAACCAATCAGACCAATCCTGAAAGCCATATAATCTTCTAGAAATTTCGGTAAATCCTTGCACATAATCTTGTGTGATTTTTTGTTCGGTTATTCTTCTTGTTTCAAGGAATTTTTTACAAGCTGCTAGGATTTGTGCTGGATTTACTGGTTTAGTTAGATAATCATTGATTTTACGTCCAATCGCTTCTTCCATTAAATCTTCAGCTTCATTTTTGGTAACCATAACAACTGGCGTTGAGGGGTCTATGTCTTTTAAAAATCCTAATGTTTCCAAGCCGGACATCCCCATCATGGACTCATCAAGAAATATAAGGTCGAATTGTTCAACAGATGCTAATTCAATTGCATCTTCCCCATTAGTTGCTGTTTTAACGTCATATCCTCTTTGATTTAGCAGGATAATATGTGGTCTTAATAAATCAATTTCATCATCAATCCACAAAATGCGCTTTTTAGAAGGCTCCATAATTAACTACTCCGAATTTCTTACGAATAGTGAAAGCAATACTCCGCTTAAGCGGTGCACATCAAACAAGCTCATAACAACTAATCATAGCTGTAATGTAACTGAATAAAGGGCTCAAGTGGTATGATTTCCTCGTTAATTATAGGAGAAATACTAAAATTGATAATGCAAATATCGTGCTATGATATTCAATAGCCAAAATATGATTATTGAAAAGTACTTTGTTAAGACATATCATAATAATTTTTATTGCAAGTGTATGATTATCTAAGATGCTATATAATGAAGAAATTCCGCTGCAATTCTTCTGGCTTCGGTATCTGCATGGCTGATATCATTAATAGATGGTTGATGTATTATTGGCATTTTATGTAATGTATATTCTATTGATTGTGGTATTTGATTGAAAGATATGTGCTTTTTTAAGAAAGCCTGAACTGCTATTTCATTAGCAGCATTTATTGTTGCTGGTGCTATTCCACCAATAGATAAGGCTTGATATGCTAGTGCTAGACAAGGAAATTTATGAATATCTGGTTTTTGAAAAGATAAATCGCCCATTGAGATTAAATCAAGTCTGGGTAAATCAGCTGGCTTATGTTCTGGATAAAACAAAGCATACATGATAGGAATTCTCATATCTGGGGTTCCTAATTGTGCTTTTATAGAACCATCTGCAAATTGAATCATTGAATGTATGATACTTTGCGGATGAATGATAACTTCAATATGTTCAATAGAAATATCAAATAAATAATGTGCTTCAATTACTTCAAAACCTTTATTCATCAATGTGGATGAATCGATTGTGATTTTACTTCCCATTACCCAATTTGGATGTTTTAATGCCTTCTCTACTGTAATTGTACTGAATTCATCGTGAGGCAATGTTCTAAATGGTCCGCCAGAGGCAGTTAATATTAATTTTTCTATAGAATTTGGGGTTTCGCCACTTAAGCATTGCAGAATTGCACTATGTTCGCTATCAACGGCAAGTATTGGAACATTTTTATCTTTTGCAGCTTTCATAACAATGCTTCCAGCACTCACTAATGTTTCTTTATTAGCTAAAGCAATCGATGTTCCTGCCTGTATTGCAGCAAGTGTAGGCATTACCCCACTAAAGCCAACTAATGCTTGCATAACGATATCATTAGAAGCATCTGCGGCCGCAGCAATAATTCCTTCTTCACCACAAAGGATTTCACCAGTAAATTGTGTGTTTTTTTTAAATTCTTTCCAGCAAGCTTCATTACTTATAGCAACACCTTTGGGTTGATATCGTAAAGCTTGGGCTTCTAAATCTGCTATTCTGGTATGTGCAGTGAGGAAATTAAGCTGAAACTCTTCAGGAAATCTATCTAAAATATCTAATGTTTGAGTGCCGATAGAGCCAGTTGAGCCTAAAATCGTAAGAGTTCTCACAAAGTATCCTTTTAAAATGGCATCCATTTAAATGAACATGCCGGAATAATAAATGGAGCAGAAAAAAGGGAAAGTCCAAAATCAGCTGCATAGACGGAACTATGCAAACGAATACCAATAAATGCGGCAGAGTTACGGGGTTTTAAAAGATCTAAACACCATAATTCTGCAATTGCTCTTGTTTCATGTCTGTCCGATAATCTAGTATCGAAACCTATGCCGAAACCTAGTGTCCCATTTGGCATAGAAATTAAAGTAGACCCAAATGAAGATGCCTTTGCTTCATATATATCTGAAACTCCAACTTTATAGAATGCTGTTGTGGTTAATGTTGTTCTTTCCATTGTAAAGGACCCAACTGCATATATATGTTGAATTGCATTATTACTATTTGCAAAACCAAGATTAACGCCTGTTGCAAATGCATATCTACCTGGCATGTCAACATTGTTTTCTTGATAAATAGTTGCTTTTACATTAAGTAATTTAACTTGTTCCTGCCATGTAATTCCCGGAATTAACGATGCACCTGCTATCACAGAAAATCTGTCCCAACCTATATGTGCTTGTGCAAAACAAAGTTCAGTGATTTGCAAAGAATGATTCGATTTAATTGGATTAGCGGTTGGCATCAAAAATAATTGAGAGTCAAAACGATAAGCATCTTCCAAAGATGTAATTTCAGCGATATCATCAGCATATAATGTATCTATATTACTTAGTGTTTTTAGCACAATAGATTCTTCTATGCTACCATTTTCTCTTAAAGCATCTATTCCTTTTCCTAAAGATATGCCTGTACATATATCACCATTGATTAGCCTAAGCCTATATGCCTTATTTTCAAGTGGCTTTACGCCTTGAAAAACTGTATTATTCCAGGTGTCCTTAGCCATCATACAAGGAGAAATAAGCAATAGTATTAAGATGATATATGGCCTATATCTCTTCATTCTAAGGCCTGTAAAGGGGATAAGTCTATGTGCTCAATAAAAGACTTCGGGGGTTTACTATTAGAAAAAGCTAATTGACCACAAGCGGCATCTATATCCAAGCCACTTGAAGATCTAATCATTACCATTACACCTTTTGCTTTAAGTGATTGTATAAATGCAAGAAATGTTTGTTCAGGAGCCGGTTTTAACGAGGCAGAAATTCCTGTAGGGGAAGTAAATTCTATTTCGTGAAAAGGAATAACATTTACTTTAGAAGGAATTCTTCTTGTGATTTTTGCTAGCCTTTTAGCATCTGCTTCAGAATCATTTATACCTTGAAACAATATATATTCATATGTAACAGGATTTTTTGTTTTGCGATAATAATATTCTAAAGCATCCCCTAATTCTCTTAATGAATATTTTTTTGCAATAGGCATGATAGATATTCTTTGTGCATCTGTTGTTGCATGTAAAGACAAAGCCAATTTAATACTGGATTGTTGATCTGCCATTTTTATTATGCCAGGTATTACTCCTGCTGTAGACAGGGTAATATGCTTACTATTCATCAAGCCATGTTCTTTATCAGTAAGTATTTCAACAGCTTTCATAACATTATCATAATTAAGTAAGGGCTCACCCATTCCCATAAAGACGATATTTGTTATCTGAGTATCACAGATTTCTCTAGCAGCCATAAATTGATCTACAATTTCAGATACAGCTAAATTCCTTCTTAATTTTAATGTTGCAGTTGCGCAAAATGCACATCCCAAAGCGCATCCAGCTTGCGTAGAAATGCATAATGTTTTTCTTTTTGGTTCACCCTCTGCATTTACCATTTCACTTGGGATCAAAACAGTTTCTATTGCAGTATCATCTAATAATGAAAAAAGCATTTTGCATGTTCCATCTTTAGATACTTGCTTGTCTTTTAGTATTACAGATCTAAAATGTGGTCCAAAATCCTCTGATAATTGTTCTCTTAAATATTTGGGTATTACTGTTAACTCATCAAATGAATGAAGAGCAATATTTTTTTTATCATATAAGGATGTAAAGATTTGTTTAGACCTATAGTTATGCTCACCTATACTTTTAATATACGTTTCAATATCTGCAAGTGAGAAATTGCTTATACATGCCATTGCAGGATGAGAACTATTAAGTTGTTGCATATAAACCGTTTGATATCAAGAAATAAAGCCGACGAAAGGAAAAACCCCTCGCCGGCAATAATACAATTAAATGCTAAAATAAATTAGCGTGGAGTTTCTACATAAATCTGTACAGTTCTAGAAAGTAGACGTCCTGTAGCAATATCATTATCAAAAATTGGAACGTCTTCACCTCTACCAAATGCTTCGTACATTGCATCAGGTATTTGTGTTTGAAGAATATCTCTAACTGCATTTGCTCTATCGGTAGATAATGTTTTATTGTAAAGATCCGGACCAATTTTATCTGTATAGCCAAAAATTTTCACTTTTGAATTCCCTTTAATAGCCGGAGCAACAAATTTCTTTAAGATTGCAATATTCTCCTCTGGAATATCTGATTTATCAAAATCAAATAAAATCAATGAGAATTTTGAAACTGTCATATCTGCTCTGGTTTCTACAGAATTCATTAGGCTGGCTCTATATTCTACAGGGATTGATCCACTAGTATCAGCTTTGCCACCTGCTGAATTCATAGCAGTTAATGTATAATCAATTGGCACTTGTGAATTTGATAATTCATTAGGACGTATCACCCAACGTTGGGCAGTTGGCGATCCTATTCCTACATATTCACGTAAAGTACGGCCTGCTTGCGATATGGACAATGTCCAAGAAGATATAGTAGAATCTGGAACTTCTGTTGGACGGAATTCCAGCATTTCTGGTTTTGCAATTCTAGTTCCATCACCTTTTATCATAATAGGTTGTAGAATTTCGCTTGAATTAGATTTAAAATCTACTCTGCGATTTTCTACCATTCCATCTTCTATATTTAATGCAGAAGGATTTTCTGGTACATTTCTAGTTTCTGTGCCGATGCGGTCTGCTGCAATAGCAAAATTACTGGTTAAATATGTTTTGGCATATTGTGCTCTGCGTAATCCTAATCCTTTATTTTTAGCTTCAGTTTTTCCATCGGTAGTACCAATGCACATAAGTGTTGCTTCGGGATTATCTATCAATCTTGTTCCAATTACATCTAAAGTTCTTTTATTGATTTCAATTGCATCTTGAGGTAATGCCTCTAAAGTAAATTTACCTCTTGCATCACCAGCATTCATATACTGCATTGTTTCATCTGGTTTATCACTATTTGCTTTGAAAAATATATATGGAATAAAAGGAAATAACTCTGTGTATTGAATGTCTTCAACTCTGATTCCATTCATATCAAGTTTTTTATAAGCACCACCATCTTCATAGGAACCAATGCTTTCTATACCAATTTTTGGTGCTGGTATTATTTCTGGTTCTGTTTCATTTGGCCCAAGTTTAATTGCAAATCCAATACGAATTTGATCTACATTCCATGTTGATAATACAGAGCTTATATTATTTATGATACTTTTACGATAACTGATTTCTGGTGTAAGTTGATATCCATAAAAATCAAGCGGAATTCCAGCACCAATAATAATTCCATATCTAGCTGATGCCTCTGGAATATTGATATCGGTTGCATACACTTTATTAGAAAAAGAAGCATTCTGAATATCTGCTGCTTCACTATGCTGATAAGTAGCTGAAATTGGAAATCCTAACTCAATACCAGCAAGAAGATAAGCAGGGCTATTTTCAAAAAGATTATTGATTTTAACAGTAGGAGAAATTTCTAAAGTAGCAATAGAAGATGCAAAAGTATGCGTGGTTGCAATAGTTCCGCCAGCCGTAGATGTATCTGGCTTTGTATCCTTTGCAGATAAATCAGCACCTAAGCCCTGTATTCCAATGCGTCCTGATAAAGTAAATCGAGGTGAAAGATCATAATTAAATATAAATCCACCATGAAAACTTAAAGAAGTATTATTAGTATTGAATATGATGTCTTTACTTAATGGTGCAGCATTCCCTGTGCCGCTATCAATTGGAAAACTAGGTGAGTGAAAATTATAATTAATACCACCATAAAGACCAAAATCAAAACCAGATTTTTTGGTTGATTTAGTTTGTGCTGTTACATTAATTACTAAACATAAAACTGAAACTACTGCTAAAATTATGGACTTCATAGAGTTTCCACTATTCAAAATGTGTAAGGATTTATTATCAAACGAATTACGAGGATTATTTATCTAGCACAAAAATGCTGATTTGTTTTAGAATATGCAATTTGTTGCTATAAATGACAGAAGCATAAAAGCAGAAGCACATATAATGTACTTCTGCTGATATGTTTTTGGGAGGAAAAGGGCAAAGCCCTTAAAAGGCTATTTTTTTGAAGGTATTGCTTTGATATCTGTACCTAATCTTTGAAGATATGCTATCATAGCAATGATTTCTTTATTCTTGCTGATATCTACTTTGCTTTTCTTTAAGTCTGCAGCAATGAGTTCTGCTTGTTGCTCGGCATTTTTAGCAGCATCTTTTTCAAATCCTTCAGGATATGGAACTCCTAGTTTTCTTAAAGTGATAATTTTTCCTTCTAATCCATAGAATTTTATATCATCTGTATAAAGCCATGGATATGCTGGCATTATAGAACCAGGAGATAAAGTCTGAGGCTCTTGCATATGCATATAATGCCAAGCATTAGGATATTTGCCTCCTACTCGATGAAGATCTGGTCCTGTCCTTTTTGAACCCCACAAAAAGGGATGATCATAAACAAATTCTCCAGCTTTAGAGTATTCCCCATATCTTTCTGTTTCTGATCGGAATGGACGAATCATCTGTGAATGACATCCTACACAGCCTTCTCTGATATAGATATCTCTTCCTTCAATTTCAAGTGGAGTATATGGCTTAACGCTAGCAATAGTTGGAATATTTGATTTGATAAGTGCTGTTGGAACATATTCAACTATGCCTCCAATTAATATTGCTACAAGAGACAATAATGCAAAACGCAATGGTTTTCCTTCTAATACTCTATGCCAATGTTTATGTGAATGTTGTGTATCTGATACCAATGCTGGAGCTTCCACTTCTTCATTTCTTAATAATGATCCTGATCTTGCTGTTTTCCAAAGATTTATACATGCTGCGATAGCTCCGATAATATATATGGTGCCACCAATAGCCCTTAACATATACATGGGTATAATTTGAGTTACGGTTTCTAAGAAATTTGTATAACGCAAAGTACCATCTGGCAAAAATTCTTTCCACATCATCGATTGGGTGATTCCTCCAATATACATGGGTATCGCATAAAATAAAATACCCATAGTTGCAGCCCAAAAATGGAAATTAGCCATTTTTATAGAGTGTAATTTAGTTCTGTATATTCTAGGAACAATATAATAGAGAATGCCAAATGATAGGCCACCATTCCATGCTAATGCTCCTAAATGTACATGTCCTATAATATAATCAGTATAATGAGTGAGTGCATTTACATTTTTTAAAGACATCAAGGGTCCTTCAAATGTACTCATACCATAAGCAGTTACGCCAACTACCATAAATTTTAAAACGGGGTCTTCTCTAACTTTATCCCAAGCCCCACGTAATGTTAATAAGCCATTTACCATTCCGCCCCATGATGGTGCTATTAACATAATAGAAAAAACAGTACCTAAAGATTGTGCCCAATCAGGTAAAGCTGTATATAATAAGTGATGAGGGCCAGCCCAAATATATAAAAAGATTAAAGCCCAAAAGTGAACTATTGATAGCCTGTACGAAAAAACTGGCCTATTAGCAGCTTTAGGAATAAAATAATACATGATTCCTAAAAATGGTGTTGTTAGAAAAAAAGCTACTGCATTATGACCATACCACCATTGCACCAATGCGTCTTGTACACCTGCATAAAAGGAATAACTTTTTAAAAGCGAAACAGGTAATTCAAAAGAATTAACTACATGTAATAATGCTACAGTGATGAATGTGGCTATATAAAACCAAATAGCTACATACATGTGCTTTTCGCGACGTTTATAGATTGTTCCTAATAAATTCCAGCCAAAGATTACCCAAACCAATGTAATTGCTATATCTATTGGCCATTCTAATTCTGCATACTCTTTGCTAGTTGTAAACCCTAAAGGTAGCGTAAGAGCTGCACTAACAATAATAAGTTGCCAACCCCAAAAATGTAGTTTGCTTAATAAGTCAGAAAACATCCTGGCTTTTGTAAGCCTTTGTAATGAATAATATACACCCAAAAACAAAGCATTCCCTGCAAAAGCAAAAATCACTGCATTTGTATGCAATGGCCTTAGTCTTCCATAGGATAATTCAGGTATGAAGCCTAGGAAATTAGGATATACCAACTTCAAAGCAATGATAAGCCCAACTAAAAAGCCTACTATACTCCATATTGCCGTTGCATATGCAAAGTTTCTGACGATTACATTATCATATGCAAATTTTTGTAATGCTGATGATTGTGTGGCACTTTTGGAGAATGATGAAGTATCTGATTCCATTCCCGCCTCCTCAACAAATTGAATAATCAAACATTGAATAAAACAAAGTGTTCTATTCTGAATTTATTCAAAAATGTAGGGTTGCTGAATTGAAAACTATGATATTTGTCATCTTAAGAAGATGAAATTTATTTCTTTGTCCAGGCAGGTTGATATTTAAGGATAATATCATAAATCGGACAACCCTGATGATGGGCCCCAGGTAAATAGCCTGTGCTCATTAAAAATTCATTAACAATCTCGCCCCCGGTAAATCTAAAATTTTGTTTAAATAGCAATGTCCACTCTTTTCTTGTTTTTGGATGATGTATATCTAACCAAGATTTAAAAGATCCCCATTCATTTTGTATTTCCCTGATTCTTTGTGCATTATAAATAGCAGCTTTGATTTTTAACTGATTTCTGATGATTCCAGAATCTTGTAAAAGCCTTTCAATATCTGATTCATTATACTGAGATACTGTATAAATATCAAAATGATCATATGCTTCTAGAAAATGTTGTTTTTTCTTTAGTATTGTTAACCAAGACAAACCAGCTTGATTGATTTCAAGGATCAATCGACCAAATAATTCATTATCTGCTTCTAATGGAAAACCATATTCACTATCGTGATAATGAGTATGAAGTTGGGATATTCCAGCTTGTTGAATATAATTGCAATATGTATTGTTATGTTCCATATAAAAAAAAAGACCATCTAAATTAGATGGTCAATGTGGGCCCAGAGGGATTTGAACCCCCAACCAACGGATTATGAGTCCGTTGCTCTAACCGTTGAGCTATAGGCCCTAAATGTGATTAATTAAATAATCCTATCATTATTCCAGCTTGTATGCCAAGTCCTGATGCTGAAAAAGTGTCTGATTGATTGGTGATCACAGAAATTCCGTTTTCTTTCCATTCACCCATAAAACTTAATGTATAACCTGCATGTAATCGTAATGAAACTACTCTTGGCTTATCATTTCCTAAAATAGGAGGAGCAAATTCCAAAGCGATTCCTGGCTGAAGCAAAATATAATTATTTTCTATTCTTTTTGCATAAATATTGGGGTCAGTTAAAGATCCACCAATTGTACCATTTGAAACAGTTGATCCAACTTTATTTTGTGCTGTTTCAACCGATAAGTTTCCCCAGCCTCCAGATATACCAGGCAAAATATTCAATGAACGAGCTAATTGGAAAGCATAATCAATTCCAAAGCCAGTATATGCTAAGGAATAAGAAACCTTCCGATTATAATTGTCATTGTTAATAATAAAGGATTTTTCGGAAACCGTACTGGAACCTCCAAGATTAACAATATTTATCCTTGTATTTGGAATTATACCAATTGTTGCTACACCTAAAGCTCCAGTCATCGTAATTGGAGTAGATATATTATCCATTCCATTACTATTCAACTGAGAATTAATATCATCAACATTAGGAGAAAAAACTGAAACCATAAAACCACCACCAACACCGAAATATGGAATTTTCTCTTCCTGAATAATCGTCTCTTCGAATGTAAGAGCATCTAACTTATCGTCTTGCGCAAAAAGTGGGGTATTAAACCCAATTAAAAGCAAAAGCAGCCCGAAGTAAAGCTTAGACGATGAAATCATAATTTTGCTCAATAAAAATAGACGATTAAAATACTAAGGCTACAAAAATAGAGAATTTATCATATATCTAAAATGTCTTGCAAAATAATTGGTTTAATTCCCTGTGAAATTGGCTGCTCTTTTTTCTAAAAAAGCTAAAGTTCCTTCTTTGAAATCGGAAGTTCCGCAAGTATCTGCAAAAGATTTTGCTTCAAATTCCATACCATCTGACGCATTAAGTTCTATACATGCCCTAATACTCTTTAATGAAGCTGTTATTGCTAATGGTGCTTTAGATGCAATTATTTCTGCGCAATCTATTGCAAAAGACATTAACTCTTCTGGAGAATGGACCGAATTTACTAAACCGATTGAAACGGCTTGTTCTGCGCTAATGATAGCACCTGTAAGTATTAATTCTGCAGATTTTGCAGGGCCTACTAATAATGTTAATCTCTGCGTGCCACCATATCCAGGAATGATACCTAAATTAACTTCTGGTTGTCCAAATTTTGCTGTAGAAGATGCAAATCTTATATGGCAAGCCATTGCTAATTCGCAACCACCACCTAAAGCAAATCCATTTACAGCAGCAATTACAGGTTTATTGCATTGCTCTATAGCTGTAAAAACATCTTGTCCCTCACGAGCGAATATATATCCAGATTCTTTGTTTTGTTGATGTAATTGGGTAATATCTGCTCCTGCCGCAAAAGCTTTTGTGCCAGTTCCAGTAATAATGATTGCCTTACATTCTTTAGAATCCTGACATATCATAATAGCCTGATGCAATTCTTGTAATAAAGTAGCATTAAGGGCATTTAATTTATCTGGACGATGTAATGAAATGATAGAGTAATTTGCTCTTTCCTCTAATTGTATCGTTGTATAACTCATAATTTAAGCAGAATGATGTGTAAACTGTAGCAATATAAAGAGTGTAAATTAGTAAATTTGCCTGAGTACATACTACCAATTAACTATTGGAATTTAAAGTGAGACATCCTTTTTTAAGCATTTTTTTGATTTTAGTATTATGTTTTCCTTTTTCATGGGGGCACCATGATATATATGCTTCAATCAAGAAAAAGGGAAAATCTACTTCTTCTATCAAATCATCAAATAAGAAAAAGACTAATAAAAAAGGTAAAGCACAAAGTAAAAGTAGAAGTTCTAAGAGTAAAAAAGGTAAGAAAGGCAAAAGAAAGTCGGTTGATAATATGTCTATCAAAGCATATTATGATTCCTATCAAGTATTTTTGATAGACACAACGCTTACACCTGGATTACGGTATATGCATTTTCTATATGGTCCATTAAAACATCCTGTTTATGCTGTAGAAATGAATGTATTAGATCCATCGTTAAAAGTTGGGGTGATTAAAGGATTGAATAAAAATGATGGTCTTGAACGTATAGGTGATATGTTTATAAGAATAGATTCAACAGTAAGGGATAGCTTATTAACCGCAGTAAATGCAAATTTTTGGCGTGCATATAGGAATACTGCAATCGGGCCATTAGTTACTAATGGCGAAGTTGTTCAGATGAGTAATTTTAAAAATTGGACAAGTGCTTTTTTTGACAATAAAAATAGAATGTATATCGATAGATTCGAATTATCTGGTTCTATAAGAAATGAACATGGAACAAAGTGGGAAGTTTCATATGTAAATGAACGATTAGATTCTAATGGAATATCTGTATATAATACCTATGCTGGTTCAGAGATTCCTTTTGTTCCAAATATGGCAATTGACAAAGCAGCTCAAGATTTTTTAGATAATAAACCAGCTAATCCAGATGATTCAACAGAAGAAGAGTTGGATATAGAACAATTAAAAGCAGAATTAACAGAAGCAAAAAGACAGTCTAATATTGAATATCCTAGGGTTAAGGTTCAGATTCGTTATTTAAGAACTCCTGCAGTAAATAAAGAAGTGCCTTGCTTGGTAAACGCTGTTGATACCGGAACTGTAGGTATGCCTTTAAGAGGTGCTATTATTTCTTTTGGTAAGAATTTTCATCCAGATAGTATTCCTGCTGCTGGCGACACATTGTTTGTAAAATTCTCTACTGGTTTAAAAGATACTGTGCCATATATGCAAGCTGTGTGTGGTACACCTCGATTGGTTGCAAATGGCTTACCTAAGCATGAAGCAGAATATGAGGGTTCAAGAAATGTAAGATTTGTTAGCCATAATTTGCCAAGAACTGCAATTGGGACAAATATTAAAAGAACTAAAAATTATATTGTTATGGTAGATCCATCGGGGAAGGGCAGGGGAGCAAATCTTGCTCAGATGGCGGCCATTATGAAAAAACTTGGTGCACATGATGCTATGAATCTAGATGGTGGAGGTTCATCGATGATGGTTGTTTGTGGAGAGAATGTATGTAATAATAGTAGGGTTCCAACTGGTAGACGAATATCTGCTGCTTTAGCAATATTTAGAAAACAAATGATATTAAGAGATAAAAACGCTAATACTGAATAAATGTATATGCATAAAAAAAGCGAATCAAGAGTATTTGATTCGCTTTTTTTTATTGATTTCAATTAATAGGAATAACTTTTTGCATTTCCAGTAGCTAATTGAGCTATGTCTCTGTTTTCGATTCTTCTAACACCAATAAGACGAGCATCATAATAAGTGCTTTCTAAAGAAGAAACGGTAACACCATAACGTGAACTTGCATGGGCAAAAAGATTGTCGCCTAGATATATACCTACATGAGATACATATACTTCTTTACGAGTATGGAAAAACACCAAATCGCCAAATTTCATTTCTGATCTATTGCGAATTGGACGTCCTATATTCCATTGCGTAGCTGCTGTACGTGGCAAAGTAAAATTACCTGCACCTGCATAAACTGCGCGTGTAAATGCTGAACAATCAATTCCTGAACGAGAAGTGCCACCAAAAACATAAGTAGTACCAACCCAATTCATAATTTCATTCATTATAAATTTTCGGGCAATACCACAATCTGTAATCTCTTTAGAGCTGTGGTCACTAGGATCATCATCTATATATGTAAGCCAAAGTGATTTAAAAGCATCGATATCAACCTGAACATCATCTTCTTGTTCTAGCTCGGAAATTTCTTCGCCTTCTTCAATAGATTCTTGTTCTGCTAGTGCGGTTTGATTCTCTGATTGTTCATCAACATTAGGATCATTATCTGATAATTGCTGAGAGGAAGCCTCGGCAATAGAGCCAGTATTCGTGGCCATGTCTGTTGTCGGGGTTAGTTCTGTATCCGGTTTTAAACCGGCTAATCTTGATAAATCACCTGAATTGTTGAGCATTTCAAAGGCTAAACGTTTGCCAGCGATACGATCGCAATGCGTGATGGATTTGATAAGTTTGAATCTGTGCTTTTTTAATTTAAAAGAAGCACGTTTAATAGTATGGCGCTTAGACGAATGTTTACGGGCAGCAAATGTGCTGGAGTTTGGCAAAGCTAAAGCAATCACGAAGAGAACCAAGCAGAGCCAGTAAGGTAAGAGGGGTATGTTCTTTTGCATAATCACCTCGATTGTTAATAAAAAACCTTATCTGGTATTGTGTGGTGCCAGTCCTGTGAGTCGGTCTGACGTTCTTCCGGGCGGCGAATCATAGAGCCGATAGCGGAAGCTTCAATTAGCGCGTTTGATCCGAACATTCTCAAAGAGAAGTCTACCAAACACTTCCGGGCGGAGTCCGATAACGGAAGGTTGTGCTAATCGGTAATTAACGGTATAATATAAAAACACCCAAGGAGCTTCCTCAATAACGATTCGCTCCATTTCATTATACATCGCATATCTTTTTGGAACTGAATATCCAGGCCATAAAGCTTGTTCGTATAATGAATCCATAATCCTAGAATGAATTCTAGTATCATTAAGGCCCTTGGGAGAGGCCAGTGGAGAATAAAAAAGTGCAAGTACATTTTCTGGATCAGGATAATCTGTTATCCAATTGCCACGCCAAAAACCCAATTTGCCGCCATGCATCATCGAAGAATGCTCTGCGAAATTAACTTGTCTTAAAGATACCTTTATTCCAAGTTTTTGCCATTGCTGTTGCAAGGCTTCTGCGGTTTGAATAGTTGTTGCATTATTACCTGATTGCATAATTATAGTTGGTAAATTCTTACCATCTGGATAACCTGCTTCAGCTAATAATACGCGCGCTTTTTGAGGATTATATGTATATCCCTTCACTTCTCTAGAGAATCCCGGCATAGATGGAGACAATGGTCCATGTTCTGCAGGAACTCCTTTGCCCTTTAATATATATTTACAAATCGCTTTGCGATCTATAGCATAATTTAAAGCTTGACGCAACAATTTGCTTTTCCATAAAGGATAAGTACTTGTTTCAGAATTAGCTGCGCTATCTAACATTATTCCACAATACACAATATCTTCAGATTCTTCTCGAATCAGATGATGATCTGCATATGTTGGCAATAAAGAATCATTTTCACCTATAACTTTAGACATAAAAACGGGGTCTAAAGATAATACAATATCAAGTTTACCTTGTTCATATTCCAAAAACTCAGTTTTTGTGTCTTTTATAAATCGTATAATAATACTATCCAAGTATGGAAGCCTATTACCATTTATGTCATATCGAAAATAATCCGGATTTCGAGCTAATACTAATTGCTGGTCTGATTTCCATGACTTAACCATAAAAGGTCCTGTACCAATTGGATGAATTCCAAATGATTGGCCATAATACTCTATAGCTTCTTTAGGAACAATCTGACAATAAGACATGGTAAGCAAAGAGAGAAATGGAGCAAAGGGTTTTTTAAGTATTATCTTAACCATAGAATCATTAAGAACAATGATGCCCTTAATTCCATCTTTAGGTGATATACCTGCTTTGGTAGCTTCGTTAAATTCATCCGCACCTAAAAGACGATTTCTGAAAATCCAAAAACCAGATGTCTTTACACGTGCATCGCAAATTCTTTCAAAACTATATTTCACATCTTGCGCCTTTACAAAACGCTTGATTGAAGTGTTTCCAAAACATGTATCTCTATGAAAACAAATATTAGGTTTTAGAGTAAATATCCACTCTCTTCCACTAGAATCAACCTGCCAGCTTTTAGCTAAACATGGCTGAATCACATGATCGGAGTCTAAATCCAATAAGCCACTAAAAATTTGCCCGCCAATTTGTATAGGAGCAGATACTCCTGCCAAAGCGGGATCTAGAGTACTTAAACCCTGAGACTCATTATAAGTCAATGTATTGCTTGGTTCATTCATTCGATTATTACCACATGAAATAAGTAATAATGAAATGAAGAACAGAAAACATGCAAGTTCAGTTTTCAAAGTACGAAACCAGATATCTGTAAAAAATATCTTTTGTTTTAAAAAACCTGAGATAGGCTTTTTAGAGTTTGCAATAAAAGCAAAAAATTCCATATAGCCAAGCTTTTCAAATACTTGCAAGAAATAAGATAAGAATATGTTCATTGTAGTTATAAGACTGTTAAATCATGTAAATCTATATTGATCATATAGATAAAGCAGAATATGTGTGTATTGTGTATAGTAAAGTTTAGTATTGATACAAATGTAAAAATGTGGAAAAAAACTGAGACTTAATCGTTAAAATAGTTTGAGAAAATGTATATCTTTGAAATACTATGAAAAATAACAATGTCCAAAAAGCCGTATTGGCTATCTTCTTTTTTGCAGTATCTATGTGGTTCGGTGGAGGAATAATAAGGAATGCAATTGCATTTGATTTATTTATTCCAGGCACACTGGAGTTAAAGCCTTTTTTGAATATTCAGCAAATTAATTATTCTATTCGTTTAATGGGTATAACTTCCTATTATACAATTATTGGTTATATCGTATCATTTATATGTGCTTTAGGAATAATGTTTTTACAAAGGGCACAGTTAAAGAAATCTGGTTGGCTATTTATGGCTTTGATAATATTCTTTTTGTGTAGTCCTATAGAATTTTATCAAATGTATTTAGACACCAAGCTTGTATATTTAACCAATACAATAGATTTTATTAGTTTAATGCAAGCCGATAAATTATTGATTGTATTTCGTGAGCGATTTGATCCAAGATTAACAGCAGCAGGTTTCTTATCTTTTCTCTCATATATTACAGCTTTACTTTTCTTAGCCTGGCAGCCGCTAAAAGCCAAGTAATCATCTACACATTTATGTATTAACTGTATCAAAGTGAAACTTCAAAGTATTTTAGAGGAATTGCTATCCATTGCTTCCTTGTTGAATTATACAGTTCGCAGGGAGAAGGGTAATTTTAGAAGTGGTGATTGCCGCATGAAACAGGATAATTATATTGTTCTTAATTCTTTAGTTCCTTTAGAATCAAGAATTTCTGTATTGGCAAAAGTAATCTCTATGCATAATGTAGAATTACTTACTATAAAGCCAGCAGTTAGATTGATTATTGAACACGAAAAAAATAGGAAGGACCAAGAAACAACTATACCGCTTGATTTTTAAAAAAAAAGGCTAAGAAGTTCAATTCTTAGCCTTTTTTCTTTTTTAATTCAATCGTACAGGCATAACAAGGATTAATAATTCATTATTACCAGGTTCTGGTTCTATCAGTGTAGCCCTATTTGCCGAAGAAAATGAAAATCGAATCATCGTATTTCCATCTATAGCTAATTGCTGTAATGCTTCTTCAAGATATTTATGATTAAAACCTATTTCAAAATGTTCTGCACCATAAAATTCGCAAGCAATAGATTCATCAGCAATACTTCCAGATTCATCATCTTCTCCGTGAACATGGAGAATATTGGGCTCTAATGAAATTTTAATTTGGCGGCTAGAAGAAGAAGTAAATAAAGCTACTCTTCTAATAACATTTACTAATTCCCTTTGATTAACAATTGCAGTTTTATCATTGTCAGCAGGGATTACATTTTCATATGGAGGGAAACGTTCATCTATGATTCTAGTGATGATTGTTGTATTATTTAAAGAAAATCTTGCATGTGTTCTTGTAACACTCATCAATACATTAGAATCAACTTTTCTCAGAATTTCCATTGCTCTAGAAGGAATAATCACATCTAAATCTTCAGGCAAATTAGAAGCATTAATTGTAACGCGGGCTAATCTATAACTATCTGTAGCAACACCTAAAACACGATTTCCTCTAAATTGAAAAAGCACACCTGTCATAGCTGGACGATATTCATCGTCTGAAACAGCAAACATTGCTTTATTAGCAATTTTCATGATGTCTGTTGAAGTAAAGAGTGCTGTTTCTCCTTCAGGGAATACAGGTTGCATTGGATAGTCCACACTATTCATGCCTTTCATTGTAAACTTACCTGCTGCTGTAGTAAAGGTTAAATCAAGATTTGGGGATATGTCAATCTCTACCGAACCTTCAGAGCCTAAAGACTTAATCAACTCATTAAGTTTTCTAGCTGGTATAAGTACAGAACCTTCAGATTCTACATGGCATTCAAAAGAAGTTGATATTGTCATTTCTTGATCTGATGCGATCATTGACAATGAATTATTTATCAATGTACAATGAATATGCTCTAATACAGGCAATGTTGACTTTGGTGGTATTGCTGGTAAAACACGGAATATTGCCTTTTGAAAATCGCCTAATGAGACTGAAAATTTCATTATAATTCTATGAAATAGTGTAAAAGATTAACAAGAAAAGTCTAATTATAATTCGCCAAAACCAGAGTTGAAGAAAAGGACAATTTCTTCCATTGCCTTTGGTTCATCTGGCCCATCACAAGTAATTTCCAATTTGCAACCAAGCTCCGCGGCCAATGTCATAACTCCAATAATGCTTTTAGCATTTATTGAAAAGCCATCTCTGTCAAGAAAAATTTCTGATTTATATTTTGCAGCAAGCTTTACAAGTACTGCTGCTGGCCTTGTATGTAGTCCAGCTCTGTTTTTTACTGTTACTGTTGATTTTAACATGCTTATCAAATAATCTGATTTGTACTTATATATTTTTTTAATTTACACAATCTGCATAGTCACTTCAAAAGATTTTATCATCTAACAATATTTATTTGATTTTGCAGTGTAATGCTGATATTGAATACATTGTAGATATCGTACATTTGTTGATATTATTGTATTCAAATCTTCTTTCATATGTAACTAAAGAGATTGTTTTATGCATTTTTCAAGTTTAATTGAACAAGTAGTAAAAGATTCTATTGCTACAAAAGAATTATTATTAGTGCATCAAAAGCATGAAATAGAGAGAATTGGACTGCTTTTGGCCGATAGATGTAAGAATGGTGGCAAAATCCTTTTTTGTGGAAATGGTGGAAGTGCGGCAGATTCTCAACATTTAGCCGCCGAGCTTGTTATAAGGTTAAGAGGTAATATCAATAGGGCAGCTATTCCTGCCATTGCATTAACTGTAGACCCCTCTATTATGACAGCTGGTGGTAATGATATCGGATTTGAAAATGTTTTTGCAAGATGCGTCGAAGCTTATGGACGACCTGGTGATGTATTAATAGGAATTTCTACTAGTGGAAATTCTGAAAATGTAAAAAGGGCTATTATTCAAGCAAAAAAACAAGGTGTATATACTATTGGTTTACTAGGTGGAACTGGTGGTACCTTAATTGATGATTGCGATGATGCAGTAATTGTTCCTAGTTCTGTTACAGCACGCATTCAAGAATCACATATTATGATTGGTCATATTTGGTGCGAAATCATCGAAGAAGTGTTGTTTCCTGAATTATTTCAATAGTCAGGAATATCAATAATCTGAACAAAGTGCTTTGCTTTGTATGCCTTTTTTGTCAGTAAGCCTATATAATTGTAAAATAATGTAGGCTTTACTTCTTTATAAACTAAAGATGAATTGTACTTATTTTTTTGTATTGATTTAGCTGTCATCACAGAACATTTTCCGGCAATATATAGTGAAATTTTTTGTGGACTCATTTTATGTATAAAGTTTAGGATAGTTTTATCTACCGAAGAATACTGATGTGCTTTTCTGTCAAATAGCAGAAATGTGATATGATGATCCTGATCTGATTGAGTAAATAATCCAATAATCGTTTTTCCTGCATATAATGAGATTGTATGTGAAATCTGCCTCTTATCCTGAATTTCTTGTATTTGTATATATGAGTGGATTCCACAAAAAACAATCATTGAACTTATAACTCTTAAGAAAAAAACTGTTTTATTCTTACAGTTAACAATATACATGCTTATTGAACATATCACTAGTCCATATATCCAGGCATAGTGAGATCGAAATTCAATCCATGAATATTCAGCAATCCATAGATGAATAGCATTGATAATATTCAGTACATCATGTGATGGTAATACATATAGTATAGAAATTCCTTGATTTATGGGGTACAATAGAATTGCAAAAATACTCCAAATCATCGCTAAACTTATTGCAGGTAATAAAAGGATATTTGCGATAGGACTAATTATTGAAATCGATTCAAAATAATAGCCAATGATTGGTGCCATTATTAGTGATGCAGAAAAAGAGACAGAAATTGCATCTATCAGCCATAGGGGTAGAAATTTTTGTATACCAAGTATGATGATTTGTTTTTTAATATATGGCGATAAAATTAACAAGCCAATCATTGCACAAATCGACATAAAAAAGCCTGCCGAGTGTAATAAAGATGGGTCTAATATTAACATTATTATAATTACTGCACTTAGCGTATTGATAGAATATTGCTTTCTTCCTGATAATTGAATTGACATTGCCATAAAAGACATGATGCCGGCCCTAATTGCTGGTGGGTCCATTCCTGTGATCAATAAAAATATTGAAACACATACAGTAAAGACGATAAATCGTATCCATCCTTTATTGATAAATCCTAAAACTAATGTTAATCCAAAAGCAATGATGCCTGCATGAAAGCCACTAACTGATAATATATGGGCTGTTCCTGCCATTGTATATGCTTTTTTTAACTCTTTGCTTATACCTTTGGTTTCCCCTAATAATAAGCCTATAACAATGTTTTCTGTTGATTGTGGATATAATGAAACAATGATAGATTGAATATATTGTGAACTATAGTAAGCATAAGAATACAAGGTATTCTTTCTTTCTATAATGGCTGTGTTTTTTGATTGTGCAGAAGCACAAAATTGAATATCAAGTGCTTTGCAATAAGAAGCTTGGTTAAATAGACCAGGTAATTGAGTTGGTTCTGGCAAAGAAACTTTAGCAGTAGTCCATATAATCGATCCAACAGAAAGGTTCTTTGCTTGTTTTGCTTCCCCAATTGTTAAAAGAATTCTACATGATTCTATCCTAGGTAATTGCTTGGTATCTACCCAACCTTTTATAATATATACAGCAAAAACACTATCTTTTTGGACTATAGAGACTATCTCGCCCTTTATAGTGGCATCCATCTTTGGAATAATTTTTTTTTGAGAATGGATTTCAATTTCATTGGATCTCTGGCCAATCCACATCCCCAAAAATATTGCAGCTATCCAATAACTATAACTTCTTGATTTCTTAAAAATTCCGATCAGTATTGAAAAGAAACTAATAATCAAAAAAGTATAAGAGTGAAGGCTATAGTTTCCAGCAAAACTCATTGCAATACCAAAGATAATGGCAATCATTAGCTTTGTTGCTGGATATAAAGTAATTGTTTTCATCATGTTCCCCTGAAACTGTCGCTAAAATAAAAAAACCGTTCGAATACTAGATTCAGAACGGTTTCTCAATTATCTCATTTATTTTATTCTTCAGAGCCCGCAACCTCATCAAAGATATCTTCGCAATCATAAAGATGCTTTTTAGAACCGGTTTTAATACGAGTAGTTTCACCATTATTTGCAAATTCAATTGCTTTTTGTTCTAGGGAAGCTCTCATAGCAGCATCTCTTTTTCTTAAGAGTTCATCTGTTTTTCTATCGAAATAACATTTACCATCAATATAGGTTTGTTCTGGCTTAGAAAAATTAGACAAAGGATTTGCGCTCCACACAACTAAATCGGCATCTTTACCAATTTCAAGTGAGCCGATAGAATTATCAACTTTAAGAAGCTTTGCCGGATTTATCGTCACAAATTTAATAGCTTCTTCTTCTGGCACATTTCCATACTTAACAGATTTTCCAGCTTCTTGATTTAATCTTCTGGCCATTTCTGCATCATCAGAATTGATTGCTACAGTAACACCTTGTTCATGCATAATGCCTGAATTTTGAGGAATAGCATCAAAAACTTCAAATTTATAAGCCCACCAATCGGCAAAGCTAGAACCTCCAACTCCATGTTCAGACATTTCCTTTGCTACTTTATACCCTTCTAAAATATGAGTAAAGGTATTTATTTTAAATTTGAATTCCTCTGCTAATCTGATAAGCATAAGAATTTCACTTTGAACATAGGAATGGCAATGTATAAAACGTTTAGAGCGAATGATTTCTAGCAAAACTTCCAATTGTATGTCTTTTCTAGGGGCAACTTTTATCCCAGGATTTGCATTAAAATCTCCCCATGATTTTTCATATTCCAGGGCTGCTCTAAAGCCATCACGCATAATTTCTTCAACACCCATACGGGTTTGAGGATAACGAGAAGAAAATTTATCTCCCCAATTAGCTTGTTTTACGTTTTCACCCAATGCAAATTTAATTGTACCAGGAAAATTCATTTTTAAATTATCGGCGTCTTCTCCCCAACGTAATTTTATCAATTGAAGTTGTCCGCCAATCGGATTTGCAGAACCATGTAATAGATGGCTTGCGGTAACCCCACCGGCTAATTGACGATATATATTGATATCATCAGGTTGTAAAACATCTCCGATATGAACTTCTGCGGTAATTGCATGAGTTCCTTCATTTACACCAGATTCAATAGCAATATGAGAATGTTCATCTATGATGCCAGGAGAAATATGCTTATCTGTAGCATCAATAATTGTATCAGCTTTTTGTGGTAAATCTTTACCTATGTTAATAATTTTTCCTTCGCTTATCAAGATATCACTATTCTTTAAAATCCCATCTTTTGCAGCAGTCCATATAGTAGCATTCCTAAATAATACTGTTTTTTGCTGGGGTTTTACTAAAAAACCAAATGGTTCATCTGGGCTCATAATTGCAAAAGACGGCTTTACTAATGCATTGTCTTTTTCTTCTGATTTTTTTTCTATAAAAGAACTATCCCTAACTGCTGTCCAACCTATTTCTCTACCTGTAGGTAATAATGCAGTTCCACGAGCATTTAAGGAATCCATAATACCGCTAAAACGAATAAGACCCGGGATATGTAGTGAATCACCATTAAAACTAAACTGAACATTTTTACCAGAATTAGAGAATTTGACAGATATCTTTAGAGAATCTTTACTTGCAGAGCATTCTGGAGATTCAGCTTTTCCATTTATTGTACATTTAATTACAGGCATAGATTCTGCGATAAGCCTCCAATAGCCTCTTATATCATTTTCGATAAAAGGACTAATAATATCTTCTTCGCCGGCTGTATATACAGAGCGAATTGTCCCTTTTTCAAAAATATTATCATCGGCAATAATAAGATTAGCCAATTTCCCTGGACTTATTGTACCTGCTATGTCCTGAATTCCCCAAAGTTTTGCTGGGACAGTTGTTAAAGCCGCTAAAGCAGACTCACTTTTCAAACCATATTTAATAGCCTTTCGGATATTCTTTAAGAATGCTGATTTATCTTTTAAGCCATTTGCAGTTAAACAAAATGGGATAGACACTGAATCCAATAATGCGGGATTTGCTGGTGCAGCATCCCAAGCTTTTAAATCAGACAAAGAAACAGCCGCTGCATTTTGCAAAGTGCTAACATCTGGAACTGCAGGGAAATTTATTGGTAAAATAATAGTTGGTTTTACTGATTGAATTGAGCTTAGCCTACGATATTCTTTACCACTTCCATAATAAATACATTGCAATCCAAATTCATTGGCAATCTTTGATGCTCTCAACATTCCATGTTCATTGCCGGCTTCGAATACAATAGGTGTTTTTTTGCTAAGAACATTTGCTAAAGATTCTAATGTAAGATTGATTTCGATGCCTTGTTTTTTTGTTTGGCCATACCATTGAGCATCGTAAAAGGCTTGTCTGATTAATGCGATACTTCCCATCAAAGAACTGGGATAAGCATTTCTAGAATTACCTTTTCTAAATGATAACCATTGGCTAATATCAGATTTTACGGTAATATCTGATGCAGCACCACTTTTAGCTAGCACTATCGCTGAGCTTCCACGCATAATGCCATCCATAGAATTCACATGAGCCATTGTAAATCCATTTTTATGCATTTCTGTTGCAGTTTTATCATCTATGCCAACAAATGAAGCTGCCCTGAACTCTGGTTTTATAGCTTCATTCCAATAAAAAGCCCCGTGATTTAATGCTCCTGGCTTTTCTAATTCATCTTCGTCTTCATTATTTCTTTTGGATGGAGCTGCATTCATTCCTGCATTAGAATAAGATTCGATAAATCCAGGATATATCCATGCACCCTTCATATTCTTGATAGTTGCTCCGCTAGGAATTGGAATTCCAATGCCAATAGACTCTATTTTTCTATTATGAATAATAATAGTTGCATTCTGAAGAATCTTCCCGGGTTCAGTAATAACAGTACACTGATGTAAAGCTATATATTGTATGTCTTTATTTCTTAAACCATCAATTTTTCGGCTTTGTTCAAATGGTTGAGCATATAAAAGAAATGAACCATAAACAAAAAAGAATATTGATACAAGTAATAGTCTTTTGCCCGATACGATAAAAGGTACAATCATTATCTATCCATATGAAAAAGTTTCTTTAAATATATCTGCACAAATTAATAAAATCAATCAAATGGGTATGCACAAACGAAGTAATTATCTAAAATTAGTCTATGAACTAATTCAAATCATCATATATCATATATAAAAAAACCTGCATCTTTTAAAAGAAGCAGGTTTTTTTGCGGGACCGACGAGACTTGAACTCGCGACCTCTGCCTTGACAGGGCAGCGCTCTAACCAGCTGAGCTACGATCCCGGACAAAATTTATGTGCCATTTAGTGTGGACTCGAGGGGAATCGAACCCCTGACCTCGTGAATGCCATTCAAGCGCTCTCCCAACTGAGCTACGAGCCCGCTCAAAAAGCGGAATGCAAAACTATGGTAATTTTATGAAAATCCAAATATAATTTATAAAAATTTAAAATTAAGTATTGATTGTACATTTAACAAAGAAAGTAAAAGAAGTGGATTACTTTTTTATTAGATTTGTTTTAGAGTAACATAGATAGTGTTTTACTGAAATATTATTCACAATTGGAACTGATTGGAATAAATGAAGAAAACTTCATTATTTCATAGGTTTAAACTATATGCTATTATCAATAGCAATTCTAATTCTTTTATTCGTTTTTATAATGATAAATGCCATAATAAGGTCATCATTATCCGAATTATCACCTGCTTTTTTAGATGCATATGAAGCTATAAAGCCAGAAAGGGCAAAGTATTTAATTTCTTTAAGGTCTACAAAGTCTGCAACTGTTAGGATGACTTTGCTTATAACAGATGCTTTTTTATTATTGGCGATAGGTTCATTGATTTTTGCGATTACAAGCAATACATCAATTCCATTTCTTTCCGAAATATCTTCCCTGTTTTTTGCTTTGGTGTTTGTTGTTCTTTTAAAGACAATTGGTTCTGCTATAGGAGAAAGATCGGCCGAAAAGCTTACCGGTTTTACTTTTTATATTGTTAAATTTTCAAGCACTTTATTATTTCCTATTACTTTACTGTTAGTACGATTAGTTGAAATTCTTAATCCGCCACCTTCTGGTTCAGAGCAAAGAGAAGAATTTGATGCATTGGTAGATACTGCCCGTGAAGAAGGAACATTAGATGATGGTGAATATCGGATTTTTAAAAGCATCATGAATTTCAGTGAAATTCGAGTAGCAGATATTATGACACCAAGATCTGTGGTTTTTAGCTGCACATCAGATAAAACTGTTGCAGAAGTTGCTATGATGCCGGAATTGTTAATGTATTCTAGATTTCCAGTGTGGGAAGGTGATTCTATAGATGGTGTTATTGGATATGCTTTAACAAAAGATGTTTTAAGGGCTGCTTTAGATGGCCGCAGAAGTAGAACACTAGATAAATTAGTTCGTGAAGTATATTATATTCCTGATAATGCTTCTTTAGAAAAAACATTAGAACAATTTTTACAACGTAGGCAACATCTATTTGTAGTGGTTGATGAATATGGGGGAATAGAGGGATTGATTACTATGGAAGATGTTCTAGAAACTATGTTAGGTACAGAAATTGTTGATGAAGCTGATAGAGTTGTAGATTTAAGGGCTTTGGCAAAGTCTAGACGTGATAAACGTGTTTCTGAATATCAATCTCATGGACAATATCACAAGCAAGAACAGGAATCTGAAGATACTAATGTAGAAGAATAACTGTGCTAAAAAAACTACTTATATTGAACCTGTTATTTTGTGTGCTTGCTGGAATAAGTCAGGTACACATAGTTATTCATTTTTGTTGTGGCGAACCTGAATCTTATTCCTTGTTTAATAAGTTGGCTGAATCTTGCTGTGATGATCATTCAGAGTCCCAATTATCTATTTCTACTATAGATTGCTGTTCCAACCTTACATTATTTCTAACATCTGATCAAGTTACTATCCTAACACATACATCAGATTTACTAAGGGAAATCTCTACTTATTGCGCTTTATCTTATTCTTCTTTGTCTACATATTCGAATATAAACGTAAAATACTTATTTGATTTTCATCGTTTATCGAAAACTCCACCTCCGCTTTTACGAACACAATCCTTATTGTGCGTGCTCATCATTTAGTTTCAATTCATCTTTTAGAATAGGGAAAGTCTTATCTGCCATGTAGAGCAGATTTTTCTTCACATAAAAGGATGAATTACATGAAAAGTATTTGTAATAATCGCATATATAGAATGATTATATGTATAGTTTTAGGAACTATACTTCATTGTATACATGTGCATGCACAAACATTAATTATATATGTTTTTGATATAGATAATGAACAAAAACCTTTGCAGAATGCTTCGGCTTATTGGATTGGTTCTAGTAAAGGTATGATTAGTGATAAAGATGGAATGATTAGTCTTAAAAAGAAAGAAAATGATTCATTGCTCATCGTATCATTAATTGGATATAAAAAAGACACAGTTCTCATCACTAAAGATTCTGATACTATTCAAGTATTATTAAAGCAAGATATAGTGCTTGAAAATATCATAGTTGAGGATAAATCATTATCAACAATTACCAAAGCAGAAATTAGAACCGAAAGAATATCATCTGCAAAATTAAGAGAATCTGCATGTTGTTCTTTAGCGGAATCTTTCGAAAGAAGTCCTTCTGTAGAAGTATCTTATAGTGATGCAGCTACAGGTTCTAAATATATCCAATTATTGGGTTTACGTGGTATGTATACCCAGCAATTACAAGAGGCAGTACCAGGTTTTAGAGGCCTAGCTTTGCCTTTTGCTATGGATTATGTGCCAGGTGCATTTTTGGAGTCAATCAGTATATCTAAAGGCGCTGCATCTGTGCTAAATGGATATGAGGGAATAGCAGGGCAAATAAATATTGAATATATCAAGCCTTTTAATAGTCCTTCTTTGTTTGTTAATGCTTATATAAATCAAATGCAACGCTATGAAGTTAATATTGCTTCTGCTTCAGAAATTGCAAAAGGATGGGATTTTCTATTTATGACTCATGGCAGAATATTTAATCATGAAATAGATGGAAATCAAGATGGTTATATTGATATGCCATTATTTAAGCAGGGTAATATTGCTTTTAAAATTGAACATAGTACTGCAAATACAGAATTTCAGCTTTTTGTTAAGGGATTATTAGATAATTATAAAGGTGGTATGTCAGGGCAACATTCTCATGCTGTTCATAATTCAGACCCATTATTTATTTCTGAAACTTCTACACAAAGAGGAGAGTTTTTTTCTAAGCTTGGATTTATGGAATTAGATTATTCATTTGCAAAGTCTATTGCTTTTCAAATTTCTGGTTCTGTGCATTCTATGCTATCTACTATTGGACAAAAAAAATACAATGGAGATGAACAAAGCTTTATAGTAAAAGGAATAGCTGTCCAAGATTTTGATGATCACACTTTGCGTTATGGTATTAGTTTTTTATATGATAATTATACCGAACAATTTATGAATTCAGATAGATTGAGAACAGAATATGTGCCGGGTATATTTGCAGAAAATACATTTAGCCCTAATTCTTCATTTAGTTTGGTTACAGGATTAAGAGCAGATTTTCATAATCTTTATGGAATGATTATTACTCCTCGTATCCATGCAAAATATAGTATTGATGAACAGCTTCAATTACGTGCTTCTGCTGGCTCAGGCATGCGGGTTTCTAATCCAATAACAGATAATCTTTCGGCTTTTGTAAGTAATAGAATAGTTGTAATTGATTCAGTATTACATCCAGAGAAAGCTTGGAATTTTGGTGGTTCTATTACATATACTACATCCTTTTTTACAATGCCTATTACACTTGATGCAGAAGTATATAGAACTCAATTTTCTAATCAAGTAATAACAGATTTTGACAGAAGTTCAAGAATTATTGCTGTGGTGAATGATAGTACGTCTTATGCACAAAGCGCAATGCTTCAAATTGAATGTACTCCTTGGCAATATTCATCTGTTTCATTGGCTTGGCGTTATAATGATGTTTGGTTAACAACAAATGGTAAACAACAAAGAAAAGCGATGCTTAGCCCGCATAGAGTATTATCTACATTTTCTCAAAATTTATTTGATAATGCTTTTCAAGTAGATTTTACCGCAGTTTGGAATAGTTCAGGACGTATTTCTTCAACAAAAGATAATCCGGATTATTTAAGATTTTCAGATTCTTATCCAGATTTCAGTAGGTTTTCAATTCAATGTACATGGAGATCACCTACAATAGATGTGTATGCAGGAATTGAAAATATCACAAATACTTTGCAATCTGAGGTTGTTATAGATGGTATGAATCCCCAAAGTGAATATTTTGATGCATCACTTGTGTGGGGACCTTTAGATAATAGAACTATTTATTGTGGTATAAGGATGCAAATACCTTAACTAAAATTCGATAGCTGAATGTTAGCAATTGATAGGTAAAAGTTAGATTTTTACAGTAAAGCATTTAATAATTAAAGAAGATTATATCTATGTTTACAGGCCTTATCGAAGAAACAGGTACAATTATTAGTACAGAGATACGAGGCACTTCACGTCGTATAAGAATAAAAGCACAAAAAGTTCTTCAAGATATTTCTGTTGATGATTCTATTTCTGTAAATGGTGCATGCCAAACTGTTGTAAAATGCACTGCTCATGATTTTGAAGTTGATAGTGTTCAAGAAACATTATTAAAAACAACATTGGGTTCATTAAAGGCAGGCGATAGTATAAATCTTGAAAGAGCTATGAAAATAGGTGGAAGATTAGGCGGACATATCGTACAAGGACATGTAGATTGCATTGCCAAAGTTACCAATATCTCAATTGTTGATGGTGGTGGTTGGCAATTATGGATAGAATTTCCAGCCCAATATCAAAAGTATATTGTTCCAGTAGGTTCGGTATGTATCAATGGAGTTAGTCTAACTGTAGCTAGAGTTCACAATAATAGTTTTATGTCTGCGATTATTCCTCACACACTTTCCAATACTACAATTGGATTATTGAAAGTTCAGATGACAGTAAATATAGAGTTTGATATTCTTGCCAAATATATAGAGAATATGATGCATTTTTCTCATAATGATCAAGCTGAGAAGTCTTCAACTCTTAATCAATATTTAGATCAGCCATTGTAATTAGGTTTTTTATGCTTTCATATTCTGATATTCCTGGTTTTAGTACAATCTTTTCTGAATTATGCTCTGATTCTGATATTGCTTCTAAAGTGTTTTCATCTAATATAAAACTAAAAGATATTAACTGGCGGAATGCAATTATCAATAAACAACAATATGCTAACTATACAGTAGAAATTATTCGTAAAACAATGCATAATGTTGAGTTAACAGAACTTCAGCAGCATAATTTGTTATTATTAGAACAGAAAAAAGCAGGGATCATCATTACCGGACAACAAGTCGGCTTTTTGGGTGGGCCTTTATATTCAATTCTTAAAGCATGTTCAGCAATCTCTGCTGCTGCTCAGTATTCTGAAGATGGATGCAAGATTATTCCTATGTTTTGGATTGAAGATAATGATCATGATGCTCTGGAGGCTGGATCTATAAGTATTTTGCAAGCTGACCATAATTTTCAAGATATAGCAATATCGCATCTTATATTGTCTAATAGTCATCAAGCAGTAGCGGATTTGCACATTGATACTAGTATAGATGAAATTCTTGAGCAGATATCCCAAACATTACCTGATTCATTATATAAAGATGACTTAATGCAGGAGTTGCGATCTATCTATAAAAGTGGAATAGGTTGGACATCTGCATTTGTTTCTTTTATGCAAAATCGATTAGGACATTATGGAATATTGTTTTTCTCTGCTTCTGAAGCTAGAAAAACCGGGATTTTTGCTGATATTATTTCTCATGAATGTAAGCATCCTGGACATCTAAAAACAATAGTAGAGCATCAAAATGCTGTTTTAAAAGAATATGGAATTGATCCACAAGCCAATGCTTCTGAGATAAATGCATTTTTCCATAAAGATAATAATCGCATGAAGATTCACATGCCAAATCAATCGAAAAATGAAGTTGATATTGGTGATTTGTGTTTAACCATAGATGAATTGCAGAACTATCTGTTTGTTCATCAAGATTCTTGTTCTCCTTCTGTATTATTAAGGCCAATTGTTCAAGATGCAATTTTACCAGTTATAGCAACAATTGTTGGGCCAGGAGAGGCGGGTTATATGGCCCAATTAGATCCAGTATATAAGGAATTTGGAATAGAACGATCTGCTATTTTGCCACGTCATACCGTATATTGTATTACGCCTTCACTAGAACGTTTTTTTGAAAAAAATTCTCTTAATTCTTCATTTTTTATGAAATCTTGGAATGATATAGAATATGCACTTATGACAAGATATTTTTCTGATGATCAAGAATCTTTAATGTTTGATTCTATACATAGTAGTATTGCAGAACATATCGAAAGGCTTAATCAATATGTTGAAGGAATTGATAAGAATCTGATTGGTAGTGTAGCAGCCGCTGAACATGCTATCGAAAAACAAATTGATATTATCAGAAAAAAGGTAGTTTCTTCTAAAAAGAAGCAAAATGAATTACTATTTCAAAAAGGGAAAGAAGCTATGAATTGGATATACCCAAAAGGCAAACATCAGGAAAGAGTAATAAGTAGTATAAGTTTTGAGAATAAAATAGGAAGTAAAGCATTTATCTCTGCTATTATGGATATAGCTTCTCAAAAACCAGATCAACAGTATAAAGTAGCATTAAAACTCAATGATGTTAATGTCTAAGATTTACGCTCTATAACAAAATGTGCAAATGTTTTAAGAGCATGTTTATAAGGCGAGTCGGCAAATTGATCTAAGATTGATAAAGCCTCTGCGATTAATTCTTCGGATTTTAATTGAGCATATTCTATACCATTATGGTTTCTTACAAATTCCATGATGGATACGATGTCTTTATCCTCCAACTTGCCCCTTTTTATCCGTGAAACAATCTCTTTAGAAGTTTTTTTATCTGCATTATTAAGTGCATGAATAAGTGGCAAAGTGATTTTTCTTTCTTTTAAATCATTGCCATAAGGTTTCCCAATTAGATTGGTTCGGCTAACATAATCAAGTAAATCATCACGAATCTGAAATGCAAGGCCCATTAACTCACCAAATCGGGCCATAGAAGTACATATTTCTTCATTATTACTTGCACTTCTTGCGCCAATTTCACAGCAAGTTGATAAAAGTGATGCTGTTTTATCACTGATTATTTTGAAATAAGTAGCTTCATCAATATTAAGCTGACGACTTTTTTGCATTTGCAATAATTCGCCTTCACTCATTCTTTTTACAGCAATACTAGTAGATTTTAAGAAACTAAATTCATCTCTTTCTACAGCAATTAACAGTCCTTTCGATAAAAGAAAATCACCAACCAATACCGATGCCTTGTTTTTCCAAATTGCATTAACAGAGGGAAAACCTCTGCGAGTATTTGCTTCATCTACAACATCATCATGAACCAGAGTTGCAGTATGTAGAAGCTCTACCATAGAGGCCCCTGTAAAAGTTCTAGGGTTTACACCACCACTTATTTCTGCAGCTAAAAAAACCAATGTAGGACGTACTTTCTTACCCCTTTGGCGAAGTATATATCGGATAACTAAATCCAAAAGCGGTACTTTGCTACGCATTTGCTCCCTAAAATAAGGGGTAAATGCATCTAAATGATGTTGTATCGGTTTGCTTATTTCGCTTAAAGACATAGTATATGTGTATAGGATTCAAAAAGTATGAAACTTTAGATGCCGTTTTTTTTAGGCTTTCTTGCAAAAACAGTTACTAAAATACTTATTTCATAAAGTATATAAAGTGGTGCAGCAAATACCAATTGGCTTATTGGATCTGTACTTGGTGTTAAAGCTGCTGCTATAACAAGAATTGCTACAATAGAGTGCCTTCGATACTTTCTTAATATTTGAGGAGATAAAATACCAATGCTGGAGAGGATATATGCAATCATTGGCAATTCAAAAATAAGTCCCGCAGATAATAATGTTGTCGTAATAAAACTGAAATACTCTGTAACATCAATGCTGTTTTTTATAAATTGAGACCCAAAACTAGCTGAAAAAGACAGCATGACAGGTATCATAATAAAATAAGAGAATACTACGCCAGATAAAAAGCAAATTGAAGTGAAAAAAGTGATTTTACCTGCCCAAGATCTTTCTTTTTCATATAAACCAGGCTCAATAAATTTCCATAATTGATATAAAGAAAATGGCATTGATAAAATAATACCAGCCATTATTATTACTTTGAAGAATAAAAATGCTTGTCCAAATGGACGTAAATTTTGCAATTCCATATTAACAGTTGCTGCTGGCCTTAGTAAAATCCAATCCATCAACTCATTAACATAAATACCACAAATGATACAGCCAATAATCAATCCAATTACTGCCCAGAAAATTCTTTTTCTTAATTCATCTAAATGATCAAAAAAACTCATTTCGACCTGATTTTCGGTCGTATCACTAATCATAAAAACAATGTATAGGTAATAAAAGAAGTCATACTCATTCAATTACATTCATCCAATTTGTATGATAAATCTATCATTCAAATCAATAATATTTTTGAATATTCTAAACCACAATAAAACACAGAACAAAGTTAACATAATCCCAAGTGAATGCCAACGAAAGTACATTCTTATACTATTGCAATTTGAATGCTAAATTTCTCGGTGTCCTATTGTGATATTCTCCAAATACCGCATAAAACCGTGGTTTCTAAGCATATGTTGCAAGTATTAAAAAGTATGTTTGAGTGTTTATGCGGTTAGTAGGACAAGTCATTTTGTAGAAACCGCTTAATATCATGTAATTACAAAGTATGCCAGAAAAACAAGAAATTTATTTAAAAAATATAAAATATTCTTCTTGCATTCTTAGTGTAAAATTCTTCATTTTTGCATCCCGGTTTTGCAGGGCTTAAGAAATAAAGTTCACTTGTATTCTTTACACGATCAAAGTTGAATTTATATTTTTTACTATACTGATTCCCCTCAGTTTTTGCAATTTTCAGGAATTAGATATGGCAATTCCCCTTGCCTATCTTTGATGTATCCAAACATTATTCATAATGTTACAATCAGGTTTGAGAATAATCAAATCTTCTAATAATTAAGACTCAATACGCAATATTTGCAGGATTCTTTGTGTGCCTAATTTCATACTAACAGTATAAAATTTGAATTTTAAGCATGTAGTGCACTATAGATGAATGTTATGCCATTTTGGAAAGGAGTATCCTCTTGGCAAGAAAACGAGATACCATAGTACTTTTTCCGTCTGCATCTTCTGGTACTTCTGATCAGCGATCGATAATAGAAAAAAATGCTGAGCAACAAATACATATATCAAATCCACAGAATATAGACATAGATATATCTTCTGGAGACGCATTATATCTTTGGAATCAGATTTGTACTATCATTAAAGATAATGTGTCTTCGCAGGTTTATAGAACGTGGTTTGAACTGATTAAGCCTTTGTCTTGGTCTGATCTATTATTAACCGTAGAAGTTCCTAGCCAATTTTTTGTAGAATGGTTAGAGGAGCACTATAATGATTTACTTAGAAAATCACTCAATCATGTAGCTGGTGAAAACTCACAATTGCAATATGAGGTAGTAGTACGCAAGGGTGATTCTTCATTAGAAGACAGAACTATTCGTTTACCAGCATTTAAGAATACTCCAGCTTCGGCAACACAACCTGCATTACCATTCAGTGGAAATACTCATGCAGTAATTTCTGATTCACATGAATTTTTATCTTCCTTGAATCAGCGATATGTTTTCGAGAATTTTATTCGTGGTGAAAGCAATCAATTAGCTGCATCTGCAGCATATGCAGTTGCAGAAAATCCTGGTAAAACAAGATTTAACCCACTCTTTATTTATGGTGGTACTGGTTTAGGGAAAACCCATATTGCCCAAGCAATAGGTAATCACTTATTACAAAAGAATCCATCTGCAAAGGTATTATATACAAATAGTGAACGATTTACTATAGAGTATGTACAAGCAATTCAGAATAATAAAGTAAATGAGTTTACCAATTATTATCGTAGTATCGATGTATTAATTATCGATGATATTCAATTTTTAGGTGGTAAGGAAAAGACGCAAGATCATTTTTTCCATACTTTTAATGCTTTACATCAAGCTGGTAAACAACTTGTGTTAACAAGTGATAAACCACCAAAAGATTTGCTTGATTTAGATGCAAGATTAATATCTAGATTTCAATGGGGGCTCACAGCAGATATACAAGCACCTGATTTTGAAATGCGTATGGCAATTATTCAAAAGAAGTCACAAGATGAAGGATTTGAAATTCCAGGTGATGTTGCAGAGTATATAGCAAGAAATATAACTGGTAATGTACGTGAATTAGAAGGTGCACTTATTAAGTTAATGGCTAAGATTTCTTTAGATAGCAGAGAATTAGGATTAGATTTAGCTAAAGAGGTAGTTAGGGGAATAGCAGGAATATCTAAGCAGCAATTAACGATTCATGAAGTAGCATTAGAAGTAGCATCATATTATCAGGTACCGGTAGAATTACTATCTGGAAAGACCAGAAAGCATGAAATTGTGATTGCCCGACAGATGTCTATGTATTTGGCAAAAAGTCTCATTGGAACATCATTAAAGGGAATAGGATTGCATTTTGGTGGAAGAGATCATACAACTGTATTGCATTCTTGCCAAACAATTGATAATTATCTATGTCATGATGTAAAAGTACGGGCGGCTTTGGACGTTTTAAAGAAGTCTTTAACTCATCGATAACTTGATAACAGTTAATAAACTATTAAAGGCTGATCATATTTCTATGATCAGCCTTTTTTTATTCATCTCCGCGACGTATTTCTCTTTCTATATCTTTTCTTTTACTGTCTTCTCTTTTATCGTGTAATTTTTTTCCTCTTACAACTGCTAATTCAACTTTAACATAGGGTCCAAAAAAATATAGTGATAATGCAACTATCGTTAAGCCCTTTTCATGAACTGCTTGTTTTAAGCGTTCTAATTCTTTTTTATGCAATAATAATTTTCTTGTTCTTCTGGGTTCATGATTTTCTCTATTGCCAAAATCATATGGGCTAATATGCGCACCAAGAAGATAGAGAGTATCATCATGTTTAGAAGGAAAGGCAGCATAACTATCTTGAAGATTGCATTGATTTTGCCTTAATGCCTTTACTTCAGTTCCAGTAAGCATAATACCAGCTTCTACGGTGTAAATTACCTCGTAATCATGTCTAGCTTTTTTATTTTGAGCTATTATTTTTTTTGTTCTTTGTGGTGATTCTGCCATAACAGTATGTGATAATTAAACGATGCTTTATTGTGAAGTTAATAAAGAAAAATGATAAAGAGCTATTCCAGATGCGATACCTACATTTAATGATTCTGCTTGTCCATGCCCGGGAACGTGAATCTTTGTTGTAATGCAGGATTGCACATCTTCAGAAATACCATGCGCTTCGCTTCCAAGTATAAGGCCCCATTGATGTGCTGAATGAGTAATTGATGATAAGGAATGTGACTTTTCTACAGTCATACCATATAATTCTAATGAATCGTTTTTTTCTTTTAAAGCATCAAGATATACTGCAAGATGTGATGTAATGATAAAATTAGAGCGAAAAACTGAACCCATAGATGCTCTTAATACTTTGGGATTGTATGGATCTGCAGTAGTTCCACCAAGAACAAATGTATGAATACCAAACCAATCAGCAGTACGAATAATGGTGCCTAAATTTCCTGGATCTGCAATAGAGTCTAATGCTATGAAGCATTCACTTGGTGTTTGACTATTAGTTTCAACTTTATTGATAATACATAAAATTCCTTGAGGATTTTGTGTGTTTGATATACGTTCAAACACTGCATCACCAACTGTAAAAACATTTACTCCATGATGATATAAAGTTGCAGCAACAGCTAATACTTCTTCATTAGGGTTTTGAACCATTACTGCATATTCAATATCCATAGAATTCTGTAATGCTTCTAAACATAATTTCTTTCCTTCGGCAATAAATCTACCCTGAATTTCCCTTTCTTTTTTTTCTGCTAAAGCTTTAATTAAAGCAATTTCAGATTTTGGTAAAAACTCTGTCATGATAACCCAAATAATGTAAAAAAGGTATATAGATATCAGCAAATTTACGTGGACATCGGTCACATTCAAAATTTAGTTCATAATTAGCATAAATGTTGGTTTTTTACTAAAAAAACCTTGGCATTTTATTGTTTAGTAAGTATTGATTTACGAATTTGCATTCGCCTATCTTATTGATTTATTAACTATGCCATTTCATATCATTTATTGAGTTGTATGTCAATCAATTATTCATTCAGAAAACATAATGATCGTGAGCTAACAGACAGAGAAAAATTTATTCTTAGGTCTATCGTTCAGGCATATATTCTTACGGCTTCACCGATTGGATCTAGATTTCTGTCTAAATATGTTGAAGAATGTAAACTGAGTCCAGCAACGATAAGAAATGTAATGGCTGATTTGGAAGAGATGGAGTTTATTAGTCATCCACATACATCTGCTGGCAGAGTTCCCACTGATAAAGGGTATAGATTATATGTAGATTCTTTGATGAATATAGAGCATATCTCTGAATCCGAGCAAATTGTAGTGGATACACATTTACTAGCACATCCATATGAAGGAGCCTTAAAGGATGCTTCAAGAATATTGGGTTCTTTGTCACATTATTTAGCAATTGTAGAATTACCTAATCTTGCTGATATCATAGTAAGGCAAATTCAATTAATGCCATTATCTTCGCAAAGATTATTGGTTGTAGTAGAACTAGAGTCGAAATTAGTAAGAACAGTAACATTAGAAACTGACATAGACATTCAATCAGCAACTTTGGACATAGTTTCTACCTTTATTAATAGTAAAATTAGTGGTAAAAGTTTACGCTATATTCGATTGAATTTTGTTTCCATTTTACAAGAACACAGTAATTTTTTACATAGCTCATTATTCCGTCTTTTTGTAGAATCTGTTGATGTTTTATTTAAGCCTCATCAAGCTAATGAAGAAAAAGTTCATATAGCAGGCACACAGAATTTGCTTAAGTATCCAGAGTTTGATAATCCTGAGCATGTGAGAGGCATTATTGAATTAGTTGAAAGTGAAGATATCATTATACATTTGTTAGATAGAAAAGATGGAATATCTGATACTGGAATAAAGGTAATTATTGGCGATGAACTTGGAGAGGAAAAGCTTAAAAATTATAGTCTTGTTTCTGGTTCTTATTCAATTTCTGGTGCTAATGGATCTATTGGATTAATTGGTCCAAAGCGAATGAATTATTCTAAAATGATATCTTTAGTTGAATATGTAGCAGGTGCACTTTCGAATCAGTAAGAAATTTTCGACAACATTTATTATCAGTTCATATTTGAAGTATTACACTGCAGAAAATTTCACTATTTTTGCCTTCCGATTTTTGTAATCTATTACAAGAGGCTCTCGTGAGCTTACACGTTATCATGTTTTCATTATTGGCTATTCTTGCAATAGCTACAGGCGTTCTGCTAGTAACCAGGCGTAATCCAGTTTCTGCTGCTGTTTCGCTTATTCTTCATTTCTTTGCTTTATCAGGTTTATACTTAACATTGAATGCTCAGTTTCTTGCTGCCGTTCAAATTTTAGTATATGCTGGTGCCATTATGGTATTAGTAGTATTTGTTATAATGCTATTAAATCTTGGTAAAGAGCAGAATATGAGAGAAAATTTTAATCCAAGAACTGCAATTACTATTGCTATGTCTGCTGCATTAATTATGCAATTAGTATTAACATTTACTGGTAATCCAACTGGTAAAAATCAGTTATCTGCTGCTTCAGAAAAAATTGGTTCGCCCGCTGAAATAGGAAATATTCTATATTCAACATATATATTTCCTTTTGAAGCGATCTCTTTATTATTATTAGTTGCTGTTGTTGGCTCTATTATTCTTGCAAAAAGAACTGTAGACAAATAAGTAACAATACTACATTATTTAGGATACTTTATGCCTCAGAATATACCTTTAGAATATTATCTAGCCTTATCTGCAATTATGTTTGTTATTGGGGCAGCTGGTGTAGTAACTCGAAGAAATGCTATTATTATCTTTATGTGCATAGAAATGATGCTTAATGCAGTAAATCTAACTTTGGTGTCTTTTTCTAGTTATTTAGGTGATGCTTCAGGACAAATGTTCGTGTTTTTTGTAATGGCAGTTGCTGCCGCTGAAGCTGCTGTTGGTTTGGCTATTGTGCTTTCTTTATTTAGATCTAGCCAAACTGTATATGTGGATGAGGTTAACTTAATGAAGTGGTAAAATATAATTACTACTCATATCTGTAAAAAGGGATGGATTTATATAATCCATCCCTTTTTTTATACAGATTCTTCTACTATTCTTTATTGATATATGGAATTGTTAATGTTCCATTTTCAGTGATTATCATAAGATAAAATGCCCCTTTTTGATGATCACCTGTTTTAAATTCGATTGTATGCTCTCCCACTAGATAGTCTATTGGGCCTTTGCTCATTATTGTTCTGCCAGTTTCATCGTAGATTTTATATGTTATTCTCTGTGACTTATGGACGGTAAGTGCCAGATGTATGATATCTGTAGTATAATTATTAGCTGTAGTTAATGTTGCAGTAATATCCTTATCTAAATCCCCATATATGATAGGTTGTTTAAATACAACTCTTATGGGTTTAATTGAAGTATATCGCATCATTCTTGCATTATTACCAAATTCGATGCTGCCTGAAATACTAGTTTCAGCTTTCCTTCCAAATAAAAATATACCGTCTATCATACAAAAATCACCTGCATTCATATACCCATTTATACATTCACCGTTTATAGACAAAGTGCCTGGTGAAACTATAGTCCAATCTGTAATTACTAAATTGGGGGAAATGTTTTTACCATTTGATTCATCACTTTTTGATACCTGTAATGGTCTGAAATAAGCGGGATCATACTGTATAGTTGCATGAAATTTGCTGCCTCCAATATCTTGAGGATTACTTGTACTTGTAAGAACTATTCTTGAAGTATCAAATAAATGTACTTGTAAAGAATCTTGAGTAAAAGGAGAAATGCTTCTTCTAAAACCTAGTGAACCCGATGTTCTTCTCGGTATAGATTCATCGCTATTGTCACAAAAGCTAGATGGTCCTGGATCACACATCATTAAATTCCATGGGCCTTCATCTGCCTTAATTCCAAATTCATATATAGTATGAACTTTATCAGACATCAATGGAGATTTACCAAAACCAAATTTTCCTCCTTTTACTAATTGAGTATCACTAGAAACATCTTTTCCATTAAGAAATACTTTTATTCCTTTTTTAACGCTATGATACACATATATTCCCCAATGTTGTTTGCCATTTCCTGTAAATAATTCAAAAAGGTTATAGCAATTTTGCATATCAGGTTCTTCTATTCCTAATATCCAATCATTCAATATGTATAATGTTCCATTACAGTAATCTGCATACAAATTAGACCATCTACCAATTGCTGGTTTAGATTTAGACCATTCATGATCTGGCTTTGGATAATCTGTAAAGCTGCCATCAATTGTATGTGGCGCAGCTATACAAGAAATTGTTTCCGAAGGAGATCCAATCATTCTAAATGTTGATTGTGCACCCAATGTTCCGCCAAATGTATTCGGCTCTGTAGCAAGCCCTGCAACCCCAGCTCTTGGTATATATCTTCCATCTTCTTTTAGAACCATTCCTCCCTTATATAAATCCCCATGAAAATAAGATGGATCTCCAATCAAACCATAGGTTGAATTATCATTACAAATAGTATTAACTCCATTTGGCCTAACTGGATCACATAATTCTGGTAGAAAAAATCTTCCAGGCTTAACCTTGATACCAAATTCATAAATAGTATGAGGAAAATTATGAAGTACAGATGAGTTAAAACCTGCTTTACCCCCAATTACATAATTGGTATCATTTGTTACATTGATATCATTTCTGTAAACAATTGTCCCTTTATATGTACTGTGATAAACCCTGATATTCCAAGTTTCATCTCCATTTGCTGTGTAAAATGTAAAGAGATTATAGCATGTTGTGTCTGGATTTTCAGTAGCTAAATACCAATCATTTAATAAATAAAGTACTCCTTTATCATCACAATAATCCATATATAAATCAGAAAAACGTCCATTTAAAGGATTGATTCCAGACCATTCTTTTCTATCACCAGAAACTGAATCTGTAAACTTCCCATCAATCTTATGAAGCAATGTGCATTCTATTTTGGGCTCATTCCCATAACCTCCTGATGGATTATTTACTTCGCTACCCCTTTCTTTTCCTTTTGGGTTCTTCCCAGCTTCTACAGAATCTCCATATTGCTTTTTGGGGTCTGGTTCATTGCCATCTGCATATGAATCTGTATCTGTGTTTTCTTTAATAATAATTTTTGTTGAGCCTGAATCGCCATCATTGATGCGAAAAGAAATGATGTGCTCACCTGGTTTGGTATTCTCTGGTACCTTACATGTTATTAGACAATGCGTTGCTGTTATGATGTCTATTGTTTGATTGTCAAATTTTATTGAATATTTACTTTTATAATCAAAGTTTTTAAAATCTGCTAAAAAGCACCCTGGGTTTTTGGTTATCAATATAATTGTTCCTGGTGCAGCCTCTTTAGGCAAGGCTTGAATTGATATTAACTTTTGTGCTGTAATTATAGTAGGCAAAAAGTAGCATATACATATCAAGCAATACAGTACATATTTAGATTTCATTTTTATTCACCCTTAAAAAGAAAAAAAAGGCCATGATGATGATTCATGGCCTATATATTATTATTTAGCGATCACCATTTTTTTGCTGACATTCATTCCATTTATAGAAATAACAGCATGATAAATTCCCTGCGCCAAAGATCTAGTATCAATATTTAATGAATATGTACCAAATTCTTTCATACCCTGTGATACAGTCATGATTGTTCTACCCATATTATCATTTACTGTAATCAATACATTAGAATAATAAGGTACTTGATATTCTAAAGAAGAATTACCATTGCTTGGATTTGGATATGGATCTGAAACTGCAAAAGCATCTTCGGTGTTTTCAGTGTCATTTTTGTCGAAATCAATGCCAGTTGTTCTGCAACCCAAAGAATCTATAGGATATTCAATGGTTTTAGCTAATAATTTCCCATTAAATGGATAATAAATCGTGATTTTACGCATTGTGCCAGGTTTATCATTTGTATCGCATGGAGGTGCATTATAATAAATAGTACAGCATTCATCTTTTGTAATTTCTGATGTTAATGATCTATAAATAGAATCTAATTTTCCAGCAAAATCAACTTTGAATAATTTACCATTTGTTCTAAATGCTATTCCTTTTAAATAATCTAAGCCATTTCTACTTTCTTCCGATGAATCTAAACCTAAGGCAATAATATAGACAGGGAGATTATATGTTTTAACTTCATCTAAAGCAGCAAAAACAGAGAAGCTATCTGGAGGACGATTATTAACTCCATCGGTTAAAATGACAATTGCTTTTTTAGCATTATTAATATTTTTAACAGAATTGATACCAGTAATTAATGCGGCATTAAATGCAGTCCAACCATCGGGATTTAATTGATTAATAGCAGTTTTCATTAAACTAGTATTTGTTGTCCAATTAAGATCTGTGCTTACTGTATCAGAAAATGAAATAATTGTTGCAGAATCTCCCTGTTTAAATTGATCAACAAATAAATTACCCGCTCTTTTAGCAGCATCTATTCTATATGTTAAGTCATTTTCTGAAATAGGATAGGCCATACTTCCGGATCTATCGAAAATCATTGCAACTGCAATATTGCTTCTTTTTAATCCTGTTTTGCATACGATAGAATCTGGACAATAAAACATCCCTTTATCATATACAGCAAGGCGATTATCATTTGTAACCATATCATTTTTAACGCCATTCGCAGAATTAGTGTCTTCAATTAATATAGATGTATTAACTCCAATTTGTATCGTTCTTTTGTTAGTATCAATCATGGTCATTTCTATACTATCGCAAATATTAAATCCAGGCTTTATTTCTTCTACAAGTACTGTTAATTCCCCTTCATTGTCATCGCATACATTTATAATTCTTTCTTTTTTATATACATAGATTGCATCTAAAATTTGGAAGTTAAATGGTTTTCCATTTCCTTTTAATGATGGAATCTGATACCTATGACTATTTTTATCATATTGAATATTGTTTGGTAATGGAGAACCATCAATTCTTAATCCACAATCTTTGAATACATTAACTCGAACCGTTGAAGTATCTGATTGTTCAGACCAATACGTTCTTGAATTATTAAAAGAAAGAGGATTTTGCATAATATCTTTGGGACTGCCACCAAGTAACTTTTGTGTAGGCCAGAGTGCCCCCCCATATATTGAATTTGGAATATTAAAAATATAACCAGCATCTGCATTTGGCCCATCTTGTCCTGGCCACATTTTATATGTGCCAGTAATTGTAATTCTATAAAATTTATTTGGATCTGTAACAGAATCAGTTGTATAAATCGCACATGATTTTGAATCTACTTTTATAGTATCTGGAAAACCTGCATAACTTTTTACTGCTGAAATGCATAGTAAAAAAAGTATAGCTAAAGTATGTGTACATCTATGATAAAACATATTATTACCCTATGTCTAAGTATTATTAATGAATATTATTATTTCTTTTTGAAAATTTTCTTTCTGATGATATTTCCATTTGCTTCGATGGCTATATCATACACACCAGGCTTTAATCCTTTTAACTCGATATTTGAACTATATATACCTGGTATTTGATTAAATTCCTGAGTATTCATTACCTTTTTTCCTGAAGCATCTAATACATATAGCTTAATAAAGGCGGAATTTTTTAGTTCATAAGAAATAGAGGCAATATCATAACCAGACACAAATATTGGTTTTTGGATAATGATTGGAGAAGTAGAATTCATCAAGCCCTTTTCTTTATCTTTTTTATCTATTTCCAGACGTTTAACAATAATCACTTTTGTTAAAATTGAATCACCCATTGGATAGAAAATTGTTATTGTATCTTCAGACGTTTTAGAGGAATCTTGTTGAAAATCAACTTTGATTGTACAGCATTCATCATCTGATATTTCTATTTTTATCTCATTATATATACTATCAATAGCTTTTGCATTGCTTGCATCATAATATTTTCCACGAGATTTATCTGAAACCCATCTTAAGGAATCTTTTTGACGAATTTCTAAGCGCTCTAGTTCGGTTAAACTTGGATCTGTTATCACTTTCTTATTACTTAAACCTAAACCGATTGTATATATTTTAAGCCTTCCATAAGTAGGAGAAGAGATAATATTTAAAAGTTTTTCATAATTAGATGAATCTCTATATAGATTATTATAGCCATCAGTTAATACAATGATTGCTTTATTCTGTTTGTTAATTTCTTTCATTTTTTCAATTGCTTTAATAACTGCTTCACAATAAGCTGTTTGCCCCCTTAACACTTTGCTTTTATCATAAATAGCATTTACAGCATTTTTCAATTGAGTGGTATCACCTGTCCAATTTCTATCAATTGTTACATCATCCGAAAATGTCATTAAAAATGCATTATCACCCTTTGTCATTTTACCGATAAATGAATTGCAAGCAATTTGAGCTGCTTCAATTCTATTTTTGATTGACCCTTTTGTGCTATCAAAATTTTCCCCCATACTCCCAGATCGATCAATGATTAAGCCTACCCCAAAATTTTTCCCTGGTGCTGTACAATCTATTGAATAAGGACAATAAAATCGTCCATTTACATTAATCCCCAATGGCCCTTTATGTTCATCAGATTTTGTTGCGGTAAATTCTTTTAAAAGATTCTTCTTAACTGCCCCATTATTTACATTAATTTCTACTACAGCTGCCCCAAACTTAAAGCCAATAATTTTTTTATTTGAATCTAATAATGTTGTTGGGTTTCCACATACATCAATTGTTGTACTAGATAATTCCTCTACTGTAACTTTTATTTCCCCTGAATTATTCGAATAATATGCTCTTGGCCCCTTATCTTCCTTAAGATAGTCTATCAAAGAATCAATAATCTCTAAAGCTAGTGGTTTATCAGCACCTTCAATATTTAAAGTATAGATATGTGATGAATTATAGCCAGAATTAGGAAGAGGATTTCCATCGATTCTAAAGCCTGTCCACTTATTAAAATTATATGAACAAATTAATGGCTGTAAAGTATCAAATTCTTTCTGAAGATAAGTTGTAGTATCACCAACCCATTTAGGCAATACACATACATCGAATGTATTTGAATTAAATGTGATTCTCTCTGGAGGCCAACGTAATTTATCAAGTTCATCTTGTGGTGCTTTATAAATATAAGCCCCATCAATCCCAGAGCTATCGATTGTATTCCACATTGAATATGTTCCCTGAACAATTATTCGATACCTTTTTCCCTTCATTAAGGTATCCGTAATAACTTTATTCCCAAAAGTATTTGCCCTTACAATGTAATCTTTCTTTGCCTGAGCAAAGATATTGCTTGTGCTGCAAAAAGCACTGCAACAAATAAATGCGATCAAGAAATATCGCAGTAAAGCATGATGCATAATCAACCCATTATAATATATAAAAGTATGTTACTAGTATTTGCTAACCCAAGCTTGTTATTATATCAGCAAATAACTATTTCCACTATAAGTGTTCTATAAAAAATTAAATGTCAAAGTAAAACCCTGTGCCACCAACCGTATGTTTTTTTATCTGTTATTTACACTACAAACATATAATGTGCCAAAACAAATAATACTAGGAAACAAAACATGTAATAAACAAAAGAATATTATCTAATATATTGAAATATAATGACTTATACTTTTTAGTTAAATTTCTTAGTATTTGAAGTATCTAAGTATTTATTAAGTGATTGCTACGATATTGATCTATAATTTTACCTAAAAATGAGGCTATATACTGTATTGAAAATTCCACACTTTACACAATGTTTACAATATAATCACAGTGATATTTACAGATTGAGAAGAAGCAAAAAATGAAAAAAAGAGAATAATGTAATTAGATTGTGCAATTATTCTTTATGTGGATACGTCATAAGCCCAGCAGTTCATGAAAAGTGATCAATTTTAAAAACTGCATGCTTTTTTGTGGATTATTATTGAAGATGTAAGGTATAGCGCATTGATTTGTCTGTGCATATAGATGAAGTATACACCAATACAAATTCATTATTGATAATTGAATTACTCCCGCTTCCCACCTTTTCACTATCACGAAGCAAAAGAATGTTGAATCACCACACTTCATTCATATAGAGTTTCAATTATTATCTTCTGATAAGATTCATAAAAAGATACCCTCATACATGGCAAAAGCCAATATATGAGGGTATTTTATTTTTATGTAGATGAGGATTATTTTTTTGCAACTTTTCTAATCTTTTTCACATCTGCTTCAGAAACAATTCCACCATTATTTCCCCAGCTATTAAGAACATAAGTAATAACAGAGGCAGCATCTGCATCTGTATATTTCGCAGGCAAAGGCGTCATAACATTATTAAACTTTTTGCCATTTACAGTGATTGCACCTTTTAAACCATTTGATACATTGTCAATAATGGTTTTAACACCTTTTGTTTTGATATAATCAGAACCTGCCAAAGGTGGATACACAGTAGATAAACCTTGCCCTGTAGCCTGATGACATGTTTTGCAGTATTCATTATAAACAGCGCCACCACGTTTCATCAGAGCAGCTTTATCTGGTGCTGCAGCTTTTACTACAAACAGAGAACAAAAGATTGCAATCAGGGCAATCGGAGTAATTTTTGAATAATTTCCGAACATCGGAAGTCTCCATTAAGTGAATATGAAAAAATACTATTTTGAATTTCTAGAATTATCTGGTACGCAGCATGATTTATGCTCGGGCACCTGAATACTATTTTGGCCTGTATGATTTTTTGTCATATTGATAGTAGAAGGTAGAATTGGGCTTATATAAGGAATACCCAAAGACAAACCTCTCACGATAAACAAGATTGCTATAGTAATAGTTGCTAAAGGCATAGCTTTTTTTATACTCTTTTGGAAATGAACAGGTAATATTGAAGTGATATAACCAGCAAATAATAAAGAAACAGAAGTTCCGATACCAAATAATATCATCCAAAAAGCACTGCCAATTATTGAGTCCATAGCCAATGATCCAGCCAAAGCCATATATACAAATCCACAAGGTAAAAGACCATTTACCATTCCAAAGATACTTTGTCCATACACAGAATTACTTTGCCAAATAGGCTTAGCATAATTAAAAATAGAATAGTATAATCTACCCATAAATCTGGCAAGGGCAGAGTTTCCAGCAGAAGCAGATGGTATCAAAGCAAAAATCAACATGATTGATCCTGCAAAAATAGAAATAGATTGTTGAGACAAAGCAATTGAAAAAGATTTGCCAATCAAACCAAGTGCAATTCCAAGAAATCCATATATCAGAATCCTACCAGAATGATACATCAGTCTGTGAAAGAAAGATGTATTATTATGGACAATAACAATAATTGGACCACACATACCGATGCAATGCATACTACCTAATAAACCCATCAATAAAGCAGAAATCAAGATCATTTAAAAAATCCTCGTATATCTGTATTCATTGTAAAACATAGTATTATTATGTTTCCACGCTACTTTTATAATCCACAATCCAGCAGATAAATCAGTAATTGGTAATAAATATGAAGAAGACTTGGTTTTAAGGGCATATTGTTTGTCATAAGAAGAACCAGAAGGCCTATAGATATTAATTATTCCATCTACTTCTGGAAATGGGAATACTATCGATATTGCTGATTGTTGTACCTTAAATTGTACATCATTAGATAATAAAGAAGAATTCCTTTTAGCAGCTATAGTTTTTTCATAATTAAGTTCTTCTTTATAATATGTATCACTAACTAAATCAACTTTTTGTGTAAATGAAAAAAACATAAAAGCAAGCGTTGATACAGCAAAAGAAATATAGATAATAGAAATTCTCCAACCCCAATGAAAACCATTTTTGAAAATAGTACTGGTAGAAGTTGTATTCATGGTAAATCCTTTATGGTGCTATAAAAGTGCTTTCTACAGTTTCTAGCACATTATTATTAGACATTATATTAAAGTGAAGAGTATTTTTCCCTTTGCGATATGATCCTTTAGGCAGGGAAATCAAGAGTCTACTTTCTTTAGTAGATAAACCCTCTACAGGAGAAAAACTACCAAGACTTTTTAAAACGCCATTCATAGGATCTTTTAATGCAATTGTAATCTGTTTCTTTTCGAATGTTTTATTTGTGATAGCTACGGAAAAGAAATTAGTAATACCGCCATTAGTTTCTACTATATATGTAGTTCCGGGCTGACGTAATATGAGCGTTTCAGTATCGGATTTTTTAGCAAATAAACTTGCAACTATAGCTATAAGGATTATCCAAATGGTTAAGTATCCCTTAATCCTAATAGTAAATACTTGTTTTATGCCATTATTTATTGCATTCCAAGAAGTAAATCTTATTAATCCTTTTGGTTTTTTTAGCTTATCCATAACAGTGTTACAGGCATCAATACAAGCTGTACAATTAACACATTCTAATTGGATGCCATTTCTTATGTCTATGCCGGTAGGGCATACAACAATACATTGATGACAATCAATGCAATCTCCAGATGAGTCATTGATAGCATGCTCAATACCTGTATCTCTTGATGATTTTTTGAATTTACCTCTTGGTTCCCCGCGTTTAAAATCATAAGTAATAGCGATTGTATTTGGGTCTACTAAAACAGATTGATATCTTCCATAAGGACAAGCAATCAAGCACGCTTGTTCTCTAAATCTTGCAAAAACTGCATAAAACACAAAGCTAAAAAGAGTAATGATGCCAAGTCCAATGATATGATCAATAGGATTATCTGTCATAATTCTAAAAAGCTCATCGCTTCCAATGATATAGGCAAGAAAAGTATTTGCAATAAGGAAAGAAATTGAAAAAAATAAAATATGCTTAGTTATTTTCTTGATCAATTTTTTTGGCGTCCACTTAGAAGCATGTAAAGTAATTTGTTCATTGGGCGTACCTTCAATCATCCATTCTAAGCGCCTAAAAATCATTTCCATAAAGATTGTTTGCGGGCACATCCACCCGCACCATATTCTTCCTAATACAGCTGTAAACAGAGCAATTGATACAATAGATGTTAATGCAAGTAATACCACAAGATGAAAATCTTGAGGCATAAAAGGGTATCCAAAGACAATAAATTCTCTTTTTAAGATATTTAGTAACATGAACTGATGTCCATGCACTGTAATATGTGGGGCTAAAAACAGGAATCCAAGTAGTATTAAAGCTACAATCGTACGAGCATTATAATAAGCACCTTTTGGTTGCCTAGCATAAATCCATTTTCTGCTACCATCTATAGCTATGCTTGTAAGTTCATTCCGATATTTATTTATATCCTGTTCTGGTAAGTTTATAATCGACATAGTGTAATCCCTCCCTGAATTACATAATGTGATACATTTAAAAACCTAAGACATTACAAAAATCTTTGGTTTTCCCGCCTTTAACAATGATTTTTGTCATATTGCAATGCAATGTTATCACTATACTTTTAATTTGCTGGAAACATACATGAATAAAGCTCCTTTCACTTTATTACTTGCTGAATCTTTAGGGATTGATGCACATTTTTATCCTTTTACAATTACACATTCATCGTGGGAGCTTTTTGCGGGATGTAAAAGAATATTTGAAATATATAAAGATGGGATGTCTGGATTTTCTGTATCCTATGCCGGTAGACTATTACAAAAACAGTCTTTTTTTGAGCAAGAGCATATCATACAAAATATGATGGATACTTTTCAAAACCCTGTTTTAGTATTAAGAGCAGAGATACTACCTGAAAAAGCATTGATGCTAAACTTGCGTAGAATGGCGGTTGATGGCTCACAATCTTTTCATATTACTGATGCCAATAATAATACTATTGGTATATATCTGGTGAATACATCAGAGATTAATGAATTAGTTCAATTTGCTCCTAGTTTTGAAGAAATAATTGCGCATGTACAACTTGATAAGCTTCCTATATGCTCATTATCTGCTAAAAGAATAGAATATATATGGCAAATTATTCCTGAATTACAAAACATGATAGAAGAGACATCATTCTCTTTTAAAAAACCAGAATTACAAGATATCCCTGATCATATTTTTTGTTTACATAAACATAATATTATACTTGGTGAGCAAGTGAAATTAATGCCAGGAACAGTATTGGATGCTTCTGAAGGACCTATTATCATGTGTGATAATGTTCAAATAATGCCTCATTCATTTATACAAGGCCCCTGCTTTATTGGTAAAAACAGTATAATCAAGGCGGGCTCTCAGATTTATGGAAAAACTATTATTGGCCCTTATTGTAAAATTGGTGGAGAAATTGAAAATTCAGTTTTTCATGGATATAGCAATAAACAACATAGTGGTTTTATTGGGCATTCTTATATTGGAGAATGGGTGAATTTGGGTGCTATGACAACAACTTCAGATTTGAAAAACACATATGGAAGTATTGAAGTGTCTTTGAATGGTACAAAGATCAATACTAATATGAAGTTCTTGGGTCTTATTTGTGGAGACCATACCAAAACAGCAATTGGAACCTTGTTTTCAACAGGAACGATTATAGGTGTTTGTTCTTCGATACATAAACCTAATGTTCAACCATCAAAAGAAATTCCATCTTTTTCATGGGGTGAAAAAGGGATTCAATATATGTTTGAAAAGGCTATGCAAGTAGCAGAAATAGTGATGGCTAGAAGAGGGAAGGCATTGACAGAAGCGCATATCTCTATATTGGAATCAGAATATAAAAAAAGCTCTTTTTTGTTATAATCAGATGTAATCAATTATTGGCATAATCATTGCGGGCTTAAGCTTGAGTT
>JBMOIC010000002.1:0-153576 GCA_049317525.1 Bacteroidota bacterium | reverse complement strand
TAGTAATGCGGGTAGTAACTTTTGGGGTATAACCATATAAAGAACTATTATTCACAAGGAATAATACTATCAATATGATATATATATGTTTACTGAGAATTCTCATGATAAATGGATTTACTATAGAAAGTGCATAGTAAATTAACAATTCTATCAACGATAGTATTTAGATTGTACAATAAAAACCATGAGCTATGTTCTTGGATTTGAACATAAGTATTAAAGAATATCTACATTTAGTTTGACATATGTAATGATATAGATATTCTCAGTGCTTCTTCTAGTAAACCTTTTCTTCTGATTGCTCCCCAAATCTCAATATCGGCTAATAATCCTTTTAAGGATTTTACACTTATTGTAACTTCATGCTGTTTAATCGTACAATATAAATCATCAACGATCTGATGTTGTCTTCTATCTAAACCTTCGGCAATTCTTAGAATACCAGATAAAATAGTTACTATTCTTTGTTTTTCTAAAGATAGATGTGAAAAGCTAAGATGTTTCTTTTTAGGGTGACTTTTTCGATGATATCGTGCAATATTTGCAATGATATCGGATTCATCATTTGTAAAACCTGGCATTACGCAATTTGATATAATATAATAACTGTGCTTATGATGTTGCTCTGGGGATACATGATAACCAACATCATGCAATAATGATGCAGCTTCTAATAGTTCTCTTTCTGCGTCACCTAATCCATGTAAAGTAATTGTATCGTCAAACAATTTTAATGCGATATTCTTTACATGTTCTGCATGTTCAATATTTACTCTGTATACTTCACATAAATGGTATACAGTTTCATATCTTAATCTGCTTAAATGATGAAATTCTCTAATATCATTTTCTTTTTGAATTGTATCAAAAATAATACCTTCCCTTAATGCATAAGCAGATATTGTAACTTTTTGAATATTTAATCCTAAAATAATTTGTTCTAATATTAATGCTCCTGCAAGAATAATATCTGCCCTCTTTGGTTCTATTCCTGGTATAAGACTTCTTTCTTGTGGTGAGTAGATAGCACTTATAAGAGAAATGTGTTTTAATATTTCTTCTCTTAATATTGTTATGCCATTTAATGATTCATTTTGAATAATCCCCTTAGATAGTAAACACATATTTGCAATAGTATGTATTGTTCCACTTGTCCCTACTACTGTTTCAAATCCATGTTCTAATAAAGAAGAGAATGTTGGGGCTAAATCACCTTGAATCTGTAGTCTACATTCTTTGATAGATTGTTCATTTGCAATACCATTAGGAAAAAACCTTTGGGTTAATCGAATTGAACCAAGTTTGGCACTATGAACATAACTAACTTCACCAAGAACTCCAATTGCCGTTTCTGTACTTCCACCACCTATATCAATAATGAGTGCTTTTTTAGTTAAAATCGGCAATGCATGCACTGCACCAACATAAATTAAACGTCCTTCCTCATATCCTGAAACTACTTCAACATGAATACCAGTTGCAAATGCAACTTTTTCAATAAAATCATCTCTGTTCTCAGCTTCCCTTAATGCACTTGTTCCAATAGCTTTAATAGTAGAACCAGCTTTTTCAGACATAGCACTAAATTTTTTCATTGCTTGTATTCCTCTCTTGATGGAATCTGAATGCAATTGCTTCATATCTGTAGCTCCACTACCAAGCCTTACTTGATCTTTATCCTTACTATGTATTTTTAGTATACCCTTAGAATTCACAGATCCTATGATAGCATGAAAAGAGTTTGTTCCTAAATCAATAGCCATTATTAATGGAGAGTCTTTCTTTTGGCTTGAATGCATATGTTCTATTTCCGGGAATTCTTTTTTTCATCTAACACAGTAATCTTATCATTTTTAAATAATACTGTATCAGATATTGTTTGTTTTTGTTGAGATGTATTAATAATTCTTATAAAAAATCTTCTAAAAACACCCTTAATAAATGTGATAAAAAAAGTGATAAATAATATGATTGCAATAATTATAAGAAAAATCTTCCCCATGAAATTAATACTCGATATGTGTTTTTAAATCAATCTCTTCAAGTACTGCGCTTACAAAAAGACAATCCGTTAGTAAACCTTGGTATACATTGGATTTTCCATTATGATGAACTTCCCATGTATACTGTTCTGCCTTCTGTATTGAACAATGTGTTGCTTTTAAAATTTGAAGGATAACTTCATCAAAAGTATGATAATCATCATTAAATAGAATCACATGTCCATTACCATTGGCATTATGAGAATCAACTGTTTCTAATTCATAAATTTCCAATATATCTGGAGTCTGCTCTGTAGAATGCAAAAAGAACATGATATCTCAATCTTGTTTATATAAACTTCTTATGCAAAAATAAGAAAGTGTAATCTCATGAAAAATCCTAAAGAGAAATACATGAGATTTTCATGATTCCTATTGTTAATATCAACAATATTTATTCTGTTTGGTGATTGTTGCTAATACATCTATATTTCGACTCATTGGTCAAATAAAAGAAAATATAAACGTGTTATTACTATGTCTAGAAATAAAACAGAAGAATCTTTAAGAGCCGAAAAGAAGATGTCTATCATTCAAGGAGCTATAGGTGTATTTGCTGAAAAGGGGTTTTATTCTGCAAAAATGCAAGACATTGCAGAGGCAGCAATAATAGGAAAGGGTACTATATATGAGTATTTTTCTACAAAGGAAGAATTATTTTTAGCTGTGTATGATTATTGGATGGATGATTATGAAATGGCAATGGAACAAGCTGTTGAATCTCATTTGGACCCGGTATCAAAAGCAGATGCATTAATCGACACAACAGTCGATTTTTATGAAAAACATGCTGAATATGCTTCAATATTACTTGAATTCTGGGCACATGCTCTTAGAAGCAAAGACCATCATTTTCTTGGCAGAATTAGAAGCATGAAAAAAAAATTAGAATTGATTGGTAAAGAAGTTACTCAACAAATGCAAAAGTTAAAATTATTTAAATCCGTTGACTCAGCTTCTTTTGCCGTTTTAGAATTAGGAATATCAGATGGAATATTTTTACAATGGATTCTTGATGGTAAAACCTATTCTTTAAGAGAAGCCTATAAATTTAGGCAATCAGTGATTGGATCTGGATTAATGATGCCAGCTTTAAGATTACTCGTAGCAGATAAAATTGAAAAAAAACTGAAGAAAGGTTTTCTTTCTTCTCATCAATCATAAAGTACAATGTGGAGTTAAGCTTATGTTTAATGTGTGCCGAACTGTTTCTATATGTATGTGTTTTGCTGTGATTTGCCAAATGGGAGCATTTACTGCTTTTTCCCAAATAGATGGTAAAATCAAAGTAAAAAGAAATAGAAATATCGATTCTTTAAAAGAAACCAGAACAGAAGAATTTACTGTTTATGGCGCTTCAAGAATTCAACAAAAAATTACTGATGCACCTGCTGCTATTTCTGTTCTTCTTCCAAAAGAAATTATAAGAGCTGCTACTCATGGACAAGTAGCAAAGTCTATCGAAAATATTCAAGGCGTTGATGTAGTACAAAGTGGTATGAATGACTTTAATGTCAATATGAGAGGGTTTAATAATTCAATAAATAGACGTGTTCTTATATTATTAGATGGTAGAGATCCTTCTACACCATTATTAAATTTAGTTGAATGGAACTCATTCCAAACAAATATGGGTGATATTGCTCATATAGAAGTTGTTCGTGGCCCAGGATCTGCATTGTATGGTCCGAATGCATATAATGGAGTTATTAATATTATTTCTGCTGCTCCAAAAGATGTACTAGGCACCAAACTAAGCCTTACTGCAGGTGATTTTAATACTTTTAGAGGCGATATTAGACATGCAGGTGAATTTGGTAATATTTCTTATAAAGTGAATGCAGGATATTCTACTCAAAGACAAAGTTGGATTAATTCAAGAGATATCAAAAATGGTGGAATTCTTGAATATCCTGGTTTAGCTAGTGATGTAACAGGAAATAGAGCAGGTGTTGGATTTATTGGAAGTATTGATTCTTTAATTAATGCAAATAAGAATGCTATAAATATGTTTGGATCAGCTAGAATTGATTATTCTCTAAATCCAGAGGCGCGTATTACAACGGAATTTGGTTTTTCAAAATATGGTGGAGAATATTTTGTTAATCAAACAGGTCGTATTCTTATTAATGATACTGAAAAGCCATATGTTCGTTTAGCATATAATTCTCAAGATATTAATGTTCAAGCTCACTGGAACAGAAGAAATACTGCTTCACCGCAGATTGTGCTTAATGCTGCTGCAAGTTCTGCTGAAAGAAGTGATGTGTATGTAATTGATGCACAATGGAACAAATCATTATTAGACGATAAATTAAAACTGATTCTAGGTGCTTCTCATGAAATACAAGATGTAAATACTACTATTATTGGTGCTACACCTTTATTAAATCCTGATAGCTTAGTGAATTCATTTAGCGGTGTGTATGCTCAAATCGATTATTCTCTTCTTTCTAATCTAAGAATTGTTGGTGCAGCTAGATTGGACAAATCAACGTTTTTTGAAACTCAGTTTTCTCCAAAATTAGCTTTAGTCTATAATCCAATTACTAATCATACTCTACGATTTACGGTAAATCGATCATTTTTAAGACCTAGCTATCCAGATTTATACAGAAGATCAGCAGCCGGAGCACCGGTTAATGTTGATTCTATCGATAAAGCGATTGCTAATCAATATAATGTACAGCCTCTTGGCTTAGGTACATTATCACAATGGAATCTAGGAAATCCACAAACAAAAGTAGAAACTGCTTTATCGTATGAACTAGGATATAAAGGGATAATGTCTAAAGACTTATTCATCACAGTAGATATGTACATGAATAGAAGAACTAATTTTATTTCTGTTCCTTTAGGTGGTTTAGCTCCCGATGTATATTCACCGCTTCGTTATAGTTCAGACTCTGCAAATATTGCATTAAAGAGTGCATTTGCTTCAAGAAATCAGGCTTTGTTTTATGATAGATTATCAATAGATCCTTTAACTAAAAAGCCAGCTCTTATTATTACTCCAACAAATATTGGTGTTATAGATGAATATGGAGTAGAAATTGGCGTCAATTATTATCTATCTAGTGAACTGTTTATGCAAGCAAATTATGCCTACTTAGGTTTTGATGTTAAAGAAAACAATCCATTATTCGCTAATAAAATTGTTCCTAATTCTGCGCCACATAAACTAAATATTGGACTTCAATATGAAAGTAATGGCTTTTCTGCTGGCGTACAAGTACGTGGTGTCACTGGATTTACATGGGTAGCAGGATTATTCGAAGGATATGTTCCTGAATATTGGCTAGTTAACTTGAATGCATCTTATGAAGTTAATAAAGAATTGACAGTAAGCGGAACTGTTTTTAATGTATTAGATAGAAGGCATTATCAAATATTTGGTGGATCAATCTTGCAAAGAATGTCTAGCCTGAATATTACCTATAATTTCTAATCATTATGATAAAGTAAAAAAGCTCTGATACTAATCAGAGCTTTTTTTTTGTCGGTGTGGCGGGATTCGAACCCACGACCCCTACTACCCCAAAGTAGTGCGCTACCGGGCTGCGCTACACACCGATTTATATAAGGGCGCAAATATAATGTTTTTATATTGTAAATATCTGATAATCACATTAATGTGACAATAAAATACATCGTTCAACAGTGCTTTGAGTTGGGGATGAAACAATAATAGAATATACCCCTGAACTAATATTATTGATAGGAATATTAATAGACATTGTATGCCCAATCATATCAATGGAATGTTCATAAAGATATTCTTGCCATATCTTTTTTCCAGTTTGATCTACAAAGGTAATAGAATACTTTCCTAATTCAATAAGTGGGAAATTGCATTCTAAAGAATGAATTCCATCTATATGAGTTGGATTTGGAGATATTCTTGCTGTAAATAATGTGGATGAATGTTTTACTAATCTGTCTCCACCTTTCTGACAAATCGAGATCTTTAAAGAACCATTGATAGAACTATCTACCGATTGAAGCATTGTTTTCCAATAAATAGTATCCCAAATTAATGTTGTTGATTCAATCTCACTTAATTGAACTATACCACTTATTTCAGTAAGCACAGAATCCTTTGGTGAAATCCACTCATCTTGTAATTCTAAAGAAACAATACGATTATTTGTATTTAGAATCCATGATTTCAATGTGCCTTTAGTACAAGATTTAGGATAAAATAAACGGCTATCAACTAAAAAGTTCAGAACCATATTTGCTTTAATGGAATCTTTGGGTTCAATAATATACTTAATCGGAAAAGTAAACGAAGATTCTGAAGGATCTATTTGGTCTATAATTGGTAATGAAACAGTTAGTTGAGGTAAAGATGATGAACCTTGTAATAAACAAGAAACAGTATCATTACATGAACCCAATGTATTTAAAGAGATGAATTGTATAGTAGTTGAATCGCTCCCTTTTTTGTTTGGTGAATATTGATATTCACATATGATAGAATCTCCTGGCAACAGAAGAGTAGGAGTAATTGGAGTTGTTTTGATTAGCTGAAATGGGGGATTTGGAATTGGTGCAGAAGCAATATAGGCATTGCTTATTCCTTTATTTCTTAAAACAATTGTTTGGAAAATGGTTTGTCCCAATGGAATGGCTGGAAAAGAAAGTGTCGATTTATCTAAGCTGAGATTAGTTTCGATACCTTCGCCAATCAATAAAAGTGTATCAGCAAAATTACATTTTCCAACCGAAGAAATAATTAAAGCAGTATCAGCTCCTAAAGAAGAACTTGTATAACTAAGTTGAATCAAACCGCTTGAATTAGAATCAATAAAGGTGTTTTGTAATGTAAAAGAAAAAATACCTTTACTAGTATTGACTAATTGTATATCATTTTTTTGTAATTGAAAGCTTGTCCTATTTAAAATAGCAGCTTCATTAAATAAAGTAGATCCAATACAGCCCATACCAAACTTTAACTCTTTAATAATCTTACTTTTGTTTCCATCTAAATATGCTAAGGCAATCTCATCTTTTTTGCCGTGAATTGATATAATCCAAGGATTTTTATTTATTCCTAAATCATTATGAAAAATATATAAAGTATCATATATATCACCTGTACTTATAGGATTTTCAAAAGTGAAAAAGAGTCTTAATGAATCTTTTGGTTTAATGATTGTAGCATTACCTGGAATATTATTTAATGTAATTCCTGTATTATTATTCTTTAAATACACTGAATTAAGTTCCAGATCTGCCCCTCCAACATTGTAAATTGTTAGGGTATCAAATCTTTTATCTGTAGGACATATTAAAGCTGGTTGAATATCAACAACAATATCAGATTTTATAATAGGCTGATCGCTTAAATACAGGATATTAGCTCCAGCTTGAGACATAACAAAAGATGGTTCTTGTGAAAATGCATTTTTAGAAGAAAACATGGAATTATTTTGAATAGCAACTATATAAAAAAGTTTTTCAGGATATTTATTCATATCAGAAAAATCTATTCCAATGCTATCTCCTTTATAAGAGTAATTGTTTCTTGGTACATCTAATACTCTCCAAAGTCCAGAATCCGGTTTAATATAAAATGTAATTTCATTAGCACCACCAGAAAAGGGGAGTAGCGTTATACCTTGCCTGATAACAAGATTCTTATCACCAGTAGATGGCCCTCTAAAATATGGTTGGCTTATAGAATTAGTTTTTTGATACATATAAAAATTTGTATCTGAATATGTGGCTGCATCAAATCTAAATCTTCCTTCTCCACCTGCAGGAATACTGGTTCCACCACTAATATCAGGGATAATATTACTAAGTGAATTCTTAGCCCCTATCCCTATATGACCACCACTTCCAGAGCCACCATTAGGATTATTTGCTTCTCCATCTGCACCTTTAGCATTTATTTTCAAGTCTCGTATCTCATTTGCATATAAACGAATTGCACCACCACCTCCGCCGCCTCTACCAGAACAGGTAATTGTACCAAATCCAAGTTGAGGATTTCCAGTAGCACCACCACTCCCACCAGCTATAGGCACAACACATGCATTGCCATGTGCATTACCGCCATTTATAGCATTAGAGGAAGCGCCTGGAGTTCTAAACCCACCACCGCCTCCATACAATCTATCCGAAGGTGATGAGCCACCACCATTAGCTCCGTAAATATCATTATTTGTTCCATCCCAGCCTGTACCAGAACTTCCAAATGGATGCCCAGTGCCGCCTCCACCACCTTCATATGCCTTTGCTTCACCACCTAAAACTCCAGTAATAGAAGAACCTCCACTTCCTTTATTCATTGAAGGTGCGGTACCTAATCCTGGTTTGGTATAATAATCAGATAAAAAAGGTAATTTAGCAGCATTCCTACCACCAGGGGCTCCGCCGGTATAACCATTACCACCATTACTATTTGTACTTACAACATCACAAAATGCACCAGCTCCGCCTCCACCACCAGGGCCAGCATTTTGATTTGATGCATTTACTGATATTATGGAATTTCTTCCATCGATTGCTGTTTTGGATATAAGAATAAATGGTAAATAGCCTTGATTTCCTTGTAGATATGGATCACAATCAGATGTATCAACAGAAATAATTGAATTAGCTGGTAAAGCCATATTTGTAACAATCATAGCTCCTTTTCTTGATCGCCTACCCCAACCACCAGCACCTAATACTCTATTGATATTATCACCACCTCTATCATTAAATCCAAAAGGTTGAACTATATATAAGGTATCAATGCTAGATGAAACACCATTAACGATAACCTGAATCGGAATATGAAATTCATCTGGATTTTGATCCCATAAATCTGTTGGAGGATTAGGACCACCCAATTCTACTGGTGGTACAAATACATGAGTAGAAATCAGGCGTCCATCCCAACTTATAATACAAGGACTAAAAATTACTTTAGCTGTATCTGTATCCCTTAAAGCACGAACTCTTACACTACTATTTGGATTATTTAAGGAAAACCCTGATGTCCCAAATGCACCAATTGAATCGCTAGGAGCCATAATTTCTAGATATATATTCATACCAGGGGAACAAATATCAGGTATTATAGTAGCAATCTTTGGTTGTGCTTGGATAATATGAGAGCAGACGCATATACTAATAATGAAATATGCATGAATAGATAGTATAGAAAATGCTTGAAGTCTTTTTAAGAATGTATTCATAACAATATAGAAAAGATAATGAATGAATAAAGGATAGGGCAAGCTTTGAAGAATTAGATTTTCAAATTCATCCTATTTATTTGTTTGAATACCTAATTGTTCCATTCGATAACGAAGTTTATTCTTTGATACACCTAAAATCTTAGCTGCTGCAATTTGATTATTGCCACTGATAATAAGAGTTTGTTGAATAAGATCTTTAATTACATTATTCATTAATACACCCTGAGAATGCAATTGTAAGATATGTTGACCCTCATTTAAGTCAATTTGTTTTTGCATTTGAGAAATATGCTGTTTTAAAAATGACAAAGATTCTTTTGTAATAATCTGTTCTGATTCCAACAATAAAACTCTTTCTATTACATTACGTAATTCTCTAATATTTCCTTTCCAATAGTAGTTTTGCATAATCTCTGAAGCTTCATTAGTAAACCCTGTAACATTTTTACCAAATTTTTTATTGAATTCATTGATAAAAACACTAGCAAGAGGAAGGATATCTTCTTGACGTTCTCGCAGTGGAGGTAATTCTATAAGCGCAACATTTAATCTGTAAAATAAATCTTCCCTAAATTTACCTTCTTCTACTAATTGTTCTAAGTCTCGATTTGTTGCTGCAATAATACGAACATCAACTTCAATTTCTTTAGTACCACCTAAACGGTAGAATGACTTTTCTTGAAGAACTCTTAGAAGTTTTACTTGCATTTCTAAACTGAGTTCACCAACTTCATCAAGCATAATAGTCCCTTTGTCTGCTTGTTCGAATCTTCCAGGTTTTATCTTCTCAGTTGCACCAGTAAATGCACCTTTTTCATAGCCAAAAAATTCATTTTCTGCTAAATCTTTTGGTATCGCTCCGCAATTTATGGTTACAAAAGGATGGCGACTTCTTCCAGAACTTTTATGAATAAAACGAGCCATCAATTCTTTACCAGTGCCTGATTCTCCTAAAATTAATGCAGTTGTATCCTCAGCTTTGGATACAATATGTGCTATTTGAAGAGCATTAATAATTCCTGCAGAATTCCCCAGAATTTCTGTTGAAATTTCACTATTTAGAACATCTTCTAATTGTTTTACTTTTTTTCTTAGTGCTTGATTTACTAATGTTCTATCTACGATTACTTCTAATTGTTCAATATCAAATGGTTTTATGATAAAATCTTCAGCACCAATTTTCATTGCCCTAACTGCTAATTTGATATCAGAAAACCCTGTCATCATAATTACGGGCATAGTAAAGCCACGATAACGAATTTCTTCTAGTAACTCGATACCATTTAAATGTCCTAAAAAAATATCAAGCAAAAGCAAATCAGGTTGAATTTCTTCTAAGGCTTTAATTCCATGTTCTGGATCTGTAAAAGTTGATACGTGATCATACTTACTCTCTAAAGCTTTCTTTATGGTAGAACATACGATTTCATCATCTTCAATTACAACGATTTTAGAAGCGCCTTGTGACATATAGTGCTTACACTTAGTAATGTTATAGTTTTGGCAATAGGGGAATGCTCGATATCAAGCATTTAAAATCGAAATAGCTGCAACTATTTCATCTCTAAAATACAAAAGATTGTTTATTATTCTTCAATTAACTGGGGAAAAGTAGCCAAAAAAAAAGCTCATTAGGAAAATGAGCTTTAAAAAATATTAATGGTACATTATCATCTATGCAATAGCAAACCACCGTTTAAGATTTTATTGTCATCTGTAATAATTCTATATCCATAAAATCCATTAGCAGTTCCATTAAGAGATAGTGTAGAATGTATGTTTATTGCACTACCACAAGGAGAATACAGAAAAGCACTTTTTATAGAAGCATTTCCAGTATAAATTAATTGGTCTAATACAGTATTATACACAATATTGATAGATTCAGCATTAAATTCCTTAATCGAGGATGCATTACCTATGATAAAAGTAAATCTAGCAGATACTCTATCAGAAGGATCATCATCATTAAAAAAATCAAAGGATAAAGTACTTTTTCCTGCTATACCTTCCGAAATGATGGCTGTTGGGTCTATATAAGCTTTAAAAGCATTCGTGTCTTTTCCAGCAGCAATAGTAATAGGCTTGCCAGTTGAAAATTTTCGAGGATCAGTTACACCATAAGAATAACATTGCTCCCAGCAAAAATATGCCCTATGTTTATCGAAGCAATCAGCTGTATCCATTGTTACCCATACTTTTACTGGTTGATTACTAGTATTTTTTACCTTGCAATGAATATCAGCAATATCTTCAATGGATGAGAACAATACTGGTTCGGTGGGGAATTCAAAAAGTTCAATACTTTGTCCAAAAGATTCATTACATGTGGAACAAAAAATCAAAGTTGAAATGAATAAGGTAAATAGAAAATATTTGGGATAAGATTTCATAAATTTGCAATGCATAAGTGTAAAAACATCTTGTAATCACGCAGAATCTACATAATACATCACATTAGTACAAGAATTTTTTTAATTTAGGTTTAACATTTCTGTATAAGTAAAGTAAAACATAATCTATTTTACATAAATTAAACACTAGATTACCTTGTAAATATTTGTAAATATTGGAAATCACCATGAAAGCCTTCTTATTATTCATTTCATTATTGATGATTATTTCATTGTCATCAATTCACGCTCAAGAATCTGATTCTACAAAAGCAGTAATTCCGTCTGCCACGATAAAAAATATTAAGGGAGAAAAAGTTAATGCAAGTTCAATCACTAATAATGGCAAACCCATTCTGTTGAACTTTTGGGCTACATGGTGCAAACCTTGTATTCAAGAATTAACAAATATTAGTAATGTATATGATGAGTGGAAAGAGGCTACTGGAGTTAAAGTAGTTGCAATTTCAGTTGATGATGTTCGAAATTCTGCTAAAGTTGCCCCATTTATCAATGGAAAACGTTGGGAATATGAAGTATATCTTGATGAAAATGGTGATTTAAAAAGAGCAATGAATGTAAATAATGTTCCGCATGCATTCCTGATAGATGGGAATGGAAAAGTAGTATGGCAGCATAATTCTTATGCACCTGGCGATGAAGAAAAATTATATGAAGTTATTAAACAAGTTGTTGCAGGACAACCAGTTAAAGAACACTAATTGATTAATTTGTATAAAAATTATTCATATGCAGCATGAAAGCTTTTTATTTCTTTAAAAAGTTATTGTTTTTTACTTTCCCAACATGATTATGAAAAGATTATTTACTCCTTTCTTATTACTTGTTATTATATCTACCATACATGTCTCTGTATTTGCTCAGAATGCTGACAATAGTACTTTAGGTGGTAATTTTCAAGTAGATGTTCAGTCTTATACCAAAGATTCACTTATTGGAGCTCAATTTGTTCCTGAAAAATTACGTTCAAATTCTTTTATGAATATTAATTATACAAAGGGAAATTTTAGTGCTGGTATAAGATATGAGGCATATATGAAAGAAATATTAGGGTTTTCACCTAATTGGGGAGGCAAAGAAGGAAATAATGGAGTTGCTTATCGTTATGCTCGTTATACAAATGATGATTATGATATAACGATAGGAAATTTTTACGAGCAGTTTGGTAATGGAATTATATTTAGAACCTATGAAGAAAGAGGATTAGGTTTAGATAATGCCTTAGATGGTATTCGTGCCAAAGTATCAATGGTAAAAGGTTTGCAATTGACAGGAATATTTGGTAAACAACGTTCCTTCTTTTCTTTGGGGCCTGGAATAGTACGCGGTATAGATGGTGAATTAAATGTAGATGATTTCCTGAAAAACTTTAGTGAACAAGCTTCTATAATGCCTACTGGGTGGCAATTGCGTTTTGGAGGAGGCATAGTAAGTAAATATGAACAAGATTTAGACCCAACATATAATTTACCAGAAAATGTACTTTCTTATAGCTCTAGAATGACTTTTCTTGCAGGAGGATTAGCCTTTACAGCAGAGTATGCCCATAAAATTAATGATCCAAAGGGAACAAATAATAATACATTTAATGAAGGTAAAGCTTTATATATTAATGGTTCTTATTCAGAGCCTGGTTTGGGTGTGTCAATATCACTAAAATCTATAGATAATATGGATTTTCGCTCAAGTAGAAGATCGCAGCTTACTGATTTAGTTCTTAATTTTTTACCAGCAGTAACAAAACAATATACAAGTAGGCTTTTAACTCTATATCCATATTCAACGCAACCAAATGGAGAAATAGGGATTCAAGCTGATGTATTATATTCTTTTTCTAAAGGAAGCTTTTTGGGTGGAAAATATGGAACTACTATCAATCTTAATTATTCTAGAGTCCATGCAATTGATACAACCAAAAATGTATATGATACAAATACAGTAAATGGCAAGTTATTATCAGAAGGAAATTTGTATTCTACAAAATTTCTCTCTTTTGGAAAAAAACTGTTTTTCGAAGATTTCAATATAGAAGTTCAAAAGAAATGGAGTAAAGAGTTTAAAACCAATTTTGGTTTCATGCGCCAATACTATCTTAAAGAATTGATTGAAGTTGCTCCTGGTACAGGTGCAATTCTTTCTAATGTTTTTACAAGTGAATTTATTTATTCATTTAATGCTACACATACAATCAGATTTGAATTCCAACATATGTCTGCAGATCATAGATTTATTGATAGTTTAGGGGTTGACCAGCCCCGTGAATTAGATTCTTTAGGAAAAACAATCTATCCTAAATTAGACAATAATAATGGCAATTGGATATATGCATTAGCTGAATATACAATTGCTCCAGCATGGTTTATTTCTGTTTTTAATGAATATAATTATGGCAATGAAGATCCTGATAGAAGGTTAAATTATCTAAGTGGTAATATTATCTATGTAAAGGACGCTTTAAGGATAAGTATGGGCTATGGAAGAGTAAGAGGCGGGATTTTATGTGTAGGTGGTGTTTGCCGTCCAGTACCTGCTTCTAATGGTTTTTCTCTGTCTATTTCATCAACTTTTTAATGGTTATTTTATGAAACATATAGTGAATCTTACTGTTTTCTTCACTGCTATATTATTGATAAGTGGTTGTGATGAAATTGACCCTTTGAAAACTCCCTATAAGACATCTGGTACTGTAATCGAAGTTACAGGTACTCAAAAAGTATTGATTGAAGATTTTACAGGCTTCAAATGCGGAAATTGTCCTGCAGCAGCAGATAAAGCAAAGGCATTAAGTCAATCGTATCCTGATAAAGTAATTCTTCTAGCTATACATAGTGGTGAAACATTTGCAAGGCCAAGCGGCTCTAAATATAAAGTAGATTTTAGGACAAGTCCTGGTGATGAATTATTTAATACATTTCTAGGTGCTACAGGTGGCCAACCTAATGGAATGGTAAACCGAGCAACATTAGGAAGCTCGAAAATTATTGCCCCAGATGGTTGGGCTAATGAAGTTGCTAATCAACTTTCAAAAAAAGCACCTGCAACTATGGACATTGTTCCAACATATAATGCATCTACACAAGTATTATCTGTAAATGTCTCTACCACTTGGATTGAAGAAGGTAATGCTGATCAATATTTATCAGTGTACTTAAGTGAAGACTCAATAGTGTATTGGCAAAAAGATTATCGTAAAACTCCAGAAGATGATAGTGCTTATGTACACATGCACATGTTAAGAGCAGCAATTGGTAATTTTGGTACTTGGGGTGAATCTTTAGGAATGCAAAATCCAGGCTCTAAAGTTAGTAAAACATATACAATTAGTTTACAAGGTAAGCCTTGGAAGCCAGAACATTGTCATGTAGTTGCAATACTTCATAATAAGACAGAAGGTTCTATAGTATTGGTTGATGAAAAGAAAGTTAAAATGTAAAAAAGCATATATATTTATTATACTATCATTTGGACGAAAATAATGAGTTCCCACACATCATCTATTGGCAAAGGAATTGGTAAATTTCTAGGTGCTATTATTATTAGTGCTATTTGCTTAATATTAGACACAATGATAGTGTCTAAAATATCACATGGTGCAAATCCATTTGGCTCACATTTATGGATGACAGGTTCTGTAGCATCATTTATGGGTATGGTAATTGGAATTACTGCTACATATGCACCAAATCCCCTAGATCATCCACAAGAAGCTTCCTCTCAATTTACTAATATGTTCGAATGGGTTGGCTTAATTATGTTCTTTGGCGGAACAGGAATATTCCTATTAGCTCAAGCAAAACAATTTAATTTCTAATCAAAGTATCAGGTTGGAATGACAAACAGTTATACCAAAGATAGAGAAAGTGTGATATCTGGAAATACCACATTTGAAACTATTGTGCAACAACATATTGGTAATATCAATGCTAACAGTTCAATGAATGCCTTTTTACTGTTAAACGATAATGCCATTCAATTATCTAAAGAAACCGATAAAAGAGCATGTTCATTATCATCTATTGATGGTATGAATATCGCTATTAAAGATAATATATCTACAAAAGGTATAAGAACTACATGTGCATCTAAAATGCTACAAGATTTTATACCTGTATACGATGCAACTGTTATTACCAGATTAAAGCAAAAAGGGGCAATCATTCTTGGTAAAGCTAATATGGATGAATTTGCAATGGGATCAAGTGGCGAGACTTCATATTTTGGTGCAACAGATCATCCTTTGTTTTCTGGCTATGTTCCTGGCGGTTCATCATCTGGGTCTGCTGCTGCTGTAGCTGCAGGGTTTTGTCATGCAGCACTTGGATCTGACACAGGAGGATCTGTTAGACAGCCCGCTGCATTTTGTGGTGTATATGGATTCAAACCAAGTTATGGAAGAATTTCCAGATATGGATTAATTGCATTTGCATCATCATTAGATCAAATTGGAATTTTTGCTAGAGATATTGATACAGTATCTTTAGTATTTGATTCCATTAGTGGGGAAGATGAATATGATTCAACATGTGCTCGATTATCTCCATCAGATTCATTTTCCAACTTAGATAATTCTATAGATTATCATTCTCTTACGATAGCAATATTGCCAGAACATGAATTGTTGGGTCTTTCGCAAGATGTAAGAAAAGTATATGATGCTACGATTCAATCTCTTAAAAAAGCAGGATGTACATTTAAGGAATTATCAATACCAGCTAGCTCTGCATGGATACCTACATATTATATTTTAGCCACAGCTGAAGCATCATCAAATTTGGCAAGATATGATGCAGTTAGATATGGTACTAGAGTCAATAATGATATTCATCAAGATATGACAACAGCTTCCAGATCGGATGGTTTTGGAAAAGAAGTGCAAAGAAGAATTATGCTTGGCACTTATGTGCTTTCATCAGGATATTATGAAGCTTATTATAAAAAAGCACAAAAAGCAAGACGCGTCATAGTAAATGGATATAAATCAATTTTTGATCAAGCTGATTTAATGTTATTACCAACTACTCCAACTGCGCCTTTTAAAAGAGGAGAAAAATCATCTAATCCATTAGAGATGTATTTATCAGATTATTTTACTGTTTCAGCTAATATCGCTGGAATTCCTGCAATTAGTTTTCCAGCCGGTCATAATGATCAAGGTTTACCAATTGGACTACAATTACAAGCAACATTTAATCAAGACGAAAAGTTATTGCAACTTACAAAGCATATAGCTTCTCTTATAACATAATTATTTCTCTTCAATTTGCAGGTAGATAAACAGTGCTATCGTTGTTTCGTACTTTATATATAGTAGCGAACTTGTTTTTTTCAAGTGTCATTTCATATTCATCTTTAGTACAATGTGACGAATCAACCTTTCAATTCACGTTTTCATTACCAAATGGAAGACTTACAAAGGTTCCTACATTCCTCTATAAATCTACTCATTTTTGCACATTGGCTGATATAAGCCTATCAGTATTTCCTGGTAGTACATTTAATCCTATCAAATCAATAATAAAGCTGAGAAATGGGGACTTAACGTGCAAATCTGGGAATACATTTGTAGAATTAAAATCTCATGGACAATCCTATATAGCAGCAATGCAATTTCCTGCAATATATAAGCAGGACATTCTTGCAGTACCTATACAATCCTTCCTAAAAGCAATTTCATCTCTAGGTATCATTTCTACTACCAAAATAGATGAGAATTCTTATTCATTATCCTCAGTAGAAAACCCAGTATTAGCTGGAACATTTGCCGCTGAAACTGTCACTGAATATCAAGATGAATCTTTATCTACAATAGATCAAAAGCAATATGAAAACATTAATAATGAATTACATAAAGATCCATCTACAGAACTTGCAAATCATATCGTTCATTCAATACCAGAACATGGTGAAATACCAGAGAATGTAGATAATTCCGAAGATGGATTAATGTATACATCACTTCAAAATAATGAAGATAAAAAAGAAGAAATAAAAAGTATTGAGCAATTATCAATAGAAGCAGAAATTTCTGGTAAAGGACCAATTGCCATAACAAATGCAACAGTATCTACGAAAGATTCTGATGTTCACATTGTATTTAATTCTGTAATGTCTATTTCTTCTTATCAAAAACCCGAGTTTTCTGGTAGAGAAATTATTGTACGATTTCCCAATGCAATTAATGGAATTAGGGATTTAAGCTCATTAATTGACGGCGATCCAATTGTGTCATTTAAAACAGAGCAGATAAAAACATATTTACTGTATAAAATTCGATTAAAACATGACATTAAATCTGTTTCAATAAAAAAAATACTCTCAAATCAAATATCATTATCAATAGAATATACCCCAACAATACCAATTCCTAAACCGTCAATTACAGAAAAGAAAAAATGGGAATTAGATGTTATTGTGGTAGATCCCGGACATGGAGGCGAAGATGCTGGAGCACTTAGTATAAATGGATATAAAGAAAAAGATATTGCATTAGCAATTGCAAAAAAAGTAAGGGATCAGCTGAAAGAATCCTTGCCTTCTACAAGAGTAATTATGACAAGAAGCGATGATACGTTTATAGAATTATATCGTCGTGGACATATTGCAAATCAATATAAAGGAAAATTATTTATTAGTATTCATTGTAATTCCATGCCAACCAAACCACATCCAGCTAATGGCTGTGAATCATATATTCTAAGATCTGGTAGGAATTCTGAAGCTGTTCGTGTTGCCGAAAAAGAAAATGGATCTATTAAGCTTGAAAAAGAACAATCAAGCTATGAAGATTTAAATGAAGAAAAACTTATTGTTGCAACAATGGCTCAAGCTGCATTTGTTAGATTCAGCGAGCGTTTTGCTGCTTTATTGCAAAAGAATGTAGCAAAGAATACAAAGATGTATAATCGTGGGGTGAATCAAGCTGGATTTCTAGTATTAGTTGGTGCTTCTATGCCAAATGTACTTTTTGAAACGGGATTTTTATCAAATTCCACAGATGAAAAGATTCTTATCTCTGATGCTGGGCAAAATAATATTGCCGCAGGAATTGTAAAGGCGATTATTACATATTCTGAAGATATAATTGGAAACTCACATTAATGTGAAAAACCTACAATGATAGATTGTAACAATTCAAGTAATTGATTTTTATCTAAAATTAATTCGGCACCGGCACTTTTAGCTTTATGTATGCTAGGGTGATCATGCTTTTCTGAAGTGTAAGCTAATAATATTGTTTGATGAGAATTTATGGATTCTTTCCAATGCATAATTATCTCATAAGGATTATTATTCCATAAATGAAGGTTGACAATAAGTATAGTATAATCGTGTTGCTCTTTAAAATACTCACTATCAAACTTCGTAGGGAAATCTAAAGAATAGTTACTTAAAATAGAACGGAACTCTAATTGTTCCATGATATCATCAGTAAATATAAAAAAAGAAGGGGACTTATTCATTTATGCATTTTGAATAGTTAAATCTGTTAAAACTCTTTCTATATGTTCATATTCCCAATCCATTTCTTCTCTTTTATAACAGTATTGTAAATTTCTTAACATACGAATAATCATATCTTCATTAGAAACAGCATTAATCATTTTTTCTTGATAGGGAATATGTGATTTAGCTAAGAAATTGTAACAATCCTCTTTTGTGATAGAGATACCATAATTGTACACATCAATAAAAGTTGGTAAATCAGGACTTTTTACCAAGAAATGTAAAGGCATTCCTATACCTTGTAAAACAATTCCGCACTTTTTAGCAACTAATATGTATAAAACAGAAAGGGCGAGAGGAATACCAATTTTATGCTCAATAACACTATGAAGATAACAATGTTCAGGAAGATAATAATGAGAAGTTGGAGGGCGATAATTATACTGAGTAAAAAATACAGAATTAAGTGAATTAATTCTACTTTGTTCATTTGTTGCACATGTTATGATAATATCATTTCTAACAGAATCTGCAAGAGCATTCAAATGAGCATCAACTATCCATGCTTTTGTTTCTGGGAAACCAAAATGTGATAGTAATTCAAATGTAGTAAATAAATCGATAGTCGTATTTTTAGATCTATGTCTTTCTATATAATTAGTTAAATCATCTAAAGCACTAGTTCTTATAGAACTTAAAACAGTGTGTAAGGTTCTATAAGCGATAGGATTATCTTGACCTTTTAATTCTGTCCTAATGATTGGTGCAATCGATCCACCGAATGAAATAAGATGTTCAATTATATGAGAAGACACTGTTTCATCGGGGTCATCAATTAATAATAATGCAGGACTAATCTTTTTTCTTAGTTCTAATTCATGATTTTGAGTATGTGATATCATCATGTTGATTACTGATTATTTGTAAATGAAGCTTTTAATACATCAAATGCTTCTTTAGGAGAATTTACATATCGATATAATGATAAATGCTCCACAGAAATCATACCCATTTCAGCTAAGTACTCAAAATTTACTGTCTTTTTCCAAAATTCTTCTCCATAAATCAGAATTGGGATGCTTGTATTGATCTTTTTTGTTGAAATAAGGGTTAATATTTCAAATAATTCATCTAATGTTCCAAATCCTCCAGGAAATACAATCATAGCTTTTGCCATATATACAAACCACAGTTTTCTCATAAAGAAATAATGGAATTTAATTTGTAAATCAGGTGTGATATATGGATTAGGATTTTGTTCGAAAGGTAGGCTAATATTTAATCCAATTGATGAGCCTTCAGCTTCGAAAGCACCCCTATTTGCAGCTTCCATGATGCCTGGTCCACCACCAGTACAAATCGTAAAGGTATGTTCTTGTTCTAATTGTAATGACCACTCTGTTAATAAAGAAGACAATTCTTTGGCTTCTTCATAGTAATGAATGAGTTCCTTTTGGTGTAGTAATATTTTTAGTTTTAACTCTAATTGAGTCTTTTCATGAATATCATCAGTTTCAGAAATAGTATGTATTAAATAATTATATTCTTTTATATACTCATCTTCTGATTTAATCCGTGAACCTCCAAAAAAAATTATCGTAGATTCAATATGATGTTTTTTGAAGATATGTTCAGGATGAAAGAATTCTGATAATATCCTGATACCTCTGGCTTCATCTGAATTTAAAAATTCAGGATTCATAAAAGTAGAACCATCATCAAATAATGTGTCTTCTATTTTCATGATTCATCAGAAAAAGGTAAAAGATTAATGATACCACTATATTGTTGTTTCTCTAGCTCGAAAGTTATAGTATCATTCTGAAACGCATATTCTGAACGAATATATGCTAAAGCAATATATCCATATATATCTGAGAAACATGAACTTGTAATAATTCCTATTTCTTTATCATCATGTGTAATAATTGAATTTTTGATTATTGGAAGTTCTGACTTAATACCAATTAATCTTTTGTTCACCTTATTATAGCTATCTAATCGAGCTATAACTTCTTGGCCTATATAACATCCCTTCTTAAAATTTATAAGATGCAATAATCCTGCTTCTAATGGATTATACATCTGAGAATACTCATTATTATATGTTCCCATACCTGCTTCTAATCGCATTATCCAATATTGATTATCTGTTAAAAATGGGATATCATTCTGTGTCTCAAAAAACGTATCAATTGATATGTCTGATGTACTATATATTAAAGTATAACATAATTCTGATATTGCAGGCACTCTTAGGATATACATATTTCGTGATTCAACTGTACTTATAGTACAATGATGCAATGGAAGATGTATTAATGAATTACCAGTAAATGATAAAATACATTGTAAACTTTGAGGTCCATGAATTTGTATCATCTTATATTCATTTGTTGCAATATGAAGAACAACATCATCCATAATGATAAACTTCTTTATCCAATGTAGTACTGATTCTTCAGCACCATATGATGTAAGTAACATTATAAAATCAGGACATTGAATAACTGAAATAATATCAATGATTCTTCCTTTTTCATTTGTTAAAACAGTTTGAGTACCCTCTAATGATTGTAAAGTATTACAATTATTAGTTGATATTCTATGGAGTAAGTCTAATGTATCTTTTCCTTTGGCAATGATGATTCCATATACATTAGCTTTAGACCAAACTGCTTGATATTGGAATGAAAATCTTTCTGTCATATTCTATGTAAGTATTATGTTAATTCTTAAAATGCCTAATTTGTTAGGTTATTATTATGATATATTAAAGTATTTATCACTTTATGTGCCGTAAATATATTCTTTCTACATTTTATTAGTATCTCGATGTCTATTAAAAATATTCTCATTTTATGTGTGATTGTTCAGTCATTATACTCAATACAAATGCATGCTCAAAACAGCTTGTATTGGCGTATTTTTTTAAAAGATAAAGGTACTTCCGAGTTTAAGAGTGGATCTCCTTTATATATAAGCACCGAGGCTTTACATACAGAAAAGTCCAAAAATCGAAGATTAAAAAATAATCCAGATTCATTGGTTTTTACAATTGAAGATGCGCCTATTTATCAACCTTATCTAGATACTCTGCAAACATATGTGAACCGTGTTCGATTACATTTACGATGGGGTAATTATGTAGTTGTTAGCGCAGATTCAAATCAGATGAACGCAGTAAAGAAATTATCATTTGTAAAGAATATACAAAGAACAGCTAATAAACTGTTTCCACAACAAAAAACGCTTAGTAAAAATTCTACTTTTATCAAAGATCCAATTAATAATCTAAAAGTTATTACACCAAACATTGATAATTGCGGAATTTTCCGATATGGCCCTTCATATAATCAAGCGGCTTTACTACAAGTACCTTTTGTTCACTCTATGGGTATTACAGGGAAAGATGCTTTAATATCCTTTTTGGATTCAGGCTTTAGATGGAAACAACATTTTGCTACTAAAAATGCACAAGTACTAGATGAAAGAGACTATATTCAATTAGATTCCATCACTGAAAATCAACCTGGGGATGTTGAGGGACAAGATAATCACGGAACAATTTGTTTTTCAACTGTTTCTGGATTTCTTCAAGATTCATTGATTGGAATATCGCCTCACTCTTCTTTTTTGTTGGCAAAAACTGAAGATATACCCACAGAGCAGCATCTTGAAGAAGATAATTATGCAGCAGCTATTGAATGGACAGAATCTCAAGGAACTGATATTGTTACATCATCATTGGGATACAGTGTATTTAATCAACCAGATGAAGAAAATTATCTGTTTGCAGACTTTGATGGCAAAACAACAATTACCTCCAAATGGGTAAATAAAGCTGTAAAAAGAGGAGTTGTTTGTTTAACAGCTGCAGGAAATGATGGTCCAAAAGATAGTACGCTGATAACTCCATCTGATGCTGATAGTGTTATTGCTGTTGCTGCATTAGCTCCAGATACTACTATTGCTGGATTTACTTCTAGAGGCCCCAGAGGCGACGGTAAAATTAAACCTGATATAGCTACCCAAGGTGTTGGAGTAATTTGTATCCAATATAATGATACAACAAAGTTAACAGCTGCAAATGGCACTTCTTTAGCTACTCCTTTGATGGCTGGTATAAGTGGTCTTTTATTGTCTGCATTTCCAGAATTAACTTCAAGTGAAGTAAGACGTGTTTTTTATGCAACAGCAAAGAATGCAAATGAAAAAAACAATGCTATTGGTTATGGCTTAGCTAATGTTAAACAAGCAATGCTAGAAGCTGGTATAATCGTATCACCTTTTATTACGTATCCCATTAATAATATCCAGAGAGTTGCATGTTATATCATGTCCAAAACAGCAATTGTGAATCCAAAACTTAGCGTCTATAATTCAAATAGATTGCAATTGTATACTTTATATCCAACTGATACTCCACATTTATTTGCTGCAGATATACCCCATAATCAAATAAAGAATAATACAATTTCATGTTATGTAGACGTAAAGGATTCGGAATTCAGAAAAAGACGATATCCTGTTCTTTTACCTGGATATGATTCTACAGTAGCTATTTCTATCAATCAAGAAATTTATCCATGTGGGATCGATACGAATCTATTACCTAAACATGCATATCCAATGCTTGTTGAAGAACAGCACTCGACAAATATTAATGATCACTTAGAAGTAAAAGCTGGAGAGATACTTACTATATATCAATATGATATTCAGGGAGGCTTAATTAGTAATAATACTTTAGCTCTACCAGAGGGAAATTATTTGATAAATGAACTTCCACATATCGTTCACTTAAGTTCATGGACAGCACTTGCAATTTTTAAAAACAATGCTTTATTAACAACGCATATTATTACTCCAACTTATTAAAGAATGTATGAAAAGAATCGTTGTATATGGAGCAACATCTGAAATAGCTCATCAATTGACTAGACTTCTTGCACAAAATGAAGAATGTTCTTTTGTATTGATAGGAAGAAATAAAGATAGACTCGATACTGTATGTAAAGATTTAAAAAGTAGAGGAGCGCAATCTGCTGAATGTTTTCTATGCGACTTTTTGAATAAAGAGTCTTTAAAGCATACATTCAAGGAAGCATTGTTAATGCTTAAAGAAATAGATACACTTATCCTTGCACAAGGATCATTAACTGATCAATTGAAAGCAAATACAGATATAGATTATGCATTAGATGAATTCTTCTTGAATTTTGAAAGTATGGCCATTCCAGCATTATTATGTGCAGAGTATTTTGAAAAAAGACAAAAAGGACAAATTATAGGGATTTCATCGGTAGCAGGGGAAAGAGGTCGCAAAACAATATATATGTATGGTAGCGCAAAATCAGCATTTACTTCGCTAATGTCTGGCTTGAGAGGTAGATTAGCTCCGCATAATATTCATGTTATGACAGTAAAGCCTGGTTTAATAGAAACACCTATGACATCACATTTACCCAAAAGCCCCTTATTTATTAGTTCAACATCAGCTGCAAATATCATATATAAAGGGATGATTAATCGTAAGGATAGTATCTATGTTCCTTTCTATTGGCGATTTATCATGAGAATTATCAAAGACTTGCCTGAATTTATTTTTAAGAAATTGTCTATTTAATATCCTTTATGCAAAGTGATCATATTCCTGAAAAGATAGTTGCATATTCTATTTATACTATAACGGCTTTCATTTCATTATTCTCTGTCTATACTTTTTATTATAACCAGTATGCTATTTCTGCCTTTGTTCCAGATGATTATTTCTACTATACAACTATAGCTGATACTATTCTCCAAAAGGGAATGTCTAGCTTTGACAGCATTACTTTAACAAATGGTTATCATCCATTATATCTTGCAATAATTGTAGTATTAGCTTTTATTTCAGGAAGTACAAAATCCATTCTATTCTATGTTTTATTACAAGTATTAATTATAAGCTCAAGTATTCAGATTTATCGATCTTGTAATAAATTATATTCTTTGTGTTCATTATCTGGAATTAAAAAAGATATACTACTATTTATATCATGGTTCATTTCTTATAAGCTGATTTTATTACATATGGAAATTGTTATAACAATTCCCTTATTGTATATGTTCTTTTATAATATTGTAAAGCCACAATTACAAGCAAGTTATACTATATTATCAAGTCTTTGTTTGTTTATCTTTTTATCAAGAATTGATACTGTAATTCTTCTTACTTTGCCTTTGTTCTTTTATTTTTCTGCATTAGAAAGAAAAAATAAATATCTCTTTTTCATACATTTTCTTCCTGCATGTATCGTAATAGCTTCTTATCTTTATATCAATTCACTGTCATTTCAAAGTATCATTCCTATTAGTGGCTTAGCAAAGGGATTAACAATCTATCCTTTTATACTAAGTTTCCATTTTTGGCAGGATTTCTTTTATCATCCTTTTGAACTAGCATTGTATGTCATTTCTATCGTTATTTTTATCATATCTTTATGTAAAAAACATGATATAATTGTTCAATCAATGCTGTTTTCTATCATTTTATACTTTATAGTAGTAAGTACAAGAAGTGATTGGGCTTTATTTGATTGGTATTTTTATCCACTAATATTAGTTGTACCAAGTATTATACTGTTGTTTAGTAATGATATTCAAACATTATATCTGAAGCAATCTATCTTGTATTCATTAATGATAATTATAGGCTTGTGGAGTATTAAATATATGTATAGAGTTCACAATGCTCTTACATATGAAACTAGTAATTATACTCATGCACATTCGATTCATACATGGCTTCTGCATAAGAATATAAAAATTGCAGCGATGGGAGATCGATCAGGTTTAACTGGATACATTCATAATGGTACGATAATTAACTTAGAAGGATTGGTTTCAAATAGAAAACTAATTGATTCGATACAAGCTCAAGCTGAATTGCAAGCAACATTAAAGGAATTTAGAAGTGAAGCGCTAATTGTATCTGTATATGAGAAATTATTAACAGATAAGAGTGGGAGATATATTGTTTATCAACCTCATCCTAAACAGGCTGGAACATATTCAAAAAAAATGACAGGGTATTTAGGGAAACCAGATACGATTATATATAAAAATAATGATCAGTGTAGAACATATATCTGGGATTTACGCTGATTGAATGAGGTCTATACACTGGAAAATCTCACCATCAAATAATCCTATATCACTCAATTTAAGGGTTGGAATAACAAGTAATGCCATAAATGATAAAGCCATATATGGAGCAGGCATCATACAGCCAGTTTGTTTAACTAAAGAATCTATTTCTATATATCTGTTCGCAATAGTATGTGCATCTTGACTACTCATTAAACCTGCTATATCTAATGGTAATACTGATAAAGTATTGTGATATAAAGAAATTCCCCCTTTTACTTCTATAAGTGCATTTACAGCTTCTATTATAGAAATATCATCCACTCCAATTGCTATAATATTATGAGAATCATGCGCTATCGTTGATGCAATTGCCCCAGACTTCAACCCAAAACCTTTGATAAAACCAATTGCAGGTTTTGAATTCTGATATCTATTTATGACGACAATTTTTAAGATATCATCTGTAGTAGAAGAGTATAATATACCATTTATAGATTCCATTGTATAAAGAGATCTGCCAGTTACGATTTGCCCAGCTATAGCCTCTATTACATGTACAAGTGAAGTATTTCCATAAAGAATGATGTCTTTTTCTGTAAGTAAATTGGCATTACATATTGACAAATCATTATATGAATGAGAAGGTATAGAACACTGTAATCTTCCATATTGAACTACTTGCTCACCATTGATAAACACCGATTGTACTGTAAAATCAATAAGTGAATCTACAATGATAAAATCGGCAGGATCACCTATATTCAATAAACCAATAGGCATCGAATAATGTGTAACAGGATGAATACATGCAATTGATAGCACATCAAAAAGATCATATCCTAAGTGTATAGCTTTTTTAACTAACATATTAATATGACCTTCTAATAAACTATCAGGATGTTTATCATCACTACAAAACATGCACATATCTGGAAATAATGAAATCAATGGATGTAATGCATCAAAATTTTTCGCAGCAGATCCTTCTCTGATTAATATCTTCATACCATATGAGATTTTATCTAATGCTTCTTGTAGGGAAATACATTCATGATCGGTACTAATACCATGAGATATATATGCTTTAGCATCATTACCTAATAATCCAGGAGCATGCCCATCTATTGGCTTATGATAAAACTGTGCTGAAGCAATCTTTTTTAATATTTCTTCATCATTATTAAGCACACCAGGAAAATTCATCATTTCACTTAAATAACCAATATCATCTCTTGATAAAAGTTGGTGAATATCATCAGCTGAAATAAGTGCACCCGAATGTTCAAATGATGTAGCTGGTACACAACTGGGGGCTCCGAACAAACATTTAAGAGGGGAGAGTTTAGCATTTTCTATCATGAAATCAATGCCTTTTATTCCCAAAACATTGGCAATTTCATGTGGGTCTGAAACAGTGCCTATTGTACCATGTACTAATGCAAGTTTTGAAAATTCTGTAGGGATAAGCATAGAACTTTCAATATGGATATGGGCATCTACAAAACCAGGCATTATATAGTGAACCGGTGCTTCAATACAGGGTGTAATAGAAACAATGATTCCATTTTCGATTATAATATCAGCAGGATATATTTCTCTTTTAGAAATATCAATGTATTGGCCAGATATAATCATATTATTCATTCTATTTGCTTAGTACCACTAACTTTGAAGATTTTATAGTTTTTAAGCCATATATCGCTTTCCATTCCATAACCATCGATTATCTCAGTTGATGTAGTAATATGAACTTTATCTTTAGTATAAAATAGTTGCTGCTTTTCTTTCCACATTAAAGTAGATGTTTTAAGTGTTGTATTTGTACTATCTGAGCGAACAAGAACATGTCCAGCAGCAAACATGTCTCTTGTATTTTCATCAATTCTAGCTGAATCTGAAATCATAAAGCCAACTGCATTAGATGATTTATTCATAAAGTCTACATGAACCGAAGAGTCTAATAATGTTTCATATCTTTGCTCGAATACTCTTGCTTTACCTGCTTTAAGAATAGCTCTAGTTTTATTAGAATCAGTAAATACCATAGAGAAATTCCATATTTCATGTGTAGGAATATCTTTAGTTATTACTGTATCTTTTATCTGGATTGTTTGTTTGTTTTCTTCTTGACAAGACAAAAGACAACAACACAATAATATCATTAACAGATAGTTCATGATTTTGAAACAAGTGAGTGAATATCGGCTAATTCATGAAGAAAATCACGCATTTTATCAAGTGGGAATTGAGTTGCTGCATCTGATTTTGCTAAATGTGGATATGGATGAGTTTCGATAAAAATACCATCGATGCCGCAGGCAACAGCAGCTTTTGCTAAAGGTGCAATATATTGTCTAAGGCCACCTGATTGCTCACCTCCGCCAGGTTGTTGTAATGAATGGGTAGCATCATAAATAACAGGTAATCCAGTTTCTTTCATGATTATTAAAGATCTAAAATCAACTACTAAATCATGATAACCAAAAGTAGTACCTCTTTCTGTTAGCCATACTTCTTTACCACCAATATGAAACACTTTATCTGCTTGTTTTTTCATATCGTCAGGAGCTAGAAATTGTCCTTTTTTTATATTTACAATTTTACCTGTTTTGCCAGCTGATTCTAATAATGCGGTTTGCCTGCATAAAAAAGCAGGGATCTGTAAAATATCAACATATCTAGCTGCTACTTCAGCTTCTGTTGTTTCATGAATATCTGTAATGGATTGTCTATTAATGGAATGTGCGATTTCTGATATATATTGTAAAGCTTGTACATCTCCAATACCAGTAAAACTATTACCACTTGTACGATTAGCTTTTCTATATGATGCTTTAAAAATAAAATCAAAATCAAGTTCTATTGCAATAGGATTAAGAGTTTCAGCAATTTCTTGCAATAATTCTTTTGATTCAGCTAGGCAAGGTCCTGCAATTAATTTAAATCTATTTTTCACGTTTAATCCACTTATAATAATGCTTCTAAATCTGTTTCATTATTTAATAATACTTCTCTTCCTTTAGAACCATCAAAAGAGCCAACAATGCCAGCTGCTTCTAATTCATCCATTATTCTGGCTGCTCTGGCATATCCAACTTTTAATCGTCTTTGTAATAATGATACAGAACCTTGTTGATGTCTAATAATTGTTTTGGCTGCTTCTTCAAACAATTCATCTCTGGAATCATCAATCAAACTACTACCACCATTTGTTTTTTCGATAGAAGTTGGTAACATATACGGTTTAGAATAGCCTTGTTGATTTCCTATATGCATACATATATTTTCAACTTCATCGGTAGATAAAAATGAATTTTGAATTCGAATTGGTTTTGGAGAGCCACCTGGTAAAAACAACATATCACCATTACCTAATAGTTGATCAGCTCCTCCGCCATCGATAATAGTTCTAGAATCTATTTTGGATGCTACTTGATACGATATCCTAGCAGGGAAATTAGCTTTTATAAGGCCGGTTATAACATCTACAGAAGGTCTTTGAGTTGCTACAATCATATGGATACCGACAGCTCTGGCTAATTGTGCTAATCTAATAATTGGCTCTTCTACTTCTCTTCCAGCTGTTAGCATTAAATCTGCTAATTCATCGATAACACATACAATATAAGGCATAGGAGAATGTTCTGTTCCACTATCTTTATATTTACCTTCTTTTACTTTTTGATTATAATCAACAATATTTCTTTGCCCAACCTTTGCCAATATTTCATAACGATTCATCATCTCAACACATAATGACTTAAGCACGGCTACTGCATTTTGTGGGGTTGTTATGATATGTTCATCTGTATCTGGAGATAATGCAAGAAAATGATTTTTTAATAATCCATAATAAGTCATTTCTACTTTTTTAGGATCGATAATCACAAATTTTAAATCTTTAGGATGCATCTTATATAATAAAGAACATATAACTGTATTTATTCCAACGCTTTTTCCTGCTCCAGTTGAACCAGCAATTAATAAATGAGGCATTCTGGATAAATCTGCACAGTATACTTCGCCTGAAATTGTTTTGCCAAGGGCTAGCGATAAACGATGTTCTGAATCATGAAATTTAGATGATTTAATAATGCTACTAAATAAAACAAGTGATGGTTTATGATTTGGAATCTCGATAGCAACTGTACCTCTGCCTGGCACTGGTGCAATTATTCTAATTCCACGTGCTTTAAGAGCTAATGCTATATCATCTGATAGATTTTCGATTTGGGATATCTTTATACCTGCTGCAGGTACAAATTCATATTGTGTAACCACTGGGCCTGGCGTTACAGTTAAATCTTGAATCGTAATTTTAAATGTTAGTAATTTCTCTTGTAATAAACGTGCATTTTCTTTTAACTCTGCATCATCAACCTTTATTACATGTTCATGTTGTTTTTGTAATAATTCAAGATTAGGTGGACTATATTTTATTTTTTCATCCTGTATCATCATACGATAATGATGTAAATCCTTAGGAGGTAAATCATACGATTGCAATACAACTTCTTGAACATTAAGAACTAATGATGGTTGTGATGCTTCTTTGGTAAAATCTAATTGAATACTATCTGCTGGTTTTTTTTCTTCTGTTTGTTCAATAGGTGGTTTGAATACAGAACGTTCAGCAAGCGCTTCTTCGAATGTTAAATTGCTAGTTTTCTTTTTAGGGCGTTCTGCTAATATAATTCCTGGATCATCGCTATCATTAAATTCATTACCTCTAATAATTACAGGCATATGGCGTTGAATATCATCTGAATATTGAGAGCTTGTTGACATCCTTTTGACAATTTTCACAGGTTCTTCATTGTTGTCAATTTCTTGTTGAGGATATGTATCATTAAATGAAATTGTCTTGTTCTTAATCTCTTTACTAGATAAAGATTGTGACTGTGTTTTTTCAAAAAATGTTCTTAACCATATAAATAAAGAAGATATATATTGTGATAGAGTAGAAATAGCAGTATGTAAGGTGATATTTAATCCTAAAGTAACTGTTATAAAACCAGCTACGATGCATAATAATAAAGATCCAAATTTGCCAATCAAAGAACTATATATATTTGCTTGAAAAAGTCCAATTGTGCCATACCATTCTATTCTAATTTGTGGAAATAATAATGATAATGTTCCAAAAAATGCAGATATAATTAGACTAAAGAGTAGAATATAACTTGTAGACCTAATGGATTTTAAAGAGATTTTATCATTGAATAATAGTTCTTTTGACCAAATAAATCCAATAAAAGGGAATACAATAGAAATAAATCCAAATGACTTGTTAAATAACATATCTGCTAATACTGCCCCGAATAATCCTAGCAAATTATATGTTGTATCTGCTTTTGCTTGAATATCTTGATCTCCCTTTATGATACTAAAGATATCTTGTAGATGAATATCTGCATTAGCTTCATCCTTTGAAGTATAACTTAATAAAGCAATTAGAATCAATAAAGAAAATAAAGCGAGAAATACTCCTATTATTTGTATCTGTCTATTAGATAATTGTGGTAAAATATCTTCTTTGATTTTTGTCTTTTTATGTGAAGTCTTTTGCTTTATATCTTGCACATCATTATCTTCAACATTAGAATCTGAAGTGCTGGATATAACTTTTGATCGCTTGATTATTATATTTTCTGGTGGTAATGCCATAGTTTCTCCATGAATTACTTCTATGCTACAAAGAAGTGAACTGTATCTTAATAATTATTATAAAAATAATAATTTACTATGCTTGTATATTACAGGTAAAACTATCAATAATTATGCCTTACTGCATGGTATTAAGTATTTGTATCGAAAATAAACTTTATGAACTTATTGCATTGTTAACAATGTTAAAACATTTTACAAATGAGAGATTTCAATGAAAAAACATCCTAAAATAGTACCAACTCAATATGAAATTCATCCATTATTACTACAAAGATGGAGCGCGCGATCATTTGCTAAGAAAACAATCCAGATAGAAACGCTTAATCATCTTTTTGAAGCAGCTTCTTGGGCGGCAAGCAGTATGAATGAGCAGCCTTGGCGTTTTGTTTTTGGTAGTAAAGATTCAGAATTATTTTCATTAATGTATAGTACTTTAGCAGGCGGGAATCAGGTTTGGGCAAAGGATGCACAAGTATTAATAGCAGTAATTGCTAATACACATTTTTCAGATGGATCTATGAATCTTCATGCATGGCATGATGTAGGAGCAGCTTCAACATATTTACTATTGCAAGCAGCCGAATTAGGAATATTAGGTCATCAAATGGGAGGATTCAAAAGGGATATAGCTGAATCTCTTTTAAATATTCCCAATCATTGTTCTATTGTTAGTATCATTGCTTTAGGTTATCCGGATAGTCATGAGGTATTGCCTGAACCTTTTCAAAGTCGAGAAATTACTCCAAGAACAAGAAAGCCAATTCATACATTTGTTTTTGACTCAATAGACAAATTATCTTTATAGCATACAAAGACGCATGATACTATTCTTCTTCTCTAAGTTGGTCTAATACATTGAAATCTTCAAGTGTAGTTGTATCTCCATTTACCACTCCCGTAGAGGATAATTCTCTTAAAAGGCGTCTCATAATTTTACCACTTCTCGTTTTGGGTAGAGATTCTACGAAACGTATATCTTCGGGCCTTGCGATCGATCCAATTTGAGCAGAAACATGATCTTTTAATTCTTGTTTTAGTGTGCTTATATCATAATTCACTTCTTGTTTAATTGTAACAAAAGCAATTAAAACATTTCCTTTAATCTCATCTGGTTTAGCAATAACTGCTGCTTCTGCAATAGCTGGATGAGAAACTAGTGCACTTTCTACTTCGGCAGTTCCCAAACGGTGTCCACTTACATTAACTACATCATCCACTCGGCCCATAATCCAGAAATATCCATCTTTGTCAATTCTTGCACCATCTCCTGTGAAATAATATCCTTTATGTTCAGTATTTGGTGGATATTCGCTCCAGTATACCTGTTTATAGCGTTCATTATCACCAAAAATGGTTCTTGCCATTCCAGGCCATGGAGACATTATCACCAAATAGCCACCTTCATTGATTTCACATTGTGAACCATCTTTATGAACTACATTTGCTATAATTCCAGGTAATGGCAAAGTAGCACTGCCGGGTTTAGTTGCTATAATGCCTGGTATAGGAGCAATCATAATTCCACCAGTTTCAGTTTGCCACCAAGTATCTACAATAGGACATACGTTTTTGCCGATGATAGATTTATACCATATCCATGCCTCGGGATTTATCGGTTCCCCAACAGTTCCAAGAAGTCTTAATGATGATAAATTATGTGCTAATGGAAATTGATCTCCTAATTTCAAAAAAGTTCTAATAGCTGTTGGAGCGGTATAGAGTATAGTAGCTTTATACTTTTCAATGATATTCCAAATTCTATGAGCATCTGGATAAACTAAAACACCTTCATATATCAAAATTGTTGCTCCAGCAGATAATGGACCATATGCTACATAACTATGACCAGTTATCCAGCCTATATCTGCTGTACAGAAAAAGATATCTTCATTCTTTATATCGAACACGTGAGAAAAAGTATAATGTGCTTGAGTAAGATAGCCACCTGTAGTATGAAGTAATCCCTTTGGTTTTCCAGTAGAACCAGAAGTATACAGAATAAATAGGGGATGTTCGCTGTCAAATCCTTGTGGTATATGAATATCTGATTGATGTTCAATCAAGTCATGCCACAAAATTTCTTTTTCAGAATCCACAGAACATTGATGTTCTGTCCTTTGAAATATGATGACAGATTGTATACTATTGCATTGAAGAACAGCCTCTTGAGCAGTTTGTTTTAAAGATAACTTTATACCTTTTCTAAAAACAATATCTTGGGTAATTAAGCATTTTGCTTGAGAATCTTGTATTCTATCTCTTAATGAATCTGCTGAAAATCCTCCAAAAATCACATTATGTGTAGCACCTATTCGTGCACATGCTAGCATTGCGATTATTGCCTCTGGAATCATACCCATATAAATTGCAATAATATCACCTTTCTTTATCCCAAGTGATAATAAACCATTTGCCATTTTACATACTTGTTTATGTAATTCTGAATAGGTTAACGATTTTGTATCACCAGGTTCTCCCTCCCAATAAATAGCGATTTTATCTTTATGTGAAGAGTTAATATGTCTATCTAAACAATTGTAAGATGCATTGATTTTCCCTTCTTTAAACCATGATGCATTGGGATAATCCCATTCAAGAATTGTCTTCCATGATTCAAACCAATGGAGATTTTGTGCTTGTTGTTCCCAAAAATCGAGTGGATGTTCATGAGCATATTTTCTTAAATCATCATATTCTTGTTTAGATGAAAAATTAGCATTCTGTTTGAATTGTTCTGAGGGTTCAAAAAGTCTTTCTTCTTGAAGCAAAGAAGTAATATTTTGATTATTCATCATAAAAATAGAAAATATGAATTCGTATATATATTGTATAAAAAAAGCAGATCTTTAACAATCTGCTTTTATGCAAAAAAGTATGTATCTAAAGATGACTATGATAATTTACTCATTAAAGAAACCATTTCAATTGCAGCTAGGGCAACTTCAGAGCCTTTGTTTCCTGCCTTTGTACCAGCTCTTTCTATTGCTTGTTCTATGGTATCGGTAGTTAATACACCAAATAAACATGGTATACCTGTATCTGATGAAGCTTGTGCAACACCTTTTGAGACTTCAGAAGCAACTAAATCAAAATGAGGTGTAGAGCCTCTGATAACAGCGCCTAATGTGATGATTGAATCATATTTCCCAGATGAAGCTAATTTTTTTGTGATAAGAGGGATTTCATAGCAACCTGGGCAATAAACAAGATGAATTGAAGACTCATCAATACCATGACGTTTTAATGTATCGATTGCACCTTCAATTAAGTGATGTACTATAAAAGAATTCCACCTTGCTGCAACAATAACATAATTACCGGATGCATGAGTATAATTACCTTCGATAGTTTTGATAGAGTTCATAATAATTATTAATGTTTCAAAAAAGACTGCATTGCTTCTATTGTTGAAACAGGTACAGTAAATTTTCCAAAATTTGTTGCATCATATTCACGCGAACCATGAAAATCAGATCCACCAGTTGAAAGCAAACAATAATGATCGACTAAAGATTTATAATATATTTGAGTTTCTTCAGAATGAGAAGGATGGATAACTTCGATTCCATCTAAACCTTTTTGTATAAACTTAGCTAAGATTTGTTGTGGTAAATATCTACCAGGATGTGCTAAAACAGCTACACCACCTGCTTCATTAAGTAATTTAACGCCAAGTTCTACAGGAAAATTCCACTTGGGTTCATAAGCAGGTTTACCATAACTTAAATATTGATCAAAAGCTTTTTTGATATCAGGGGAATGACCTTGTTCTATCATAACAGCTGCAATATGAGGTCTAGCAACTGGGGCAACTCCAGCTTTATCTAAAACATCATTAAAACTAACATCAACATTTTGTCTATTTAATTTACTAACGATTCTTTCGGCTCTTTTTTCTCTTTCATGTCTAAATAATTCAAGATTCTTCTTTAGATTAGGATTATCAGGATCTTGAAAAAATCCTAATAAATGATAATCTCTAGCATTTTCATAACAGCTTAATTCGATTCCTGGTACAAGCTGAATGCCAAGTTCTTCGGCAATGTGGATTGAAGCTAAATATCCATCCATGGTATCATGATCAGTAATAGCAATAGCACTCAAACCAACTTCCTTAGCTTTGGTAAAAAGCTCTGTAGGAGATAGTATACCATCAGAAAATGTGGTATGAGTATGTAAATCTGCTAATTGATTCATTGTATTGTATTATGTATTATTTGCTTTTGTATCGTCGTTAATATATTCGTTAAACCACCATGCTCTTCGCTAATCGGTATAAGAATACGTTCACCAGTTGCACGAATTTTCAATTCTAATTGATGTTGATTTAGGCCTTTGTCTCCAACAATAAGTTGAAATGTAATACCAATTAAATCAGCATCATTAAACTTTATTCCTGGTGAAATATCTCTATCGTCGAATAAACATTCAATACCAGAATTTTCTAACATAGTATGGATATCAGAACATGCTTTAACTGCTTCTGCCGATTTATGTAAACCTAATCCTAATAAATGAACATGATATGGTGCAATTGATAAAGGCCACATAATTCCTTTATCATCATGGTTTTGTTCAATTGCACAAGCTATTATTCTTTCTACACCTATGCCATAACTGCCCATGATAATAGGATGATCTTTTCCTTGTTCATCTACAAATGTTGCACCAAGGGCTTGTGAATATTTCGTACCTAATTTAAAGATATGTCCAACCTCAATAGCATTCACAATTCTTAAAGGATTATTTCCATTAATACAAGGCTCACCTTCATGAACTACTCTGAAATCTGCATATGCATGAACATTTGTATCTCTTAATAAATCTAATGATGAATAATGATAACCATCCTCATTTGCTCCACAAATAAGGCCATTAGCATCTTTAAGAAGATTATCTGCATAAATAGTACATGTTGAATTAATACCTATTGGCCCTATTGATCCAGCATGAGCACCTGTAATATGCAATAATTCATCTGCATCAGCTGCTCGACATTGAATAGCCCCAATAAAATGTTGAAACTTAGCTTCATTTAACTCGTCATTTCCACGCATAAGAATTAAATAAGGCTTAGAATCTGCAATATATACTACTGATTTAGCGCATCTGTTTTTATCAAAGTTAAACTGTTCTACTAAATCATTAATTGTTTTAGCATGTGGAGTAGCAAATTTTGTTGGTAAATCATCACTTTGGATTCTACCTATTGGCTGTAAAGCACTAGTTGCTACCTCTATATTTGCTGCATATCCAGAAATATCACATATAGCACATGTATCTTCACCAAATGAAGATTCTACCATAAATTCCTGTGAATCACTGCCACCCATTGAACCTGAAGAAGCTCCTACAACAAAAAACTTTAATCCAGACTTTTTATATATTTCTCTATATGCTTCGGCATGTTTATCATAGCTAGAATCTAATGCTTCCCATGAATTATCCAATGAATATGAATCTTTCATTGTGAATTGTCTTCCACGTAAAACACCAGATTTAGGCCTTGGCTCATTTCTAAATTTTGTTTGTATTTGATACCAAATTTGAGGCATATCTCTATATGATTTTATATGTTGCCTTGCATGATATGTCATTATTTCTTCATGAGTAGGGGCTAATACTAAGCCATCCCTATTTTTAATGTGAAACATAACATCACCCATGGCCTCAACTCGACCAGTTTGCTCCCATATTTCTATTGGGTTTAAAGCAGGTAAATGAAACTCTTGTCCGCCAATTCTATCCATTTCTGTACGGATAATGTGCATTACCTTTTTTACAATGCGATATCCCAATGGTAAGAATGAGAAAATTCCTGCCCCTAATTGACGAACTAAACCTGCCCTTAACATTAATATATGAGAAGGAATTTGAGCCTCAGAAGGTGCTTCTTTAAGTGTAGGAGTAAAAAGTTTCGATTGGTACATCTAAATACAAAAAGATAAAAATATTGCAACAAAAAATAGTATCATAAATATAGCTAATTTTCCATTACTAAAGGCATAAAATCTGAATATTATGAATAGATTAAATTTTAAAAAAAGTTAAAAACAATATAGAAAATAGATGATAATATTTGATAGATTTGCCAAGTACAAGTAAATATAAATTTATTCTAATTGTTTAAAATCATGCGCCTTTTGATTATTTGTTGTGCTTACATTTTGATATATAGTGTACAATTATTTGCGCTACCTCAATTTTCACTTATATCTGGAAATAGATGTTCTAGTTGCCATGTAAATAGCCAAGGATCTGGTTTAAGAAATGATCTAGGTTGGTATTCTTATAGAGATGTCGGTGCATTTAATCCTGAAAACATTAATGCTGAAGGCTTGTGGGGATTACAAGATTCTATTAGATCAATGATTGGTAATAAAGGCAATATTGGTTTTGATATGAGATTACAACTAATACGCTCAAGAAATGAATCAAAAGAGCAAAGAATTCTACCAATGCAGATGTCTATATATGGCAATTATCAATTATTACCATGGTTACAAGCTGAGGGGAATTATAATATAGGGCCAGTTAGATATCCTGGACAGCAATCTTGGTCTGCTTCTGTGATTGTACAATCAGATAATTCTTTACCACAATTAAGACTTGGTTTTTTTCAGCCAACAATTGGCATTAGATATGATGATCATACAATGATGATTCGTCAATTATCTGCTGGTTGGATAAATGAAAATGTTATTACACCGTATAATTCTATGACAATATTAGCTCCCTATTTTTCTGCTGCAGGAGTTGAGTTCACTTATGAGAGTATTCATGAATTAACCGTGAATGCAGGTGTGTTTTCTAATGCTACGGCTCAACAAAATAGCGTGAGTAATATTGATAAAGGATCTTTGATGTATTCGGCTAGAGCTGTCTATTGGCCTAGATTTTTTGATAATAGTATCAATTCATATATTGGAACTTCAATATTACACAATCACGAATTTTCATTGATAAATGCATTCATGGGGATTGGATTAACTGATAAGCTTTCTTTCATGGTTGATATGTCTCTATCTAACTTACAAGATATAACTAGCAGAAAGATGCCATTAATAAATGATTTCAGAGAAAAGGGAAAAAATTCAAGTTATTTAGCAGAACTTACTTGGCAAGCAACTACTTGGTTTCTGCCTTTTACTCGATTTGAATATTCAGAGTTAATCGTAAATAATTCATATCAGTCTGTCATAAAACAAATGGTATTTGGAGCACAAATATTTCCTATGCCAAATATTGAAATTAGACCAGAATATAGAATTTTCGATACTTCAGCTCCAGGTTATATATCTCGATGGGGCGCACAATTACATTTGTACTATTAATATGAAAGTTGATATATGAAAGATAACATTGTACCCCAATTATCAGTAATTCCAACAAGAAGACAATTCATTTCCAATGCTTTACAAAATACTGGAATCATATTCTGTGCTGGAAGCTTGGCTGGTTTCATACAATCTTGTGAATCAAATGAAACACCTTCTGGAAACTCATCAAATGGTACTCAAATAGATATTCCTTTGAATACATCTGGATTAGAAGAATTAAGTAAAGTAGGTGGGGCTGCCTATATAAATGTACCTAATCAAAATAATAATAAAGACATCTTAATTATTCGATTAACTGAATCCTCTTTTTTAGCTGTTACAAGTATATGCTCACATCAAGGTTGTTCCGTTCAACCACCAGACACAGAATACTCAAATATATATTGTGCATGCCATGGAGCTGAATTTAATCCGGAATCAGGCATTGTAGTGAAACAACCTACTTCTGGAAGTGCAACTTCATTAACTTCATTTCCAGTTAAGTATAATAGTGTAATAAATGCTATTACAATAACATTTTAAAGTATTATTGTCGTGGAGTTTTTACTTCTACCGATACTGTTCTACAGTAATAACGACCTTCTGCTAAATTGTTATCAAAAGGTAAAAGAGATGCACCTATACCTTTTGTAGACCCAATATTTATTGTTGGTTGTATACTTTTTAAATAATCTCTTACTGTATTTGCTCTATTTGCAGATAACTCTTCATTATATTCAATCTCACCCAATCTATCAGTAGAACCTCTAATCGTAGCAATAGAATTAGGCTTTAAGGCATCTCTTACAAAAGACTTCATCATAGATTTATTTATATCTGATATATCACTTTGGTCAAAATCAAAAACAATCAAGCTAAGCCTACTTATTTCAAATTGATTCATTGTTTTATTAATGGCCAATTTACAAGTAGATACATGTTCTATGTCATTATCTTGTTTAATGGTTAAAGAAGCATCCAAAGAATCTGATATATCTATTGAATTTCCTAATGCAATTAAATCTTTAGAATCTAATTCAATCTCAAGCTGCTCTGGAGGTATTCCATTATTATTAATACTGGAAATAGCTTGTCCTTTATATGAAATATCAAGACGCCATGATTGCACAATAGAAGGGGTATCGACACTTGTCTTAAACATTTGAGTTTTATAAATAGGAGCAAACTCTTGAAACTTTGTATGAATAACAGGCTGCAATAATTCAATATTTTCAGATGATATTTCCACTCTTCTATTTTCTTCTATTCCTTCTGGATATTTATCTGAAGAAGAAGATACAGGCACATCTCTGTATTTGACTGCAATTCTCTTTGAATCTATTAAAAATTGAGAAACTAGTATGTTCTTTATAGATTCTGCTCTTTGCAGAGCCAATTGATTTCTTTTGGCAATTGATGAGAGTTCTTTTCCATCGGTAGTTCCTGTTAAAAGTATAGAACTTTGGGGATATAATTTCATCCTATTGGCAATAATATTTATCATATTATAATACGTTTTTAATGTCTCTTTCGACAAGTTGGATTCTGTAAAAGATCTATTATCAATTAGATAGCGCGATGTAACTTCCGTTGATATACTGTCAAAAAATATATATGGCAATAATGGAAATGTTTGTGTGACAATTGTTTCTTGGATTGATAATGGATTTGATGAAATTGTTCCAATAGCTACCGGCGGAATAAGATTTACAATTGGAGTGGGGGGCGGAATTAAAGGGACATTATTAATGTATTGAGTATCAATAATTTCAACTGATGAATGATATCTATACATTATTCCAATAGAAGCGTCTACTGATGAAATTGTCCATGATTGATCATTTTGAAGAATAGAATTTAAACCTTTGCGAACATGTATTTCTGGATTAATATATAGAGATGGTTGAAATTCAATATATGCGCCAACTGCAATATTAACACCATAAGACAAAGCAGTTTCTAAAGAGCCTGTACCTGTAACTCGAATCTTTGTATTATTAGGGAATAATACATTGATTGGAGAAAGTATTTTTTCATACTGAAGATAAGAGTTTTTGATCTGTGAGTCGCCAATATCAAAGCTTGTTCTGCAATACACAGGAAAGTTTTGAAATGGTTGAAAGTTTATTCCTAAATCAGCAATAATATATTCCAACTCTGTAGTAAAATTATGCTCTATGGTTAAGGGAGAATATTGCAAATCTTGATTTAATACAAGATAATTGGATGTTTCCGCTGTTAATGTAGCAGGTCTGCTTGCATAGAGTATTCTACCGGATAAACTTAAATAATCATCTAAAACAAAGTAATCTACGTGAATACCTCCAAAAGTGCCTTGTGCATTCCCGCCTGTTAAATAGCCACAATCTGTTGCTCCAGGCACTATAGACAAAGAAGATGTATTCTGAATTGAAGAAATACCTCCCAAAATTCCATATCTAAAAGAACTTTTGTCTTGAATTGTCCTTTTAGTGATAATCATAGAATCTTTACGAAGATTCAATTCATCTTGGGCAAACAAATTACAAGAAATAAGATGCAAGAATATGATGATAAAACATTTCATGTGTCTGCTTTGAACTTGGGGTAGAATACTACGCTTAATTTTCTAATAAATTAGGAAAATTATCTGGATATAGATATCAGAAATATTGCAATAGTATTATGGCTTTAGTATTAATGTTGCTATAGATTCAATATGAGCAGTATGAGGAAACATATCCACTGGTTGAATATGTGTTATAATATATTTTTCAGATAGAATTGCACAATCTCTTGCTTGAGTTGCCGGATTACAAGAAACATAGATAAGTTTAGGAGATTCAATCTCTAATAGATGATCTAATAAAATTTGGTTTATTCCAGCCCTTGGAGGATCAATAATAATAATGTCGGGTTTTGATAATGTTTGCAGAAAGTCAATAGCTAGTTTTTTGTGTAAATCAAAGCAATAAAATTCTATGTTTTCAACTTCATTAATTGTTTGATTTTTCTTAGCATCATTAATTGAACTTTGGGATAATTCTATAGCTATACAATGTTTTGCTTTTTGGGCAATTGGAAAAGATATTGTTCCGGCCCCACAATATAAGTCCCATACAATATCATCATGAGTTATATCTGCTTGATTAATTATAGACTGAAGCAAATATGGCAATTGATAAGAATTTGTTTGAAAAAATGAGAATGGAGAAATTTGATAATTAATGCCTAGAACCTGTTCAGTAATATAAGGCGAGCCATCCATAAAAGTAATCTCACCCTGAGCAATTGGAGATAAAGAATTGTTTTCTACTGTTGCTAGTGAAGTGATATCAGGCATTAACAGCTTAGCTTCTTTTTGCCACCAATCAAGAAATGAAAATTCACTTTCTTCTTTTGGGGTTTGAGTAATTAATAAACACATTAGTTCATTATTTGCAACAGTTGACCTTATTAATAAAGTTCTTAAAAATCCACCATGAGTTCTAGGATTATATGCACTTATTGAACATTCTAAAGCTTTATCTCGTATTAAATTAAGGATAGCATTTCCAGCTTTGGGCTGAATATAACAAGCTTCAATATCTAATATCCTGTCAAATCTACCTGGAATATGAAGTCCAAAGGCAAAATCTTTTTTGAAATCTTCTCCACTAGCAATTTGATCTTCTGTTAACCATTTGCTAGAACCAAATGAGAATTCCATTTTATTGCGATAATACAATTGCTGAGGCGAAGGTAAAGTGTCTGCTATATGATTATAAGGAATTTTCCCAATTCTATCAAAAACATCAATTGTATGCTGTTTTTTCCAATATAATTGATGCTCATAACCAATATGTTGCCAAGAACATCCACCACATGTGCCCGCATGCGAACACACTGGTTCTATTCTTATAGAAGAGGGTACTATGATCTCTCTAATAATTCCTTCTGCATAGCGTTTCTTCTTATGTCTAATTTCTGCTTTTATAATATCGCCAGGTGCAGCATGCTTAATAAAATGAACAATTCCTTCTTCATTTCTAGCTATTGCTACTCCCTCATTTCCAAGAGATTCAATTGTCAATTGTTCAATTATTATTTCTTGTCTTTTTTGTTTTCTAGACATCTATATCATCCGGCAAATTATTGAGCAAAAGCAATCATGTTAAGCTATTGGATTTTCTTCTTTCAAGAAAAAAGGCAATAACAAAAGAAAGTGTCGTCAGAATATTAACAATCAAACTTATCATTTTACCTTGCTCAAATCTTTGGCCACGATAGATAAATGATACTTTGTGCTTTCCAGCTGGAACGATGATTCCTCGAAACGCATAATTGGTTTGAATCGTTTCTGTTTCTTTATCATCTATATAACATTTCCAACTGACAGGGTAATATAATTCACTAACAAATAGAAAATTATTGCCTGAATTTTCTGTTTGAATATCAATTCTTTCATTTTGAAATGATAGTATTCTTGCTTTTGCATTTAATGCATTATCAATCTTGCTAGATAATGAATTATGTACATAAGCGATTTTCCTTGGGTTGAAATCACCATTTTTAAGATGATTTAATACAGATATATCACTTGCTACTATAACTGAATCTACAAAGAAGGCTCTGGGCAATACACCAGGATTATCATATACTAAAGTAGGCATCAAACCTTGGGAAGTTTGCATCGTACTTTCATAAATAGGTTTAATTCCTTCGAATAATGGCTGCGGTGCTGCCATATATTTTACATTTAATAAATTGAGCAAAAATGGATTTGTGATTGCATTTCCACCTGCTCCACCAGCTATATCTAATACATCTTGATATAATCTCATTTTAGCAGAATGATAACCATGAACATTTTGAAGCTCGAAATATGCTGGGACATTAGTTTTACCTTGAGTTAAGTATACATAATCTGCTATTCTGTATAGTGACTTATCCTGTTTAATAAAATTCACAAAATCTGGTATTGTAAATTCATTCTTAAACACATCGCCCTTATTAACTTCCATTGGGCGTCCAGCAACGCGCCATAAATCTACGATAAGAATAATTGCGAATACTGTGTAGAATATTCCTTTTTTTAGAATTCCTTTCACGTAAAGCAATGAAATAGCTACTGTTATGATTCCAATAAAAGATGTTAAGAACCAGTCAGATTTCATGCTAGAATAGATGAAAGGGAATAGTTCTTGAGGTATTTTTTGTGTCTGTGCTATTGCTTCAGAATATGATCCTTCTTCGATAAATATGCTTGAAACTAATAATAAACCTAAGGCTCCTGCAATGGCATATAATATCTTATCTTGATCAGGATGTCTGTTTTCTCTCCAAATAGTTAAAGCAGATATTCCATAACCAAATAATATTGGTATAGCAAATTGCATAACGCATAAAGCCATCATAGGTGCACGGAAATTGTTAAATCCGGGCATATAATAATAGAAGAAATCAAAGAGTAGGGGAAAGTTTTTGCCAAAGGATAAAAACAAAGAAATTAAACTTAATGCAATCAAATAATGAATAAATATATCTTTTCTAAAAGCAATGATACCAATTAATGCTAATGCTAATACACCTATTCCCATATAGTTAGCTGCATCAGTAAAAGGCATTTGCCCCCAATATGACTGTACAATTTGTCCTTTTGTATTTTTATTAGGCTTATATTCTAATTTACCAAAACCGAAATAGTTAGGAACAAGAAAAGTGATTGTTTCTTCAGGACTAAATGACCAATTAGTACAATAATCATAATCAAATCCACCAGTATTGTCTTGGGCTTTAGCTTTACTTTGTTGAATCGGACCAGATCCTCTTGTAGAAGATGATTTGTATTCAAGTACACTTAAATATCTATCGGCAGACATTCCAAAAGCTAGGATACCAGCTATTAATAAAGCAACCGAAGAGCGAATGATACCTAGTAAAGATTCTTTTTTTATGATTGAAGATATACCTATAGCAATAAGATATAAACCGAATGTAATAATGCCATAATAGGCCATTTGAACATGGGTTGATTCAACTAAAACATGTACAGCAAGAACAAGTGCGGATGCATATCCTAGCGAAAACTTATGTCTTAACTTTTCAAGGAATAATAAAATAAATGGAAAAGTAGCTAATGCTATCGGTTTAGTATTATGTCCGATCATGATCCAAGTGATAATAAAAGTAGAAAATACTGCTGCAAACCCAGTGCAGAATGCAATAAATCTATCTTTTCCTTTAGATCTCATAAGTGCATACATACCAATTGCATACATGATATAATGGAAGGCAATTCTTGCAATATCATTATTAAAAACAATCCCCATCAACTTAGAAATTCCAAAATACAATGAGGATAAGAAGTCCCAAGATCTATCCCCAGTTGTTAATAGCGCAGAATAACTGGGCATCCCACTAAATATATATGGTATCCATTGAGGGAATTCACCAGATTTAGAAGCATTTTTAAGATATGTATCAAAACTAAAAGAGGCAATATTGTCTGATGCATTAAAGCTTCCCCCGGTAAATAAAGCAGGAGAAAGAAAAAGAATAACAGATAAAAATAGAGCAGTTATATATGCTATATCTTGATATTTCTCTGGAATCAATGGATTGGAACTGTGAGTTTGGGCTTTTTTACCAAATGATTTTGTTTGTTGATTTGCCATATCTAGTATATAATTAAAAGTCTATATATATAAAGAAAACCGGGTACTTTATCGTAAAGTAAGCCCGGTATTCTTATGTTTATTTATCATCAATATGCAAGTGACTGTAATTTTTCCATATTAGATTTTACATCGTCAGCAGATTTAACTAATGCTGCATTTTCATGTTCATCTAATGTTATCTCAAATATACTTTCCATTCCATTTTTACCAACTTTAACAGGAACACCAACTACAACATCATGTAGGCCATATTCACCTTGTAACAATACTGCACAGGGAAGAATACGTCGTTTATCTTTAACAATACATTCTACCATTTGAACTGCAGCAGCAGAAGGAGCATAATATGCACTTCCTGTTTTTAAATGATTTACTATTTCTATGCCACCATTTCTGGTTCTTTGTACAATATCATCAATTCTATCTTGAGTTAATAATTCGGTAATTGGAACTCCAGCAATTGTTGTATATCGTGGTAATGGAACCATAGTATCACCATGGCCACCTAAAACAAAAGCTTGAATATCTTCTACAGATACTTGTAACTCCATTGATAAGAATGTTCTATATCTTGCGGTATCTAATACACCGGCCATACCTAACACTTTATTTCTTGGTAAACCTGTTTTTTGCAATGCAACAAAAGTCATTACATCTAATGGATTAGACACAATAATATAAAAGGCATTAGGAGAATATTTTGCAGCTTGTTCAGCACAAGAACCTACAATCTTTGCATTTGCAACCAATAAATCATCACGACTCATTCCTGGTTTTCTTGCTAATCCAGCTGTAATCACAACAATTGCTGAATCCGCAGTATCTGCATAAGAATTTGTACCTACTATTCTACAATCTGAAGCTTCTACTGGCATAGATTCATACATATCTAAACCTTTTCCTTGGGGAATTCCTTCGGCTATATCCAATAGAACTACTTCTGTAGCAAGTTGCTTATCTGCAAGGCGTTGTGCCGTTGTGGCGCCAACATTTCCTGCCCCTATTACTGTCATTTTCATGAGTTTCTACTCCAATGGTGCTATATAATTTGTGAGAATAAATCAATTAATTGATTGTTTTTACAATAAAGAAAGAAATCTGATTGCATTTCTTCAACTTTTGTTTTTTCTAATGAAATTGCCTTTTTAAGTAATTCTTTAGCTTCAATTTCATTATGCTGAATATGTTTAATCTTAGCCAATTCATAATATGCTGCATACCATTCTGCATTATGATGAATAAGATATAAAAACTGTTCTTCTGCTTTTTCAAATTGCTTTGATTCAGCTAATGTTAATCCATAATCTAGTCTACATTCATTATCTTCTGGATTCAACTTTAATGCAATTTGATAGCAATTCAAGCTTCCATCTAAATCTTGAATATTAAATAAAACATCAGCTTTTGCATACCATACATCAGTATATTCACTAAACAACTCTAGTGCTTTATCATAATCTTTAAGGGCTTCTGTATATTGTTCTAATGCATCATAACAAGAACCTCTACCATAATACGATTCACAATGGTTCTCATCATGATATAATGCCATTGTAAAAGCATGGATAGCATCGTTAAACTCACCAGTTTCTTCTAAAGAACTTGCTAAATTATGCCAAGTAGAGCTATCTTCTGGTTCATATAATAAAGATTGTTGATAAGATTCAATTGCTTCGGATATCTTACCTATAGAACCTAATGCATTACCCCGATTATACCATGCTCCTGCAAAATCCTCTTTTATTGCCAATGCATAATCATAACTTTCAACAGCTTCATTAAAGCGTTCCAAATGACATAGAACTACTGCTTTGTTAAACCATGCTGTATTATCAAAGGGTTCTATTTTAAGATATTCTTCATAATAAAACAGTGAATGAGTATAATCAAGCAAACAATCATAACAATATCCTAAATCGCTTAATGCATTTTTCTTAAAATCTTCACTATTTAAAAGAAACTTTAAAATCTTAATTGCTTCATGATATCTTCCTGCTTTTTCATGTAATTGCGCCATACCATAAAATACTTCATCGTTGCCAGGATATACCTTTAAAAGTGAAGTATATATATGTAATGCTTGTTCAGAATCACCAAGCTGATTTGCTAACATAGCATGAGTGATTTGAATAGATGCATCTGAAGGATTTAATGAAAGCGCTTTAATAATAGATTGTTTAGCTGCAACATAATTTTCATTATTTGCTTCTGCAACACTTTTAGCATGCCATGCATCTGCAGAAAATGGCTCATATGACAATAAAGCATCTGCAATCAATAATGCATCTTTATTATGGCCAGTTTCTATACAATAATGTACTAAAGCTTCTAAAATATCAGCGGGAGGCAATGAACCAATTCCAGATTCTAATACTTTTCTGCTCTTCTCTAATGCATCTTTTAATATAGATGCATCAGGATCGTGCATGAAGCCTTCTTGTTCAAAATTTGGATCGCTCATTTTTAAGGATAATAAAGGGTTATTATTGTTGCAATGTTACGAGTACGATGTGAATTTACCAAAGAAAAGTAGTTAACTGTACATATCACTTAGCATATCTACAGTTAACTTCTTTATTTGACATTATATGAAACTTACAATGTAGATTATCTCTCCAGATATCGACTTTCTCATAAATGTATATGCGTATAACTATAAATTCTTATCGTAAAGATATTGGAAAGTCTATTTCTATATCAGTTTCTGCGCTTCTGTTAATTCCATCTTTGGGCGAATCATCATAATGTGATAATACAACATTTAACAAACCAATACCTTGATTTGATATAGGTGAATCTATTGTAAATAATAAACCTATTGGTAAATTTTTAGAATCTTTATCTAAAATTGAAACAATAAGTGAATTTATTGTTGACGATGGTGTATAAAAGAACTGATGCTCATCTGCTAATTCAATAATTTCATCGGTAATATTTTCTATCGGATTTTTGGATTTATTATACAATGTGATAGATCCATTATATTTTTTTCCTTTTGCTAATCGTAAAGTATCAGATATAGTAGGATTATTACCTCCAGGACCATCTAAATCACTCCAAGTCGAAATTATAGTGTCACTTTCATTCACTAATGTAATAATTACATCAGTAGCATAATCATGCTCATTAACTGGTGGTTTAACAGGATCTGTCTCTTTGCAAGATGAAAATAAAAACTGTACTAAACATAGTGAGAATATATATATGCTCATTCTAAGATATTTCATAATTGTATCCTTTTTTTATAATAGTGAAAATGAATAAGAACATCGAAATGTTAGATTAAAACCTTGATCAGCAGAGAAATATCGATATCTGGAGAGATAATCCCTATAATCAGAATTGAATATATTATTTGCACTCATTGTGCATGAAATATACTTATCATATCCTGTATGTATTGTAGCACCAAAAGAGATATGATATAGTTGATATCCCAATGGTGGATTTGCATAATCTAAATTAGGTGCAAATCTATCTTGTGTGCTTACGAATAAACAAGCAAATTCAGCAAAAGCATCATGAAAAACAGAAAGAAAATCTTGCTTATGTACATGAATATTGGCCTGATATCTATTAGCTGGTATTTGGAACAATGGTGAATTATTTGTTTTATCATCACCCTTTGTAATTGTAGTCTGAACTGTAACTTTGGACCAATCATTCATATGATACTCTGCCATTAATTCTAAACCATAGATAATAGCTTTTGTTTGAGTATATCTAAAAGTTGGAAAGGTACCTCTAACAGTTACTGTTGGAAATTCTTTGTCTGGTAACATTACAATATAATTATCAAACCACATTGAATATATACTACATTCAGCATGAAAATCTGGTTCATTATAGATAGTATTGATATCGATGCTGAAGGATTGCTCTTTTTTAAGACTAATATCTCCAATCTCAAATTGCGCAGTTCCATGATGTATATCATTGCTGAACAATTCATTTATTTGTGGTGCTCTCCAAGCAGTTCCAATATTTATCGTGCATTGTATATTTGTGTCATATTGCCATAAAGCACCAGCAGCACCAGAAAAACCATCAAATAAAAGTGATGTATCCTGAATTTTTCTTGTTGGGGTACTTAATGCTGGAACGTCAATATTCTTCTTATCATATCGAATTCCTACATTGTAAATCATAGATTTATCTATATAATTTGCTAATAGATAAGAGCCAATATTTACTGATGTATAATCAGGGATTAATAATACTTTTCCTGACCGTACATTATGTTGATCCTGAATAGAACATCCAAATGTAGAAGTAATATGATCAATTGGTTGTTGTATCTTGAATTTGATATCTAGTGATTGCGTTACTAATTGAAGCTTCATAGCCGGTATAGCTAATGCTGAGTTTAATGCATTAACTGAATCTTTAGGAATACGCAAATTATGAGCATCAAATTCTTTTCTGTCATTAAATTGCCAGCCATGAATTATTTCTGCATTTATATTTTCAGACAAAGGAATTGACATAGAATTTGCCCATAAATCATGGGCAATATTTTGTTTGGGATTAGCAATAGCATATGAAAAATCATATTCTTTTAATGGTTTTCCTCTTTCTATAGCAAGCAATAAATCACTTACATTAGAAATATGGCTTCCCTTGAAAATTCCTAATTCAGAAGTAAAAGTCGAAAATCTACTCTTAATAATTATTCCATTATCATGAGTATATGATGTAGAAATAAAAGCATTCTTTTCTGTAAATGCAGTATTACCTAATACATAAGAAGCAGCTTCCATATCACCTGCTTTTCGAACACTTCCTTGAACTTTTAATGATAATACTCCATTAAATAAAGTAGTTGCTCCATCTATTGAGCCCGACAAAGAGCCTTGTCGATTATTGGACATCAAATTAGAACTAATAATACCCCTTAACCCAGCAGTATCCATCATAGCAGGAGGATCTACTTTTATCATTCCGCCCATTGCTCCAGGGCCATATTCTACTCCTGCTGCTCCTTTAAGAATCTGTATAGAACCTATTGATAGTATATCAATCTCAGGAGCATGTTCAGCACCCCACTGTTGACCTTCTTGAGCAATTCCAGCATTGGATATTAAAAGTCTTTGGCTATGTAAACCTCTTAATACCGGCTTCGATATAGAAGACCCAGTTTGAATAGTTGTTATACCAAGTTGTCCATTTAAACTTTCACCTAGGGTTTGCCCTCTATGTTCATCTAATTCTTTAGAGGAAATTACTTTAATCTGTTGTGTTGCTGTTCCATATACAGTATTTCTATCTGCATTTACAGTGATCTTATTGGTCTGATAAAGTTTAATTTCTTTTAAAACAATTGTTATGGTTGTATCATCACCTGGTAATAAAGTATCTTGAACGAAAACATAACCTGGATAACTTGCCTTAAGTGAATATGTGGATGTTTTAGATACAGTCATCCAACCTAATCCGTTTATATCAGTTCTTATACCTTTAGTACCAATAAACACAGATACCTGAGATAATGCTTTGTTAGCTGATCCTTTTTCTACTTGAGTTACAATTGATATTGTTCTCATATTCTGAGCACAAATATCACTAGCAAAACATAGAAATAAGATTACCCACAAGCATATATATGCACGTGATAACATCTTTAACTCTAATAATGTATACTACTTAATGAATAATTAAACTATTAATTAAGCAGTATAAGGGGGTGCCCTAGATTGTTTTTGTAAGTTACAAAAAGAGTAGAATTGAGAAGGGGAAATATGTGGATATTGTACAAAGGAAAATTCTAAAATCGTTTGATTTTTATGAATTGTCAAAAAACCAGGACTATATGAAATATCACATAAAGCACAATGTACATGATTTGATACACTAGCTGAATCATGAGCATATTCGATACCATATATGTGTATCTTTTCGATTTTTGTATTACATAAAACAAATTCATGTGTATGCATTATTGCAGACACTTGAGATAATACCATAATCACAGAAAGGATTATAATATGTATGTGTTTTATTGTTTTCATATACATAAGAAAGGCTCTCTTTATCAAAAAAGAGAGCCTTTATATTATTTATAAATCTATTGTAGACGCATTCATTTTATTTAAACCTTGGCAAATCTCTTTTAAACAAGAGGATGCCAATACGCCATCTATCACTCTATGATCATATGTAATTGATATATATAACATATGACGTATAGCTATCATGTCTTCTCCATTAACTTCTACCACAACAGGACGCTTTTGAACCGCATATATACCGATGATAGCGGTTTGTGGTTGATTAATTACTGGAGTACCGAATAAGGAGCCCCATGCACCCATATTTGTCATAGAAATCGTTCCACCAGTAATCTCATCAGGTGATAATTTTTTAGTACGAGCTCTTTGTGCTAAATCATTAATCGAACGAGAAATACCAGAAAGATTCATGGTATCAGAACCTTTTATTACAGGAACAATTAAATTCCCATCAGGTAATATTGTAGCAAAGCTAAGATTTACTTTTTTATGACGAATAATATTGGTGCCATCAACGCTTACATTAATAAGAGGATACTTTTTAACCGCATCCACAATTGCTTTTACAAAAAATGGAGTTAATGTTAATTTGAATCCTTCACTCTTTTCAAAGGCAGATTTATTTTTTTCTCTAAAATGAACTAATTGAGTGATATCAGCTTCTCCTACACTTGTAACATGTGGAGATGTTTGTTTCGATTTTATCATATGATCAGCGATGATCTGTCTGACTCTATCCATAGGAATGATTTCAACATCATTACCCCAATTCTTACCAGATACTTGAACTGGTGCTGATATCTTAGCAGGAACGGGAGCACTTTGCTGTATAGTAGTTGCAATAGGCATTGGAGCAGGTGGAACAACTACAGTGTTTTGAATAACTGAAGTTCCAGAAGATCTATTGGCAATATGCAGTAAAATATCAGCTTTAGTAACTCTGCCTTCAAGTCCACTTCCTTTAATTAATTCTAATTCCTGCAGACTTACTTTTTCTACTTCTGCAATTGAACGAACTAATGGAGAATAAAATCGAGAGCCACTTTGTCTAGGTATATCAACTATAGGTGTAGGCACTTCTACAGCATGAACGATTGGTGATTGATGTGCTATGATTGGTGCTTGAACAGGTACTGCAACTGCAACTATAGGATTGGATTGATTGCTCACAGTAACTTTGCCAGAAGAAATGAGCGCAATCACTGTTCCAACTTCTACAGTATCACCTTCTTGAGCTTTTAACTCTGATAAAGTGCCGGCAACTGGAGATGGTACCTCAGTATCAACTTTATCAGTTGATATTTCTAATAAAATCTCATCTCTTTCAATAGTATCACCTGGCTTTTTTAACCAACGTAATACTTTTCCTTCCTGAATAGATTCACCCATTTTTGGCATCACAACTTCAGTAACATTTCCTGAGTTATTTAAAGGAATCATGCTTGGAGTAGGTACAGAAATTTCAATAATAGGTTTTTCATCTACTTTTGAAGGTTCTGGAACTATAGGCTTCTCTATAACTGAAGCAGGAGTTGAATGGACAATAGCAGCTGAAGATTCAGTTTCTAATTGAGCAATCACAGAACCAACTTCTACTGTATCGTTTTCCTGAGCTAAAAGTGCAATTAGAATACCAGCCGTTGGAGATGGAACTTCCGTATCTACTTTATCGGTGGATATTTCCAAAATTATTTCGTCGCGCTCAACATTATCGCCTGGTTTTTTTAACCAACGCAAAATTTTGCCTTCCTGAATGGATTCGCCCATTTTTGGCATCACGACGTCAACTTTCATCTAATGTACTCCTTACACGGTATTTATCAAATAGAATCACATTAATAACATGTAAACAAAATTAGCGAAATTTCGTAGATTTACCAATGTGAGAAATGATAATCAGATAAATAGTAAAGAAATATTTCTTACTAGAAATCAATTCCATCGTATATGATAGACACAATAATAGATGAAAATGACTTAACCGAAGAGAATTCCGAACCTTTATTGATAGGGATTACTGGTGGGATTGGATCTGGTAAAAGCACTGTAGGTACTTTGTTTGCAAAAGCTGGACATATTGTATTACATGCTGATAATCTTGCAAAAGAGATTATGCAGCAGAATACAGACATTCAATCTAAATTACTTTCAACTTTTGGTAAAGAATCAATTGTAGAAAATGGTGAAATTGATTTTTCTTTTATTGCTTCTATTGTATTTGCAGAAGGAAATACCCATCTTTTAAAAGAACTAAATGAAATTGTTCATCCACCCTTGTTAGAAAGACTATTCAATGATGCTTTAAAAGCAGCCGAGCAAGGAGCTGAGATGATTTGTATTGATATGGCACTTTTGTATGAGGCTGGTTTAGAATATGGTTTTGATTATATTGTTGGCATTGTAGCAGATCAAAAAAATAAAGTTGCCAGAGTTCAAGAAAGAAGTCATTTATCAGAACAAGATATTCTAAGAAGAATGAAGCATCAAATTGATGATCAAGAGCTTATCAATAAAGCAGACTTTATTATTGATAATAATGGTTCTTTTCATGATCTTGAACAATCTGTTAATTTTCTTCTTTCATTTATACCCTTTCTTCCAAATAATAAACATGAAGAATAAGCACATTTTTCTATGAGAATTACACGTTCAATCATTCCAAATTTATTTACCTTAGCTAATTTGTTCTCAGGTTTTACTGCAATTATTCATATTTCCGATGGTAATTATGATAGGGCTGCAATATGTATCTTTATCGCTGGAATATTTGATGCTTTAGATGGAATGATGGCTAGGTTAACCAAATCAACAAGTGAATTAGGAGTTGAATTAGACTCATTATGTGATGCTGTTTCCTTTGGATTAGCCCCTTCATTTATGTTATATAAAAGTATGATGTATGAATGGAATTCTACAGGTGTTCTTATTGCTTCATTACCTGTTTTAGCAGGTGTTTATCGGCTAGCAAGATTTAATGTTCAGCTTAAAGGTTTTGAGGATAAGTTGTTTTTTAGTGGAATGCCAATTCCGGCAAGTGCTGTTACTTTAGTTTCATATATTGTTTTCTTTTTGCCATTACATATTATTCCCGATGATTATACTGTAATTAGCACTACAGTTATTATTGCAATAGTTTCTTTAGCAATGATAAGTACAATAAAGTATGATAATCTCCCAAGACCAAGCATTTCCTTACTAAAATCTCGTCCAATATTTTCATTGCTTGTATTCTCTGGTTTTATTGGCTCTTTCCTCAGTAAAGGGGCTTTGATTTTCCCCAGTATGTTATTGTATCTTGTTGTTGGGGGAATCAGATATATCCATTCTATATTTTCAGAAAGATCTACTTATCATGAAAGAGATACACTAGAAGATCCAGATGAAAATCCTTTCGATTAATGTACATCACCTCTTAGTTTACGGATGATTTCTCTCGATTTTTTTACATACATAGAATTAGGATATCTAATCAAAATATCAGTAAATGATATGATAGCCTTTTCTTTTTCCCCTTGAAGAATATTCATCTCTCCAATTGTATACAATACTTTATCAGTTCGAATACTTTCTGGATACAGTGTCAAAAACCTGGAATATTCCTCAATTGCTTTATTGATATTTTTCAATTTTGAATAAACTTCAGCAATTTTAATTTGACTTAATTCTGATAAATCTCCTTCGGCAGTAATCTTCTTAAATTCTGGTAAAGCTTCAGAATATTTCCTCATTCTTTCATAATGCTCTGCTTTTGCAAAGATGATTAAGTCTGATACATATTGTTTGTTCTCTTCAATAAACAATAATCGTTCAAGAGCATCATTAGCAATATCAGATTCTGGTTTTCCTGAAATTGGTAATAAAAACACAATAGCAGAATCTATATTGCCTTCAAAATACATCATCTCAGCTAAAATAAACTGAGATCTATCGGTTTCTTTTGGATTAAGAGATGCTTTTGTGATATTATGTAGAAGTATCTTTTTTGCTTCAGTACTATCATTGTCTTTAATCAGTAATAATGCAAGTTCATTAGCAGCCAACACTGAAATCGAATGATGAGTATATCGTTGGATAATCAGTTCTAATGTTTTTTTTGCAGAAACATTGTCATCCAAAAAATTACTTTGTAATTGAGATTTTCTAAAAAGACATTCACTTGCAATGGCTGTATTGGGTGATGATTGTGCAATATCATCATATTTACTTATAATATAATGTATATCATCTTTTGGGATAGAATCTGGAAATGTTTTTTTAAGAATATTTAATTTTTGCTCTAAAACAGTAGCATAACCAAAAATTGCTTTTGAATAAAATGGTGAAGATTTACCTAGATCTATCAACAAAGAATATGCTTCATTTGCAATATCTAATATGCCATCTTTATTACATAAATCAGCAAAATCTGCTATGTCTCTTCCTTTTGAACCAAATAATTTCTCAGTTATCTTCACCAAAGACAAAGCTTTATCATATTGTTTTGTTTCCCTTAAAAACCACTGATATAATTTATATAATGCATATGAATGTTGTAATTCAGCCTGTTTAGAAAGTTGTTTGTCTATATGTTCGATTGATTCAATTGTGGTTAAATATGCAGAAAGCCTACCCTGAACTAAAGCATAATTTTGATTAAGTGAGAATAGTTCTAATACCTCTTTTGTGCCAGATTCATAATCTTTGATTAAAGCATATAATTGCGATAATTCATCTGAATATAATCCTAGTTGATTCTTAAGTAGCTCTTTTCCTTTTTTATAGGTTAGAATTGCATTATTACCTGATTGCGCATCTGTTTGATACTTTCCAATTAATCGAATTGCATTATCTTTTACTATATCATTGGGAAGTTTGGACACTAATTGTAAAGATTGCTCCCAATATGTATTGCTTTTTTCAGTAAAACCTGATTTTTTAGCAATAAATGAACATAAAGAAAAGTGTTCTATTGTTGGAAATCGAATTGTAAACTCTTCTATAATTGGTAGTAATTCTGGAAATCTTTGTAAACTTTGTAGAGTTCTAGAAACGCCGTATAGATAATTACTATTAGTATTATCCTTAGCATATAATTCCTGATATACACGCGCGGCATTTTTGGTATCTCCAGATTTCTCATAACTAATTGCTAATGTGTATACTTCATCATTATTAACTTTTTGCGCTTGAAGTTGACATGTAAAACACAAGAGAAATGCTAAAATACACTGTATCATATTTGAGATTAATAATTTAATGTGAAGCCAATCGCTATCTGAATCCTTGATCCAAAATGCTTAAAATACCCCGAAGATTGAACTGGCTTAGATATCTTTTTCATAATTCTGATTTCTGGGTTCAGGCGTAGATCTGTACCTAAGCTTTTACTTAATGAATCTGGTAAAACAACTAGTTGCGGAGTTTTATAATAATTAGAAACTCTTATCTGATCAAAAGTAGCAAATCGTACTGGTACTTTCCACTCTTTTGTTAAATCATCTTTTACTTGTATAAAGATATTAATAGAATCGAATTCTAATTGTTTAAACAGTTGTTGATTTGTTGTAAATGGCGAATCCCTAAGTGGGTCAAAGGCAAGTGAATCAATAGAATAAGCGATACTATAAATATATGCTTCTTTAATTTTGTCTCTATTCGATTTGTAAAAATTACCTATAGTTCCATTATCATCAATAAAATTATATGAAGTTACAGCAGAAAAAGGTGTCTGAAAACTATTGATAACTTCAATAGTATCAATAACATATTGAGCTCTTGGTTCTTGAAATACTGTAGGTAATGTATCACAAGATATAAGACAACATATCATAGTGACACAAAAAAAACTATATGTAAAATGTATTCTCATTAGTAGAAATCAGTATCACGAAAAAAGTATACAGAAAAACCCGAATTTATCATTGTTTGGGATGCTAAAGAAATATCTGTGAAAAAATCAATAATTCCATACTTGGCTTTTAATCCTAGAATCATTTTATATGAATTATCAGACATAAAATTAAATTGCAAATGTTCATTGTTTTTTACTTCTGGATATGGACTATCTATTTGGCCATTTACTTTTTTTCTTGCACCATCAAATCCTCCCTGAATATCCTCCCATTGAAATCCAGCATAAATCATAAATGATTTGTTGATTTTCTTACTTGCATGTACTCCAATAGCAAGTGACGAAAAATTCGATTTAATAGAATCACCAAATGCCATAGTGATCTCATTAAATGATCCATGCAATGCAATTGCCATTGTTTGATCATGAAGCAAACCTTTGATTAGCTTATCTATTCTTTGATTATAACCAACTCTTAGAAATGATAAAGATACATCTCCTTGATTATAATAAGCTGCGCAAAATTTACCTTGAGAATAAATAGGAAGATTGAGAGATAACTGAATGATAGGTAATCCCATTATAGCATCAATATTTTTTCCGTCCAGTGAAGCTAAAGATTTTGCTGTTTGGTTTTGTCCAACTACAAATAATGGCGTTGAAGTGCCACCATAAATTGTTGGTTGTTGAATTGTAATTGGATTAAGTATTCCAGTTCCGGTTAGTGTTTGATATTCTTTTGTATTATTTACATAAATATCAGGAATGCTTGATGTATAATTTTTAGCATTTTCTGGAATTTGCATCGCAGCTATTGAAATATCAAAACCTAAAGAAAAATCATCTTGATAATGAGCTTCAGTGAATAAACTTGAAGTTAAACTTTGATGAATAGTTGTAATTAATGGTTTTAGATATAGTGGAGCATTTTTAGAATCGATATGGCTAAATTCAGCTGGAATAGTTTTAGGCGTATTTTGTGCATAAGTATGTGAAATCCCACATCCTAATAAAAGTATTAGAAAGATAGAAAGCATACTTACAAATTTCTTACACACAAGTAAACCTTAATGAACTATGCTAAAAGTGAGTATTTCTCGGTTTTGATCTGCAAGGACTTCACATATATAAGTTCCATTTTGAAGAGACTCAGTGTGTAGAGGTATTGCATAGTGTCCAGGTATGGCTTCTGAGTTATACACTGTTGAAGAGTACTTACCTATAATATCATAGATATTGACTTCTAGTGTTGCAGGATTTTTTAATTCAAAATGAACATGTCCATTTTGTCCATTAGATTGATTACATGAATAACGAAGCTTATTATTATTTTCACCAGCAAATGAATCTGCAACATAACTTATAGGAGGCTGTAAATAGGGCAGGGGAACTACTCTTTCACCAAAAATCTCTGTTACTTCTTCTTTGGTAGCCCCAAACCATGTCTGTAATATTTCTGCATATACTCTTCTATAATCTATATTTCTTTGTAAATCAAAGTCTAGATCGCCATTTCTATCAAAGTTCTGTAAGTCCGGGTCATTTCCAAATACATTAGCTTGAACTCTATTGCCAAATGCAAATTGTACAGATGTAGTTCCATGATCTGTACCATTTGATCCATTCTCATAAGGCCTTCTACCAAATTCAGAAACTGTTAGCCCAACTACTTTATTAGCAAATCCTTGAGATAAAGCATCTGCCATAAACTGGCTAATACCTGTGGCTAAAGAAGCCATTAAATTGGGATGTAATCCTGAATTATCTGTATTCTGTTGCTGAACATGTGTATCAAAACCACCTAAATAAGCCATATATACTTTGGTTTTTAAACCACCTGAAATTAGCCTAGCAATTGTAGCCATTTGAGCTGGAAATCCTGCAGCATAATTGAGTGAATTTTTACCTTTGTCATATGCTGATTTTACAACCGTAGAATATGTATCACTTTGTTTTGCAATTGCTTGAATAAAATTATATTCTTCTACATAAGGAGTATTGCCTTGTATGATATCGCGACCAGTTGAAGAACCTTGTCCATTCTTAAAGAATTCATCAGGTGAGGATAAAGCAATCCCCATATCACCTTTTGGGCTTTTAAATAGCATGGATAAAGAACCGCCTAATTGAATACACAAAGGATGATCCGGCACTTCAATAGGAAAATTCGGTAATTGTGATGAAAAGTATCGTCCTAACCATCCGTCACTCAGTTTAGCATCAGGTTCTGAAGAATTAATGCCGCTTAACCAAATATCCGTAGATCTAAAATGGGAGAGATTTGGATTTTCATATCCTGATCCTTGTATAACAGCTAATCTTCCTTCTTCAATTAAACCTAAGAAACCATTTTTATATACATTATTTACTAAAGCTGGATGGAAATACACTTTAGAATTAAAAATGCGTTTTGCTTGGTCTTTTTTAACCGCAATATTAGGTCTTATAGCATAATAATTAGGATCATCTGCAGGAATAATCGTATTCAACCCATCATTACCACCAAACAATTGAATAATAATAAGAATAGAATCATCATTCATAACATTTGTACCCAACATTTTTGCTGGATTTAATGCAAAAACTGGAATATTACCAAATGTAGCTAATGCACCAGCTGCAGCGCCAGCTTTAAGGAGAGTGCGTCGATGTATTGTCATATTATTTCTCTTAATGTTCTTTGTATACTCGTTTAATTTAGCAGAGATGGAAATCAGGAGCTTTTACTATATCATTTAATAAGTCTTTAATTCTTAACGCTACCGTAGCTTTTGAATTAAGCATGGTTGTCCATTCATAAGCAGGCTGATTTTTTAACAGAACTGCGTCGGTTAAATACATTCTATAGCCATCAGAGACTCCTAATGGAAGTAAAATAGAAAGAATATTTTTTACCAATTCTACAGCATCATCATATTGATCAAAACTTTTTACAAAATTGACGCATTCATCATCTGTCAATGCTTTTATGATGTTCTCGATATATACTTTTCTATTAGGATATGTTTTCGTTGTAATCCACTTTTGATGCGCTTCCCACCCAGCAACATTTGGAGGATCGATTAAATCTTGATCCATACCTTTTAATGCATTTGCCATATCGGCTTGATATTTATTGAGTGGACGAGAAATACTTAATGCAAATTCAGCTGGGGATTTTATCTGAGCACCTTTTATATACTCACTAAAGAAGAATTCACTTCCAAGCATTACTTCAATTAAAGGCCTGATTTCGAATTTGTTATCTTTAAACACTTTGGCAGCTTTTTGGATAAATTCTTCATCTACAACAGCACGATTGCTATAAAAAAAGAATAAATACACTTTTCTAGCTATAAATCTAGAAATAGCATCGGCTCGTACATCAAAAAGGATATCTATAAGACCGTTTACCTCTTCTACTTTTACCAGATATTCTGTATTTGCAATATCATCTCTTGAGGGGATTGGCATTCCCATAAATTGCTTAGAGCCAGTATCATGATCTGGAGGGTGAAAATAGGTATTGTAAATATCATTTTTGGCTGGCTCATCATTAAACATTCCAACTTTCCATCCAGTTAACACTCTTGCTGCTTCTTTTACATCACCTTCGGTATAATGTCCAATACCGCACGTATATAATTCCATTAATTCTCTTGCATAATTTTCATTTGGTCTTCCTTTAATGTTTAGAACATTCCCCAAATACACAAGCATTGATGGATCTAAAGTGATATCTTTTACAAAATCTTTAAAATTTCCTAATCTATTTTTTCGAATAAATGCATTTTGTCTATACAGCATTTGAGGTGGAATATATGTATCATCACTTACAAACTCTGTTGTAAAAAAACTACTCCAAAACAGGGTAAGTTTCTCTGATGCAGGTAAAGTTTCTTTATGCATGGCTGTAAGCCACCACGTTTGTAATTGCCCTTGAAGATTTCTCCAGCCTCCTTCGATTGCATTTCTAGTATAGATATCTGCACCTCTTGGATTCTCTGTAGATGTATTAATCCAGCTAGGAGCAGTTGGCTGCATTTCTTCATTACCCAATATCAGTGAAACTGCTTCAGATGCAGTTTTACCAATCAATTGTTTTACTAAAGCTGGGCTTGGGGCAAAACTTAGGCGTCTAAGTAAATGAGTAGCAGTTAGAGTATCTAAAGGCTTTGTATAGGGATTAATACTTGCATTTAAGGGTTTCTCTACTTTATCACTTTGATTATCAGGGATGAAAAAGGATAGGAAAGATCTTCTTTTCATAATTTTTCTACCATATAAATAAGAAAAATCGATGGAGAATTATACTCATACAATCAAAAAAAAGAGCAATAATTCTCATTAACTAATGTGATATGATACATGTATATATTTTGAATTATATATATGTACATTTGTGTCTTTAGTAACATTTGTAAAATAAGAATTACCTTTAGTATTTACAATAACATAAGATAAATTATATCTGGTGTATTTTTTACAAACTACACATAACATAGTTAAAAATACATATGATTCCTCAGTAGTAATAAAAACTGAAGCTAATGTCATGTCTATATTATAGTTTTGCATATATAACATACCAAACATATTATATGAATATTTTCTTTAAAGCAATTATCAATATACTTCTTGTAATTACAAGTGTTATTGCTATTCACGCTCAGTGGGAACAAGTTCAATTGCCATCTCCTTTTGGTAATTCATACTATTTAGATGTGTTTTTCTTACCATCTAATCCTAATTATGGCTGGATTACTGGTTTTGATGGAAAAGTTCTTAGAACTACTGATGCTGGGAAATCGTGGAATGGTGCGATAATTTTCGGTAATCCTTTTCTAGAGAGTGTACATTTTCCTTCGCAGATGGTTGGTTATGTTTCTGGGCCAGGCGGTGTGTATAAAAGTATCGATGGTGGAATTACTTGGAAAGATATTACTCCACCATTTACGGTATCACAAATATGGGGATGTTATTTTGTTGATGATGATAATGGTTTTGTTGTTGGGGGTGGTTGTAGCATGGACAATCAAACCTTTATGAAAACTACAAATGGGGGATTAACTTGGCAAATTAATTATGGTTTTGAAAATCAATCTGGTATGAGTGATATTATTCTCTATGAAAAAAATGGTTTGGGATATGCTGTTTCAAGTGGTGTCCTTTGGAAAACCATCAATGGAGGAGATATTTGGACAGTTCTTTCTTATTCTGGGCCTAAATATTGGACAGAAGAATTAACCAATAAAGGAAATAGTTTTTTATTGCCAACAGCAGGAGAAGATTGTTCGGGCGGCAATAAAACAACAGGATCTTTAAGATTTTCTACTGATCGTGGTGGTTCTTGGAATACAACATTAGTGAATAAAGCAATGTTTGGAGCTTATCTTTTAGATCAAAATCGTGGCTGGGCTTCTGGAGATAAAGGTGAAGTGCTTTATACAAGTAATAGTGGTAAAAACTGGGAAAAAAAGAATTGTGGCATTGGTTCGGCAAATATTGATGATATCTGGTTTATTAATGATACTACAGGCTGGGCAGTGGGGGAAGGCGTATACCGATATATTCTACCTACACAATCTTCATTTATGATTCAAAAACCCAATCCACCTTATTGTTTTGGTTCTTCAATTACATTATCTGCTCCAAAAGGAACATATTCTCAATTTTCATGGCATAAAGGTAATAAAAACAATCAAATATCTAATGAGGATAAGATTCTTGTTCAAAGTTCAGATTGGTATTATTTACAATCCTATAATTATGCTTCATGTACATGGCATCAAGATTCATTGTTTTTTGAATATTTACCATCTCAAAACATATATTTAGAATTAAGTGGAGATTCTATTTTATGTAAAGAAGAAGTAATATCAGCTACAATAAAAGGGCCTATTCAATCCTATTTGTGGTCTACTAAAGAAACACAATCCTCAATAATAATTTCTAAGTCTGGCAATTATTCTGTTAAAGTAATAGATACAAATGGTTGTGAATATATATTTAATACACCTACAATTATTCGTAGTGATAATGTATATCCAAAAATTACAGTTAATGGAAAAACATCGTTATGTAAAAATGAAAAAACACAATTACTTGCTCCTAGTGGGTTTTCTTATTATCAGTGGAATGATGGAGATTCTAGTTTGCAAAAGTTTATTGATAAGCAAGGAGAATACTGGTTAAAGGTGATAGACCAAAATGGTTGTGAATTTTACACAGATACTGTTTCGATTGCAGTTCTTTCAATAGAAAATAATATTGAATCATTTTTTTCTTCATCATTTTCATTTGATACATTGGTTCTTGGCAAGGATTCTTGCATACCATTAACGATTAGAAATAAAAACACAAATCAGGATATTTTTATACCATCACCATATCTATTACATAATATTGTTTTTTCTATACCTCCAGCACAATTTCCTATTCAGATAAAACCAGGTGAAGCATATACATTTACTATTTGTTTTACACCATATAAAACAGGATTATGGACAGATACTCTTATCATATCTGATACATGTTCACCCTTAATTTTACCATTGATTGGTGATGTTAATCAAAGTAATGATTCAGTAATATCTAATTGTACTCTACCAATCACAATTGGTTCGATACAAATGCCTCCAGAATATGGTAAAGTCCTTACGATTGCACCTCATCCAGTAACAGAATCATTACATCTTTATCTACAACAATCATTGGATATACATAGCCTTTCACTAGTAAGCCCAATAGGTGAAATATATTCATTAGATCTTATAAAAAGTAATCTGCATATATATTCACAATTACCTAGCTTTGTTCCAAATGGGTATTATATGCTAAAAGTTAATAATGAAATGTATTATCCATCATTCATTATCATACAACGCTAATGAAGCACAGTAGCCGATTTTTTACATTATCAAATATCATAAGTTTATTACGTTTGCTTTTAGCAATTCCTGTATGCTTTGGAATCCTTTATGATTGGTCGGATTCACTTTTACTGATATTGGCATTATTAGCATATATAAGCGATATTTTAGATGGATTTTTGGCTAGAATGAATAATGATATTTCTGAATGGGGGAAAATATTAGATCCCTTAGCAGATAAGATACTTGTTGGTTCGGCTGCAATATCGCTAATGATAGTTGGTAAGCTTTCGATATGGTACATTGCATTAGTACTAGGAAGAGACATAGCTATTTTGATTGCTGGCTTACTTTCTAGCAGAAAACTAGGTTATGTATTACCATCTACGTATATAGGCAAAGTTGCTGTAATTACAGTTGCAATTACTTTAATCTGTTCATTCGTTGATTCTTTGTACATATATATTCAAGCTAGTTATATACTATCTTCCATCATGCTAATAATTTCTTTTATTCATTATGGAATGAGAATGAAATCATTTCTTTCACCAATAAAAAATGCATAAAAATGGGTTTATTTGATAGATTTAAACAAAAAGTATCATCAATCGTAGAACAAACTGGCCTTAACAAGTTAACCGAAGGATTAAAAAAAACTCGAAATGCTTTTGTTAATAGATTAAGATTTGTTCTTGGTTCAGGTAGAAAAATTGATGCGCAATTATTATCAGAAATTGAAGAAATATTGATTACATCTGATATCGGTGTTCATACAACACTTCATATTATGAATAATGTAAAAGATATCATTAAAAAGGAAGGTTATGAAGATTCTTCTGAAATATATAATCTGATCAAGCAAGAAATTCTTGCAATATTAAGTTTATCATCTAATATTAAACATGATGATTATTACAGCTTGATACATAATTCTAAACCTCATATTATCATGATGGTTGGAGTGAATGGCGTAGGAAAAACCACTACAATAGGGAAATTAGCTTATAATTTTAAGCAAAAACAAAAAAGAGTATTAATAGGTGCTGCAGACACTTTCAGGGCCGCTGCAAATGAGCAATTAGAAGTTTGGGCTCAGCGAGCAGATGTAGAAATTATACAGCAAAAACAAGGGTCCGATCCAGCTGCTGTAGCTTTCGATACAGTTAAAGCCGGATTATCAAGAAATGTAGATGTTATTATTATCGATACAGCTGGTAGATTACACAATAAAACGGGTCTTATGCAAGAACTTGAGAAAATATCTAGAGTTATTCAAAAACTAATTCCAGATGCTCCACATGAAGTTTTACTCGCTTTAGATGCTACTACCGGACAAAATGGCCTATTACAAGCAAAAGAATTTGCTAAGGTTTCTACCATAACTGGCATCGTGCTTACAAAATTAGATGGCACCGCAAAAGGTGGAATTATTATTCCAATATCTCATGAATTAAATTTACCAGTCAGATTTATAGGTATTGGTGAAAAAATTAATGATTTACAGTTTTTTGATGCCGAAGAATATACAGATGCCCTGTTTACTAATGAAGAACATGTGACAACTGACAAGTAAAAATGTTCAGAAAATTAGAATGTAAAGCAAACAATATTTTCAAGAAAGCTTTTAAGAATATATGTAAGTTTTATACATATGATTTGCTAAAATTCCATCAAATGTGAATATTTGTTTCCGCTGGAAACATACCTCATATCATTTTCAAGATAAATCTGATGCCACGTAGACAAGATATACATTCAATACTAGTAATAGGTAGTGGTCCGATTGTAATTGGACAAGCATGCGAATTTGATTATAGTGGCACTCAGGCTTGTAAAGTATTAAAAGAAGAAGGTTTTAGAGTTTCTTTAGTAAATTCTAATCCTGCTACAATAATGACAGATCCTATCATTGCTGATGCTACTTATATAGAGCCCATCACATCAGAATACATTGAAAAAATTATTCAAAAAGAACGTCCAGACGCTATTCTTCCTACTATGGGTGGCCAAACTGCATTAAATGCAGCTATGGATTTATATGAAAAAGGTATACTTGAAAAATATAATGTTACCTTAATTGGGTCTAGTGTATCTGCTATTAAAAAAGCAGAGGACAGAGAATTATTTTTACAGGCAATGAAAAACTGTGATTTGGAAATGCCCGAAGGTGGATTTGTAAATTCCTTACAGGAAGGTTTAGATATTATCCAAAAAATAGGATTTCCGGCTGTTATAAGGCCATCTTATACATTGGGTGGCTCTGGAGGCGGTATTGCATATAATTTGGATGAATTTAAACAATTACTAGAAATTGGGATTATGGCAAGCCCTATTCAAAGAGTACTTGTAGAAGAATCTATTTTAGGGTGGAAAGAATATGAATTAGAAGTGATGAGGGATACCAAAGATAATTGTGTTATAGTATGTTCAATCGAAAATGTTGACCCAATGGGAGTTCATACTGGTGATTCTATTACAGTAGCACCAGCACAAACATTAACTGATAGAGAATATCAGCAAATGCGTGATGCAGCAATAAAGATAATGAGAGAAATTGGTGTAGAAACCGGTGGATCTAATGTACAATTTGCTGTTAATCCTAAAAATGGTAGAATTATCGTTATAGAAATGAATCCTAGGGTTTCTAGAAGTTCTGCTTTGGCTTCTAAAGCTACCGGATTTCCAATAGCTAAGATAGCTGCAAAATTAGCAGTTGGTTATACTTTAGATGAAATTATTAATGATATCACAGAAAAAACACCCGCATGCTTTGAACCATCTATTGATTATGTAGTTACGAAAGTTCCTAGATGGGATTTTGAAAAGTTCAGAGATGTAGAAGACATACTTGGAATTCAGATGAAATCTGTTGGAGAAGCAATGTCATTTGGAAGAACATTTAAAGAATCTTTTCAAAAAGCATTAAGATCTACAGAAAAAGGACGCTTTGGTTTTGGCTTTGATTCCGATATATACCTTTCAAACAGTATATCTGAACATCAATTAATAGACCTAAAGAATAGATTGAAAATTCATACCTCAGTTTCTATTTATGATGTTTGTGATGCATTAAGATTTGGAATATCAATTTCAGAGATTCATACATTAGCTGGCTATGATTCATGGTTTTTACACCAATGCAAAGAGATTGTTGATGCAGCACTGTCTCTAATTGAACATAATAATACACTCGAAGACATTGATGCTACTCATTTACGATATTTAAAAGAAATTGGTTTTTCTGATATTCAAATTGCAGTATTAACGAAATCTGATGAATATGCTGTAAGACATTATAGAAAAAATTTGGGCATCATACCTGTATTCAAAACAGTTGATACTTGTGCAGCAGAATTTGAATCAGATACTCCGTATCATTATTCAACATATGAAACTGAAAATGAAGCAATAAGAACTGATAATAAAAAAGTAGTTATCCTGGGCAGTGGTCCTAATAGAATTGGACAAGGAATTGAGTTCGACTATTGTTGTGTTCAAGGAGTTTTTGCTGCCAGAAATGCTAATTATGAAACAATAATGATTAATTGTAATCCCGAAACAGTTTCTACAGATTATGATACGACTACTAAATTATATTTTGAACCATTAACTTTCGAAGATGTGTTGAATGTTTTGGATTTTGAACAGCCTGATGGTGTAGTAGTTACTTTTGGAGGACAAACACCACTAAAATTATCTAAAAAACTACATGAATATGGTGCTCCAATCATAGGAACATCACACGAAGGAATTGATTTAGCAGAAGATAGAAAACGTTTTGGAGCTTTGCTACAAGATTTAGCAATACCTTGTCCAGAATGGGGAACAGTCCTAAACGCTGATGAAGCAGCTTTGGTAGCTCAACATATTGGATATCCAGTACTTGTAAGGCCAAGCTATGTATTAGGTGGACGTGCGATGCACATTTGCTATAGAGAAGAATCCTTAAGGCATTATGTTCTTAAGGCTATTGAAGCATTTCCTAATAATCAAATTCTGATTGATAGATTTTTAGAGAATGCATATGAATTTGATGTTGATGCAGTATCTGATGGTGATGAAGTAGTAATTGGCGGTATGATGCAACATATCGAAGAGGCAGGAGTTCATAGTGGTGATTCTAGCTGCGTATTGCCTCCTTATTCGATTACAAATGAACAATTTGACATCATGGTTTTGTATACAAGAAAATTAGCAAAAGCATTACATGTTATAGGCCTGTTGAATATTCAATTTGCAATACAAAGTGGTAAAATTTATGTTTTAGAAGTCAATCCAAGAGCTTCCAGAACAGTTCCATTTGTAGCAAAATCAACAAATGTAAATCTGTCTCAAATCGCAATGAGAATTATGCTTGGTGAGAAAATTAAAGATATAGGTGTTAGAGATTTTTCGCTTTCGGCTAAAAGAGTTGCAATTAAGGAATCTGTATTTCCATTTATAAAATTTCCTAAAGCATCTGTATTTTTAGGGCCTGAAATGCGTTCTACAGGTGAAGTTATGGGAATTGATAGTACATTTGGAAAAGCAATTATTAAATCAAGAATTTCATCTGGAAATACATTGCCATTACAAGGAACTGTTTTTATTTCTTTGAGTGATCTTGAAAAAACAATTCGAGCAGCTGAAATTGCAAGAGGTTATACCGAATTAGGATTCTCCTTGATTGCTACCTCAGGAACAGCTGATTTCTTATTGCAGCATGGTATAATCGCTGAAAAAGTATTAAAGCACTATGAGGGAAGGCCAAGCATAATAGATGCTATGTCAGAAGGAAAAGTACATTTGGTAATAAATACACCAATTGGAGAAAATGCAAGATATGATGAACATATTATGGGCCAAACAGCATTAAAACATAAAATACCTTTATTTACTACTTTAGCAGCTGCTTATGCTTCTTTGAGTGGAATTCAGGAATCTATTACCAATGAACCAGAAGTAAAATCATTGCAAGAATATTTTAAGAAATCATTAATTCCAGCCGCTTGATATGGCAAAGGAAATTGGTAAAATATGGACAATATTAGACCTTATTCATTGGGGTAAAGAATATTTTGAACAAAAAGGTATTGATAGTCCACGATTAACAATAGAACTTCTGTTATGCCATACATTACATATTTCTAGGGTGCAATTATATGTATTGTATGATCGCCCATTAGCAGAACATGAATTATCAGTACTTAGAGAATATTGTGGTAGAAGAGCAAAAAGAGAACCTTTGCAATATGTAATAGGAAAATCTCATTTTTATGGATTAGAATTCGATGTAAATAATCATGTATTAATTCCTAGGCCAGAAACTGAGATACTTGTTGATACAGTATTACAATATTTACAGCAACAAAATCACAGACAGAAAATCATAGATATAGGTACGGGCTCTGGTTGTATACCAATAACAATAGCATCAAAAGCAAGTCCTGAAAAAATAGAGTCGATTTCTGGAATAGATATTTCTGCCCAAGCAATAACTATTGCTAAGCACAATGCAGAAATTAATAATGTTACTATCAATTTTTCTCAAGCAGATATATTTAAAGATTCAATTGAAAAAAGTACTGTTCTGATATCTAATCCTCCATATATGTCTTCCGAAGAGATGATCAATAAGCAGCCTGAATTATCTTTCGAACCACATATTGCATTAACAGATAATGAAAATGGTTTAAAGTTTTATACTTTTTTTGCCATAAATATTCATTCTATGATTTGTTCAGGTGGAGCTTATTTTTTCGAAATTCATGCAGACCATGCAGATATCATCAAGAACATGTTTATAGAGATCTCATCAGAATTACATGTGTTAAAAGATTTATCTGGACTAAACCGTGTTATTTGGGGAAGAATATATTGATTATTGGGAATTTTAAGAACATCCCATTAATATCATACATTAAATTCAAATAATACATGATGATGTGGAGAAAAAATAAGATTTAGAAAGTAGAAATTTTTGTAGATTTGAACATGCTTTTAGAGTGATAAACTTTTAAGAGTACAAAATAAGTATAAAGAATAATGTACATGTTTTCTTTATAATGTTAAGATGCAGTCAACCTATTATTAATATTCATATGTGGAAGTAGTATGGATCAGTTTTCATACGTCGTTATTGGCGTCGGTATTCTTTTGTTTGCAGCAGCAGGAATCAGCTATGCAATGCTCCGTTCTTTTAATTCCTTTGTAGTTTTTCTGTGGCTAGCAATTGCAGATTTAATTTGGGGATTATTCATGGGAGCCCCAGGAAATTTTAAGGATGCATTTGGTCGTCATGAACCATTAAACACTTTGGGTACTATTCATACTGGTGGACCACTTGTTGCAGCACTTTTAGGTATGCTTTTTATAGCAATCACATTTATTGTAGAACGATATTTGTTTATCAATAAAGCACAAGGTAATGGAGATCTAAGAGAATTTGTAAAAACAGTTTCTACAAATCTAGAATCTGGCAATGTAAACAATGCAATTGAAGCATGCGCCAAACAGCAAGGCTCATTATCTAATATTGTACGTTCTGCTCTTGAGCGTTATGTACAATTAGAAAATGATACTAAATATGATTCAGAAAAGAAGCTTTCTGAAGTTCAAAGAGCAATTGATGAAGCAACAAACTTGGAAACTCCACTTTTGGAGAAGAATCTAGTTATTCTTTCTACTGTGGCTTCTGTTTCAACTATGGTTGGATTATTAGGTACCACTCTTGGAATGATTCGTTCTTTTGCTGCTCTTGGAGCAAGTGGTGGAGCGGTATCAGCACAAGCTTTATCTATTGGTATTTCAGAAGCATTGTATAATACAGCTTTTGGATTAGCAGCCGCCATTGTATCGATTTTATCTTTTAATTTCTTTACAACTAAGGTTGACAATTTTGTGTATATGATTGATGAAGCAATTTTATCAGTTATGGAAATTTTAACAATTAAAGTTAAGAAATAGTAGCGGCATGAATCATTATCCCGCAATTCTCAGTCAATTGGAGAGTGAATAATGCCAAAGGTGAAAATGAAACGGACGGGTTTTGTTATAGACATGACCCCTCTTGTAGATATTACTTTTCTTCTTTTAACATTTTTCATGTTCACGGCAAAATTTAAGTCTGATGCCGACAATGAACAAAAATTTCAGATAAAAAGGCCCAAATCTGCAGCTGATACTTCTAAACTTCCTGAAAAGGATGTTGCGGTTATCAAAATAGCTTTAGATTCTACAAAAGTAGCTGATACAGCATATTATTATTCTGTGTCTAACCCTGAATTATGGAATATGGTAAAAGAAGATCCTAGCCTTTCTGAATGGTTAACACCGGGAAGGAAAGAACTTTCAAAATCACAGATTAAAACTATTAAAGTTGATGAATTAGAAGCATTAGTAAAAGCTACAAGAACACAGTCTAAAGCTTTTAATGCTATGAAAAAATCTAAAGCTGAACAAGCTAGTTTAAAGTTTGCTGTTGATGCTGATCGTAGAGTACGATTTAAATGGATAGCTGATGTTATGGAAGTGATGAGAAGAAGTCGTCAAACTCAGTTTAATTTTGTAACAGACAAAGAGCAATAGGAGAACGTTATGGCCGGTGGTGGAGAACTAGGCGGCGGCGGTAGGCCGAAGCGCGGAAAACACAGTAAACGCAAAGCAAAAAAACGCGTTGGTTTCCGTATTGATATGACTCCTCTAGTAGACATTACTTTTCTTTTGCTTACTTTCTTTATGTTCGTAACGACGTTAACAACGCCACAAATTATGGACATGGCAGTTCCTCCTGAAACTGAAGATGTAGAAGTTGCAGAATCAAAATTGTTTACTATTCGAGTTCGTGGCGATGGTAAAATCTTTTACAATCAAGCAAAAGATGCACCTCAGCCAATAGTTCTAAAAGATTTAAGAAATCAATCAATTAAATCAAATCTTGATTTAAAAAATGAATTAATTACCGTACTCAAGATTGATGATAATGTCAATTTCGAAACTGTAGTTAATATCCTTGATGAATTAAATCTTGCAGAAATTAAAATTACCCAAGCATTACAAGCAGAAAAATTAAATCGTGAACGAAAGTTTACTATTGCTCCTTTAACTGATAAAGATAAAGAGGAGATTATAGGCTTATGATGTTATCAACTCCAGATACACTTGTAATATCTTCAAAAGACTACGGTGCTTATGAATTAAAAAAGATTATCAGGGTATTTACATTACGTGGATTCTATTATGTAATGGCCTTTTTAATCATTTGCATAATAGCGGTATTTGCATTCTCTTTAAGAGAAAAAAAGGTATATAAAACACCGTATAGAAGTATGGCCCGTTTAGATATGATTGATACACCTGTTAATCAAGATGCTGCGCCACCGCCACCGCCACCTGAGATTATTGTAACTGGTACTTTAGCGCAAGCTGGAAATCCAGTTCCTGTTCCAGATGCTATGGTAGCTCCTGATCAAATATTTGCATCTGTAGATGAAATATCAACTTCATCTTCACAAATTGGTGATCAGCAACAAATAAATATCGATGATTTACCAACAGATGCTGGTTTATCTGTTCAAAAAGAAGAAGAACCTAGTCCAGATGAATTTATTGTAACAGATCAAGATTACAATGAAGTTGTTTCAAGGGTATTACCTGATTTACAAAGAAGAGTCGAATATCCAGAAATGGCACGTAGGGCTGGTGTGGAAGGACGTGTTAGTATTAAAGTTCTTATAGGCAAAGACGGAAGGCCTAAACCAGGTAGAACAATTGTTGAAGAAACTGCATCTGAGTTATTAAACCCTGCAGCTGTAAAAGCTATTATGGCACAGGTCTTTCCACCTGCTACCCAAAATGGTCAACCTGTTGAAGTGTGGGTTGTTATTCCTATTGTGTTTCGCTTACGTTGATTATTTAACTATATTTTAGGCGCTGTTTACTTTAATTCTCGTATGAGAGTATAGTTCACAGCGCTTTTTTGTACTTATGAATACTACTTTATTTTATTATTTAAATATTTCTATAAGAGTTATTACAATTCTTATGGGAGTCTTTATTGTTTCAAATTGGCTTAATTTACCAACAGAATCTAATGATTCAGTTCAATGGATTGGTTGGGTTATGATTGCTGTAGGTTCTGTCCGTTTAATAATGTATTTGTTAAAATGGAAAGATTTTATAAAGAAAAATCAAGATTCAGTTAGTGAAAAACATGAAGAAAACATATAATTGGTGTATACTTCTACTAGTGTTATCTATAATGCTCATCAGTTGTGAAACAAATGATAAGCAATCAGATTCAACAATAGAATCTCCATTAAGAGGTTCTGACACAGTGTATTGCGACGAGTCAATCTATACTTGTTTTAACAATGCAATGCCTATATATAAAAAGGCATTTCCTGATGCACATATAACCTTGTTTTCCAAAAATGCCAGATCATCAATGGCTGAGTTATTTTCGGAAAAGACAAAGAGTATTATTGTAGCTAGAAATTATTTACCTGATGAGGATTCACTTTTAAAACAGTCTGGAATTTCCTTCCAAAAAATACATATTGCGAATGATGGTCTAGTTTTTTTTGTATCTAAAGATTATCCAATCGATACACTAAATATGAATCAATTAACTGATTATATTTCTGGGAAAATTAGATTATCAATGTATTTTCAGAAAATAAGTTCTGAACCAATCTTACTTATACCGGGCGCACAATCTTCAGAATATTCAAATGCAATATCCTTTTTTTCGCAATTATCACATTCAGCAAAAAATATCGCAACATTTATTGATTCTAGAGATTCAATCGTGTTGGAAGTCTTGAAAGGGAAGTCTATTGGATTAGGATACTTATCGTATGTGCAAAAGAATCCATTATTAAAATCATTAAGAATAGGATATATAGATTCTACAGGAAAACGTATTCCACCTCAAATTGTACATCAAGGATTTATTATACAAAAAAAATATCCTTTTGGAATACCTATTATTGCATATCTTAAAGAAAAAAGACAAAATTTGCCTTGGGGCTTTGCAACATTTATGGAAAAAGACCCAAATATTCAAAAAGTACTTTTAGATTGCGGATTAATTCCTGTTTTTGCAAAGTATAATTTGATTCAAGAGAACTAATATGCATACTAAACACTATCATTCATTTGCTCTGCAGTTACAAGTACTTATTGTATCAATTGTACTAACATTACCAATGTATGGTTCAATTGATGCTGTTAAGAAAGCTTTCAATAGTAAAGATTATACAAAAGCTTATTCATTAATTCAGAGTAATCTCAAAGATCAATTAAAAGATGCTGATATTTTATTATTGGCAGGTGACATATATATTGAAGTTAATAAACTTGATTCTGCATTAATATTGTATAAAAATGCAAGCAAGATTCAAGAAGCAAATTATGGCATAGATAGAAAAATAGGCCAACTTTTTACTAGAAAGAAAGATTATAAATCTGCAATTACATTTTTATTGAAAGCTTTAAAAGCAAATGAAAAAGACCCTTGGAATCATTTAGCATATGCAGATGGATTATTGGCATCTGGAAAATCTGTAGAAGCTGAAAAAAGTTATCTTGAAGCCAAGAAGTTAAATAGTAGATTATGGCAAGCATCAGCTTCTTTAGCAAGTATAGCCATGCAAAAGAATAATGGAGATGCAGCCAGAATGCATTATGAAGATGCATTAAAGATAGATCCTTCCAATATTGATATCAGAAAAAAACATGTACTCTTAGTTAAAGATGATAAAGAACCAGATCCAACTATTGATGAAACTATTGCAGTAAATAAGCAACCCTTTGTAGATGGCGCCCTCATACAAAGTAATCTTGTTTATCCAGAATTAGCAAAAAAAGCAGGAATAGAAGGTAAGGTTTCATTAAGAGTATTAATTAGAAAAAATGGAAAAGCCAAAAAGTTTATCGTAGAAATAACTGATTCAGAATTATTCAATAAATCTGCAGGGGATGCGGTTATGAAATCTCAATTTCTTCCCGCATTACAAAATGGAAAACCAATTGCGTGTTGGTTATCAGTTCCAATATCATTTAAATTAAAATAAATTATTTTATTATTATAGGTATATGTTCATGAGATTGATCATTGCATTAATTGTATTCTCTTTTGCTTTCTTACATGTAAAAGCACAAAGTACTGTCGAACGCTTTAAGCAAGCAATTATCGAAAAGGAATATGTTGAAGCACTTTCATTGACCTCTCAAGTAATTAGTGAAAATCCGAATTCATTAGAATTATTAGGTTTAGCTGCAGATGTCTATGTAGAAATGGAATATCATGCAGAAGCTGTCAAAGTTTTACAAGCAGCTTTAGAAATAGAATCAAATAATGTAACATTTACCAGAAAGTATGCCTTAGCTTTAGCAAACACTTCAAAATTTACTGATGCGGTAAATATTATGAATAAGCTATTTAAGAAAAAGGGGATGGATAAAAACCCAGATAATTTAATAGCTTTAGCAAATATTTATCTAAAAGCAGATTCACTTGCACAAGCCGAATATACATTGTTAAAAGCAAGAGAAAGTGATGATAAAAGAGCTGAAATATTTACTGGATTAGGTGATTTGTATTATGCAAAAAAAGTATATGAATTAGCCAAAGATAATTATGAATCTGCAATCTTATTAAATAAAGAATTATTAGAACCTAGAATTAAATTAGCAAGCTCATATTATCGTTTAGGTAATATGGAAATGGATCAAACATTATCTCAAGAATATTTTCGACGTTCTTTAAATGAATGGAATTATATCACTAAAGTAGATCCCAAAAATGCTACTGCTTTTTATGAACAAGGGAAAATATTTTTTCTTGCCTCCAAATTTCTTGAAGCAGGTTCATCTTTTAATAGATATGCTTTATTAAGGCCAGAGGGTTGGCTTGGGCGTTGGTATTGTGCGCAGGCATGGTATAAGTCTAAAAGATTTGATTCGGCTGTTGTACATCTTGAAGCTGTGAGAAATAAGATTGATACAATTACAGTTCAAGCAAATGAAATGTTAGCACATTCCTATTTTGAAACAAAAAAATATAAAGAATCTAGCGATTTATATGGAACTCTAACTAAGATAGACCAAGCTAACTATGAGCGTTATGGATATGCTGCTTTTTTTGCAAAAGATACTAATACAGCAGTTAAGGCATTTTATTCTGCAATAGAAGGTCCCGATAAAAAATGTAATACTATGTTTAGATTTGCTAATCTTTTAATGAGTATGAAAAAGTATGATGAAGCGATTAATGTATTTTATAAACGAATTAATATGTGTGATGATACTAATAGCGTGAAATCTATGTACTACATAGGAAATTGTTTGTATTTTTCTGCAAAACATGATTCTGCAATTATCGTTTTTAAAGAGTATCTAACAAAAGAAATTAATAGCATACCAGCAAGAATATCTATGTATAATTCTTTTAATGCTATGAAAAAAAGTGATGCAGGAAAACAATATCTTACTGAAGCATATCAAATTTATGCTCAATCAATACTTGAAAATCCCAATAATGCTGCTACAAAAAAAGAAGGAGAATCAGTGTTGGATGCTTTGTGCAGAATCAATTTAGAATCAAAAGAATTCGCTTCTGTTATCAAGTATGCCAAAGAGTGGTCTGATATAAATAAAAATAGTGCTACTCCATATGTCTATTTAGGTTTTGCTTATCAAAGCCAAAATGATAGCCAAAATGCGTGCAAAAATTATAATGAAGCATTAAGATTAGATCCATCTAATGTTGCTGCTAGTAAGAACAAAAAAGCATTATTATGTAAATAATATGAGTCTTATACTCCATTACGATGCTGTTTCAAGTACAAATACGATAGCAAGAGTGTTAAAAAGATATTCTAATTCTGTTATTATATCTTCAAATTCACAAAAATCAGGATTTGGAAGAAATGGTAAATCTTGGTTTGGAGATTCATATAAAAATATATACTTAAGTATTGCTCTTTCTACAACAATGCTTAATAGTCATCTTTCGCCCTTTTATTATCAAGCCTGCTCAGTATTAGCTGTTCAGGCTTCTTTGCTTTTATATCTTTCTCCAGATATGATAAGAATTAAATATCCGAATGATATTTATATTCGACAAAATATGTCTTGGAAAAAAATATCTGGTATTCTAATTCAAACAGAATTTATAGGTTCTCAACTTGAAAGTGTTATTATTGGTATTGGACTTAATGTCTTTCAACAAGAATTTGATGAGTCAATTAAAGACAAAGCAATATCATTGTCCCAGATTTTAGATGATGATAATGTCGTTATTCAATCACTACAAAGCTCTATACTAAGTAATCTGTTCGGATATCTAGAATGTGATGAACAATATATATACACATTGTGGTGTGATGCACTTAATATCATTGGAAAAGAGATCACTATTGTACATTCAGGTGAATCAGCTATTGTAGAATCTATAGCTAATAATGGAACTTTACATGTGACAAAAGATAATAAGAAGTTATATATAGACAATGGTGATTCTATCTATTATGATTTGAATTGATACACTATCAAAGATATTAACAATTAGGAAGTCTTTACTAACTGTTAATCCTCCTCTAAGATCAAAAGTTAGGCTATTCCTAAGATATGCTAAACACCTTTAAAATCCTCAAGAAACTTTAATTAACAATAATAATTGATGTAAGAATACTTTCTATGAATATCCGACTAAATAAGTCTTATATTTGTAGCATTCTATGAACCTTTATGAAAAAGGTGATGTTATATGATACGATTAACAAAAAAGACTGAATATGCTTTATTAGCATTGCAGCATATTGCTTTAAGTAATGGAACTTTAGTGTCTGCTAAAGAAATTTCTGATTCACATGGAATATCATTTGAATTACTTGCTAAAGTACTAGGCCTATTATCTAAATCTAAGCTTATTCGATCTGTTCAAGGAGTACAAGGTGGATATATTTTACAAGAAAAACCAGAATCTATAACTCTTGATAAAGTGATTCGATCCATAGAAAGAAATTCTACAAATATTGTTGAATGTTCTCATAATCACAATGAAAATATTGAAAGTACTTGTACATGCCAAACATTTGATCACTGTACAATAAGACATCCAATGTTGATTATTCAGCAAAAAATGGATGAATTATTTATATCTATCACAATTAAAGATTTTTTATTGAATACACCTCAAGTTCATACATATGAAGTTGAGTTACTGTTTTAAGATTCTTCATGGAGAAAAAATATATGGATAATGGAATGCAGGTAGTTGATGATATAGTAGCTGGAGAATATAAATATGGATTTATATCTGATATAGATCAAGAGATTGCCCCAATAGGATTAAATGAAGAAATTGTTAGAATGATTTCTGCTAAAAAGAATGAACCATTATGGATGTTAGAATGGAGATTAAAAGCATATCATTATTGGCTATCATTAAAAGAACCTCAATGGTCTAATGTAACATATCCAGCTATAGATTTTAATGAGATAAGTTATTATGCAGAGCCAAAGAAAAAAGATGCACCAAAATCTTTAGATGAGATAGACCCAGAACTAAGAAAGACATTTGAAAAACTAGGAATATCTTTAGTTGAACAAGAAAGATTAAGTGGCATAGCAGTAGATGCAGTATTAGATAGTGTATCTGTTGCCACAACTTTTAGAGAAAAGTTATTATCTATTGGAGTAATATTTTGTTCTATGAGTGATGCAATTCAAGAATATCCTGATTTAGTACGTAAATATCTTGGATCTGTAGTTCCAATGGGAGATAACTACTATACAGCGTTAAATTCAGCTGTTTTTAGTGATGGATCATTCTGTTATATACCCAAAGGAATACGTTGTCCAATGGAGTTATCAACCTATTTTAGAATTAATGCTAAGAATACTGGGCAATTTGAAAGAACATTAATTGTAGCAGATGAAGGAAGTTATGTAAGCTATTTAGAAGGTTGTACTGCGCCTATGCGAGATGAAAATCAATTGCATGCAGCAGTTGTTGAAATAGTAGCAATGGAAAAAGCTGAAGTAAAATATGCTACTGTCCAAAATTGGTATCCAGGCGATAAGGATGGCAAAGGTGGTATTTATAATTTTGTTACCAAAAGGGGATTATGTGCTGGATATAAATCAAAAATATCGTGGACTCAGGTAGAGACTGGTTCAGCTATTACATGGAAATATCCTTCTGTAATATTGAAAGGCGATGATTCAATCGGTGAATTTTATTCGGTAGCTGTCACAAATAACCATCAACAAGCCGATACAGGTACTAAGATGATTCATTTAGGTAAAAATACTAGAAGTAGAATCGTTTCAAAAGGAATTTCTGCTGGAGTATCACAAAATAGTTATAGAGGATTGGTTCAAGTTCATAAAAAAGCTCAGAATGCAAGAAATTATTCTCAATGTGATTCATTATTGATAGGTGATACTTGTGGAGCACATACATTTCCATATTTAGAAATACACAATTCATCTTCGGTTGTAGAACATGAAGCTACAACATCCAAAATTGGAGAGGATATATTGTTTTATTGTAATCAAAGAGGAATTTCTACAGAAGAAGCTGTAGGATTAATTGTGAATGGATATTGCAAAGAAGTTATGAATCAATTACCAATGGAATTTGCTGTAGAAGCTCAAAGACTTCTTGCGGTTAGTTTAGAAGGTAGTGTTGGATAAATACGATTATCAATTTTTATAAAATATAATATTATGTTGAAAATAAACAACTTACACGCATCAATCAATGATACTGAAATTCTTAAAGGAATTAATTTACAGGTGAATCCAGGTGAAATACATGCTATCATGGGTCCAAATGGATCTGGTAAATCAACATTAGCATCTGTTTTAGCTGGAAAAGAAGATTATGAGATTACTCAAGGTTCTATTGAATTTTTAGGTAAGAATCTTGTAGATATGAAGCCCGAACATAGAGCTGCTGAAGGTTTATTCCTTGCTTTTCAATATCCAGTTGAAATACCTGGTGTATCAACAGCAAATTTTCTAAAAACCGCATTGAATGAGATTAAAAAATACAGAGGCGAAGAAACACTTGATGCAATGGATTTTTTATCTTTTATGAAAGAAAAGGCAAAATTAGTTGATATCGATATTTCTTTTATTCAAAGATCTTTAAATGAAGGTTTTTCTGGCGGAGAAAAAAAGAGAAATGAGATATTCCAAATGGCTATGTTAGAACCCACATTGTCAATATTAGATGAAACGGATTCAGGATTAGATATAGATGCATTAAAGATAGTTTCTCATGGAGTGAATGCCTTAAAAACAAAAGATAATGCAACAATTCTTATAACACATTATCAAAGATTATTAGATTATATTATTCCTGACTATGTACATGTATTATATAAAGGAAAAATTGTAAAATCAGGTGATAAAAACTTAGCACTTGAACTTGAGTCTAGAGGTTATGATTGGATTAAAGAAGATTTATCATTAGCCTAAAAACACCTTTTATTTACTGAACATATTATCATATCATGAATACATATTTATTATCTGATTTATTAAACTCTTCTCTTTTTAGTGCAGAAAATATTTCTGATAAACCATTAAGCACGATAAAACAAAGTGCACAGAAATCTGCTATTAAGAAAGGAATACCAACCCCTTCAAATGAAGATTGGAAATATATAAATTTATATAAACACATACATACTTCATTTCAGCTTGCTGAATTGCCATTACATAATATCATGCAAGTTGATTCCAAAATTTCAACGATAGTATTCTTAGATGGTTATTATTCATCAACTTTGTCAAAAAATGTAAGTAAGAATGTAGACATAGAAGTATTGGATGACATATCAATACCAGAGAGCTTCAACACATTAGTGAATGCAAAAGATAATCCATTTGTAGATATCAATACCTCTCTCTTTAATCATGGAATTCATGTGAATTGCCATCCAGGTGAAGATATATCAATTCAGATACACCATATCATTGGAAATGTACATGAGAATCAGCCATTATTGTGTAATCCAAGATTGTTTATCAGTGTTCAAGAAAACGCAAAAGTAGAATTATTAGAATCATATACCATACATGGTAAGCATCATATTATCAATGAAATCATAGAGGTAGATATTCATCCAAATAGTTCAATTGATTTCACAGTGAATCAAACTTCATTAGAAGAAAATTATCTTTTCTATGGTCATTACTCTTCTATTAAAACAAAGGCTAGCTCAACAATTCATATTGTCAATGCCGGAACAGCATTTACAAGAAATGAAATTAATGCATCTTTAGTAGAACAATATGCAGAAGCAAATATTTATGGTGCTATCTTAACTAAAAAAAATGAATTTGTAGATAATCATACAGTTGTTAATCATATAGCTCCGCATTGTGAAAGTAATGAATTGTTTAAGCATATCTTACATGATGAATCAACAATAGTTTTTAATGGAAAAATATTTGTTTTTAAAGATGCACAAAAAACGAATGCTTATCAATCCAACAAATCTTTATTATTATCAGATAATGCATCATTAAATACAAAACCTCAATTAGAAATATTTGCTGATGATGTTAAATGCAGTCATGGTGCTACTTCTGGTGCTTTAGATAGCGATCAACTTTTCTATTTAATTTCTCGCGGAATCCCAGAGAACATAGCTAAATCTTTATTGATGAAAGCTTTTATGAATGAAATTATTGATGATATACCCAATGAAGATCTAAAAGAGAGTATTGATGTGCTTATTTCACAATATCTAACACGATTATGATAGACGATACATCTGTACATTTGATTAATCAATGGAGAGATCATTTTCCAATTCTGCATACTTCGGTATATGATAAACCATTGATATATTTGGACAATGCAGCAACTACACAAAAACCACAAGCTGTTATAGATACCCTTACACATTTTTATCAAAACTATAATGCCAATGTCCATAGGGGAGTTTATTATTTAAGTCAAAAGTCTTCAGACTTGTTTGAACAAACTAGAGAAATTGTTCGATCTTTTATCAATGCAAAAAAACAATCAGAAATTATATTTACAAAGGGAGCAACAGAAGCAATTAATCTTATTGCCTCTTCTTTTGGAGATGCATTTATACAAAAAGATGATGAGATAATTATTTCTCAAATGGAGCATCATGCCAATATACTACCATGGCAAATACTTTGTGAAAAGAAAGGATGTATCTTAAAAATTATACCTATTGATAAAAATGGTGAATTGCTGATTGATTCATTACAAGAATTAATAAGTAATAAAACAAAAATTATATCAATTGTGTATGTGTCGAATGTAATTGGTACGGTAAATCCTATTTCAGAGATAATTAGCTTAGCAAGACAAAATAATATTCCTGTAGTATTAGATGCATGCCAAGCCATACAACATATTCCTATCGATGTTCAAGCATTAGATTGTGACTTTATGGTTTTTTCTGGACATAAAATATATGGGCCTTCTGGTACTGGTGTTCTTTATGGAAAAGAAGAACTTTTGAATCACATGCCACCATATCAAGCAGGAGGCGATATGATACATAAAGTTACATTTGAAAAATCTACATATGCTGGTTTGCCATATAAATTCGAAGCAGGAACACCAAATATAGAGGGAATTATAGGTCTAGGTACTGCAATATCTTTCTTTTCTTCTTTATCATTTGAAAGCATACATGCTTATGAGAACTTTCTATATGCTTATGCTTTAGAGTTATTGCAATCAATTCCAGAAATAACAATAATTGGTAATGCAAAACAGCGTATGGGTGCTATATCTTTTATAGTTGATTCAATACACCCACATGATATAGCATCATTACTAGATCGCGATGGTATTGCAGTTAGGGCAGGACATCACTGTGCACAACCATTAATGAAATTCTTTAATGTGCCCGCCACCACCAGAGCATCATTTGCTTTTTATAATACTAAAGAAGAAATTGATATTTTTATACATAGTGTAAAAAAAGCAATAAAATTATTTGCATAAGCTGTAAATCATTTAGTATTTATTATAAATTTGTAAAAAAAATATACATATTCACATGTTCCAAATGCGCTATTGTTTCTTATTTATCTTAATATTATGTCTTTGGGGGTGTACATCTACAAAACAGCTCACTTTAAGGCAAATATCTGGTGAAACAGATATCACTAAGGGGTCAAAAGCAAAATTATCATGGCAATTTGAAAATGCAGATTCAGTTAAAATTGAAGGGGATTTAACTACTTATCGAACAAAAGATTCTACTGTTTTACTACCTTTGCAAAATACAACATATAGAATAGTAGCTTATAAGGGAAAGAATGACTCAGTGGTTCAGTTAAGGACTATATATGTAGATAATAATAAAGATACATTTTCTCAAGATAGTACTCAGAATAATGTTTTATCTATAAATGATTCATTTTCACAATCATTGCGCTTAGTACATAAAAGGTTTGTTCAATTTGATTCTTCTCATCATAAATATGTATTCTCGATACATAATAATCAAGGCTTCATACTTAATGATAAAATAATTGAAACATCCATTTCTTTTCAACATGAAGATTCTACGTTAAATGCCAGCTTCAAAGTAAAACCTGAAATTCGTCTTTCGAAAAAATCTTCCATTGTGATAGCCTTGGATCAATCTTTAGAAATGATACATAATCAATCAATCATTAATACCTATCTATATCAAGCAATTAACAAGATAAATGATATTGATTCACTCCATTTTATTCGATTTAATACATCAATTGTTTCGCAACAAATCCTAAAAAATAAAACTGACATAATAAATGCAATTAATGCCTATCAAGGATATAAACCAGCAGGAATTAGATGTATTTATCATGTAATTGATTCTATTCTAAAGAATAAAGATATAGCCGATGATGCTGATATCATAGTTTTAACAAGTGGCCCAGATAATGGATCTTATATTCATGATGCTGAATCTATTGTAAAAAATGCACAGAAAAGAAATATATCGATTCATGTATGTAATATAAATAATGAGGTTTTAGACAATTATTCATTGAAATATTTAGCTTCTAAGTCTGGCGGTACTTTTTTAGATCTATCTTCATCTGATACAAATACATGTGTTTCTTCTCTCATTTCTTTAATGAGAATCAATAAAGGTACATTTTACGAAGTATTGATTGCTGATTCTATTCTTAAAAGTGGAGAATCGTTCTATATATCTGTGAAATTACCTACGAATGATACTGTATTATCGCAAAAAGTACTTAGTAATGTAGATGAAAATTCAAAATTATCTAGATATAAAATTGTCAACTTATTTTATGATTCAAATACATCTATAGACACATCTTTCTACTTGCATATACAAAATCTAGGTGCTGTTTTAAAACTAAATCCAACAAAAATTATTGAAATTATTGGCTATTCATCATTACTAGAATCTAATGATGATGCATTAGCCCTAGCATTACAAAGGGCAAGTGCCGTAAGAAAATACTTAATAATGACAGGTGTTGATCCAAATCAAATAAGAATACGAGGGCTAAGTAATATTAAACCAATTTATCCAGATGAGAATGAATATTATCAAACTATCATGAATCGCAGGGTAGAATGTAGATGGATAGACCCTTCATTATTTCCTTATGAAATAAGAGCTGAAAAAGTTTATACAGAACAAGAAGCATTATCAATGATAGAAAAATGGGAAAAGAAGAAAATTATGTCATATTTTGACAGGAGAATTCAAAATGGTAATTCTTATTATCAAATACTTCTTTGGGGATATTCAACGCAAAATCAGATGAATGAAGCGATTTCTACACTAAGAAAGTCTGTTAATTTTGATTTAATTCCAGAAGATTAATCAATTACAAAATAATTTATTTTTTTATGTGAAATATATCATTCATATTTGCATCGCAAGCAGTAGTTTTTGGTACTATACCAACCGCATATTTTAGCATTTGTTCTTTATCAGGTTACACAGAACAATAGCACATTCCCAAAAATCATTATATATCCTTCTATTTCATGAATATGTTGCATACATAAACATACTTTAAACACTTTTATCCGGTATTTATAATGCGGACAACACGCAATACTTCTAAACCCACTAATCCACGCTCTTCTGATCCAAGATCATCAAATAGGGATAGTTCTTCAATGAATCAAAGTAGACCAGCTCCTATTCCTAAAAATTATTCTCATCAAGACAAACCACAAAGTTCTGTAGATACGGTTACATCTACTTCTTCAGTTGGTTTAATTGACATTACGGAATTGAAGTCAAAGAAAATTGTTGAATTGACTCGAATTGCTAAATCATTAGGAATCGAAGAATATAGTGATCTTAGGAAGCAAGAGTTAATCTTTAAAATAATAGAAGTTCAAGCACAAAAACAGTCCAGAGATCAGGCATCTGAAGGAACAATTAGTGAAGGCGTTTTAGAAGTTTTGGGTGATGGATATGGGTTTCTAAGAGCATCGGATTATAATTATCTGCCATCTCCTGATGATATATATGTTTCACCTTCTCAGATTAAAAAGTTTGGTTTAAGAACTGGTGATACTGTTCGAGGCCATGTAAGACCTCCAAAAGAAGGCGAACGTTTTTTTGCATTATTAAAAGTTGAATCAGTTAATTTTGTTTCTCCAGATGTAATGAGAGATAGAACAATATTTGACAATTTAACACCCTTATATCCTACTAGAAGGCTCAACTTAGAAACAGTACCTAATGAGTACTCCATGCGTATCATTGATTTATTATCACCAATTGGTAAAGGTCAGCGTGGATTAATTGTATCTCCTCCTAAATCTGGAAAAACTGTACTTTTACAAAAGGTAGCTAATTCTATTGCAAGAAATCATCCAGAAGTGAAACTTATTGTTTTATTGATTGATGAAAGACCTGAAGAAGTAACAGATATGCAAAGATCTGTACGAGCAGAGGTAATATCATCTACATTTGATGAACCACCAGAAAGACATGTACAAGTTGCGGATATGGTTTTAGAAAAAGCAAAAAGATTGGTAGAAGCCAAGCAAGATGTTGTTATTCTATTGGATTCTATTACAAGATTAGCAAGAGCACATAATACAGTTATTCCTCATTCTGGAAAAATATTATCTGGTGGTGTTGATGCAAATGCTTTACATAAACCGAAAAGATTTTTTGGTGCAGCTAGGAATATTGAAGAAGGTGGCTCATTAACTATTATAGCAACAGCTTTAATAGATACAGGTAGCAGAATGGATGAAGTGATCTTTGAAGAATTCAAAGGTACAGGAAATATGGAATTAGTTTTAGATAGAAAATTAGCTGAAAGAAGAATATTCCCAGCAATAGATGTCAACAGATCTAGTACAAGACACGACGAATTATTGATGTCTCAAGAAGAACTAGCTAGGATATGGATTTTACGAAAAGTATTGAGTGATTTAACAAGTCTTGAAGCTATGGATTTACTTCAAGATAAATTAGATGGCACAAAAAATAATAGAGAATTTCTTCAAGTTTTAAATTCTTAAGAACTTCCTACCAATGTAAATCCTTTCCTTATTATCGTATTCGGAAAGGATTTTTTTATAATAGCACATGATTCACATTTTACCTGTAATTATAACTTCTTTATTCATTTTATTGATATTATTAATAGTAACAATAAAAAACCGTTTTGCATTTAAACCCATCCAACCAATATCAATTTCAACAATTAAAGATCTCCCATTTATCAGTGTTCTCATTCCTGCTAGAAATGAAGAAAAAGTTATTAAGCAATGTATAGAATCATTGATAAATCAACAGTATCCAACATATGAAATTATTGTACTTGATGATAATTCTACTGATGAAACATTAAAAATTCTTGAATCATTATGCTTGAAATATCCTGAAAAATTAAAAATAGTACAAGGAAAACCCCTACCTAAAGATTGGATGGGTAAAAATTATGCTTGTCATCAATTAAGTCTACTTGCAAAAGGTGAATATCTAATATTTACTGATGCAGATACAATTCATGAATCTTCATGTTTATTAACAGCAACACAAACAATCAATAAAGAAAACATAGACCTTCTATCTTTAGTACCAAATCAAATAATGAATACATATGTAGAAAAGATCATTATTCCTATGATGCTAACTTTATATACAGCTTATATTTCTATTAAAGCAATACAATTTAGTCCAAATCCTGCTTTTACTGCAATGAATGGACAGTTTATGATGTTTAAAAAGTCAATATATAACTCAATAAATGGTCATGAGACTGTAAAACAAATGATTGTAGAAGATATACAATTAGGTAAAAAGATAAAGAGTGCTGGAGGCATAATCAGTTTAAAAAATGGATCTTTAATACTATCCTGTAGGATGTATAATAATGCTAGTGAAATTATTCAAGGTTTCTCCAAGAACATTTTTGCAGGGTTCGATTATAATTATGGAATTATGATCTTCTTCCTTGTCCATTTATGTATTGCTTATATACTACCATTCATTTTACTACCTTTTATGATGTATAATCAATCTTTATATATTCTTTCAATATTCATCATTCTGCATATCTTAATAATGTTAGTAATACAATATATTGTAGGCCAGCTTTTCAGTTTTAGAAAGTATATGATCTTTTTATATCCATTAACTGCCTGTTCAATTATATATATTGGATGTATATCAATGTATGAACGATTTTTTGATAAAGGTTCTACATGGAAAAATAGAATTTATCATTAATAGCTCTTCTGATAATCTTATTCATTATAATTCGTCATACTTCAAAAAGGAAATATTATGATAGATAGATTAATGGATACATTCTTACATAGATTTACCAAAACTGGTAAAGACAATAATGATAATCCTTTCCCATTGATCACAACAGGAAGTATTGTTTTAGGAGCAATGCTTAGATTAGCCCTTATCATGTTAATAACATGGTGGATCATTGATGAATGGATGTTTCAACAATATTGGTTTATTATTGCAATAGCAATAATGCTCTTTGTTATTTATCCATCTTTTAGACAATATTCTATTTTTAATGATAGAATTGAGAGTTTAGAAGAATCTACTATGTGTGGTAGTTGTAAGCATTTTGATAATACTGGACAAATGTGTACTCTTTATGACGAGCATATCAGTAATAATTCATTGCCGTGTGAAGGCCAAGATTGGGAATTAAAAAATTAAGTTACTATGAAACCTACTATTATTTATCATGACAATGACATAATCATTGTCAATAAACCATCTGGAATGTTAAGTATTCCTGATAGATTTGAACATAATGCACCAAATGTTAAAAGATTCTTACAAAATCAATTTGAAGAAGTATTTACATTGCATAGACTAGACAAGGATACATCGGGAATATTAGTATTCGCAAAAAATGCGGAAGCTCACAGACATATAAGTATGCAATTTGAACAACATACTGTAGAAAAAATATATTATGCTATTGTAAGGGGAATATTTGAAAAGGAATCATTAGAAATTGATATTCCATTAGCTCCTGACACTGTAAAGAAAGGACTGATGAAACCATCGGCTAGAGGTAAAGAGTCGTTCACAAAAGTCTTGTTGAAAGAAAGGTTTAGAGTCGCATCACTTATGGAGTGTAGGCCAAGAACAGGACGTCAGCATCAAATTAGGGTCCATTTAGCTGCAATTGGACACCCAATGCTTGTAGATAAAGATTATGGTAGTATTGGTGAGTTTTTCTTATCTACAATTAAAAGAAAATTTAAATTAGCTAAGAATACAGAAGAGAAACCCATAATGTCAAGAGTTCCTCTGCATGCTTTTGCATTAGAATTTATACATCCAGGAACAAACTTACCAATTAGGTTTGAAGCTGATATGCCAAAAGATATGAGTGCATTATTAAATATACTGAGAAAATATGCCCCATATCAAGACTTTTCAGCTATTTCGTCATTTGATGAATGGATATAAACTGGCCTATCATGCTGATTTTAATTCATCCATTGTAAATAATGATATTAAAGGGATTCCAGCCTGTTCTAAAGCTTCTGTGCCACCTTGTTGACGATTAATTACACAAATTGTACACAATATATTTGCACCAGTTTTTCTTATGTCTTGTGCACTTAAAATAACTTGCCCACCACTTGTAATGACATCTTCAATAATAACTATATTCTTGCCTTCCATAGAAGGACCTTCATTAACTTTGCAAGTTCCATAATTCTTTGCTTTTTTCCTTATAAAGGTTAATGGTAATCCACAATCTAAAGAGATAGCGGTAGCAATTGGAATTCCTCCCATTTCTAAACCAGCTAACATTTCTGTACCATTTGGTAAAAGCTCAACCATATATCTTGAAATATGCTTCAGTAATAAAGGATTTGATTCAAATAAATATTTATCAAAATATTCATTGCTAATCTTACCTGATCGTAATAAAAATTCACCAGTTAAATATGAAGCATGAAAAATACTTCTTGCTAGTTCAGCTTTAATCATACAACTCTTCTATTATTGATTGTACACTTATTAACTTAAATAATTGCTGTAATTTAGTTCTTTATTGTTTAAAAATATCCAAATAATATGAATTATTCACTACCAAATATTATAAGTTTTACTAGAATTATTATTGCACCCATATTTTATGTCTTGCTTACAAATAATGATGTAAAGTCCATAAATATTGCATGTGTAATATTTATTATTGGAGCTTTATCTGATTATTTTGATGGGATGTTAGCTCGTTTAAGAAAAGAGGTATCTGATTTTGGTTCATTCTTCGACCCATTAGCAGATAAAGTGTTAACAAGCGCAGCATTCTTTGCTTTTGTAAGTATGAATATTATTCCACTTTGGATGATAATTATCATAACAACAAGAGACATCATCACCACCTTACTACGATTATATGCCGATACATTAGGTACTCCAATAATTACTTCAAAAGCTGCAAAAACCAAAACCTTCATTCAAATGGTTTATATATTAATTGTATTGATATATCTTATCATTCTAAATAATTCTTATTTATCAATGACTATTATTGATCATAAAGGTAATATTGAATACTCTCTTTACTTAGCAATGTTAGGGATAACCATACTTACATTGTATACATCTGTTGAATATTTTATTCAAAATAGTATACTTATAAAATCTCTTATTAAAAGTGATTGGATTGCCATAACCAAGATAGGAGTTGGATCATTTATTGGTGCTGGCTATAGTAGTATAGCTCCTGGTACAATTGCTTCTACTTTGGCATTATTAATTGTAATTTTTAATGCACCGTCATATATTATTATCATCATGACAATCGTAGCATGTGTATTAGGTTTGTGGAGTGTACCATATTTAGAAGATCACTGGGGAAATGATGCTTCTAAGATTGTAATTGATGAAGTTGTAGGAATGTGGTTAATTCTATCTGTTCCAATTTTTCCAAAGACATGGATCTGGAATGTAATTGCTCTGATATTTTTCAGACTATTTGATATAGCAAAACCATTTCCTATTTCTTGGCTTAATTCTCGCAAAGGTAGCATTTGGGTGTTTGCTGACGATATTGTTGCAGCACTCTATACTATTATGATTATGTATTTGCTATTGTGGATGTCAGTATTTCTACCAATATTCAAGTATTTATCCTAATATGTTTAACAATAAAGCTAAATATTGAACTTTATTTGATTTAATGAAAATAGTACTTGTCTTTTTCATATATATTATGCTAAATTGCGAATGTAATTCGTTATAGCATATTGTGTTTATGGAGAAATTAAATGAATAAACAAGAACTCATTGCATCAGTTGCCGAGAAATCTGGATTAACTAAAGTAGCTGCAGAGAAAGCTGTCAGTAGCGTATTTGTTACTATATCAGAGCAATTAGGCGCTGGTGAAAGTGTAGCGCTTTTGGGTTTTGGTACATTCGGTACAAGTAATCGTGCTTCACGTACAGGAAAAAACCCTAGAACTGGAGAAGCATTAACTATTCCTGCTCGTACAGTTCCTAAATTTTCTGCTGGTAAATCCTTAAAAGAAGTAGTTAACTCTGAAAAGGGATCAAAAGCAACTAAGAAAAAATAAACAAATATTATTTTTTAGTGAATTTAAAAAACCGTTCTTCTGAGCGGTTTTTTTTTACAAGTTATAGTATGAATCCACATTTACTTTTAGTTAGCGATTTAACAATATCTGATGTTTATCATTTGTTTAATCAAGCTAATTTATTCAAGACACTTAAAACAGATTCTATAGAAAAAGTTTTATACGGGAAAACTGTAGTCCTTGCTTTTTTTGAGGCCTCAACAAGAACAAGAATATCCTTTGAAATTGCTTGTAAGAGACTAGGTGCACATACAATTGTATTTCAATCAAATGGTAGTAGTGTTTCAAAAGGTGAGTCTTTAATCGATACTATTCAAACAATTGATCAAATGCATATCGATATGTGGATTGTACGTCATCCTTATAGCGGTGCAGCCGATATGATTTGTAATAATGTTACTGGACAAGTTATTAATGCTGGTGATGGGCAGCATCAGCATCCTACACAAGCATTATTGGATGCATTCACATTATACAGGCATTATGGAAACTTACAAGGGAAGAAGGTTACAATTGTAGGGGATATATTACATAGTAGAGTTGCAAGATCTACAATTCAACTTTTTCAAAAATTAGGTATAGAGGTAGGTATCTGTGCTCCAGGAATATTAATTCCTAGAAATATCCAACATTGGAATGTACGATACTTTTCTAGGTTGTCAGATGCTTTAGAATGGACAGATATTGTAAGTATGTTGAGAGTTCAAAAGGAAAGAATGCAAGATCTATCACTTGTGAACATGAAAGAATATTCTAGGCATTTTGGTTTAACAAATTCTCTGCTTGAACGCTATGAAGATCTAATTGTATTACATCCCGGCCCTGCAAATTATGGAATGGAAATTCAAGAGGGAATAATGAACAATAAACGAGTACTAATTAGAGAACAAGTTAATAATGGCTTAGCTATAAGAATGGCTGTTTTGTCTACATTAATTACCAATCATTCTCAGCAAGAACGATAATTTTATCTTCTTCAAAAAATGTAAAGAGTTTATATTTATCAGGGTTAATAATCACTCCTTGTTCAATAGCGTCTTCATCATATCTTGATAGCATTCTACAACCAATAGCAATTTCATTTCTTCTCTTTGCAGCTTCTACAACTGTATAAAAATTGATTGGTTTTCTTAATTCAATATATTCGGAAGCAGGCTTTAAATATATCTCAGAACCTTCAGACTGAAATAAATCTTCAAAAACTAATGCCAGCTCTTTTTCCTCAGAAACTTGTGATAGCATCAAGCTATTTAATTTATCACTAACAACAAAGTCATCAGCTCTTGTTACATTAACAAGTTCACGATTTCTAACATCGAGCATTTGACTTACAATAGAGAATGGATGTCCAGCTTTTTCTGCAATATCTCTTAAATGTAATAATGTAAAAATTGTTCGGGCATCAGCTTCTTGAATATCAAGGATTTGAGAATAACTTAAAATGATAATATGATCATATTCCTTACAATCTATGCTATCTAAAACTCTTCTATTACTTGTATCGCCAAATGTATATTGTAATTGTATGTTTTTTAATGATTTAGACAGTTCAATCAGTTCATTTTCAATTTCATTAGATTCTGAAACTGCATTAACTTTTGAACCTGAAATTACATAATTATCAAGTTCTGAAATTATTGTTTTGGCTTGTCTATTCCATCCAAGTATAAGTGTTTTTTCTGGTTTCTTATTTGTAATATCTGTTAGTATAACCGCAGTTCCATCTATATTTAAATCAGGATTTGCTGTTGAATGAATTTTTGAACCATCTTCGGCAACGGCTATAATTTTATCTCCACGTTCGATTACTCTACTACCAGGAGGATTTAATTGTATTGTTCCATTTGAATATCTAATTCCAATTGGTGTTGCTTCATTGTAGGCAAATAATGCACGATGAAATTGTTTGCCTACTAAAGAATTTTCCTCGATAAAGTTAATTCTATTTCTTTTGAAATCTAGAAGTTCTAGAAATACTACTGATAATCCTGATTGTCTACAAGTTTGAGCTATGATTTTAGAAAGAACATCTTCCATCAAGATAAATGAGACTTCATTCTTACCCACCAGCCTAGCAACTTCTATATTTTTAGGATCTCTTATCTCTGCAACAATATGATATTTATCTGGTCTTCTTTGTGGATTATTGGTTATAGCTAAAATCATTTTTATCATCAGTGAATCAGGGTCATCACTTGTCTCTGGTGATAAAATAATGATAGACTTAGCAGTATGCGGATTAATGATTTCTAAATCTGTTAAATCTATAGGATTACCAGTTCTGCAAACAATTTTTGTATTTGAAAAGTTTTCAATTTTCATGAATATCTCATCTTCCATTTCAACTTTATCTTTTTCAGCTAAAATCGAAATACAAGCATTTTTCTTCCCTTTATTTGCAGTAATAAGCTCACTTATAATGTAAAATATTTGGGGTGACCACCCTAAAATGACAGTATGACCATTTTCTATTACTAATGAACGACCCTTTCTTAAGTTTTCCAATTGCTTTGCTATACCACTATTCAATACACCAATAAGTATTGATATCAATACCATGCCACCAAGTGTAGCTATAAACATCAATGTCATAAACATCCAATTGCCTTTATTGGAGCTTATAACACCACCATCTAAAGAATGTAAGACCGTAGACCACACCAAATCCCAAAAACCAACTGTTGTTGCCTCGCTATTACTGATACCTAATAATGCACCTATGATAGCAATGATAAAAACAAAGATTACTGATATAAAAAATAATCCAGAGATAAGAGATATAACTCCCTTGGACATCAAGGTGTCAAATTTATATTGTATGTATTTTTTTGTAGATCTGAAAGGCATATCATTTCAAGAAAAGTAAATAATCACTACTGTAAAATTACGAAAATAGAACTTTTAAATTAGCTCATATAAAAAAAACCATTATTGTTCATAATAATGGTTTATATACTTGATTCAAAACTAATTAGAAATATCTATTTTTTTTCTAAATCTGGAATGGGAATTTTCTAGGATTACTTTTTTTAAAGTTGGTGGGTCTATTGTTTTAACAATAGATTCTTTAGAAATTGTTTTGTATGATTTAATTATTTTACCTTTAGCTGTTTCAGTAGGAGTATAAGAGGATTCTATATACCTAGGAGCTTGTATAGTATGTATCAATGGACTTTGATTAGACCTTGAAAGATATTGATTATTTTGAGTATTAATATCTTTTGATCTATTATGAATAATCAAGTATGAAAATAAACCAACTATTGAACATATAAGAACCGTATTTACTATTGTACTACCTTTTATATATGAGATAAAAGCGTGAGAGCCTGTAGAAATAGTAGGTGCAACTAGTAAAGATTCTGTAAAGTTAATTGAAGAATAAGTTAGATTATGCGTTAATAGCGTTTTCATTTGATGTTCAACTGTAGATGTTAACAATAAATCTGCATCAAACAATTCTTTCAAATGACTATCAGTCTCTATTCTAGAAAGAAATTGCGAACATTCTTCTGGTGACATTAAACCAGATGTAAACCTATCAATTTCAATATGTGGTGAGATATCCATCAGCTAGTCCAAAATGTAGAATTTTATATATTTTTATCATTTCTTTGATATCTAGAAATAATCTCTCTGAGCTGCGCTCTGGCTCTAGAAGCTCTTGTCCAGACAGCATTTGGAGATATATTAAGCATTTCTGCAATCTCATCAAATCTGTAACCACAATACATATGCAAAACAAGTAATTCACGATCTTCAAATTTCAATGCATTCAGGGAAGTATTAACAAGTTCTTCTACAGAGGTACTTCCTGGTTGATGTACAGAGGGTAATCGAAAGTCATCTAATGAATCAAGTGAAACAATTTGCTTTTGTAATTTGATATGATTTAAACATAGGTTTCTAGCTATAGTAAAGATAAATCCAATAGGGTTTAAAATATTAGTACCTTCTTGAAACCGTAATTTTATAATCCTTTCCCAAACTTCTTGAGTAATATCTTCAGCTATGTAAGTATTACTAACAATTTTTGCACAATAAAGATAAATTCTTTTATTAAATGTGTTGAACAATAGTAAAGCTGCATTATCATCTCCTTTTAAGAACAGGTTGAACAGTTCAACGATCTCAATTGAAATGTGTTGTTCTTTTATACTAGGGGATGCATATTTAGCTTGATTCTTATTGCCAACAGGCATAATGATACTCTTGAGCAATAGTGTTAAGACAAATAACAGTATGTAAAACTTACAGACATAATTTAATAATTATCAATTTGAGCTTTTTGAAGACTTCCAGAATAATCTATATATACTGTTTTCCACTCTGTGAAAATATCAAATGCTGTCCAACCACCTTCACGATGTCCATTCCCGGTTCCTTTAATACCTCCAAATGGCATATGAGCTTCGGCACCAATTGTTGGAGCATTTATATATGTAATTCCAGCCTGTATATCTCTAACCGCTTGGAATGCAGCATCTACACTTCCAGTAAATAATGATGAAGATAAACCATAATTACAGTCATTTGCCAAGTCAATAGCATGCTGTAATGAATCAGCTTTTGTGACAGATAAGACGGGTCCAAATATTTCTTCTTTAAATATTCTCATATTTGGTAATACATCAATGAAAATAGTTGGTTTGAAAAAATATCCCTTTGCACATTCATTTTTGTCTTCTATATCGCCACCAAGGACACAAATAGCTCCTTCATCCCTACCAATTCGAACATACTCTTGAATCTTTTCTAATTGCTTGTGATTGATTACAGGTCCCATTTGTGTACTATCATGTAATCCATTTCCAATTCTGATTGATGTTGCTTTTGTAATTAATTTATTAATAAAATCATCATAGATATCCTTATGTAAAATCAATCTTGATGTTGCTGTACAACGTTGCCCTGTAGTTCCAAATGCTCCCCACAAAACTCCTTCTAAAGCTAAATCCATATTCGCATCATTCATTACTATTTGAGCATTTTTACCACCCATTTCTAATGAACATTTTTTATTTGATGCACCACACTTAGCGGCAATTGCAGTACCTGTAGCTGTTGAACCGGTAAATCCTATAACACTTATGTCTGGATGATCCACCAATAAAGACCCTGTTAAACCTTTTCCATATACCACATTAAAAACACCAGCAGGTAATCCAGCTTCTTCAAGTATTTCAGCAAAAATATGAGCAGAATGTGGTGAATCTTCAGAAGGTTTAAAAACTACTGTATTGCCACAAGCTAAAGCGGGAAGTATTTTCCAAGATGGTACTGCAATTGGAAAATTCCAAGCAGTGATAATTCCACAAACGCCAATTGGCATTCTAAAAGACATGTTCATTTTATTAGGCATCTCACTGGGAGTTGTATAACCAAATAATCTTCTTGTTTCCGTTGCAGCATAATATGCTGTATCTATTGCTTCTTGAATATCTCCTAGAGTTTCAAATATAGGTTTTCCCATTTCTCTTGTCATTATTTTAGCAAGTTCATCTTTTCTTCTTGTAAAAATATCTCCAGCTTTTCTTAGAATATCACCTCGTTTTGGAGCCGGTAATTTACTCCAAGAGTTAAAAGCTAATGAAGCAGCATGTACAGCATCATTAATATCTATAGCATTTGAATCTGGAAATATACCGATGCAATCGTCTCTATCTGCAGGATTTGTATTTGCGAAAGTTTCGGAAGAATTAGAAGAAGTGAAGACTCCACTAATGTAATTATGAAAATGTGTCATTGATTAATATCCTATATATAAGTATAATATTCGATTGACAAAGATAATGTAATAGTATATTCTATTCAATCTAAAGGATAAAAACTGAAGATTTTGAGTATCGTGGATTATATTCTTAGTAAATTTGCTTTAAATTCACGTATCGAGTTTTGAAACCTATGAAAAATAAATTACAAGTACCTTCCTCTAAAGAAGAACTATTTTTTCTAGAAGGCCCAAAATCTAGACTTAAAGAACTTCTGTTTACATTCTCTATCTGCAAAGAATTTATTCTTGGATTTAGAATCCTTCACTTTGTTGGGCCTTGTATTACTGTATTTGGATCTGCTAGATTTAAAGAAAATCATCCTTATTATGAAATAGGTGTTGAAGTAGGAAAAAAGTTAGCAGAATTAGGGTTTACGGTTATGACAGGCGGCGGACCCGGAATAATGGAAGCTGCAAATAAAGGTGCTTTTCAACATGGTGGATTATCTGTAGGTGCTAAAATATTGCTTCCTTTTGAACAATATCCTAATGTATTTATGCATTCATTTGCCACGTTTAAGTATTTCTTTGTTCGAAAGTTTTTATTGTTTAAATATTCTTATGGTTTTATTGTCTTGCCTGGAGGTGTTGGAACCATGGATGAACTATTTGAAGCTTTAACGTTAATTCAAACAAAAAAAATCAAAGATTTTCCTATTGTAGTTTTAGGTACACAATATTATGCAAGTCTTGATATTATGCTTAATACCATGGCAGATGAAGGCGCAATAGATAAAGAAGATTTATCTCTTATAAAATTTACTGATTCTATCCACGAAGCAATTGAACATATACAAAAACATTCAGTTGAAAAATATGGTCTAAAATCTCCAATTCCTTCTGGTATTTTGGGTGAAAATAATCCAAGAAATTAATAATGAATTTTGTACTAATCAAATGTTAATATGTCTAAACTAGTTACTACTTTAAAGAAAGTTTTTATAGGCGAAGGTAAAAATCTAAAAGATACTTCAATGTTTCATAAATTAACTCTAGTTGCATTTTTTGCATGGGTTGGTTTAGGAGCAGACGGATTATCATCATCTTGCTATGGCCCAGAAGAAGCTTTTAGAGCATTAGGGGAATATCCATATTTATCGATATTTATTGCTATTGGAACAGCTATTACTATTATGGTAATTAGTGCAAGCTATTCTCAGATTATAGAATTATTTCCATCTGGCGGCGGTGGATATTTAGTGGCTAGTAAATTATTATCTCCTGAAATTGGAATGGTAGCAGGATGTGCATTATTAATAGATTATGTATTAACTATTACGATATCTATTGCTAGCGGTGTAGATGCATTATTCAGTTATTTACCTTTAGAATATCATGGATATAAATTAATTGCTGGTTTAATGGGGACAGCCTTATTAATTATTCTCAATCTACGTGGAATAAAGGAATCAGTAACATTTCTATTACCAATATTTATTGTTTTTGTCATTACACATGTTGCCGCAATATTTTATGTGTTTGGCACACATATTTTCGAATTACCAGATGTAGCTCAAAAAACAGCTGATCAATTTGGTTCTGCAACATCACAATTAGGTTGGTGGGGAACAATTGTCCTTTTGTTAAGAGCATATAGCATGGGTGCAGGTACATATACAGGTATAGAAGCTGTAAGTAATGCAATGCCTATTCTACGTGAACCAAGAGTTGAGACAGCAAAAACTACAATGAAGTATATGGCTGTGTCATTAGCTTTTGTAGCTGTAGGATTAATGATAGCATATGCTTTATTCAATGTTCAACATGTTGAAGGTAAAACACTGAATGCTGTTCTTTTTGATAAATTAACAATGAATCTGGGAAGTGAAATATCTAGTACAGTATTATTTGTAGTATTATTCAGTGAAGCTGTCCTATTATTTGTTGCCGCTCAGGCTGGTTTTTTAGGTGGACCACAAATACTCTCTAATATGGCTTTAGACAGATGGTTTCCAACACGTTTTGCAATGCTTAGCGATAGATTAGTTTCGCAAAATGGAGTGTTATTAGTGGGAATTACCGCTGGAATAATCATGTTATTGTCTGGAGGATCTGTTCATTTATTAGTTGTTTTATATTCAATTAATGTGTTTATAACATTTACATTGTCACAATTAGGAATGGTTAGACATTGGTTACAGGTTAAAAAAACATTTAAATATTGGAAACGTAAAATTGCAATTAATGGATTAGGATTAGTGCTATCAGCATTTATCCTTATTGCTGTTGTAATTATCAAATTTACTGAAGGTGGTTGGATAACTCTTATTATGACTGGGAGTTTAGTTCTGTTAGTTCTATCTTTCAGAAGGCATTATAATGAAACATCGAAACTTTTACGACGCTTAGATGATTTAGTACTTACAGCAATTGATGACAAATCAATCGCCGATCCTGATTCCAATAATATTCCGATTGTAAGTAGTAAAGGAAAAACTGCTGTTTTTCTTGTTAATGGTTTTTCAGGTTTAGGTTTACATACATTATTTACAGTAATGAGAACATTTGAAGGTGTATTTAAAAACTTTGTTTTTGTTCAAGTTGGTGTAGTTGATGCGGGTAATTTTAAAGGTAGTGAAGAGGTTGAAAACCTAAAAATGTATATCGACACTGAAGCAAAAAAGTATGTTAATTTTATGATGAATAATGGTTTTTATGCTGAAGCATTTACTGAAGTCGGTACTGATGTTGTCTCTACAGTTGCTGATTTATCTAAAATAATTTCTGAGAAATATCCTCAGTCTATAGTTTTTGGTGGACAAGTTGTCTTCCCAGAGGAGTCAATATTCTCTAAATGGTTACATAATTATACTGTATTTGCCGTGCAAAGGCGCTTATATTTAGAAAGTATACCGGTAGTTATTCTACCAGTTAGAATTTAATATTTCACAAAATCTTCGTTTTTTATGTATATATATATTCTTTGCTCATTTTTGTGTGTACTTACTATTTATCCAATATTAAGTCAAGAATCTGCTCAACCAGAATCTAATTTCTATTCAATTCAATCGAATTTTATCAAAAAATTCACTAAACAAAAATATAAATATTATGAACAAGCTTTTAAAAACAGAAAGCTTAGCGAAGATGAAAAAGAAAGCCCTGATGCTGAGCTTTTTCTTCAGTTTAAACGCTGGGAATATTTCTGGAAAGATAGAGTTGATCCTTTAAAAGGTACATTTCCAAATCCATTACATCTTGTTGAACAGAATGATATTAAAAATAAAAATGAACTACAAATCAATGATAAATATCCCGAAACTGTTTTAGCAAATACTTGGAAATATGTTGGATCTCCTGTAGTTCCAAAAGGTAGTGGAGCCGGAAGAACTAATTGTATAACCCCAATAGGTTCTAATAATTCTCAATTATGGACAGGTGCTGCTTGTGGTGGTATTTGGAAGACTGTTAATGGTGGAGCACTTTGGCAAACTACTACTGATAAGTTACCTTCTCTTGGTATATCTGATATTGCATATGATTATAAAACAAATGCAATTTATGCTGCTACAGGCGATGCTGATGGTCAAAATTGCTATTCTGCTGGTATATTTAAGTCAACAGATGCCGGAGCAACATGGAATATCACTGGCTTAACATTTAAAACAAGTTCTACAAGACTAATTAGCAAGATATTAATTCACCCTTCCAGCAGCGATATCTTATATGCAGCATCTAATAATGGTATTTATAAATCAATTGATGCTGGTAAAACCTGGACAGTTAAGCAAGTAGGTAATTTTAGAGATATAGAATTTAAACCTGCAACTCCATTAACTATGTATGGTGTTACCCAAAATTCCTTTTATATATCTACTGATGGCGGAGAAAAGTGGACAATAAATTCGAATACAACATTCCCAAGTAATACATCCAGAATTTCTATAGCAGTTACTAATTCTTCTGTAAATAATGTTTATGCCTTGATTAGCAGTGGTAATTCCTTTGGTGGTTTTTATCAGTCAACTAATTCTGGGCAAACATGGGTTGCAAAAACTTCTTCTCTAAAACCCAATATTTTAGGATATAATTATGATGGACAAGATAATGGCGGCCAAGGTACATATGATTTAGCTTTAGCGGTTTCACCAACTAATCCAAATATTGTATTTGTGGGTGGAATTAATATATGGAAATCAACCGATGCTGGGAAAACATGGAAAATATCAGCCCATTGGTATGGCGATAGAAATTCACCATATGTACATGCGGATATTCATGATTTAGATTTTGAACCAGCATTAGGTGCAACATTATATGCAGCTACAGATGGTGGAATATTCAAAACAACAAATAATGGTACTTCTTGGACAGATCTTTCATCAAATCTTAATATTATGCAATTCTATCATGTTGCTAATTCTCAAACAGATCCAACCATGATCATCGGGGGTGCTCAAGATAATGGTACGAATTTAGGTTTGAATAAGGATTGGCAACAAGTATTGGGTGGTGATGGAATGAATTGTTTAATCAATCCAGATGATCCTAATTATGTATATGGTTCTATCTATTATGGAAGCATTTATGTGTCCACAAATGGTGGTACATCTTTTAATGATGCAATTAATATGAATGTTACGGGCGAAAATGGTAATTGGGTAACCCCATTTATTTTCAATCCTTTAAATCCATCTATTATGTATGCAGGTTTTGCAAATCTATGGGTTTCATATAATTATGGAAAACCAAATACGTGGAAAAAGGTTTCAAATTTCGCTAATAATTCTGGATCATTAAATTTTATATCAATTTCACCAGCCGATACTTCAGTAATAGTAATTGGTAATTCAGCTACTTGCAGATTATCGAAGGATGCAGGTCAATCATGGACAACTTTAAGTTTTCCTAATGGTATAAATTCAGGCTCTATTAGGGATTTTGTATTTCATCCTACAAATCCAAACTATGCAGTTATTACTTTAAGTGGTTTTACACCTAATAGACAAGTATATATAACCAAAGATTTAGGTGCTACTTGGGAAAATTATTCAACCGGGCTACCTGAAGTATCAACTAATACAGCAGTTTTTCAAAAAAATACTTCAAATAGAATATATGTTGGAACTGATATCGGAGTCTATTATCGAGATAGTACATTAACGTCATGGATGTCTTACAATACAGGGTTACCATCAGTCATCATTAATAATCTTGAAATTGTTAAGATAACCGGTGTACTAAGGGCAGGAACATATGGAAGAGCTGTTTGGGAAGCACCATTAGTAGATTGTCAAAGTTATAAAGTTCCACTTACCACAAAGGGATCTTTAAACTTTTGTTCTGGTGACTCAGTATCATTAACTGCTCCAGATGGTTATTCTGAATATCTTTGGAGCAATGGCTCTACAACTAAAACAATTTCAGTAAAGCAATCTGGATCGCATACTGTTTATGTTAAAAATGCTAAAGGATGTCCAGGTACTTCTGAAACAATTTTAGTAAATGTCAATAATAGAAAAGTTCCGGAATTAACATCTAGCACTTCGAAATTTGTATTGTGTAGCATTAGTGATTCTCTTGAGTTAGATGCAGGTTTATATACTGCAGGCAAAAATTACGATAAGTATTTGTGGTCTACAGGTGATACTACAAGAAAGGTAAAAGTTAAAAAGGCTGGAATATATAGCGTTAATGTAGAGCATAATTCTTGTGTAGATTCTTCTAAAAAAATAGAAGTTATTCAAGGACAGCAGCCGTTAAAACCTTTAATACAAAGAGTGAATGATACATTACTTATAACAAATACCTATAAAAAGTTTACATGGAAAAGAATTGGTGCTATATTAAATAATGCAAATACCCATAAAATTACTATTCCAGCTAATGCTATGGGGAATAGATATATAGTTACAGTAGAAAATGACTTTGGATGTAGCATCATATCTGATACATTTGAAATAAGAGCTTTATCGGTACAAGAACAACAAGTCAATCCGATTACATGCGAACTGATTTCTAATAGTTTTATACAGGTTAATTTGGAGAATATGCTCTTATCATCTCCATTTACATTTACTATGTATGATATAACAGGCGCTTTTGTTTTAAGCCGTAATTTACAATCATCTACAGAACAGATTGATATTCAGATGTTACAAAAAGGTAGTTATATCATAGATATATCATTACCTAATACAAAAAGCATCCATAGAACAATGATAATTAAACAATAAATATATAGGAACAATATATGTTAAGAACATTATGTACATACGCTATTATAATTCTGTCTTATACGAATATTATTAATGCACAAATAGAGACTATTATTGGAAAAAGCAGTAATAATTTTTATGAAATGCGAGATTATTATCTAAAACAAAGAGAATTATACCTTAAAGATAATGTAGATAATACCTTACAAGGCATAGGAAGATTTGAACATCTTACAAAAGGTTATACGCAATTTCAAAGATGGGAAAACTTTTGGTCTACAAGAGTATTACAAGATGGTTCATTTCCAACTCCAGATCTATTGTTTAAGGCAATTAATGATAAAAAAAATATAAGAATGCAACAAAGGAATAAATCAGAATCAACATTAGCAGATATTGCTGACTGGAAACATGTTGGACCCAAGGATGTTCCTGAGAATGGAGGTGCTGGTAGAATTAACTGTATTCAAATGCATCCATCTTCACCAGCTTTAATTTGGGCCGGTTCAGCAGCTGGAGGTGCTTGGAAAAGTTCAGATATGGGAATTACATGGAAATCAACTTGTGATGAGTTATTATCTTTGGGTGTTTCTGATATTGCAATTGAAAACAATAATATTAATACTGTTTACATTGCCACAGGTGATAATAATGCTGGGAATACATATTCAGTTGGTATCATGAAATCTACTGATGCTGGTGCATCATGGAAAGCTACAGGATTGTCATTTCCTACGAATAAAAATACACAAATTCATAGATTGATTGCTCATCCTAAAACAGCAGGTAGGCTTTTTGCAGCAACAACAGATGGTTTGTATTTTTCAACTGATGCAGGTAGTACTTGGACAAAAAAATCCTCAATTAGATTTAGAGATTTAGAGATTCGTACTGATAATCCAGCAATTTTGATTGCATGTGAAAATAATCTCATTTTTAGAAGTACAGATGCTGGAACTAAATGGGATACAATTAAAACTGCAATTCCTTCTAATATTGGAAGAATGTCTATAGCTATAAGCCCAGCAAATCAAGATTACATGTATGCATTATGTTCAGACAATGCAAAAGGGACAGCATATGGTGGAGTCTACCGATCTGTAGACGGTGGTAAAACTTGGTCTTTGCGATCATCTACACCAAATATTTTAGGTGGTAATGCAGATGGCAGTGATAATAGAGGCCAAGGTTGGTATGATTTAGCAATTGCTTGTTCTCCTACAAATCCAAATATGATTATTATTGGAGGAATTAATGTCTGGAAATCAACCGATGGTGGAGCAACTTGGGATATTAGCGCTCATTGGTATGGAGATCAAGGTACACCATATGTACATGCTGATATTCATGATTTAGACTTTTCTCCAGGTTTAGCAAACTCTGTATTTACTGGTTGTGATGGGGGAGTATTTCAATCAACAAATAATGGTACAGAATGGTATGATAAGAGTGATGGCTTAGAAATAATGCAATTCTATCATGTATCAACTTCTCAATCACAAACACCTATTTATATTGGTGGAGCTCAAGATAATGGAACCAACTTTTTCCAATACGATCAGTGGTCTCAAATTCTAGGTGGTGATGGCATGAAATGCCTCATTAATTATAATGATGCCAAATATCGCTATGGTGCTGTTCAAAATGGTTATGTAAATAGGACAACAAATGGGGGAGTTGATTGGAATGGTTCTATAAATCCAGATTTTACTAAAGAAAATGGCAATTGGGTAACTCCTTATGTTTTTAGTCCATCAATTCCTTCCAAAATGTATGCAGGTTATCAAAATGTGTGGAGATCTACATCTTATGGAGCTTATGGTAGCTGGCAAAAAATATCTTCCTTTGCAAATGCTTCTTCTACAATACGTAAAATAGCCGTAACAAAGGCAAATGATAGTGTTATCATTGCTTTAAACGATGCTATTTCATATATAACAAAAGATGCAGGAAAGACATGGAATACTTTTCCATTACCTGTTGGTGCTGGTTCAGTTACATCTATCGCAATTTCTTCTACAGATGAAAATAAAATATGGATCACAATTGGTGGTTTTGACAATAGCAAAGTGTTTAAAACTGATAATTCAGGAGATAAGTGGACAGATATTACTGGTACGCTTCCTAAAATTCCAACCAATGTTGTAGTGTACGAAGATAATTCTCCCGATCGTATCTATATAGGAAATGATCTTGGTGTATTTTATACAGATACATTAACTAATAAATGGATTGAATACAGTGATGGATTACCAAATGTAGTTGTAAAAGATTTGGATATTAATTATTCTCTCAAAAGATTATTAGCTGGTACATTTGGCAGAGGACTTTGGGTAGGGAATTTAGTAGGATGTACTTCTATTAATGTATTAGCAACAGCAAAGGGCCAAACATCATTTTGCTCTGGAGATAGTGTTATTCTATCAGCAGATGCAAATTATAGCAATTACAAATGGTCTAATGGACAAACTACTAAATCTATAATAGTAAAATCATCTGGAACATATTCTTTAAGTGTTGAGGATGATAATGGCTGTAGTTCCTTATCAACTCCAATTGCCATAACAGTTAATCCAAAGCCTAATCCAACGATTACTGCTTCAAAAACATCTTTTTGTGATGGCGACAGTGTATTGTTAGATGCAGGTATTGGAACAGGTTTAGGTAATACATATACAGCGTATTTGTGGTCTAGTGGAGAAAGTAGTAGGAAAATCTATGTAAAAACACCTGGTAAATATACTGTAAGTATTACCAATAATTCAGGTTGTACAAATACTTCAACTGACTATACTGCAATCATGAATCCTGCACCTGCAAAACCTATTATTATTAGAGATAGTAATACATTAACCTGTTCAGTTATTGCAGATCAATATCAATGGTATGAAGATGGAAAATCAATTCTTTCTGCCAAGCAAAGAACCTATATTCCGCCTCAATCCTCTATTGGTAAAAAAATAACTGTTAGAGTTTCACTATCTACTTGCAATACATTATCAGATCAATTCTTATTTTCTCCACTTAGTGTACAAGAAGATATGTCTCAATCTGATATACATATATATCCCAATCCAGTAATATCTACCTTTAATGTACATTTTACTTGCTATTCTACTACATATACAATTGCAATTATTGATATACTTGGTAAAACAATCTTTACACAATCTAAAAGCAGTACACTTAATTCATTAGTTAAAGAGAGTATTGATATAACTTCTTTATTAACTGGAACTTATACTGTAAAAGTTATGACAGGAAATAAAGAGTATTTTCAATCAATTATTAAACAATAATTCTATATATATATGATAATTCGTCAATATATTATTGGATTGATTGCTATAACTTTTAGCATCATAACAATAAAAGCACAAGATTCCCATATGCTTAATGAAGATCAAAAGACGATTAACTTTTTTGATATTCAGAAAACATTCTATAAAAATTATGCACCAAAAACTCTTGAACAAACAATGGAAGATGCTCAAGAGAAGGAAGGTGGCTATTATCAGTTTAAAAAATGGGAATGGTATTGGAAGCAAAGAGTATGGCCAACAGGAGAATTTCCTCAGCCACAAACGTTATATTCCATATATAAAAAAGAGAAACAAAGAAAATATACTAAGACTGGTGAATCAACTTTAGCACTAAAACCCAATTGGCGAAATCTAGGCCCTACAGATATCCCATCAGGTGGTGGTGCAGGAAGGGTGAATGGTATACATATTCCTTCTGGACAAAGCTCTATTTATTGGGCTGCTTCTGCAGGTGGTGGTGCTTGGAAAAGTACAAATAGTGGTAAAACATGGGAATGTAAAACCGATGATTTAGGATCTTTAGGTATAACAGATATTGCGACAGAAAATGGCAATCCAAATATTGTGTATTTAGCAACAGGTGATGGCTTTGGTGCTGATACATATTTTGGAGCACTAGCTTATTCTATTGGATTAATGAAGAGTACAGATGGCGGAAATACTTGGCAAGAAACTGGTTTAAATTATCAACAAAGTAATGGAAGAGTATTAACAAGAGTAATTGTTCATCCTGAAAACAAGGATATTATTATTGCAGCAGGTAATAATGGATTATTTAAATCTATAGATGGTGGAAAAACTTTTACTTTAAAGTTTACTGGTAATATTAAAGATTTAGAAATCAAACCTGGTTCTTCTGCAGTTTGGTATGCAACAGCTGGAAGCAAGATTTATAAATCGACAGATACAGGAGATAAATGGACAGAAATGAAAACTGGCATTCCTGGATCTATCGGGAGAATTGCAATTGCTGTCACGCCAGCAGATCCAGAAGCAATTTATGCAGTTACTGCACGATCTAACACTTGGGATTTTGGTGGATTTTTTCGATCATATGATGGCGGTACTAATTGGGAAGGTGGCGCAACTTCTCCAAATATCATTGGTAGAAATTTACAAGGCACAGATAATACAGATCAACAAGGATGGTATGATCTATGTATAGCTGCTTCACCTGATAATGCAGATCTTATTTATGTAGGAGGAATCAATATTTGGAAATCTACTAATGGAGGTAATAATTGGGCAATAAATGCTTATTGGGTAGGAAATTCAGGAAAGCCTTATGTCCATGCAGATATCCATGATTTAGATTTTGTAAATAGTAGTACTTTAGTTGCCGGTTGTGATGGCGGAGTTTTTCAAACTACAAATAAGGGTATTAATTGGGGCGATATTAGTAATGGTTTAGAGATAATGCAGTTTTATAAAATTGGTATTTCTCAAAGTGATTCAAATGTTATTATTGGTGGTGCACAAGATAATGGCACATCGTTAAGAACTTCTACTGGTGAAAATAAGTGGCGACAAGTTTGGGGTGGAGATGGCATGGATTGCGCTATCGATCCAGTTAATTCCAATAATATTATGGTTTTTTCTCAAAATGGTAATTCAGGTAGATCTATAGATGGTGGTAAATCATTTAGATCAAGTATAACTACATCAACAACAGGAGAGTCAGGAGAATGGGTAACTCCGATTATCTATGTTCCAGGAAATCCATCTAAAGCCTTTGCAGGATATAGAAATTTGTGGAGATCTGATGATGCAGGTGGTTTTTGGAATAAAACAAGTGAATTCCCTAATAAATCATCTTCTATCATTTTTATTTCTTATGCGCCTTCAAACCCTGATATAATGATTGTTTCTAATTTTAATGGAATCTTTAAAACTACAGATGCTGGTAAAACGTGGAAACCTGCATTATTTCCAATAGATCCAGGTTCAATAACTTCAGTAGTATTTCATCCAAATAATCAAGACATATTATGGTGCTCTATATCTGGCTTTGGGCCTAATAAAGTGTATCAGTCTAATGATGGCGCAACTACAAAAAATTGGATTAATATATCATCAGGTATGCCCTCAATACCAGTGAATAATTTGATTTATCAACCAAATTCACCTGACAGATTATATGCAGGAACAGATTTGGGTGTGTATTACCGAGATACATCAACTAAAGTATGGATTCCTTATAATGAAGGAATGCCAAATGTTGTAGTAACTGACCTTGAAATTCAATATGCGACTAATAGTTTAATTGCGGGAACATATGGCAGGGGAGTATGGAAAGCAGATTTAGTGTCTTGTCCTTCATTAACATGTTCTGTTAATGTTATTGGTAATCTTACATTTTGCCAAGGTGATAGTGTTATATTACAAGCACAAAATGGTTTCGAAAATTACAAATGGAGTTCAGGAGAAACTACATCTTCGATAATAGTTAAAAAAACAGGTATTTATAGTTTAACGGTATACACTTCAGATGGATGTCCATCAGGAGCTGGGCCATTTAATGTTACAGAAAATATAAGGCCTAAACCAGTTATCAGCGTTTTACCTATTAATAAAATATCTACAGTAATTTGCGATAAAAAACCATTAGAATTAGATGCTGGTTCTATGTTTGCATCATATAAATGGTCTACCGGTGATACTACCAGAAAAATAACAGTAGATAAACCTGGAACATATTCTGTTATTGTTACGAATAAAGTGAATTGTTTGGCCGATACTTTAATAATAGTAAATGAGGGAATCTCACCAGACAAACCATCGATAAGTATTCAAAATGACTCTTTAATTTCTTCTATAGCCCCATATTATCAATGGCAGATAGACTCTACCGATATTAAAGATGCTACATCTCAAGTATATAAACTTCCTAGGTTTACAAATATTAGAAAATACAGAGTCAAAGTTTCAAATGAGGCAGGATGTCCTGCTGTATCAGATGCATTATCTATATCATCTGTGCATGATTATTCTTTGCAAAGTGGTTTTATAGTATATCCAAATCCTACACAATCATTAGTTCATATTACTTATCCTAGTTCTATTAATCCAGAAGAATGTACAATTCAATTTGTTAACTCGATAGGAATTGCAGTACCGAATTCAATGTATTCAATACAATATGGACAAAATAATATATCATTACAGATAGAATCTCTTCCAGCTGCTTCATATTGGATTCGTATTCTTACAAAACAACATAAACAGTATATCATACCGATAGTTAAAAACTAGATATTATAAAACACATAGTTTCATACATATCACAAAAAAAACGATACCGATATAATTGTAATCTTAAAGTTGACTAAATACTTTCATTTTTTTAATTTGTCTTTGTACAATTTACTTTCACATACTTTTTACCGAATACACTATGTCATCAAAGATTGGTTCCCCATTGCAATATGATGCAAATTCCCAGAGGAATCATGATTCATATAATACTTTATTGCAAGAATTAACGGATAAATCAGAAAAAACGTATCTTGGTGGCGGACTAAAAGCAATAGAAAAACATAAAGCAAAATCTAAGTTAACAGCCAGAGAAAGAATAAATGCATTGATAGATAAAGATTCATATTTTTTAGAAATAGGTTTGTTTTCAGCAGATGGAATGTACGAAGAACAGGGAAGTTGTCCATCAGCAGGAGTTGTTACCGGCATAGGAATTATTCATAATCGTGAATGTATGATAGTTGCTAATGATGCTACTGTAAAAGCCGGTGCTTGGTTTCCTATGACAGCAAAAAAAAATATGCGAGCACAAGAAATTGCGATAGAAAATCATATTCCTATTATCTACTTAGTGGATTCGGCAGGTGTATTCTTACCGATGCAAGATGAAATATTTCCAGACAAAGAACATTTTGGAAGACAATTTCGAAATAATGCGATTCTAACTTCAAAAGGAATTCCTCAAATATCTGCTATTATGGGACCTTGTGTAGCAGGTGGCGCATATCTACCAATCATGAGTGATGAAGCAATAATCGTAAATAGAACAGGCAGTGTATTCTTAGCAGGGCCAGCATTAGTAGAAGCAGCTATTGGAGAAAAAGCAGAGATTGAAACCTTAGGAGGTGCCCAAATGCATGCCTCTATTAGCGGAGTAATAGATTATAAAGTTGATTCAGATGAAGAAGCACTTACACTTATTCGCTCTTTAGTATCTCAGTTTTCACCATTAAAGGGAAAACACAATATTTTTAATAGAGATGAAGCATTCCAGCCAGAGTATAATCCTGATGAAATCCTTTCTATTATCCCATTAGATAGAAGCAAACCTTACAATACAAAAGAATTTTTAGCTAGAATAATTGACTATTCTGAATTTGATGAATATAAATCTGAATATGGAAAAACAATAATTTGTGGTTATGCCAAAGTAGACGGTTGGTCTGTTGGAATAGTAGCCAATAATCGGGCTGTTACTAAGTCAGGAAAAGGTGAAATGCAAGTTGGAGGAGTTATTTATTCTGATAGTGCCGATAAAGCAGCAAGATTTATTATGAATTGTAATCAAAGGGGAATTCCATTAGTATTTTTTCAAGATGTTACTGGCTTTATGGTTGGTACAAGAGCAGAACAAGGAGGAATTATTAAGGATGGAGCAAAGATGGTGAATGCTGTTGCTAATTCAGTTGTTCCTAAATTGACATTTATTATTGGAAATAGTTATGGAGCTGGAAATTATGCAATGTGTGGTAAAGCATATGATCCACGTTTTATTTTTGCATATCCAACAGCTCAAATTGCAGTAATGGGAGGGGCACAAGCTTCAAAAACATTATTAACAATAAAATTAGCTAGTTTAGAAAAAGATGGAAAAAATCTTACTGAAGATGAAAAAAAAGATATGCTTGCCGAAATTCAAGAAAGATATGACAGGCAAACATCTCCTTATTATGCAGCTTCAAGATTATGGGTTGATGGTATTGTAGATCCAAGAGATACAAGAGCAATTATTTCAAGGGCATTACAATGTGCATCTCATAATTCGACAATTCCTGAATGGAAATCAGGTGTCGTTCAAGTATAAACAATCATAGTTACTATCATATTTTAGGTTTTTTATGAAAAATGTCTCCTTTCTCAAGACCATATTGCTTGGCCTAGGAATTATGTCCATCTCTTTTTTAGGATGTAAAAAGAAAAGTTCTGATGTATCTCTAGATGATAAATCCGGACCAAGCTATCAATTGTCCTTATGGAAAACTACAGATACACCTCCAGGTGCAGATCCAAAGGTTCCTGATAGTTTAGGTGGAAATGGTTTTGAAGCAATTGCATCATCTTTAGGGTTTACAACATATACAAATACTGAATTTGACCTTAAGCATTCTGGAGATCCGCGCGCTGTTGTTGGTGGACAAATTAGATTTACAATTAGTAGATTTCCATTAAGTTTCCGACCATTTTTCTATGGCCAGAATTCAAATTTTTCTGAAAATCTTCAAATGACCTCATTATGCTATGAAACTTTATGCTCATTAAATATGGAACAAGAGCCTTCTGCATCATTAGCAACTCATTGGAAAATATCGCCTGACAATTTGATATTTACATTTAGATTAGACCCTAATGCTAGATTTTCTTCAGGATTACCAGTTACTTCAGAAGATGTTGTAGCAACATTTAAATTATTAATGGATGAAACAATACTTTCACCCTCAATTCAGCAAATTTTCAGCAAATTCGAAACCCCGGTTGCTTTGTCCAAATATATAGTGCAAGTAAAAGCAAAAGAGTTTGATTGCAGAGCATTCAAAACATTTTCTAATAGTTTATTCGTTTTATCTGCAAAAGAAATATCAGGGCTTAGTGGAAAAGAATTTCTAGATAAATATCAATTTACTTCTCCAGTTGGATCTGGTGAATATATTGTACTAGCAAAAGATATTACGAAGCAACAAAATTATACTTTAACAAGAAGAGATGACTATTGGGCTAAAGATTATCCAATAAGTAAGTATTCTGGTAATTTTGATAAAATATCATTCTTTGTAACAAAGGATAATCCAACATTAGAATATGAGAAATTTAAGAAAGGCGAGGTAGATAAGTTCTGGTTTACTGGAAGTACAACAGACAAATGGATTGGCGATACAACATATCCTGCAATTAAGAATAATTGGATTAAAAGAGACAGAGTATTTACAGATGGACCAGTCGGATCATCAGGTCTGTTTTTTAATATGAGAAAACCACCATTTGATGATATAAGAGTAAGAAAAGCATTTTTTCATTTATTTGATAGAGCATCAATCATTTCTAAACTGTTATTTAATGAATATGTACCCATACATTCATTTTATGCAAATACGCCATATGAGAATGTATCAAATCCACAAATAGAATACAATCCTGAATTAGCGGCAAAACTATTGGCAGAAGCAGGATATACCACTAAAAATAATGATGGTTTATTAATGAAAAATGGCAGACCATTTCGATTAGAATTAGGGATTCCAAAGCCACTTGAAAAATTCTTAACGCCTTATCAACAAACATTACGTCAAGCTGGAATAGATCTTCAAATTAAATTCCAAGATGGTAATGCTATTACTAAAAACATAGCAGAACGTAATTTTAATATCACTTGGGCAAATTATGGTGGTTTAGATGATCCATATCCCAAAACATCGATAGCATCAGAATTAGCTGGTAAAAATGATAATAATAATATAACAGGATTTAAAAATCCTTATGCTGATGAATTGATTAAGCAATACGATATTACATGTGCTCAAAAAGATAAATATGCTATCATTCAAAAGATTGATAGTGTAGAAGCAAGTATGGTTCATTGTGCATTAGCTTGGACACCAAAAGGAATTAGAGTAGCATATTGGGATAAATTTGGCGTACCAGAATGGGTATTTTCAAGAACATCACAAATTGGAAGTCATGATTTAGCTATTATGTCTGGTTGGTGGTATGATAAAGAAAAAGCATTAGCAATCGAAGAAGCAAAAAAATCTAATAAAGTCTTCGAAGGAAATAGCAAGATTAGAGAAGTATATTATTGGAAAAATCTTAAAAAATAATTGTTAATCAAATAGGAGTTCTATGAATTCCTGTTTTTGTTTACTGGAAAAAAAATGTTTCAATATTTCTTAAGAAGACTTTTACTTGCAATCCCCACTTTTTTTGGTTGTACAATCATTGTATTCTTTGTTGTAAATCTAGCCCCTGGCGGCCCATATGAGCAACAAGTTCAAGCATTAAAGTCGGGTTCAGGATTTGGAGTCGGAGCCGAATCATCAGCAGCATCTAATAATGGTTCTGCTACAATTCCTCCAACTGCACTTGCTGAGTTAAAAAGATATTATGGTTTTGATAAACCAGTATATATTAGATATATGATATGGCTGGGTATATGGCCAAGAGAAACAGATAGTTATAATGTTACTCTGGGTACACCTAGAAATGTAGGAGAAGGAAAATTCGTTGTCGTAAATCAGCAAAATGGAAAATATTCTGTAATTGATGAATCTTCAAAACAATCTGTATCAGATATATGGTATGTAGAAAATGCAGTTCTAGATACTCTTGGAACCAAGCAACTAAGGGTATTCAGAACAGAATTATCTGGCATATTAACAGGGAATTTTGGTAATTCATATGAATATAGAGAACCAGTTATAGATTTAATAACTGCACGAATACCAATTTCACTTCAATTTGGTGTCATTGGATTAGTACTTTCATATGTTATATGCATCTATCTAGGAATCAAAAAAGCATTAAATCATGGAAGTACTTTTGATATAGTTTCTAGTTCAATAGTATTGATAAGTTATTCTATACCAGGATGGGCTTTAGGATTATTATTGCTTGTTTTATTAGGTGGTGGATCATTTTTTGATGTCTTTCCATTAGGTGGACTTCAAAGCAGCGATTATTCATCATACACTTTAATAGAAAAAATACTAGATAGATCATATCATTTTGTCTTACCTGTCATCTCATCGACAATCAGCTCATTTGCTGGCATTACCCTAATGATGAAAAATTCCTTACTAGATAATCTTAGTCAAGATTATATTCGAACTGCATTTGCTAAAGGTATGCGTGAACAAAGAATCATCTGGCTTCATGCTATGAAAAATTCTATTATTCCAATTGCTTCTAATATAGGACATATTATAGGCATAGCTTTTATTGGATCTTTCTTTATAGAAACAACTTTTAATATAGAAGGCATAGGTAAGCTTTCATATTATGCTATATTATCAAGAGATTATACTGTTGTTTTTGCTTTTACTGTAATTGGTGTAATAGTAAATCTGTTGGGCAATATGCTCTCAGATTTTATTCTTGCTTTAGTTGATCCACGTATCAGATTTAGATGAGATTTAAAATATGTCAGAAAAAGCTTCAACTATTCAAGTTGTAAAACCTCAAACAATTGGCCAAAGACGTTGGAAAAAGTTTAAGACTATTAAACGTGGCTATTATTCATTGTTATTTTTAAGTGTATTATATGCTATATCTTTTTTATTGCCAATATTGGTAAACAATAAAGCATTAATTGTTAAGTATAATGGTGAATATTATTTCCCTGCTTTTAAATCTTTAGTAGCTTCAGTTCCTTTATTAGATAATGTTGTTTCAACTTTTCAATCTGGAGAATCTTTAGGGCAAAAAGGTAATTCTGGTGATTGCCATTATAGAGAATTAAGGGTTCAATATCAAAATGAACAAGGTGATAATTTTATCATTATGCCGATTTATCCTTTTAATCCAATTGAAGACATTACAACAGAAGGAAATCTTGCCTTTGCAGAGCCCTTAACTTCGCCAGATAATATACATACAAGAATTTTAGGAACCGATGAAAACGGCAGAGATGTATTCGCAAGAATGTCTTATGGATTTCAAGTTTCTATTACGTTTGCATTATTATTAGTGTTTGTAGAATATATGATTGGTATCCCAATTGGAGGATTGCTTGGATATAAAGGAGGTTGGGTAGATCTAATTTTACAAAGATTTATTGAAATGTGGAGCACTTTACCAGTTCTCTTTTTAATCATTATTGTTGTGTCATTTGTTCAACCTAATTTTCTTTTACTTGTTTTGTTGCTTTCTTTAACCGCATGGATTCCTATTACCATATATCTCAGAGCTGAATTTTTACGAGAAAAATCTAAAGACTATGTAGCAGCTGCTATTTCTATTGGTGTACCTACTTGGAAAATAATGTTTAAGCATATTTTGCCCAATTCATTAGTACCAATAGTAACTAATTTTCCTTTTGCTATAGTAGCTGGACTTACAGCTTTAGTAAGCTTAGACTTTTTAGGTTTTGGATTGCCTCCACCAACGCCAAGTTGGGGGCAAATGCTAAGTACTGGATTGCAAAATATTACTAAATGGTGGCTTGTATTTTCACCTATGTTTGCTTTGTTTACTACATTAATTATGATTGTATTCATTGGCGAGGCGATTAGAGAAGCATTCGATCCAAAAACCTTTTCTAGATTACGATAATATATCTAGATATACAGTTAACAAATTAGGCCTATCTAAGTGACAAAAGATAAACTATTCGAAATTCAAAATTTAAAAACATACTTTACTGTAGAAGGTAAAGATGCTAAAGCTGTAGATGGAGTAACCTTTGATATCTATAAAGGAGAAACTCTTGGCTTAGTAGGAGAATCAGGTTCTGGTAAGTCCGTAACCGCATTATCCCTACTTAAACTTATACCAAATCCTCCAGGTAAAATTGTAGATGGAAAGGTATTATATAAAGGACAAGATGTTTTAGAACTTTCTTATGAAGAGCTGTATAAGGTTAGAGGTAAAGAAATTGCGATGATATTTCAAGAGCCTATGACTTCGCTAAATCCAGTTCTTAAAGTTGGAATGCAAATAGAAGAAGTAATAATGGCTCATGAAGGTTTAAATCAGCAAGAAGCCAGGCTTAAAGCTATTAAAATGCTTGAACTTGTTGGCATTCCAGCCCCTGAAAAAAGAGTAGATGAATACCCACATCAATTCTCAGGAGGTATGCGCCAAAGGGTAATGATTGCAATTGCTTTGGCATGTAATCCTGCGCTATTAATAGCCGATGAACCTACAACAGCTTTAGATGTTACTATTCAAGCGCAAATCCTTGAATTAATGCTTACCCTTAAAGAAAAACGTAAAGAAGCAGCAATTTTACTTATTACTCATGATTTAGCTGTAGTAGCTGAACTATGCGACCGAGTAATAGTAATGTATGGTGGAAAAATACAAGAAATAGCTTCTACAGAAGATCTTTTTGATAAGCCATTACATCCTTATACTAAAGGTCTAATCCACTCTATTCCTCATACAGACCGTCCTGGAAAAAAAGGTCAAAGATTAGAAGCAATTCCAGGTAATGTACCTAGCATAATGAATTTTCCAACTGGCTGTAAATTTTGCACTAGATGTACTGTCAAGATTGACAAATGCACACATCATGAACCACCTCTTAAAGAAATTATGCCACAACATTTTGTACGATGTCATATCGTTGAAACTATAATGGAGAATGGACTATCTTATGAATAATTCTTTATTATTAGAAGTAAAAAATCTCCAAGTATATTTTCCAATCTATGGTGGAGTGATACAAAAGAAAATTGCAGAAGTAAAAGCTGTAGATGGAGTTAGTTTCTCTTTGCATCGTGGTGAAACATTAGGAATTGTAGGTGAATCTGGTTGTGGTAAAACAACAGTGGGAAGAGCGATTATCAATGTTTTAAGACATGTATCTCCAGATGTACATTTAGGTGGTGAAGTACTTTATCACGATAAAAATGGAGAGATTCATAATCTTTTACATCTTAATACTAAATCAATGATTCCTTTTAGATCAAAGATACAAATGATTTTTCAGGATCCATATTCTTCTTTAAATAGCCGATTATCTGTAAAACAAATCGTATCTGAACCTTTAGAAATACATAATTCTGAAATGTCAGCTGCTGAAGTTAATGATAAAGTATTATGGCTTTTAGAAAAAGTAGGATTACAACCAGAATATTCATCAAGATTTCCTCATGAATTTTCTGGCGGACAAAGACAACGCATTGGTATTGCAAGAGCATTAGCAACTAATCCAGAATTAATTATTTGTGATGAACCTGTTTCTGCACTTGATGTATCTGTGCAAGCTCAAGTAATTAATTTGATGGAAGATTTAAGAGATGAATTTGGTATATCATATTTGTTTATTGCACATGATTTATCGGTTGTTCATCATATTAGTAAAAGAATCGGAGTTATGTATTTAGGAAATATGGTAGAAGTAGGCGATGCAGATGATGTTTATTTTAATCCTAAACATCCATATAGCAAAGCTTTATTGTCTTCTGTACCTAATCCAGATCCAAAACAAAAAGGTAAGAAAAGAATTGTTCTTAGTGGTGATATACCCAATCCATTAAATAAACCAAGTGGATGCAGTTTTAGAACAAGATGTCCAATTGCCCAAGAATCATGTTCAATATCTATTCCTGAACTAATAGCTAAAGAAAATCAATTGGTAGCTTGCCCTTTGGTATAAATAAAAAAATCTCTGATGAATATCAGAGATTTTCTTTTTTTATATCTCACTAAAGAGAAAAAGTGTGATCCCGGTAGGACTTGAACCTACGGCCCTCGGATTAAAAGTCAGATGCTCTACCACTGAGCTACGGGATCAACCTTGTTAGATTTCAAAATTAACTATAATTTATTTTTTAACCAAAAATAAACTTTAATACTTTTGAATCGTCTTACTTTGCACATGTATTTTAATTTGAATAAGGAACTATTTTATGAGACAAATTATACTTTCTTTATTGTTTGTATCTTGCTTTTTTTCTTGTAATAATACTTTGTTTTCACAAAGTTCATTTGGTTTGCAAGTTGGTCTTGCCACACCATCAGAAAAATTGAATCAAATTTATAATGAAGACTTATTAAAAGTACAAAATGCTTTAGGAGTTTTATTAAGAGAGGGCCCTAATACAGGATATATTGTAAATGCAAAGTTACGATTTGAATTAGACGAAAAAGTATGGTTTAATGGTGGGGCTGGTATAGCAAGATTTCCTCAGAGTGTTATACCAATTGTTAATCAAATTGATAATAAAGACACATTAGCGATAATGACATCAATTCAAAATATTATTCCACTAAGTGCAGGATTACATTATCAATTTAATCGTGGCTTGGTATCATTATATTTTATGGGTGATATGACGTATAATTATATGATGAATTCTGTAGATGTACAGTATAATAAACAGTCTTTTCCATTACCTCCAAAAAATGAAACAATCTCTAGGATAGGTATTGGATTTGGTGCGGGATTAGATTTCCATATACCAATATTTACAGGTAATTTAGAAGCAAAATATAATATTGTCAATTTTATAGGTAGGGATCCAATAGAAGCGGAGAAATCTTACTTTACTTTAACTTTAGGAGTTTATTTTGGTGAAACACAATCTGCAATAAGGCCAAAGGCTAACCCTTCGACCGAACAATAATCCATATTTCTTTAAAAGTAAGCCTTTTACCATATGTTAAGATGCCAATAGAAAATATTTTGGCAGATATCATAACATTGATACCAATAGATAGGATTAATGTTATTGTACTTAAGATGATTTCGATAATATTGGGGAATTGAACTGCAATTCTAGCACTCATAATAGAGGGAGTAAGAAAAGGAATATAACTGCAAACTATAGCTACTGTTCCTGAAGGATTATCCATTATCACCATCATAAATAAAAATGGTATTATGGTGAACATCATTATATAACCTGTTATATTTTGCGCTTCTTGTTCTGTAGTTGCAGTAGAACCAATTCCGATTAAAATTGAGGCATAATAAAAATAACCAAGGATTGCATACATAAATATAAAAGGTATATGTGCAAAAATATCACTCTGAAACCCCGAGATCACTGAGGCAATTAGTCCAAATACTAACCAAGTAATGCCTTGTAAGAGTCCTAAACAACCCAACCCTATCAACTTGCCATACATAAGTTCAATTGAGCTTACAGAAGATAGAAGTATCTCGATTATTCTATTGCTTTTTTCATCTAATAAACTTCTCACCAATAATTGACCAGAAAAAGTAACCATCATGATAATGATAAGTAGAGAACCATACATACCTATAAATTCAGTCAGAGTATTCCCTTTAGAAATATCTCCATTTGTTTTTATCTTAGTTGTATGTACTTTTACTTCAGAAGATATATCTTGAAATGTTGATTCGCTTATCTTGTGAAATGATAACAATGTATCGGTAATTACTTTTTTAATAGATTTCTCTAATACCTCAAAATCACTAATATTGCTGATATTCAGGCTATAATAATCGTATTCTCTTTTTTGAAGTAAAGTAGAAGGTAAAACAATAAAAGCATCATATTTGTCTTGAATAATAAGATCTGTATACGATTTGATATTGATAGGTGTATTTGGTGAAATCTGTTCAAGAGTAGTTTGAATTGTATGCTTTTCTGTTTCTTTATTAAAGTCCAATAACATTGAAAGTGCATTTCCTGCAAAATGTGTTTGATCTACTATTAATACTCTTTTTGTTTCTTTAGTTATAGTATTCATCAATATCATAGGTACGATATTGAACAAAGACATAATAACTGGGGTGAGAACCAATGATAATATAAAAGCTTTTGTTTTAGCTTTTTGTACAAACTCCCACTTTGCTATCTGAAATATGTGATTAATATTCATTGTTTAGTTAATATTCTTTGAAGAAATTATATCTGTATAAATTGATAATAAGCTTGGAACAAACTTTTCAATCGAAACAATACTTTGATAGTGAGATAGCTTTTGAAGTAATTCTGTAAACTTGGTTGTATCTGTGATTGAAACTCTTACTTTATTGGTTGAAATTTGATGTATCTCAAGTGTTCTATCAAGTATAAAATCTTGCAATTCACTATTTTCATCGAAAACGATATCAAAAGAATCACTATGATATTGATGTTTTATTTCTTCAATTGTTCCATTTAGAGCAACTTTACCTTGATGAATCATTACAATAGAGTCACAGATTTCTTCAGCTGTTTGCAATTGATGAGTACAAAATATTATTGCCAAACCTGATTTTTTCAACTCGATCAGAATATCTTTAAAAAGAACCTGATTCAATGGATCTAAACCTGAGAAAGGCTCATCTACAATTAATATCTTGGGATTATGTAATATTGATGCAATAAATTGAATCTTTTGTTGATTACCTTTTGATAATTCAGCAATCTCTCTATTTTTATAATCTATTATGTCAAAACGTTCTAACCAATATTTGATAGAACTTTTGATAATAGATTTGTCTTTTAATTTCAAGCTTCCAAGATAAAAGAGATTTTCCCATACAGTACTTTTTTTATATAAACCACGTTCTTCTGGTAAATAACCAAAAATTGTTTTATCAATATGTTCAATTCCATCAATATAAATAGATCCTGAATCTGGCAACAAAATGCCTAGAATCATACGAATGGTTGTTGTTTTACCAGCACCATTTTGGCCAACAATACCACAAATAGATCCGAATTCAACATCAAATGATATATTCTCTGCAGCTACAACTGACTTCTGGAACAATGAGGTATTAAAGGTTTTACACAGTTTTTGAACACGAAGCATATATTTATATTAAAAGCTGATATATATTTTGTCTACATCTCGAGAAACAAGAAATCTTATTGTTTTTCGAAATAGATTGTTTAGTTAATTTTGTCTGGAATCAAAAATAAAAATAATGAGTATTAGTGAATAATCTCTATCAAATATTACATATAGTTACAACTATTCTATCTAAATGGTATAAGTTGTTGATAATTATAGTATTGTCCTCTGTCGTTTTTGTTTTGATATTTATCTTAATTAATCGGCTATTTATTAATCCACCTGTAGATTCACTGTTGCCTCATAATCAAAGAAGAACTGTATCAGAACAATATATTCAACTCAATATATTAAACGGAACAAATAATAAGGGAATTGCTAGGCAAGCAATGAATTATCTAAGAGATAGGGGATTTGATGTTGTTGAAATCAATAATTACGAATCAATCGTAAAGAGATCATTTGTTCTCGATTTAGTTAATGATTCTTTATCAGCACATAATGTTGCTTATGCAGTTGGAATTGGTGACTCAATGATTCTTAAGCGTATTGATTCTAGTTTATATCTAAGAGTGAGTCTTATTATTGGACAAGATTATCTTCAATTAAAACCTTTTCGTTAAATCTACTATGAACTATTTTTTAGTAAAATCAGAGCCATTTAAATATTCGTGGACTACATTCGCAAAAGATAAAACTACATTTTGGGATGGAGTACGTAATTATCAAGCAAGAAATACGCTAAGAGACATGAAGATAGGTGATAAAGTTCTTTTTTATCATTCTAATGAAGGATTAGAAATAGTAGGTATTGCTACTGTACATAAAGAAAGTTATCAAGACCCAACAACTGAAGATAATAGATGGGTAGTTGTGGATTTAGCCGTAGATAAGAAACTTGAAAACCCAGTATCACTTCACATAATCAAGCAAGACAGCATTCTTCAAGATATGGCTTTAGTAAAACAATCAAGATTAAGTGTTATGCCTGTAACAACTGATCAATTTCATAGAGTATTATTATTATCAAACACTGAATATTAAGTGTCTAATATAATGTTGTTTATTGTTTGTTTAATAATTTCAAATGAGTATCCCTGAACTAAGAGATGTCTATATAGAGCTTCTTTTTGCTTCTGTTTAGTTTTAAAAGATATTGATCTTAGTTTTTTTTGAGCAGACTTATTGGCATATACTTGTAAAGATTCAATTGGATAATATAATTGAATTGATTCATGTATCATTGAGTCTTCAATACCCTTTAAAGCAAGTTCCCTACGAATCCTATCAATACCATAATATCTTCTTTGTACTTTGGCTTTGATAAATTGTTCGCAAAAAACATGATTTGATACATAACCAAATTCTTTTACGAACTGCAAGCCATCTTCTGCTATCTTAACACTAAATCCTTTTTTTGTTAATGCATCAAGTACTTGTTTTTCTGACCTTAAAGCATACGTTGCATAATTAAGTGCAGCTTGCCTACAATCATATGTATTCTGCATTTGAGTAATGTTTTGAATAGTATCTTCATCAATTTCTTGACCTTTTTTTAAAGTAAATTTTGATACTAAATCTATTGAGCATAAAATATATGAGCCATCATCAAAGTTTAAAAAACAAAAAGAGCGTTTCTTAGCAGCTGATATGGATACTAGTATTTTCATCAAAACTCTTGTCTTATTATCACTTTTGTTATTAGGCCATTAGGTAAAACAATAAAGCTGTAATTTTTTCCGGTAGATATAGAAATATTATTAGTGAGTGATAAAGGTAACTGGGTATTATTTGATAAAATACCAAATGATAATCTTCGATCTCTATCTACATAATGGTAAGAAGATGAAGTGCCAGGTATAATATTGGAGAAAATAGGGATTCCTATTTTAGTTATTGGATCATAATCTAGGGAATATATGATTGAGGAATCTTTAAGTAAGTTTATCACCCTTAAGCCTGCTTTGTCATAAAAAATACCGCCGGTAGGATAATTATAAGATATAGCAGAATAATTGTCAGAAACGCATATAAACAACGATGAATCTGCATGTGTTGAATACTTCACCGGTATAGACCCATTGAATGAAAATTCTACATTTTTATTTGTTTTTACTACTGTTCCTAAAACTCCATCAACAAATAATGGCGCATTTACAAGAACATTATCTAATGAACATGTAAAAGACCTCTCTGAGTTTGCGGCATGAACAATTTGAGTAAATGTTCCTTGATCCATTGTAAATTTTTGTAAAGAAGATTCTTCTATACAAGTAACCCTTTGTTTTTCAATAACAATGATATAAGACATACCACTTTGTATAGTTGAAATCCATTGATTAATGAGTTTTTGCGGTAATGTAGAACTTAATATTGTAATTGGTAAAATGCCACTTGGAATAATTAATGGTTGAGATATATCGCCCGCTTTTAGAGATTGCACTAAAAGTGAACCACTTTGAAATTGTCCATTATCTGATGTTCTAGCACCAATTCCAATTGAAAGCCCATTCAATGAATAATCTGCATTTACAATTTTAATTGAACTTGTAGAAGCTTTTAATTGTGGCTTTTGTAAAGAAAATAAAAAGGTTTTACCAGCTTTGTATCCCATTGAATCTACAATTATGGCAGCATAAGATGAAGAAGGAGCAAAATTGATAAATGATGTACTTAATAGTTGAGTAAAACCAGTTTGGTTAATCAGAATATGATCTTCTAATGAAGACAAACACACTGATATTTTTTTACTGATAATAGAAAGTGGATCGACTGAACTTACGATATCAGATTGTTGGCCAGAAATATCTCTTTTAATATCAGTTTGAATCGAGCTTAAATTAATGATTGATAATTCAGACTCAAGCATCGATGTTAGCTGTATCTCTTTAATTGCCGAAGAAGTTAAATCAAGTTCATTGAGTACAAAAACCCTTATTGATTTGTCTTTATTACTTTTTGATAATATTAAAGTGTAGATACTATCTTTGGAAAAACTGATCGTATTATTTGCATACATTCCAATGATTTCATTTGTTCTTTTATTTTTTAATGTAATAGTATAAAAACCTGATGAGATTAACACATCATTAGAAATACTTGTATTAGAGAGCCCATTACCAAGAGGAATACCATTTTGACAACCCAAAGTAATATCTATAAGAAAAGATGAATCAGCAATCATATTGATTACTTTAAGAGAAGCATTTCCTTTTAAAGAATTACTTTTAAATACGCTACTTTGTATAAGAATTGATGAATCTGTATTTGTAGAACTTTGACCAGAAATATATGTTTGAATTGTGCTTCGATAAAAAGATTTTTTTAATGCTCCTGGCACTTTTGTAGAATACTGTTCTTTTCCATTAGATAAAAGACTATAATGTACACTATCTAAAGGTGAAACAAATGATTCTGTGCATGCTCCAAACTCTGTTTGCGAAAAACCAAATGTACCGTCCATAGAGAAAAGCCTTGGTAAGCCATCATTAGACATGTTTATAAAACGAATACTAACGCTACTGTCTCTACGTGTTGTATCATATAATAATGGATTTTCTTGGGCACAACCATAAAATATCGTAAGAAGAATACTTACTAAAATGGTATTGTATACCAACATTTTAATAGATAATCCGTTACATTTAAATATCTTCATAGGAACAATCTTGTAGATTTTACTTTTATCATTTGAAAAAAACTAACTTATAGAATTTATGGAAGAAAAATTACAATCAATTATCGAACGGTATGATTTAATCACTGCAGATTTAAATGACCCACTTATTATCAATGATACTGCTAAATTTAGAATAGCTTCTAGAGAATATAAAACATTAGAACCTATTGCAGAAGCTGCTCATAAATTTATACAATTAATGAAGGATATTGATTCAAATACACAATTAATTGAATCAATCTCTAATGATCCAGATTTAAAAGATCTGGCATTTTTAGAAAAATCAGATCTTCAAGAAAAACTAGCTTGTTTAGAGGATGAACTAAAAATTTTACTTATTCCCAAAGACCCAAATGATACAAAAAATTGTGTTGTTGAAATAAGAGCTGGTACTGGTGGAGATGAAGCAGCAATTTTTGTTGGTGATGTATATAAAATGTATCAAAAATTTACAGAACAAAATAATTTCACTTCAGAAATCCTTGATATTAGTGAAAGCGAAATGGGTGGATTTAAAGAAATTGTATTTACAATTGCTGGGGAAGATGTTTTTGGTACTATGAAATATGAAAGTGGTGTCCATAGAGTGCAAAGAATACCACTCACAGAAGCAAATGGAAGAGTTCATACCTCTGCAATAACAGTTGCTGTTCTTCCTGAAGCAGAGGAAGTTGATATTCAGATTCATGAGTCTGAATTAGAAATCGGATTTGCAAGGGCTGGAGGAAAAGGTGGACAGAATGTAAACAAAGTTGAAACAGCAGTAAGAATAGTTCATAAGCCTTCTGGAATTGTGGTTCAATGTAGAGAAGAAAGATCACAATTGCAGAATAGAATGAAAGCCATGAAAATGCTAAGAAGTAAATTATATGAATTAGAGTTTGAAAAACAATTTTCGGCTATTTCTGATAGTAGAAAATCCCAAGTGAAATCTGGTGATCGATCAGAAAAAATACGAACCTATAATTATCCTCAAAATAGAGTAACCGATCATAGACTAGAAGGTGATATAAAAAACTATTCTTTACGAGAAATAATGGATGGCGAACTAAAATCAATTATTGAACAATTACAAATTGCTGAAAGAGCAGAATTATTAAAAGAAGGTAATAGTATCTAATATGAGATGTAAGAACACTACTCTTATGATTCTTTTATCAATGTGCTTTACCCATTGTTATTATTCCCTGTATTCTCAAGAAAATACGATGAATAAAACAATAAATTATGGCTTTTTTATACATCCCTCAGTTAATGTTCATTCTGGTAACTTTTCTAATTTACCGCCAGTTTCTTCTTGTTGTCCAACATATGACAAAGGGTATGGGGTCGGATTCACTTTAGGAATTCAAGCTCAGTATGCAGTACATCCGCTTTGGTCAATTAAAAGTTCATTTGGCTATTCATCTTTAGGTGGTACTTTTAGAATTAGAGAAAATACTTCCATTATATATCCTAATCCTATAAAAGTAGAAATAGAACATGTATTAAACGCCGATTTATCTGCGATTATCCTAGAGCCAATGCTTTTGTATAAACCTATAAAGAATATGTATATTGGTTTAGGATGTACAATTGGCACTATTATCTCCAAGAATTATACTCAAGAAGAACAACTTATTAGTCCATCATGGGGTACTTTTGAGAACGATAAAAGAACAAGAAATAAAACATCTGGTTCAATTCCAGGCATTAATCCTCGATATTTTGCTTTGTCTACCCTTCTTTCTTATGCTATACCCATTTCTAATAAAAAATCTTTATATCTTATTCCACACATTCAGTGGTGGCAGGCATTAAGAAATGTAACATATACAGTTGATTGGAAAATTAATGTATTCTCTGCTGGTATTGGATTGATGTATATGCCCTTTGACAATAAATCTGAAAGTAAAAGAAATAGCTTAACTGTAATTTCTGATCCTTTGCCTTTACCTAAAATCGAAACAGATATTATTATTCAAAAGGAATTGTCTTTTTCCCCTATAAAGATTACCGAAAAAAGAATAATAAAAAGTGAACCTCTTTTGCCATATCTTTTTATTTATGGTTCTCATAATATATCCATGTATAGCCAGGTATTTAACAATCATCCTTATGTTCATATTATTGATACTATTGGGAAAAGAATGTCAGATAATGCCGGGATTCTTTTTCTTAATGTTTTAGAAAAGAGATCAATAGTACCAACACAAATTCTACAATACTGTAATAATATCATTACTTATCTAGCCGATTCTTATAATATATCAAAGGACAGAATAAAGATAATTAAGAAGAGAAGATTTAATGAAGTGTCAAATATAGGATATGAAGAGGGAAGACAGGAGAACAATAGAATTGAATTGTCTTCTTCAGATCCATCAATTTTACAACCTTTTAAGAATACTCTTTCAATTAATGACACATTACATGGACATTATGATTTCATGTTGAAACCACAATATCCTATAAATCATCATGTTACAATAGAAGTTTTATCAGTAAAAGGTGACATTCTATCCTATAGTGAATGTACTTCTAAAGATACTTGTACAATACAATTAACACCAAATTACCCTGATACTATTATTATTCGTTCTCGATTTATTGATTCAAGTTTTAACCATATAATTCAGGATAAAAAGCTGTATATATATGATTATCGACATAATATTTCCAATAATAAACAAGTAAGTAATGAAATATACTTATCACATTTTGAATATGGTTCTTCATCATTATCAGAATTACAAAAAGAAGAACTATTGGCACTAAAATCTGATCTTTCAGATGAAGATTCTTTGATTTTAGAGGGTTTTACTGATGAACTTGGTAGTTTTGATATAAATAAAACATTAGCATATCAAAGGGCATTGCAAGTTTCTTTTCTTTTAAACAGAAAGAATGTGTTGATTGAACAATCTAAAAACAAACAACTATTATATGGTGTATCAACGCCAGAAGAAAGAATGTACAATAGAACTGTAAAGATTACCATATTGAGACGATGATAGATACAATATTCTCTTTTGACTATCTCGAAGAGAATGTATATCTTTGAAACTGAATTATTAGAAATACTTTGACTTTAAGGTGAAGAATGTTTACGATTATAACATTGGTAATGGTGCTTTTAGGAATATTATTAATTGCTGCTGTATTAGTGCAACCTGGAAAAGGTGATATGGCTTCAGGAATGTCTGGATTTGGAAATCAATTAGGATCAATGTTTGGTTCAAGAAAAGCTTCAGATTTACTGACTAAAATAACAATTGGATTAGGCGCAGTTATTTTACTACTTTCTTTGATTACAAATAAGTTTTTTATGTCTTCTTCTATTGCAGAAGAAAGAGCTCCAGCTACATTAAATGCAGAGAAACCTACAAATATACCTGCTGCTCCAGCACCTGCAAAGTCTGCCCCAGTTCAAGCAGCACCCGTGCAACAGAGCAAATAACATATTAGGCCGATTCTCAATGAGTCGGCCTTTTTTTATTCGTATCGTAATGATTCAGTAATAGAAGTTTTAGCTGCAATTGAAGAAGGGTAGATAGTAGCAATAAATGCTAATCCTAAAGTTAGCAAGCAAGACATAATGATGTCTATCGAGTGAATAGAAACAGGTAAACTTTTTACGATGCTATTGGCAATAGGGATCCATCCATATAGTTGTTGTCCTTTACATAGCAATAAACCGATCAATGTTCCAGATACAGTTCCAGCTATTCCTATAATCATACCTTTAAATAGGAAAATATGTTTTATGTGATTGGTTGTAAGCCCCATAGACAATAACATACCGATATCTTTTCTTTTGGTATGAACTGTCATCCATAAAGAAACAAGAATATTAAAAGCAGCCACACATGCTACTAAACTTATAACAATAAAGCTTGCAGTTCTTTCATATTCCATAGTAGCATATAGCTCTTTATGTAATTCATTCCAGTCTTTAATAATCAAAGAAGAAAATAGGGGATTTTGAATAATAATACTTTTTATCTTTTCAGTAAACTTTGTTTCACTAGCAATAATATCAATATTTGTAGTTCTACTACCAAAAAGTGAAGTACCTAATGATTCACTAGAAAAGCACAAATACTTATCATAATCCATTCCTCCACTTACTTGGAATATACCTGCTATGACAACAGGAATTCCAGTTGATTGAAATAAACCACTAGAAACAGCATCTATCATCGCAAGAGAACTAATATTAATTGTGTCACCCTTCATTACTTGCAATTTATCAGCTAAAGCTGAACCAATAAAAATATTATTCTTTGCACCATGAGTAAATAAAACAAAGTTTTCTATTGATAGTTTGCTAGGTAATTCAGATTGAGAAGACAAAACAGCTGGTTGCAGAATATTGTTTTTATGAATAATAATTTTACCAGTATTACATGAAATTACTTTCTGTACATTATCAATGTTTTTTGTGTAATGTATCAATGTGTCTGAAAGTTTGAGATTTCCATGTGATTGTGATATTCTTATGTGTGGATCTATCGACAATAGCATGTCTTGTACTAAATCTCTGAATCCATTAAAAATTGAAGAAACACAAATTAGAGCTGCAATACCTGTTGTAATGCCCAAATAGGACAAAAAAGTAATAAAGGATATAAAACTTAACTTTTTAAGGGAAAAGATATATCGTAAGGCTATAAACTGAATGAGATGAAAAGACAAAACATTACCTTAATTTTTTTAATTTTATTGGATACTTTTTATTAGACAAAATCTCTTGTAAAAAATGATTTTGCGCCCAAATTGCATTGTCTTCTTGTGATTGCAATCTGGTATAAGATCCATTTGGATTGAGCAACCAAGACTTTACAGTATCTTGCCAATATACTGCTAAAATATGTTCAAGTAAGTGATATGACTTTTGATCTAAAATTGGAAACATAATTTCTACTCGTCTCATAAAATTCCTAGGCATCCAATCTGCGCTTGCTAAATATATTTCAGCTTCATCACCGCCATTTGAAAAATAGAATATTCTGCTATGTTCTAAAAATCTTCCTAATATACTTCTTACTTCAATATTATCACTCAAACCTTTGATACCCGGAATTAAACAACACACACCACGAATTAATAATTGTATTTTAACGCCATGTTGAGATGCTTTGTATAAAGCTTGTATAACTTCTTCATCTACCAATGCATTCATTTTTGCAAAGATAAATCCTGGTCTTTCTTGGGTTGACTTTTCAGTTTCTCTTATAATTAAATCCAAAACTTTCTGTTTTAAACCCTCTGGAGCAACAGATATTCTTTGCCATTCATCTTGATGAGAATAACCAGTTAAAAGATTGAATAAGGCAATAGCATCTTTTCCAAAATCTTCTCTTACTGTAAAATATCCAATATCAGTGTATATTCTTGATGAGGATACATTGTAATTTCCAGTAGACAAATGTAAATAGGTTCTAATCTTTTTTCCTTCTTTACGTACAACTAATGTGATTTTTGTATGAATTTTAAGACCAAGGATACCATACACTACATGAACACCAACTCTTTCTAATTCTCTTGCCCAAATAATATTATTTTCTTCATCAAAGCGTGCTCTAAGTTCAACAAATGCTGTGACTTGCTTACCATTTTCTGCGGCTCTTTTTAATGCATCAACAACAGGAGATGAACCACCTGCTCTATATAGTGTAATCTTGATAGCTAATACATTGTTATCATTTGCTGCTGCATCTATAAATTTTACTACACTATTAGTAAATGAATCAAATGGATGATGCACTAAAAAATCTCTTTTTCTAATTGCTTCAAACACATCATCGGGATCATTAGTGAATTCAAGAATTTTTTTTGAAAAGAATGGTGCATCTTTAAGTTCAGGCTTTTCAAGTTTAAACAATGACATTAAATCTGTAGGATTTAGTGGTACATTTGTTTTGTAAACATCAAACAATTGCAAGTCTAATGCTTTCATTAACAATTGGATCAAAGAATCAGGGGCTTTTTCTTCTATTTCCAGTCTTATTGCATCGGTACCCCATCTTCTTTGTCTAACTTGTTCAGCAATCTCACTTATTAAATCGGAAGCTTCGTCTTCGGCTATTTCTAGTTCAGCATCTCTTGTAACTCTAAAGGAATATGATTCCTCGATAAAATATCCAGGGAATAGCATATACGCATATTCTTGAATAATATGTTCTATAAGGATAAAATGTGATCCAGAACTTCTTTTCAGTTGAACTAATCTAGATAATATTGGTGGAACTTGTAATACAGCAATTTTTCTACCTGGTCTTATTTCATCTCTTAATAAAAACACGATTGTTAATGATCTATTTAAGAGCCGTGGAAATGGGTGAGCTGTATCTAATGCAAGTGGAGTAAGAACAGGTAGAACATCGTTTTCAAAATAATTCTTAGCAAACTCTTTTTCTTTATTATGTAATTCTTCAAATGTATGAATAAAGATATCTTTTTCTCTTAGAGCGGGCATTACATCATGTTGAAAACAGTTCTCATGTCTAACAAGTAAAGGAATTAACTGTTCTCTGATTTCAATTAATTGCTCTCTTGGGGTCATGCCATCGCTAGATATTTCTAAACTATTATTCTCTAATTGCTCCTTTAATCCAGCAACTCTAATCATAAAAAATTCATCAAGATTAGAACAAAAAATTAATAAAAATTTTAATCGTTCTAATAATGGATGATGAATATCCTCAGCTTCGCAAAGTACCCTTTGGTTAAATTGTAGCCAGGCTAATTCTCTATTGAAAAATGTAATTTTAGGTATTATGATTTCTTCTTTGGGTACAGACAGATGTTGTTTAGATGTTCTGGGCATTATTTTCTGATAAGTATGTTTAAATGATAATAAAATTTAATAGATATTCTTTTGAATATCAAGTCATAATCCAATAATAATAGGAATCAATTTATTTTCTGAGTAAGAATTATCTGCGTGATTAATCTGTATTAACATGATATATGCTCCAGGTTCTAAAATGCCAAATTCGGTTTGACCATTCCATGGTATATGAAGATTACCTGAAACATATAATGTATTGACTATTGTGGAACAATAACTTTTTGACTTTGTAAACAGTTGTATGGTAATAAATCCCGGAACTTTAGTCAGGATATTGATTAAACACAAACCACCTTTCGATGGATAATATGGTTGAGGCTTTATTGAATAATTTTCAATAATTGTATCATTACTATTATATGTAGAATTTATTTTGCCAGGTGTTGCCCCAAGTATAGAACCTGAAGTTGTCCAAGTATGACTATTTTCAGATGATATAAATGGATTTCCTTTTTCTAAACTTTTACCTTTTTTGTTTATTATCCTTGGATTATGCATCGAAGGTGAATATAAGATATGATCTAATTTTTGCTGTAATGGATCTTTTAGCACTAATTCTCTTCCAGAGTTTTGCAATTGAATAGATACTGGAATATGTTTTGAATTAGTATCTAATTGCATATTGAATGTGTCTTTGGAAATTACAACATAATGAACACTTGTATCATAGATATTCTTATCATGAAACAGGTATGTATATTTATCATCAGAAATTGAGTACTGATCTAATGAAAAGGGCTTTTCAGATTGTACATATAATTCTATAAATTCATTGAATTGATGAATTGTATCAGGTTCATATAGTATTTCATTAAAGCTAATAAATATTGAAGAATCACTCTTAAAACTTGTATATACCATAGAATCATTGTACATGCGTGGATCATTGTAATTATTTACTAATGATATCGTAATATTATTCCAACCTGATGAATAATGTAGTATGTCTTTTAAAAGTAGTGTTACTTTTAGTAATTCTAGTCGTTTTATGTCTTTTACAGTTTTAATTGTGCATTCATTATCAATACTAAAGCATAAAGACACATTAGAAATATCATGATAACTATTATTATATAAGATAACAGTTAATGAATCACCTTCTTGAATGCAATCTTTAACTACTATATCATTATCTAACGGTGAAATTGAATTTATATAACCACATGTAGCGGAATCATAAAAAATACTATTCTGAAATACTTTTGTTTCAGCTATATAGCGTTCTAGTGAGATTCCTTTTTTATGATTATGTAAAGAATAATAGATTGAGTCGAGTATTATTGAATCTTTATAAGCAATTTTAATACAATCTTTACTATTGTTTAAAGTTGGAATTCTTGCTTGTATTAATCTAGCAGAGGGGTCTATAAATCTTGATTCTTTTAAAGCAAGAGTATCTTTTGTTAGAATAATGTATCTAAAAGGTTGAACAATGAAAGATGGTACAGTAATACTAGATTGTAGATCGTACAATAGTAATGAATCAGCAAAGTAGGCATCCTTTGAAGTATTATATAATTCTATCCATTCTGGTTCGCCAGAACTAGGAGTAGGATGAAATTCATTAATAATCAATTGAGCATGAAGTGGATATAATCCTAGTAACAGGATTATTATTAATAATCTCATAAGAAATCCCCTGAAAAAAAAAGGCTGTTAACATTAACAGCCCTTTTAAAGCACATTTATTTGAAAGCTTGAATACCAGTAATATCTGCACCTAAAATCAAGGTGTGGATATCATGAGTACCCTCATATGTTCTTACAGATTCTAAATTCGCTGAATGCCTCATAATGGGATATTCTTGTAAAATGCCATTTGCGCCATGAATATCACGAGCTATTCGAGCACATTGAATAGCAATATCAACATTATTTCGTTTTGCTAAAGACACTTGATTTGGATTCATCAAACCAGAATCTTTTAATTTGCCTAATTGCATACAAATCAATTGTCCTTTTGTAATTTCATTAAGCATCCAAACCAATTTATCTTGAACCAATTGAAAAGAGGCGATTGGCTTATCAAATTGAATTCTTGATTTAGCATAATCTAAAGAAGATTGATAGGTTCCAATAGCAGAACCAATAGCACCCCAAGCAATACCAAAACGAGCTTGAGTTAAACAGCTTAAAGGTCCTTTTAAGCCCTTTACATCTAATTTATGCGATTCAGGTATCTCTACATCTTGAAAGATTAATTCTGAAGTAACAGAAGCTCTTAATGAGTGTTTTCCTTTCATTTCAGGTGCAGAAAATCCTTTCATCCCTTTTTCGACAATAAACCCACAAACTTCACCTTCATATTTAGCCCAAACAACAGCTACATCAGCCAAAGATCCATTTGTAATCCACATTTTTGCGCCATTAAGTAGATAACCACCATCTATCTTCTTAGCATTTGTAATCATTCCATTGGGGTTGGAACCGAAATCAGGCTCTGTAAGGCCAAAGCAACCAATAGCAGTACCGGCAGCTAATTTTGGTAACCATTTATTTTTCATATCTTCATTAGCATAACTATAAATAGGGAACATCACTAATGAACTTTGAACAGAGGCAAAAGATCTAATGCCAGAATCACCTCTTTCTAATTCTTGCATTGCTAAACCATAAGAAGTATAATTGGCACCTGCACATCCATATTCTTGAGGTAAAGTAATACCAAAAAGACCTAATTCAGCCATTTTTGGAACTAAATCCATTGGAAATGTCCCATCTTGATAATGTTTTTCTATAATTGGTAATACTTCACTATCAACAAAATCTGCAACTGATTCCCTAACCATTCTTTCTTCATCAGAAAGCTGATTATATACGCCATAATAATCTACAGGTTGAAAAGACATGATAAAACCTTATTAAATAAAAATGATTTTCTTTTTCTTGAACACAAAATTACTGAAATTCGTTTCTAGGATAAAGCCTTTCTTTGAATTTTATGAATCTTTATGCTTACTTCATATTCTAAACGAATCCCTTTCTTTTCAGTTATCATGTGCACATTTAATAGAAATCACTTGATATGTAGGGCACTTGACTCTCTTTTACTTCAAATAGAAAAAGATTGGGAATGCATTATTGTTGATGATGGTTCTATGGATGATACATTTCATACTGTAAAAAAGTACGCAGATATCTACAATAATATCAAATACGTTTATCACAGCAATAAAGGAACAGGACTTTCTAGGAATGCTGGTATTTTAGCTGCAAGTGGTATGTTTATTACTTTTTTAGATTCTGATGATGAATATCATCCAGATCATTTAACTATTAGAAAAACAATTTTTGAAGAATACTCCAATCTCGATTTATTGCATGGAGGCGTTGACATCATAGGTAATCCTTTTGTAACCGATAAAGATGATTATTCAAAACAAATCCATCTTTCTGAATGTGTCGTAGGAGGTACATTTGTAATTCCCCGATATAAATTGCATCAAATTGGTGGTTTTAGTAATCTTCGATATGCTGATGATGCTGATTTTTATCAAAAAGCTATTGATGCTTCTTGGAACATAGCAAAAATAGACTATCCTACCTATATATATCACAGAGATACTCCTGATTCACTTTGTTCAAATCAACTTATATGAAAGAATCAATAAAAAAGAAAACTCTACGATTGCAATCAATCTATCAAAAACTTGTTGACAAATATCCTCAAGTAGAATGTGCTTTATTATATTCTAACCCTTTTGAATTATTGATTGCTACTATATTATCTGCACAATGTACAGATGCACGCGTAAATATGGTTACTCCAATACTATTCAATAGATATCCTGATGTTTTTGCATTAGCAGATGCTAGTATTGAAGAATTGGAAAGTATTATTTACTCTACTGGGTTTTATAAAGCAAAAAGTGCAAATATCATTGCTTGTTGTAAAAGCTTAGTAGAAAAATATCAAGGAAATATCCCCAAAAGTATAGATGAACTTCAAAGTTTAGCTGGTGTTGGTAGAAAAACAGCAAATGTAGTACTAGGTAATGCTTTTGGAATAAATGCAGGTATAACTGTTGATACTCACGTAAAAAGAGTTATGTCATTATTAGGAATAACAACTTCTCAAAATGCAGAAATTGTTGAAAGAGACTTAATGAAGATAATATCCCAAGATGAATGGACAAACTTCACACATAGAATCATTGCTCATGGCAGAGAAACTTGTATTGCCAGGCGTCCTAAATGCAATGATTGTATTCTAAACACTGAATGTTTTCATGCCACTAATCAGAAAGGGAAGTCCACTCAGTAAGAGCCTTTTCTAAAGATAATTTAATGTTATTGTAATTTTGATGAATCGATTTCATTAAGTCTGGCATTGAATATAATGTAGGGTCAGACATTTGTTCTTCGAGGCTTTTTTGCTCTATTTCCAAATTATTTATTAAAGATTCTAATTCATGAATTCTTTTTTCTTTTTTTCTTTTCTCCTGATCATTCTTTTTAAGTTCTTCTCTTTCATGTGAAACAATTGGGGTTTTTATTGCTTTTTTCTGTTGCTTAACTATATCTAAATCAGCCAATTGCTCAATGTTTCTTTGTCTTAAATATTCATAAATATCACCTTCATAAACCCTAACTTTACCAAGTTTAAATTCTGCAACTTGGTCTGTTAATCCTTCTAAAAACTCTCTATCATGAGAAACTACTATTAAAGTACCCTCATAGTTTTTTATAGCTTTTTTTAATACATCTTTAGAACGCATATCAAGGTGATTTGTAGGTTCATCTAGTATTAACAGATTAGATGGTTGCAATAATAAAATAGCCATGGCTAGTCTTGATTTTTCGCCACCTGATAAAACTTTAACTTTTTTATATACATCGTCACCACTAAACAGAAAAGCACCTAATAAAGCTCTGATTTTAGTTCTCATTTCTCCTGTTGCAACATCATCAACTGTTTCAAAAACAGTTCTATTACCATCTAATGTTTCGGCTTGTTGTTGAGCAAAGTATCCTATAGCGACATTATGTCCAATAGTAACTGTACCTTCATATGGTTCAACTCCTGCCAATATTTTTGCGCATGTAGTTTTACCTTCCCCATTTTTTCCTACAAATGCCATTTTTCTTCCACGTTCTATTGAAAAGTCAATTCCTTTTAGAACATGTTTACTACCATATGATTTTTGTAAATCTGTACTTTCAATAACCATTAAGCCAGATCTAGGGGCTGGAGGGAAACGAAAGTTTATAGCTGAATTATCTTCTTCTTCTAATTCTATTCTGTCTATTTTATCTAACATTTTAATTCTAGATTGAACTCTAGAAGCAAGATTTGCTTTTGATCTAAATCGTTCGATAAATTCCTCTGTCTTTGCAATTTCCTTTTGCTGATTTGTATAAGCTTGTTTTACTAAATCTCTTCTCTGTATACGTTCTACCAGATATTTACTATAAGAACAATTATAATCTTCTATTCCACCATTTGTTATCTCAATTGTTCTATTAGTTGCAATGTCTAAAAAAGCTTTGTCATGGCTTATAAGAACTAAAGCGCCTTCATAATTTTTTAGAAATAATTCCAACCACTGAACCGATTCAATATCTAAGTGATTTGTAGGCTCATCTAACAATAAACAATCGGGATTTTTCAATAATATTTTAGCTAATTCTACCCTCATTTGCCATCCACCTGAGAATTCATCAACTAGACGGTATAAATCCTTTTCTTCAAATCCTAAACCTATTAATATCCTTTGAACTGTACCCTCTACAGATGCACCACCTAAAAAATTAAACCGTTCATGTAAATGTGCATGTCTATCTAAAATATTCGCATATTCATCAGATTCATAATCTGTTCTTATCATCAATTCATTGTTTAGATGATCAATTTCTTTTTCTATTTCTAATAAAACATCAAATGAAGTCATGGCTTCTTCTAAGACAGTCTTACCTAAGGTAGCTTGTAAATCTTGAGTTAAAAAGCCAATCGTATAATCGTTGCTTTTTATTACATTACCCTCATCAGAAGCAACATTTCCTGATAATATTTTAAGCATCGTAGATTTACCTGCGCCATTTTTTCCAACTAATCCAATTCTATCTCTTGTTCCGATAGTAAAAGTAATATCATCAAATAAATAATTGCCGCCGAATTGTACTGAACAATGAGATAATGTCAACATTATAAAATTACCTGCCGTGAATCTATTATTTTAGAAAAAAAAACGAGTAAACAATCATGCAAATCAGAGAATATTTCTATCATATTAATTGTCGTGGTGACGTTTTACATGATTCTTGTATCATCGATGATCCAATATTCTTGAATCATTTCTACAAAAATATGCAGTTAAATTCTACTAATCGTTATATGGACTATAGATATCTTTCGATTTGTGGAAATGAATATCTGTTTATTAAGCCGGAAGACACCCCAATTGTCTTTAAATATCTTGCTCATCATCAACTTTTTTATACTCAAGATCTATCTATTGAGTTTTACCCCAAAGACTTACGATTTAATGAAGATGGTATACTGTATCATAAAGCACATATAGGCTTCTATGGTAGAATACATCCTCAACTGATTATGCAGTTTTCTGATAGTATTATTCCTTGGGGACCATATTATCAGTATTATTCTGATACAACACATGCTTATAATGTGATACTTCCTTTACATCTGCCTGATCATAATGTCATTATGCATCCAAAGTTGGACAATAACTGTTTTGGGTGCGGTATTGGAAATTCTCAAGGCTTACGATTAACATTTATATTCCATTCTATTCTCAATACTGCTGAATCTTGGTATGTGCCTACTGAAAGAGAAATGGGTGCCTTAGGTATAATGCATGGTGGTTTTGTTAGCTTATTATTAGATGAAGCAATGGGAAAGGTTTTATCCGGATTAGGTATTAAAGCGCCAACAGCTCAATTACAGGTTAGTTTTAGGAAGCCTACATTGCTTCATAAACCAATCCATATCGTTGGAGAGCTCTTAGATATTTCAGGTAGAAAATATACTCTAAAAGCTAAAATAATGGATGCAGATGGAAATATCACTGCTGAAGCTGAAGCACTTTTTATAAAAATTAGAGATATTCACTAACTATTGATAATTAAGTGTTGTAAGACTCCATATCGTAATCCTTTTGTACTTACAATACAATGTTCAATTGAGAAGTGATCCAATATACTTTTAAGTAATAAACTTCCAGCAGGTAGAATATCGGCTCTTTTGGGATTGATTCCTTTTATTGAAAAAAGAGAATCATATGATGATGTGCATAGCATATCTGTTATAAAGCTGATAGCATAATACGTAAGAATATATCCGTGTACTTTATCTCTATGATATTCATCTAGTCCTTGATCAATACAAGCTAATGTGGTGGGAGTGCCCGCCACAACTATAACTGGTGAATGTACTGAAATTGAAGAATGAGATAAAGCAGTGTTGATTTCTGAAATTGCTTCTTGTAATATTTCAGAGGTAGGTGGATAAACTGAAAAATATTTCTCAGTAAAGCGAACTGCTCCAATATCCAAGCTAATAGATGCAATCGTATGATCATCATTCATCGTAATGATTTCTGTACTACCACCACCAATATCAATAATTGTTGGATTATTAAATGATTCTTTGCTTCCAATATATGAGAGATAGGCTTCTTCTTTTCCAGAAATGATTGAAATAGGAGATTGAATAATAGAAGATAAAATTGAACATACATATTCTGCATTATCAGCATCTCTCATAGCACTTGTAGCTACAATTGAAATTTTTTCTACTTGAAAAGATTCGCATAAATGTCTATATCTATGTAAAATATCTGAAGCCCTTTCTATTGCTTTCTCATTAATACATTTAGAAGCATGGACGCCTTCACCTAATCGAGCGATAGAATGTTCATCATGCACAATTGATAGAGATCCATCTGCCTGAACTTCACCAATAAGTAATAATAAAGTATTCGTTCCAATATCAATAGATGCAATACGCATTAAGCATTATACCTCATTGTAATTGCAGTCCAATCACCTTCGTATTCTGTAGAAATATGTATGAAATTATGTTGAACAGCACAATCAATAATCTCTTGTTCATCGAATCTAAGAATTCCAGACATGATAAGAACTCCTTTAGAATCCTCTAAAGCCTTAGCAAATTTATGTATATTAGGAATCAACAGATTCCTATACAAATTAGCAGCTATTCCATGTACTTGTGGTAGATCAACATTAAAAATACTTACTTGTTCAACAGTGATAGATGTGCAATTATTTAAAGGAATATTCTCTTTGGTATTAGCAATACTCCATTCATCATTATCAAAAGCATAAATGTAGGAAGCACCTAACTTTTCAGCTAAAATAGCTAGAACACCAGATCCACAGCCAGCATCAATCCAGTGAGAATTTGCATCTACATATTCCTGTAATTTCCTACAAACCATTCTTGTTGTGGCATGATATCCAGTTCCAAAAGACATCTGAGGATTTATAATGATTTTAATTGGGCTTTCAATTTGATGAGCTTTCCAAATTGGAGTAATAACAATAGATTCATTGACTTGAACAGGCTCTAATGATTCTTCCCAAATTGCATTCCAATTCTGGTCTTCAATAATCATTATATCCTTTATTTCAACAGGAATAGAAGTAGATTCAAGTATAGATAACAATTGATTTGCAATATTCCCATTATCCCAATACACATCTTCTATCGTAAATGATTGTTCATCAAATTCATCTTCAATGCCTGTAAAAGGAAAATCAGATAGCATAGCAGAAGACATCTCTTGAAATTCTTCAGGAATGGTTAATGTTATTTTATAGAAATGTTTTTTAATTAAATCAGCCATATTAATAGATGTACATTGATTTTGTATAGATAAATGTTAATAATGTTTGGCCAACAGCATACAGGGTTTCTTTACCAATATTGTCCATATTGTCTTTTGTTGTATGCCAATATTTTCTTCTAGGATTCATATCAATATTACCAACTAATTGAACATCAATAATATTTATTGATTTTATTCCTGCATTGATAAGCATTTCATGATCATCAGCAACACCATTACCAGTTTCTGTTTTAAATTGAGAAAAGCCTAGTTCTTTTGCAATATCCCATATTGATCGTAACAGAGGCTCATGCGAACTTAATGACAAAGGATCAAATCTAAATTGTGCATCTTTGTCTCCAACTAAATCTAATAATATTGCATATTTAGGTTTTTGTAAAGGATAATGTTCTGCAATAAATCTTGAACCTATGAAGTAATGATTTAAATCATGAGACTTACCATAATCTTCTCCATCAAATAGAATAAAATCAATTCCTATATCGGGATTATTTATAGATATTTGGCGCGCTAATTCAATAAGTATTCCAACTCCACTTGCACCATCATTAGCTCCTAAAATTGGAAGAACCGCAAGTGATATGTCTTGCTCTTCATCTGCATAAGGCCGTGAATCCCAATGAGCGCATAATACTATCCTTTCTTTTTTAGTTGTATTAAAAGAAGCGATAATATTTGTAAAAAGAAGATCTTTTCCATAAACATTTTGATTGAACTGTTGATCATAAACAGTGTCTGCAAATTGTTTCAAGGTATTGCTTAAATATGCTTTGCAATTTTCATGGCTTTGAGAATTTGGATTTCTAGGACCAAACTGCACTTGATTTGCAATATAAGAATAAGCAGAATCTTCATTAAATTCAGGCACGAGAATTGATTCTTTCCCATTATTATCTTCAGTCTTTTTTTCACTATAATTAGTACAAGAAAAAATCATCGAAGATAGAATCGGAAGAACAATACAAGTGATATTAATTCTTATCATATATCATTACTTACATTGAATTATTAAATTTTATATTACAAAAGTAGGAATTAGAATGCTCTCTGAAGAATACAAAGAAAAACTATCAAAAATATCTTTATTAGTAATGGATGTAGATGGAACATTAACTGACGGTAGTATGTATTACACAGAAAACGGCGATACTATGAAAAAGTTTAATGTTAGAGATGGAATGGGAATAATATTACTTCAAAAAGCTGGAATTAAAACTGCATTTTTAACATCAGAACAATCGATGATAACAAAAAAAAGAGCAGAGAAACTTGAAATAGATTATATTTTTCTTGGGTCTCGCAACAAAACTGCAGACCTTACGTCGCTAGCGAAGCTTGCAAATATATCGTTTGAAAACATAGCCTATATTGGTGATGACATCAACGATCTACCTTGTATGAGTATGGTAGGTTTTTCGGCCTGCCCAAGTGATTCGCATGATATAATTAAAAATTCAGCACATTATATTTGCCAACACATAGGAGGAGCAGGAGCAATAAGAGAACTATGTGAATTAATTCTAATTTCCAAGAATGCTCCTATTACTTTAACAGAACAGTGGTAATATTTTATTACATTTCGGAGACTTAACATGAAAGATGATAGTGAAATAGTGAATTCATATGCCAAAGGTTTTTTATTAGGCGCTATAATTGGTGGTGCCGTTGGTGCAGTTACAGCATTGCTTTTTGCTCCAAAACCTGGTAAAGAACTAAGAGAAGAACTTTCTTATAGATCTAAAGACCTGATAGAAAAAGGACAAGAATATTTTACAGAAAAAGATGAAACATTACATTCTATTCCAAATGAAGCCAAAATTCAATCTGATCTTCTAGTTAAAAGTGCTAGAGAAAAAGCAGATGACTTATTGCAGAATGCAGAACAAATGTTAAAGAATGCAAAGGGTAAATCTGCTCAAACAACTCATCAGGTTACTGATAGCCTGAATAAAGTTAAAGAAGCTGCAGTAGCTGGTGTCGAAGCATTTAAACAAGAATTACATACTAAATCCTAAGGTATTATTATGGAAATCGCAAAAGACATGATATTGATTATTGCTTTATTGTCACTTATCATTGTTTGTGGATATCTTATTCAATTCTTGCAAGAAGCAAAAAAATCAATATCTAATCTTGTACAAATCGCTCATAAGGTTGAGAATACTACAAAACCAGCAATTGATCAATTACAAACTACTTTAGTTGATACTTCTCAAACACTTCAATCTGTACAAAAACAATTATCTACAATTGATGATACACTGAATCAATTTAAAGAAATTGCCCACAGAGTTAATGAATTAGAAGCAAAACTTCAACAGAAAATTGAAAAGCCAATTATGCAAGCTGCTGGTATATTTGCCGGTGTTGCAAGTGCAATTGATACTTTCGCATCTGAATTCAAAAAAAAATAATATAATGTGCTCTTTCATATATCCCCATTTGGTATGTAAAACTAAATGGGGATTGTATTTTCTGCTTTCATATTCATATCCCAATCATGAGCTTCGAGCAATTACAGAATGTTTATAATAAGTCTAATATCTATAAAGAGATAGAACAAAGAATATTTGATTTATCGATAGGTAATACAGTTTCAATAAAGAATTTAGCAGGTTCATTAAAATCATTAACACTTTCTTTATTATTAAAGAATGCTAAAGAATCAAGTCGATTTATTATCGTAACTTCTTCTAATGAAGAAGCCAAAGAATGGTATTATGATTTACTTTCTTTGATAGGAAATGAGCATATTGTCTTATTATCTGAAGCTGAAAAACATATAAGAATTCAAAATGAGCAATTAGATGAAAATACGCTGAATAATATTGATGCACTAGCCTCGATACAACAAAAAAAACAATGTATTATCATCACCACTCCACAAATATATACTCATAAAGTACCCAAGCCACATCAGTTAGAACAATATAGAATAGCAATGAAAAGAGGGAATACATACTCTTTTACAGAATTTACTAATGGCCTGATGTTACAAGGATTTGAAAGGAAAGAATTAGTAGAAAATCAGGGTGATATTTCTATTAGAGGTGGCATTGTTGATGTATTCCCATTGGGATATGATTCTCCATTACGCTTTGAGTTTTGGGGAAATGAAATAGAATCAATCAGAGAATTCGATCCATTATCACAAAGAAGTATCAGGGAATTTGAAGAAATAGAATTTATTGGACATTTATATCATCAACATGATGAAGTATTTGTTTCTAGTTTTCTAGATTATATCGCTCATGAATCTTCTTATTTTATTGTCGATCAAAAAGAACAAGTCTCTATTGCCTTTCATTCACTACAATCAGATGATGTATTAGAAGAAATATACACGTTTAAAGTAGTTGAATTAGATAGTTTGGGTAAAGCAGATATCGAAGTAGATGCTGTTCAACAACCAAATTTTAGTTCTTCATTATCTGGATTAGCAGTAAAATTAAGGTCATTAGCTGCTATCAAAATGCATTTATTTTTATGCGCAGATGGAAATGCTAACAAAAAACGTTTTAATGAATTATTACATACTCATTTTGAATACGATGAAGATAATGATGAAGATGAACAAGAGGAGCAATTAGCTGATCCAGAATATACATTAAGAAGAATAAAATGGTCGGACACATCATTATCAAAGGGTTTTATTCTACCAAAGGATAATATTGGTGTTTTTACAGAACATCAATTGTTTGAAAGACAACATTTTCAACCGAATAAAAGAGGTAAACGATTTACTGGTATTACTTTACGTGAACTTGCTCAATTACACAGAGGTGATTATGTTGTCCATGTAGATAAAGGAATTGGTAAATATGATGGTTTGGTAACCCTTGAAATCAACAATACAAAACAAGAATGTATACGTATTCTCTATTTAGGTGGAGATGTCCTATTTGTTCATATGAATCATATTCATAAGATTCAAAAATATTCGGCTGCCGAAGATGGCGCACCAAGATTAAGCAAACTGGGAAGTGCAGAGTGGGATAGAAAGAAAGAAAAAACAAAGAAAAAATTAAAAGATATAGCCAGAGAGCTTATCAAACTGTATGCAAAAAGAAAGTCTGAACCTGGTTATAAATTTCCAGAAGATACTCAATGGCAAAAAGAGTTTGAAGCCTCTTTTATGTATGAAGACACTCCAGATCAATCTAAAGCAACTATTGATGTAAAGCAAGACATGCAATCTTCAATTCCAATGGATAGATTAGTATGTGGTGATGTTGGTTTTGGCAAAACCGAAATTGCCATTAGAGCTGCATTCAAAGCAGCTCAATCAGGAAAACAAGTTGCAGTATTAGTTCCTACTACCATTTTGGCTCATCAACATTTTAATACATTTTCAGATAGATTAAGAAGATTTCCAATTAATGTAGATGTTATTAGCAGATTTAGAAATAGTACAGACCAAAAGCTTATCATTGAAAAAGTAAAATCTGGTGGTATCGACATTTTGATTGGAACTCATAGAATATTAAGTAAGGATATTCAATTTAGAAATTTAGGTTTGCTAATCATCGATGAAGAACAACGTTTTGGAGTAACAGCAAAAGAAAAATTAAGATATATGAGGGTTTCTGTTGATACATTAACACTTACTGCTACCCCAATACCAAGAACTTTAAATTTTTCTCTGATGGGTGCAAGAGATTTAAGCGTTATTGAAACACCACCAAGAAACAGATTGCCAGTATATACAGAAATAACAGAATGGGAAGACGATAAAATTAAAGATGCAATAGTGAGAGAATTGTCTAGGGGAGGTCAAATATTCTTTGTCAACGATAAAATTGCAGAATTAGATCGTTTACATCAAAAGTTACTTGCATTAGTTCCATCTTTGCATTGTGCAGTTGCCCATGGCCAAATGGAAACGGAACTATTAGAAAATGTAATGGAAAAGTTTCTAGAAAAGAAAATAGATTGTTTGTTAAGTACTAAAATTGTTGAATCAGGATTAGATATTCCAAATGCTAATACGATTTTTATTCATAATGCTGACAATTTTGGATTAGCCGAGCTTTATCAATTAAGGGGAAGAGTAGGCAGATCTAATACGCAAGCATATTGTCATTTAATTGTTCCTCCAATTAAAAAATTAACACCTACCGCTGTAAAAAGACTTCAAGCATTAGAAGAACATACTGATTTAGGAAGCGGTTTTCAGCTTGCTATGAGAGATATGGAAATACGCGGAGCAGGCAATTTACTTGGTGGAGAACAAAGTGGATTTATTGCAGATATGGGATTTGAACTCTATCAGCAAATAGTTGAAGAATCTGTACTTGAGTTAAAAGAAGAAGAATTCTCAGACTTGTTTAAAGGCATTTTTGACAATAAAAAGAAGAAAGTTAAAGTGAATCAAGAAATATCAATTGATATAGGAAATGATTCTTTATTGCCTTCCAGCTATATTAAAAATGATACGGAACGTTTCGATTATTATAAGAAACTATATAATGTACGTTCTGAAACTGAATTGCATTCTATCCATTCAGAATTAAGAGACAGATTTGGATCATTGCCACAAGAAGCAGAAAATCTTTTATTTGCTGTCAGATTAAGAATATTATCCATGGAATTAGGATTTATAAAGGTAACACTAGCTAATAATATCTTAGCAATCGAATTGCCACCAGAATCAAATGAACCTTTTTATGAATATATATTTCCAGTTATTGTAAATTCGCTACACATATTACCTACATCTCAATTTATTAATTCTGGTAAAAAAGTATTATTGCATATATCAATACAACAAGATAAAGAGGCAATAGATATTCTTCTTCAACTAAAGCATCTTATTGAACATTCCGAAGTACATTCTGCATAGCAATACTTATGAATACAATTGGAATAATTCCTGCTCGCTTACAATCAGTTCGTTTTCCTAAAAAAATCCTAGCCGATTTACATGGTAAACCTATTATTCAGCATGTATGGGAAAAAGCAATACAAGCGAAATCACTATCAAAAGTTATTATTGCCGTAGATGATGATGTGGTTTTTAATATATGTACTGCTTTTGGTGCCGAATGCATTATGACAAATCCTATGCTTGAAAGCGGAACTGATAGAATTTATCAAGCATATTCTACTTTGGGTATGTTTGCTGATTATATCGTAAATATACAAGGAGATGAACCTTTTATACAGCCTTCTATTATTGATGAAATAGTGTATTCAATGCAAGTAACACAATGTGATATATGTACTCCAATAGTTCGTATTGCTAAGCTAGAAGAATTATATAATTCATCTATTGTAAAAGTTGTTGTTGACGCTGATTATAATGCTTTATATTTTTCTAGAGCTACAATTCCTTTTATTCGTGATATTCCAAGCAATGAATGGATATCACATGCACATTATTATAAACATGTAGGTATTTATTGTTATACCCACAAAGCATTAGAACAATTTGTACATTTGCCAATTGGTATTTTAGAACAAGTAGAAAAATTAGAACAATTAAGAATGTTAGAAAATCATTATGCAATACATTGTTGTGTAATTGATGAACAAATTGGTTTTGGAATAGATACACCTTTGGATTTAGAAAAAGCACGATTATTAATACAATAGAAAATAGTATAAGTGGAAGCAATTATCATAACAATAGATGGTCCTGCTGGATCTGGTAAATCAACTACAGCAAAGATTGTAGCAGAATTACTGGGGTATATCTATGTTGATTCAGGGGCAATGTATCGGGCAGTTACTTTAGCAACTATTCGTCATAAATGCGAAACAATTGAGCAGATAGTTCATTTATTACATAGTCTTCATATTGAATTAAAAATGAGTCCTCTTGGACAAAGAACATTTCTAAATGGAGAAGATATCAGCGAAGAAATAAGAGAGCCAATAATTACTTCTAAAGTTAGTTTTGTTAGTTCGATTAAAGAAGTAAGAACTGCAATGGTAGATTTGCAAAGAAAAATAGGTGCGCAAAGTTCTATTGTAATGGATGGAAGAGATATAGGAACAGTTGTTTTTCCGCATGCTCAATTAAAAATATTTATGATTGCAAGTATTCATGAAAGGGCTAAAAGACGTCTTGATCAAATGAAATCTCTTAATTCTGAACGTACATCCGATATATCTGAAATCACTGAACAAATTACTCATAGAGATTATGCAGATTCTCATAGAGAAATAGATCCTCTAAAACCTGCAGATGATGCAATTATGTTAGATACTACAGGAATGACAATCCAAGAACAATGTGATTTTATCGTAAAAAAAGCCCAACAATTAATATATAATGAATAAACTACTTGTATGATTAGATTTTCAAATCCCTTTAAAAATATAGCATATACGATATATAGATGGTTGATTCCAATCATTGATCCAATCAAGATAATCAAAAATATTCCTGCCTATATTCGATATCTATTCCAAATGCTACAGTATGCATCAATGAATGGATCAGAGAAGATATCGCTGATACATACTGCGCCATATTTAGAAGATTCTATCTCCATAACGCCATTTATCAGACATTATTTCTATCAAGATATATGGGCATTTAAGAATATATACAACAGTAAGGTTAGCCATCATATTGATATAGCATCTCGTATTGATTTAATAGGATTTTTAACTGCTATAACACATGTTACATTTATAGATATTAGGCCACTATTAGCAGATCTAGATAATTATACTTCAATATCAGGAAGTATATTACAGATTCCATTAGAAACTAATTCGGTACAATCATTGTCTTGCTTACATGTTGCTGAACATATTGGTTTAGGAAGATATGGTGATGAATTAGATCCATATGGTACATTAAAATCGTGTGCAGAATTAGCTAGAGTTCTTGCTCCCGGAGGATTTCTCTACTTTTCTTTACCTGTAGGCAAACCTAGAATTTGCTTTAATGCTCATAGGATACATTCTCCAGAGCAAATCTTAAATTATTTTAGAAATTTACAATTAGTATCTTTGTCTGGAATAGATGATGACAATGCATACCATGAACTGATATCAATAGAACAGCTTTCTTCTATGAATTATGGTTGTGGATTATTTGTTTTTACAAAGGTGAAATAATGCAAGTAACAATAGATAAGTATTCTGGTTTTTGTTGGGGTGTAGTTAGAACAGTTCAGATAGCCGAACAAGCACTTCTTACAAAAGAAAAAGTATATGTTTTAGGGCATATCATTCATAATCCAAAAGAAATTGAACGATTAGAAAATCAAGGTTTAACTACCATTACTGTTGATGATTTTGAATCTATTGCTAAAGAATCTAAAGAATTAAATATTGTTCCTAAAATTCTTATAAGAGCTCATGGAGAGCCACCTGAAACATATAAAAAAGCCTGGTTATTGGGACTTGAAATTATAGATGCAACGTGTCCTGTAGTGACAAAACTACAAGAAAGAGTAAGAAAGTTTTACGATCAAGGCTATCAAGTTGTCATTTTTGGAAAAAAAGATCATGCAGAAGTTCTTGGGGTAAGAGGCGTATGTAATGATCAATGCAAAGTTGTTATTTCTGTTGAACAAGCTTTGAATGAAGTAGATTTAGATCAAAAAACTGTGTTTTTTTCGCAAACTACTATGGACAGGCCAACATTCCTTCTCATTAAAGATGCTTTACAGGCTAAAATCAAAGATTTAGTTATTGATACAATGGAAAATATTGCAACTGAATTTCATGCGAAAGATACGATTTGTGGTCAAGTTTCTGGTAGGGAATTTCTTCTCAAACAATTTGCTGAACAAAATGATTGTATTGTTTTTGTTGCTGGAAAAGCCTCTTCTAATGGAAAAGTTCTATATGATGTATGCAAGGAAGTAAATATCAATACTTACTTTGTAGAAGATATTTCGGAGATTGATAAGAATTGGTTTATTGGTAAAAATTCGGTTGGTATTACGGGTGCAACTTCTACGCCTCAATGGTATATGAATCATGTAAAAGAATTTTTACATTCATTATAATTCAACACCAATACATATTACTCAAAGTAGTAAATTTGTTGTGCACTTTTATAAGAGAAAAACTATATGACATTTTTAATACTTGTGTCGGTAGCGGTAATTGTTTTTTTATACACAATTACTGCAATTGTTCTTAGCCAAGAAATATCAGCATTTATCACTGAAATATCTTCAAGTACCTTTTTAGGATCACTTTCAGCTTTTATTACTGGTGTAATTCTTATTGTAGGTGCAGCATATATATCTGTAATTACCTTAAAAAAACGATTTACTAGATTGTAATTGAACATACTATCAATTTCGGATTTTTAGAATGACAGATTATACATCTGATATTTTAGTTATTGCTGCTCATCCTGATGATGCAGAGCTTGGCTGCGGTGGAACTATCATAGATTTTACTTCTAAGGGTTATTCTGTCTCTATTATTGATTGTTCTGAAGGTGAATTAGGAAGTAGAGGTACAATAGAACAACGATATGCTGAAGCCCAGAATGCAGATATTGTGATGGGTATTAAACAACGTTTTAATCTTCAGTATCCAGATGGCTCTTTACAATCCCATCAACAAATAAGTAATAATATAGCATCATATATTCGTTTAATAAAGCCAAAAATTCTCTTATTTCCTCCTGCATTCGAAAGACATCCAGACCATGAAGCCGTCCACAAAATGTGTAGAACTGCATATTTTCTTAGTGGTTTAAATAAAGTTGAATTATATCATAATGATAGAGCTCTTGAAGCTTACAGACCTTCCAGAATATTTTCTTATATACAAGCATATCATCAAGAACCTGATTTTATTGTTGATATAAGTAGCTCTTTTCATAAGAAAATGAAAGCTATTCATTGTTATTCATCTCAAGTTTACGTAGAGAACAAACATAATACAGATGAACCTGAAACATATATTTCCACTCCTGCATTTATGCAATCTCAAATTGCCCGTGCACAATATTTTGGTTCTATGATAGGCGCAGAATATGGGGAAGGATTCTTAACTATTGATGCATTTGGTTTATCTAGTATGAGCATTTTATTGTGATATATTGTAAGAAATATATACTATTCATATGTGTCATATCAATGTATGTAATGCCACAATACTTGATTTCACAAATAGATTCTCTGAATATAGATTCAACTCTTATCGTACCCATGCAATTGCATGGCGCACCTTGTATGTCTACTATACCATTAAAAACAATCACTAAATATGATATTCAACTTATCAATGCATTAAATACGGCAGATATTATCTCTTTAACAAGTCCTTTTATGACTAAACATCTTGGTGATAAGGGATTATTTAGTAGTATATCAATTTTTGGTTCGCAAATACATAATCTACAAGCATCGATGAATGGTGTACCTATTAATGATTGCTCTTTTGGTACGGTTAATCTAGAAAATATTTCTATAGAGTCATTACAGTCATTAACTATTATGTCAGGAACAGATGCAGCAATTTTAGGTGGCTCTTCGGGAGTATTTATCTATGGACAATTAAATCAATATTCTTCAGAGAAACCATATACAAGAATGCAATATCAACAAGCAGCTTATGATTATATAGCATCTGAAGGTTTATTTTCACAAAATATTTCTCAGAATGCTAATGTGTTTTTGGGATTTAGAAGACAATCCTCTTCTTCCAGGTTTTCTAATGCAGGGTTTGATCAATGGAATCTAAGAGCGGGTTTTAGATATAATCCCACACAATCTACTTCAATATCAATAACAGAATTGTTTACAAATCATGGTATTAATGATAATGGTGGATTATCTTCTAATTCTTCTTTTAATGATCCATTAACGGCACAAGTGCTTATTGTAGATATGAATAGAAGGCAATTTAGACATGATATTATTGGTACAATAACATATCTTCCACAAAAAGATTCCTCATTATTATATACAAGCTCAATCTATGTAACTACTACTAATTGGGAGATTAATAATGGATCATTGTATAATGATACATCTATCTTTCAACATATCAATAATGTCCATTCTGGTATTGAATCACGGGCAGAATATGTGTTAAATCCTCAACTACGATCTACAGTAGGATTAGGACTATCTTATCAACATAATGCCTTTACTTCATCGATATCAGATTATTCTGGCATTAATGCGCATTCATATTTTCACTTTTTGTACACGCCAACAGATAAGCTTGCTATTGCATCAGGATGTAGAGTACAAAAAATGAGAGATTCTTATGTATTCTTTAGTGGTATAAAAACTTTCTATTCATTTTCACAAATTACGGCAGGTATAGATCTCAGTATATCTTCAAGAATGCCAAGTATTATAGATAACTATAGTAATACTGCATTAGAAAAGCATACACTGATATATACTCCATTTAGTTATCAAACTAACAATGCAACCATAAAAGTATCACCATTTATTAGAATGATACAGAATCCTTTCATAGCTATTACTACGTATGATTCTAATAAAGTATCTTTATTAGGAAATCGCATTGATCAGCAAAGTTCATTAATTCATACTGGTTTAATGGCTAATATGTCCTTGAATTTAGGAAAGAATATTACTGTACAAGCACAATTACACTATCAGAATTCTACATTGGATGATTCTACGATCTATGAAAATCCATCTTTATATATAGTATGTAATGCAGAATATAAGCAGTCCATAGGTAATAGTGAGATTCTAGGAGGTTGTACTATATCTGGTATGTCTACATCTTCTGGTTCAAGATATATACCACAGACAATGAATATCTCTTATGAATCTTCTATGGTTCAAACGATGGGTTGGAATGGAGTAGAAATATATGCATCAGCTAAACTTGGTAATGCTCGAGTAAGAGCATCTGTTCTCAATCTATTTAATGCAACAATGATGGAATATGCTGGCTATCCTATTCAAGATAATACATTCAGATTCTCTGTTGCTTGGTCTTTTAATGATTAATTATATAAAATTACAGTATGAGTAAAGAAGTTAAAGACATGTTTGCTTCCATAGCACCTAAATATGATACAGCTAATTCTATTTTATCATTAGGTATTCATCATGTGTGGAGAAATAAGACTGTAGAACTCTCTGGAGCAAAAACAGGATCTAGGGTATTAGATTGTGCTACTGGTACTGGCGATTTAGCCTTAGCATTTAAGAAAACAGTAGGTGATTCTGGTTATGTGTTGGGAACAGATTTTTGTACAGAAATGATGGAAACTGCTCCTGCTAAATCTGCAAAGAAACAACTACATGTAGATTTTGAAGTTGCTGATGCAATGAATCTACAATATGATGATAAATCTTTTGATATAGCTAGCATCTCTTTTGGAATAAGAAATGTAGATAATCCTATTATTGCATTATCTGAAATGGCACGTGTGGTAAAATCAGGTGGTACTATTGTTATACTTGAGTTTGGACAGCCCAATGGCTTATTTGGTAGCTTTTATTCTTGGTATAGCAAGTATATCATACCATATATAGGAGGTATCTTAACGGGCAATGCAGATGCATATCGTTATTTACCCAAGACAGCAGCTATATTTCCATGTAGAGAAGAATTCACAGATTTAATGCTTAAAACAGGATATATAGAATCTGCAACATTCTATTCACTTACCTTTGGCATTGCCTTTTTATATATTGGAAAAGTAAAATGATCAATAAAGCTTTGTTTATTATCCTTGTCTTATC
>JBMOIC010000001.1:0-185505 GCA_049317525.1 Bacteroidota bacterium | reverse complement strand
CTCCAATTAACACAGAATCAAAATTGATAAGAGTATCCCTTTTTGCTAAAAAATCTTTGGTTTTCCAACCTCTAACATAAAAAAATCTGGTATATCTTGTAGTATCAGTAGTATCAATATTAGATAAGGTAAATTGAATTTTTGCGGTTTTAATTCCTAATCTATCATCACCAGATGTATCAATGACTGGTTTGAATCTTATTGGAAATACTTTGGGTATCGAATTTTCCGTAATTGTAAAAGGAAAAGTAATATTATCAGGATAAAACTCTCTAAACTGTTCTGGATTGGCTGTATCAGATTCTAACACAAAATTTGGGAATTGGTCACTTTTTATACCAATATCACCTTTGCCCAGATTTTCAATATAAAAATTGAGGATTTTGGGTGAATCTTTATAAAACAGAATATCAAAATCTAAAGTATCTACATTTTTATTAGTAGAGTCAATCCAAATAGCAGCCTTTACTTGAGCATAACACACAGAGTGATGTACCGATAAACAACTTATCAGTAAACATAAAATCCCAAAAAACATAACCCTTTTCATTATCCCACCTGTTTATTTTTTGAACTTCCCACAATAGCTAAACATTTTAACTCTACAGCAATTGGAGTTGGCAGAGCATTAATTTCAATAGTAGTTCTGCAAGCCTGAATATGAGTAAAATACTCAGCATATAGTTTATTTACAATAGGAAAATCTTTTTTCATATTTGTAAGAAATATAGTGACATCAACAATATCTTCAAAGCATGAACCAGAATCTTCCAGCACATATTTAATATTTTGAAAAACAGCTATAGTTTGAATAGCAATATCATATTCTTTTATATTACCCGAATCATCTAATTCTACCCCAGGAATAGAAGAACTACCTCTTAAACGAGGACCAACACCAGAAATAAATAAAAAATCACCAATACGCCTTGCATGTGGATATGCACCAACTGGTTCTGGAGCATGAATAGAATTCAAAATAAGATTTTGACCCATGATGAAAAGGAGAAAATGGTGAAAATTAACATTATAAAATTAGCAATTATAAAGCTAGTTTTATATAGAAAGAAAGTTTCTTGATTTGTTCGGTCAAAAATACGATTTTGGCAAGTGTAAGCAAATCATTGATGTAATTTAAAACGATAGTACATTATTTAATCATAAGTGAAATTACCATGAAAAGAATTGGATTATTATGTAGCGGAGCAGATGCACCCGGAATGAATGCATTTATTAGATCTGTTATTAGGTCTGCAGAAGCAAAAAAGATAGAAATCATTGGTATTTCTCAGGGTTTTAAAGGTTTAGTAGAAGAACAGTTTAAACTTGTAACAAGAATGGATACGGCAAATATTGTTGGAACAGGTGGCACAATTCTCAAAACAGGGGTCTATGAACAATTTATGGATCCAGCAAATCGTGCTATTGCAGCCTTAAACTTAAAAAAAGCAGGAATTGATGGCTTGATTGGATGTGGTGGAATAGGCTTATTAAAAGGATTACATGCATTAGCCAAAGAACATAATATCTCGGTTGTTGGTGCCCCTGCAACAATTGATAATGATATTTATGGAACAGATTATACAATTGGTTATGATACTGCATTGAATACTGCTGCAGATGCGATTGATAGAATTAGAGATACAGCAGAATCTGAAGGTAATGTATACATCATTGAAGTTATGGGAAGTGAGGCAGGTTATATTGCCATTAATGTTGGAATAGGTTGTGGCGCTGAATATATTGCTATCCCAGAAACAATTACGAATATTCCTGATTTACACAGACGAATAACTACCAGACAAAAAAATAAAAGATATATTATTGTTATTGGTGAAGGCGATGAAGTAGGTGGTGGTATAGATTTAGCAAATATTCTAAAAGATTCCTATAATATCGATAGTAGTGTGGCAGTACTTGGAGCATTGCAAAAAGGGGGGCGTCCTTCAATTGCCGATCGTGTTCTTGCTAGCCGACTAGGATCTGCCGCCATCGATGCAATGCTTAGTGGCAATGTAAATGCTATGGTTGGGATTGTAAATGGAACAATTCAACATACACCATTACCAATGACATTTGACAGAAAAAAAATCTTACCAGATTATCTTGTTTCTTTATCTGATTTATTAGCTTAATTATTTGATATTATTATGAAAATCGACTTTAGTGGAATTATCCAAATGTTTCAGTTTGAAGGGTTTACCGCATTAGGTAAAATTGCTCATCCAGTATCTGGAAAAACTGAAAAAAATACAGAACATGCATCATTTATCATTGATTTATTAGCTGTTTTGCAACAGAAAACGCAAGGAAATCTTACAGATTCCGAGCATAAATTACTAGATACTACTCTCAGAGATTTACGTTTAAATTTTATTGCAGATATGAATGCTTCACCAGCTTCTCAACAACCAGATTCTGATGGCCTTCAAGCATGAAACATATAGGAATATATGTTAATTCAGAAAAAGATTATGCACTTACAATTGCAGGTAAAGCCATAGCTTATTTACTGGAATTAGGTGCATTATGTTGTGCAGAACAGGAAATTATCACTGGATTACCACTTCACATACAATCTGATATTACAATGTTACCTGCATCTGAATTTGATAGATTTGCAGACATCGTAATTGCATTTGGTGGTGATGGAACCATGCTAACTGCAGCAAGGCAGTTCATTGGAAGTGATATGCCTTTAATGGGTGTAAATGTTGGAAGATTAGGATTCTTAGCAGAATTTAATGTCCAAGAATTAGAACATGCATTAAAAGATCTTTTATCAGGTGGCTATAGAGTAGTAGATAGATCTATGCTGGAAGCCGAAATTCATGGCAAAAAGTATCATGCTTTTAATGAATTCGTATTTGAAAAAAAAGATTCTTCTCGATTAATCACTACCCATATTGCTAATCATCAACATCTAATAGCTTCTTATAGAGCCGATGGAGTAATTATTGCAACTCCTACAGGTTCAACTGCATATTCTCTTTCTTGCGGTGGGCCAATAATAACTCCTTCGGCTGAAGTATTATGTATTACTCCGATTTCTGCGCATACTCTTAATATGCGACCGCTTATCATCCCGGATTCTCTCGAATTGACAGTTACACTAGAAACCATGCGGGGTGAAGCAAGAATGGTAGCAGATGGACAAATTGAAATACCATTATCTGATAAAGATATAGTCATATTAAGACGGTCTAAGCATATGGTAAAACTAGTAAAGCATGCTGATAGTACTTTTTTCGATTTATTAAGAAATAAACTCTTATGGTCTATCGATGCCTCTATCATTGAAACTCCACAACTTTTTTAATAATAGATTGAGCACTTCATTATTATTTGATTTAGATGGAACATTAACTGATTCCAAAGATGGGATTATTAATTCTGTCCTATATTCATTACATAGATTAGGTATCTATGATATCTCGCAAGAAACCCTGATTTCTTTTATTGGACCGCCTCTTCGTGAGTCATTTACCAAATCATTGGGATTATCACATCAAGATTCTGAATTAGCTGTACAATATTATAGGGAATATTATATGGATAAAGGGATGTATGAAAATTCAGTATATGAAGGAATTCCAGAATTATTAACTTTCTGTAAAAAAAATAGCGTTAATTTATACGTAGCTACAGCAAAGCCTGAACATTATGCAGGTAAAATTATTGAATATTTTAATTTAGATTCTTATTTTATGGATATCTGCGGTTGTACTTTAGATGCAACAAGAGATAATAAAACTGCTGTAATTGGATATGTATTACAAAAGCATGGTTTATATACCGATAATACAATTATGATAGGGGATAGAGAACATGATATTAATGGTGCCCATTCCCATAATGTACGATCTATCGCAGTAGGATATGGTTATGGAACTAGAAAGGAACTCCAAGACTGCAATCCAAGTTATTATGCAGTTACAGTTAATGAGCTACAGCAATTGATTAGCACATTCATCATAGTTTGACTGTGATTGCATATTCGATATTCTTTTAAGATTATGTAATTGAAAATTATTAAACATTATTCTTTTTTATGAATACTTTTGAGAATAAACAAGACTTTTCTGAAGAGTTAAAAGCTTATAGATTGCTTGTAGATACATGCCTTGAAACAGTATATAAGGATATTTATCCTCGCAGCTTATATGAACCAATAGAATATGTATTGGCTTCTGGGGGAAAGCGTTTAAGACCTATAGTAACGATGCTATGTGCTGGTGCAGTTGGGCAAAAGCCTGAAGATGCTGTGCAATGTGGCTCTGCCTTAGAGATTCTACATAATTTTACTTTGCTTCATGATGATATTATGGATAGTTCACCCCTACGAAGGGGTAGGCAAACAGTGCATGTAAAATGGGATGATGCAACTGCAATTTTAAGCGGTGATGTTATGTTAGGTGTCGCTTATCGATTACTTCTATCTTCCATTAAGGACAAAGAAAGATGTTTGGATATGTTAGATGCCTTTACTCAAGGATTAATTGACGTATGTGAAGGGCAAGCACTTGATTTAGATTTTCAATCTCTATCCAATATTTCAATGAATCAATATATGCAGATGATTGAGATGAAAACATCTCGATTATTAGAAATATCTGCTATTGTGGGGGCATTCTATGGCAATGCAAATGATGAAACTGTTCATTCATTAAGAGAATTTGCAAGACATCTGGGCTTAGCTTTTCAAATACAAGATGATTTATTAGATCTAACTGCAGATGCTAGTGAATTTGGAAAATTAACAGGACAAGATTTAATCGAAGGAAAAAAGAGTTATCTCATTGTAAGGGCATCAGAAAAAAATCTACCCCCAAATGACAAAGAATTATTAGATATGTATATTAGAAAAAAAGGGATCTCCATGGAGGAAATCCCCGGTATGATTAGAATGCTATCTGACAATGATGTATTACTTGATGCTCAGAATGCAATTACGTTTCATGGCGAACAAGCAAAGCTACACTTAAGTACTTTAGAAGAATCTACATATCAAAAGGCTCTTATGTGGCTTACCGATAAAATGTCCCAAAGAACAATGTAATACATCACTAATTAGTGTATTTCTAATTGTTTAAATAAATCTAATACTTCTTCGATGGACATAACACCTTTGTCGCCTTTGCCATGTTCTCTTAAGGATACTTGGTTATTTTCTGCTTCACGCTTACCTATTACTAATGCAAAAGGCACTTTCTTTTGCTCGCTTTCAGCAACTTTTCTTGATATTTTTTCACTTCTACTATCAAGCTTAACCCGATATCCTATATTTTCTAATTGTGCGCTTAATGCTTCTGTATAAGGTAATTGTTCATCACTTATTGGTAAGAGAGAAATTTGAACTGGTGCAAGCCAAAAAGGGAAATTACCTGCATAATGTTCAATCAAAATAGATAAGAATCTTTCCATAGATCCAAAAGGGGCTCTATGTATAATTACCGGTTTATGTTTTGCATTATCAGCTCCGGTATATTCAAGCTGGAATCTATCAGGCATTACATAATCAACTTGAACTGTCCCTAATTGCCATTTACGTCCAATAGCATCTTTTACAATAAAATCGATTTTAGGACCATAAAAAGCGGCTTCACCTAAGCCAATGAAATAATCCATATTCATTTCATCAGCAACATCTTTAATTTCTTTTTGTGCCCTTTCCCAGAGTGATATATCGCCGCCATATTTTTCTTGATTATCATCTCTAAAAGAAAGTCTAGTACTTACTTCCATTTGAAAAGTAGAAAATACTTTTTGCGTTAACTCAACTACATTTTTGATTTCAGCTTTCAATTGATCTTCGGTGCAATAAATATGAGCATCATCTTGAGTAAAGCCTCTTACACGTGATAATCCATTTAATTCACCAGATTGTTCATATCGATAAACAGTACCAAATTCTGACAATCGTACAGGTAAATCTCTGTATGATCTTGGCTTAGATGCATATATTTGGTGATGATGAGGACAATTCATTGGTTTTAACATATATTCTTCATCATCAACAGCAATTGGAGCAAATTGAGATTGGGCATAATATGGATAATGACCACTTGTTCTGTATAAATTTAAATTGCCGATATGAGGCGTAATAACCTCTTGATATCCACGTTTTTTTTGCTCATTTCTCAAGAAATTTTCTAATGTTCTTCTTACAATTGTTCCATTAGGCAACCAAACAGGAAGTCCGCCACCAATCAAAGGAGTTATCATATATAATTCTAATTCTTTACCAATTTTTCTATGATCTCTTTTTTCGGCTTCTTCTCTTAAGCGTAAGAATTCTTCTAATTGATCTTTTTTAGGAAAGCTAATGCCATAAATTCTTGTTAATTGTTTTTTTGTTGAATCTCCTCTCCAATAGGCTCCTGCAACTGATAATAGTTTAGGAAACTTTATTGATCCAGTAGATGGCACATGTGTTCCTCGGCAGAGGTCTGTAAAATTACCTTGAGTATAAAAAGTAATATTAGAGCCTTTTAAGCCATCTAATAATTCTAATTTATATTCATCACCTTTTTGCTGAAAGTATGTCACAGCATCTTGCCAGGATATATCTAAACGCTTAAATTCAGAATCTACTTTTACTAATTCCTTCATTTTTTGCTCTATAGCTGGCAAATCATCAAGTGATATATTCATATTATGTGGAAGGTCTATATCATAATAAAAGCCTGCTTCTATCGAAGGGCCAATTCCCAGTTTAACTCCTGGGTATAATGCTTCTAAAGCTTCGGCCATAATATGTGCTGTTGAATGCCAAAAGATTTGTTTTCCTTCATCATCATTCCATGTTAGAATGTTAATTGAAGAATCTTCAATAATAGGCGAACTTAAATCTAAAGTCATTCCATTTACTTTAATTCCAATAGCTGCCCTACCTAAGCCTTCAGATATGGATTTAGCTATTTCTAAGCCTGTGATGCCTGCTTCGAATTGTCTTAATGAGCCGTCTGGAAAAGTAATATTCATGTAGGTAAAAGTGAAAATATATGAAGTAATGTATCTTTAGAGTTTTTGCAAATGTACAAGTTTGATAGTAAAAAGAGAAGTGAACCTTTATATCTCTAATCTAATTGAGATGAAGAAATAAATTCTTTTATCATATTTTTTGCAGTAAACGAGGGTACATTCTTACTATGAATGATCTCATGCATTGCATCGATTTTTAATGTTTTCCATAATGTGGTATTTTCTACTATTCTCTTTAATTCTTTTTCTGCTACTGTTTCAAACCATTCTATGTGCTGATGATTGCGTCTAGACTGAATATGTTGATTAAGTTGAGCATTTGTGTAAAAGTATTCCAGACACTTATTCCACAAATCAGATATACCATTTCCATGCAAACCACTACCAATAAGAACTGGAACATTCCAATGTTCAGTAGGAGAAGTCATTAATGTTAATGAAGAAGCGATTTGTGATTTTGCAATTTCTGCTAAAGGAAGTAAAGAACCATCGGCTTTATTAATAAAAATTATATCAGCTAATTCCATAATTCCTCTTTTTATTCCTTGAACTTCGTCACCCGCAGTTGGAAGTAATAAGAGCAAAAAGAGATCTGTCATCGATCTTACATCAACTTCTGATTGGCCAACACCAACAGTTTCTATGATGATGATATCAAATCCTGCTGCTTCACATAGTAATATTGCCTCTCGAGTAGAATTTCCAACACCACCTAGGGTGCCTTTTGATGGGGAAGGACGAATAAAAGCAGATTGATTTCTGGATAATTCTGGCATTCTTACTTTATCGCCTAAAATACTTCCTCCATGTGACTGACTACTGGGATCTATAGCCAATATCGCCGGTTTTTTATTCTGTTGTACACAATACAATCCAAATTTTTCTATAAATGTACTCTTACCAACACCTGGTGATCCTGTGATGCCTAATCGCATAGAATTTCCAGTAAAAGGTAATACCATTTTTAAGAGATCCTCTGTTTTATCTCTATCGTCTTCTAAAGAACTTTCTATCAAAGAAATACCTTTTGCTAATGCTCTTCGATTTCCAGATAGAATATGTTCTGCTATTTCTTCTACAGAATTAAATGTTTGATCTTTATACATTTCAGATAATTATTTGGGTACTAAAAGTATATCTCATAAGAATATTAAGTAAGATATAAACATAATTACACAGTTTAAACCTATAAAATAATGCGTAAATTTACAAAGTTGAATACCGAGTAGTTTAATAATAATGATCAATTTGTACACATACATAAAGAAATTTAAGGAAAACACAATGTTCGCTATTCATGTTTTTAAAATTATCTGTGTCTTAGCAATTTCTATAACTATTAGTTCTTGTGTTGTAGCAACATCTACATATGAGGGGGTGGTTAAGAAATCTGATTCATTGCAAGAATATGTATCGGTAATAAAAAGACAAAATTTGGTTTTGGAAAATCAAAATAGAGCTCATATTTCTTTGATCGAAGATCTACAAAATGAGATACAATCTAGTAAAAAACGTGTTAGCATTATTGAACAACAGTTTGAACAAGCAAAATCTGCAAATTCAGAGGAAATCAAATTACTATTAAATCAATTAGAATCTGCTGAAAAGGATTTGTTTACTCGCGAAGCAAAACTAAGAGAAGTAGAGTTAACTGTTAAGCAAAGAGATTCTGCAATGAATTATCTTAAGTCTGGTCTTGAAAAATCCTTATTAGGGTTTAAGGAAAGTGGCTTAGAGGTAGAAGTAAAAAATGGTAAAGTATATGTAAAAATGTCGAATCAATTATTATTTAAATCTGGCTCAGCTTCAATTGATAAAATGGGTAAAGAAGCGCTTAAAAATCTTGCGGATGTTTTATTAGTGCAAGAAGATATATCTGTATTGATAGAAGGTCATACAGATAATGTTCCAATAAATTCTCCAAAATTTGCTGATAACTGGGATCTTAGTGTCTTAAGATCTACCGAAGTTGCCAGAATTTTAACTTTAGAAAATGGTATCAATCCCAAAAGAATAACTGCATCTGGTAGAAGTGAATTTATTCCTGTATTAGAAGGTGATTCACCAGATATACGCGCAAAAAATAGAAGGACAGAGATTATATTAAGTCCTAAGCTTGATGAATTATTTTCCATTGTAAAACAATAAATCAATATATCATAATGACTGCATTACAAAAACTTCTTCATGCTCAATTGCATCACCAAAGTAGATTATGTATTGGCTTAGATTCTGAATTATCAAAGATACCACTCCATATCAGAAATCATGAAGATGCATTATTAGAATATAATCGTGAAATCATTTACTCTACCCAGAAATATGCTTGTGCATATAAATTGAATACGGCCTTTTACGAGCAATATGGTTCTAAAGGTTGGAACATTCTTAAAGAATCCGTTTCATCTATTCCGCAAGATATATTATCAATTGCCGATGCAAAAAGAGCTGATATTGGCAATACTTCATCTGCATATGCTAAAGCTGTTTTTCAAGATTTACAATGCGATGCTATAACGGTAAATCCATATATGGGATATGATTCTTTGGCCCCTTTCTTAGAATATGAAAATAAAATGGTAATCGTATTAGCATTAACATCAAATCCAGGCTCAGCAGATTTCCAACGGTTAATGTGTAATGGCAAACCATTATATATGCATGTGGTTGAGACTGTTATGTCTTGGAAAAGAAATGCTGATATAGGCTTTGTAATTGGTGCTACCCATCCTACAGAATTATCAGAATTAAGAAAAATGGCTCCGGATATTCCATTTTTAATTCCTGGAATTGGTGCTCAAGGTGGAGATATTGAAGCAACTATGAAGGCAAATGCAAATGGACCAGTAATGATAAATGTTTCTAGGGGAATACAATATGCAGGGGATTCTATAGATTTTGGGGAGAAAGCTAAACATGCAGCGCAAGAATATTGTCAAAAAATCGGGTTCCATTCATGAAACCCAGCTTCAAGAGATTGTCCATAAAACAATTACTCTTGTAGATAAACACTATGTTTCTGTAAAAGGGCATTCCATTCAAGTATTGTCTTGTGGAAGAATTAATCATCATGAGGGACCAGATTTTATTAATATGGCTATTATGATTAATGGAATTATTCATATTGGGAATGGTGAATTTCATAGAAAAAATAGTGATTGGATTAAGCATAAACATCATCTCGACCCACGATATAATAATCTTATTCTTCATATCGTTCAATCCTATGATATTGAATCTGATTTTGCTAAAGAAACTGTGATTATAGATGAAGTGTTGGATGAAAACGTAAACAATAAACAATATGTTGATCAATCTTTTGATATAGAGGACTTACAAGTATATGCGCTACAAAGATTATTAAGAAAAACATCCGAAATCAAGGTTTTGTGCACATCTATATCATCTAAGAATGAAGTCTTATATGCATCTATTATTCTATTGATCCATAAACGCCAAAAAGGGAAAAGAAGGCCACATCATCATTCATTCACAACAGAATATCTAGTTTATCATCTGGTTTATCATGAAAGCATTCAGTGTTTGATTCATAATCACATAAATTCATTAGAACATTTAAGAAAAGTATTTGCACTTTCTTTTAAAAATGTAGGACACCATTTATACACTGAAATTATTGTTAATTGTATTATTCCATTGTTGATGAGCAATGCACATGAGAGTGAAAAAAACATCATTTTAGATTGGTATTGGAGCGCTAAAAGTGTAACTGAATATGCTTATTTACGAAGACTTAATGCCAGTATAAAGCAGGATATGATATGGAAACAGCAGGGATTATTGGAGTATTATCATAAAGAATATAATCGAGGAATTCTATGTAAAGAAGCATTGACATTTTATTCTATTAATAGTATCAATCAATTCTTGATGATATAAAAAAAGGCTCCGTCGTTAAAAACGCGGAGCCTTTGATTGTTTTTTAGCCTATCAATGAATAATAGCTATTTGTTTAGAACTAGTTTGATTGCCAATTTTAGCAATAATCCAATAAATACCAGAAGGTAATCCATTTGGAAGAGGGAATTGACGCGATTCATTGATGATTGACATACCTTTATAGAGGGTAGCAACAGTTTCACCCATATTAGAAACAAGTGAAATTGATGCATTTCCAGGGATATTAGTTTCTACTGTACAATACATATTATCGTCACTAGTATTGTTAAGAACTTGTAATGCAATTCCATTTGAATGAGAATCTTGCGTAAAATCATGAACTGAACTAGCAGGATTAACAATAACTTCAGCTAAAGCACTTGTATCTACTCCACATTCACCGCGAACAATTACACGATATTTACCAGCATTTCCGGTATTTGATGTAGGTATAGTGTACACTGAATCTATTGCATTACTAATCTTAAACCCATCAACTTGCCATTCATATGTTAATTTTAATCCTTTACAATTTACACTTAAAGTAATTGGATTACCTGCAGTTACAGTTGTATTCTGTGGTGGATTTAATACTTTAGTAGTAGGCTTGATAATCAATGGCGCAGTTTGACTAGTTGTTGCAGCGCAACCTGTATTGACTACTGCTGTATAATCTCCTTTGTCTGATTCTTTAACTGATGCAATTATATAAACAGAATCACGAGCACCTTGAATAATATTGCCATTAAATTTCCATTCATAAGTACCTTTTCCATTCCCTTGAACAACCATTCTAAAGCGAGAGCCAACACATAGCGAGTCGCCTTGTGGTTGTTGAGTAATTACGGTTCCTAATCCAATTAAGAAAGTAGTATCTGATTCATCACGTAAGCCAGAAGCAATATTGAGGACTCTTGCTCTATATACAGTTCCAGCTTTTACAGTATCTGGAACTTTCCAATTATAACTTGTCCCTGAAACACTATTAGCAATAGTATTCCAAGTAACACCTTTATCAGATGAAATTTGAATAGCAACTAATTCAGTTGCAGTTACACCTTCTTTTGTCCAATTAAAAGATACATTAGTACCCTGACAAAACACACCATATGAGCTGGGACTTGTCATAGCGATAGTACCAAAAGCAATTTTACCTATAAAACCATTTTTATTTGCAGAACCAGTTTTCTCTAATGATTCTTGAAACACTTTTAAATCTTCTGAAGTAGTGTAACCACCAATAAAAATATCACCTCTTGGAGTATCTGTTACTCCCATAGCTTCATCTTCACCAGCTCCACCATAAAGACTAGAAAAACTGATATCTGATAAATCATTGGAAACTTTCATGACGATTGCATCTTTAGTACCTCCGCCATAATCTCCATCAGAAACCGAACTTCCAGATTGAGTATTAGAAAAATCTCTAGAATTAGTATACCCTGCAACCAATATCTGAGTTGTTTCTTTAATAAACTTTATATCGTTTGCAGATTCTTTTCCACTTGTTCCAAAAACGCCAGAATTTTGAATAGATCTTCCATTAACTGATATTCTTGTGATAAAAATATCGAAACCACCTTTTCCAGAAGTAGTCGATCCAGTTGTAGGAAATGTTGTTGTGCCCGAACCAAATTCCGTCTCACCTGTAACTACAACAGTACCATCATCTAAAGGAATAAGAGCATTGACTCTGTCATTTAAATTGCTACTTAAATATCCTAAATAATGTCCATTAGTTTGAGATGGTGTACCAGCAATATTAAACTTGCCTACAAATCCATCATCTTTACCTCTAAAAATATTATTCCATGGCTTCCGGGAAGGATCACCAAACATTCCTGTTGTTGGTACTGGATATGTTGCTGATAATCCAGATGCGGTAGTTCCAGCAAAAAACACAGACAAATAAGCTGGATCATAGCCAACACCAGTTATCTTATCCTCACCATCTCCACCAATGAATGTTGAAAAATTAACGCCAGAGCTAGCCGTAGGTTTTAACTCGAGCACAAAACCATCATTTAATGATTTTTTTAACCTTTGAAATGCGCCATTATCAGTAGGAAAATTTTGGGAATTTGTCATGCCACCAACAAGAACACTTTCATTATCTCTTGGAGCGATTGCAAGCACTTTATCATCACCACTACCATTTAAAAAAGTAGAGTATTTTAGCTGCGTACAATCAGAAGATAATTTTGCAACAAAGCCATCAATTCCACCTGCATATGTATCTTTCCATGCAGTAGAAATTGGGAAATTTGCAGATGATGTTTCGCCACCCAAAAAGATATTACCAGAAGCAGAAACTGCTATTGAATTGACTGCATCATCTCCGCCTCCACCTATATAGGTATAACTTAAAGCTTTGCTTAACTGCGGAGTAAAACGTATTACTATTCCATCTAAACTGCCATTATATAATGCATCATAAGATCCAGTAACAGTAGGTAAATCTGGTGAATCAGAATATCCACCTGCTACTATATTACCAGATAAATCCATTACTATTTTATTAATGACATCAGTACCTGATCCTGTAATATATGTGCTGTACACTAATGGATCTATTACAAGAGCACGCTTTGTATCATAATTTCCAACTGTAAATCTTAATGCATTGTTTTCTTGCTTAAAAGAACACTGTACTTGATGTTTAGTTCCATTTTCATCTACTTGAAATGCATATAACTGACCATTCTTCAAAGATCCAAATCTAGTTTTCAATTCAACAGCTCCATTTTGAATAGATGTGGAATTGGCACCTTCGAATGCTATGGAAATTTTATTTGGGTCTATACCAGGTTTTACATGAAAATCATAACGTGGAGCACTATTATCAAATGAATAAACAATATCTATACCATCATAAACATTATTGAGTGTAACACTTTCATAAGAATTAATTCCTGTAAACCATGAATCAGGATTTTTACCTTTAAAATAATTCATGATAGTTCCAGAAGAATTCATTCCTTTAACCGAAGAAATAATTCCACCTAAAAAATTCATTTTAATGGCATGTCCCAGCTTCATAAAAGAAGATTTCTTTGCTTTTGTTTTTTGGATAGAATACACATCATGAATGATTCCCTGATTGGTTATCCAAAGGTTCATGGTTGGGGTTTTAGCCATAAATTTTACTTCTTTTGGCCATTGTCCTGCATTAGGAACAAAAATACCTTTGTCCGAAGGTGTTTGGGTAGCCTTTAGACTAAAAGAAAGAATAAAAAATGACACAAACATTGAAAAATGTAGAATTCTTCTACAATTCATAACAGCTCCGTATAAAGAAAATATAATGTCACTTTGATTATTTAACACAAGACATCGTAACACTAACTTTGTTACATTTTTTATCAGTTATAATTACCTGATATATACCTGATGTACATACTGCTAATTCATCTTGTATTGAATGAGTACTATCTAGACTAATTAATACCCTTTCACCTTGCAGATTAAAAATTTCTACTGAATAAAAATTTGAAAATTTGCTTATCTCATTATCCAAATTAACAAAATCAATATATCTAGCATCACTATATTTTATAGTATTACTATCATTATTTACAGAAGAAATGTATTCAATTTCATTAATCGTATTTCTGATAATTTGTCCTACATTATTTTTAAGGGTATCTGCAGCAAAAATAATATAAAACTCTGCAGAATCTCCTTTAGATAATACCTTTTTAAAACTACCTCCACTAAAAATGGAAATATCGCCTTTAGAGGGAAATTGTACAGAAGAATTGCTATTAAAAAGCCCAGCGAAATCAGCATCTAATCCTTCGAATATTGCTGAATTAATACCAGCAGATTGAGGAAAAAAAGAAGATTCTTTGCCCGATGCTATTGTTACCATTCCAATAAATGGATAAGGTTTATTGTTATAAGTTCCTTCACGATATGCAATTTCTGCTTGAGCCCTCATTCTAAGTTCTTCTGGGATACTTTCTGTAAAAAGTTCAACTCTATTTTCTCTTCCATAGTTCCCTATATCCCAATCGGCATATAATGCTAAACCAGGATTGGCTATAGGTTGATCTTGTGAATTATAAAGGGTGTATTTTATAGTTATTGCATTACTTTTTAAAGAGGTAATAGTTTGTTTAACAGTTAAACCAATTTTTAGATAATCAGGATTTAAACTGTCTGAAAGAATCATAGTAGATCCAATTGAGTTGTTTTCGAAGCGTTTAGTAGGCTCAAAATTAGATTCAGATGCAAATCCTTTAAGAATCTTATCACCTGAATTAGCAATAATACCTCCAGAATAGAGTATAGATCCAATATTTTTTATAATAAAACCTAATCCATCAAAACTTTCATTTCCTGTATTGCCTATCGTTCTATCACCAGTAAATCCTAGAGACCCATAATCACCTAAAGAAAAAGATAGATTATCTGTATGAAAAGTTGTGATTGAAGGGATAGGGCGATAAGGAATGAGTGTAGATGGAAAAACTTCATTTTCAGATGATATATCTGCTTTTAATAAAAAAGATGCATCGCTGGATTCTTTAATTGCAATTCTTATACTATCAATGATAATCGATGAATAAGGAGGTATTCTGTCTATATTTATTACTGAATCAATAATATGCACTGGTTCAAAAAAATCTGTAAGTGAAGATATTTTAACAGAAATATTTTGAGCACCCCATGTAAAAACATTATCTAGAGACAGCTTTAAAAATATTGTATCTCCAACCTTAAATCGAGTACCATTTGCATTATATATATTCCAATCTTTTATGGAAATGATTGGAAAGGTATTTGGATGATAATCTAGGGCTTTTTTGAAGTTTACTCTACCTGGAATCATTCCAGGATAAAGAGTATTAGACAAAGAAATATTATCACTTGTTTGTTGTACATGTTTATAAATCATTTGCATACTAGCATCTGGATATTTCCCCTTTACTAAAGCTACACAAGCAGAAATAATAGGTGATGCAAATGATGTTCCACTTGCTACTGTGTAGGAATTAATATCATTATCAGTTGTCTGAACCATATATCCCGGAGCCATAATGCCTATATGCCAACCATAAGAAGAACCATTAGTTTTTGCATCACTTAAATCGGTTTCCCCAACACCAAGTACTCCTTTATATCCAGCAGGATAAAAAGGGGCCCTATTCCTATCATTTCCGCCACTTGCAATTATTAGTACATCTTGCTCGCAGGCAAAATCAATGATAGATTGATTGATTTCAGAATATGAATTTGCAGAACCCCAACTACAATTTATGATATGAAAACCCCGTAACACAGCATATAAAATACTCTCATAGCCATATTCCACACGGTCTGATCCTTCTTTTCCTGCTTTGATTGGAAAAAACCTACACTTTGCAGCTGCTCCTGCTATGCCTATGGAATTATTCCATGTTGCAGCAGCAACGCCTGCTACCATTGTGCCATGTCCATCTGTAGAATTATACGTACTTCCAGCTTGAGACCCATCAAGAGGCCAAGCCATATTTGCGCCTTTATAATCGTCTACAATGCCATTCCTATCATCATCTATTTCATTATTCTCAATCTCTTTCCAGTTAATTGCAATATTATCTTTTAAGTCAATGTGATTTTGTTGAAATCCATTATCGACAATAGCAATTACAATTGAAGTATCACCTTGATAGCTATCCCATGCAGAAAAAGCTTTTACTGTTTCAAAAAAGGATTGCAAATGTATATTCGCATCATTTGGAGTGTATTGAGTAAATTCAAGATATCGAGGTTCAGCAATGTCTATGATGTCTATATGTTTTTTTAAATAGTCACAAATAAAAATAGGGGATATTGATTGCTTAAATGTACATGAATATGTTCTTAATATATTATCAAAAGCACGTGATTTCATGTAAAGAGCTTGAGAACTAATGTACTCTTGATCGATTATGGCAGTGGGTACAAATGATTGTAGCGTATACTGTTCAAAAATTGGTAAAGTAAGAGAGTCTAAAGCATGAATTAATTGCTGTTTTGAGCTTCCTTTCTTCAATCTGATATTGATACTTCTATCTTGAACATTTTGAGACAATATATCTGCATATATGAAGAAATGTAATAGACAGAAGATGCTTAGTATATGTATCTTTTTATGCATGAGATAATAAAAAAAATGATAAGATCACATTAATTAGGAAGTAAAAAAGAACTAACAAATGCAGGTGAGCTATAATTCCAAAAAATCGTTTTACCATTCAGAGGATTTTGAGAAACAAAAGAACTTTCTGTAGTAGCTTCAAATCTGGAGATACCATAGGCAGCAACATATACCTTTGATCCATTAGAAAATCCATTGAGAATTAATCTCTGAATAGGAATTTTTAATACACCGGAATTTTCATTTGCTGGAATCGTTAAATCGATAGAATAGTAATCATATATCTGTGGATTTATATATGATTCATTTAATTTATCAAAGAAAAGAATTACTCTTCTTGTTTGAGAAGCATATTTAGAAACTGAACAATTGATCTGGACAAAAGTATTATCGTCAGTTAAAAATGTTTCAATATTATTAACAGTAAACTGAGGTATTTGAGCTAATGTAATTTGTGAAAGATCAATAGATTTATTCCCATCAACAACTATATTAAAATATCGAAATTCAGAGAAACCACTTTTTACAAATGATAATGTATACACTCCTTTAGGGATATTCTTTAGAGTCCATTTACCAGAAGAATCAGAACTTGTGGCATTATTTGTCCCAACTTGATTTATGATAACACCATTTTTTATAATATCAATTGAATTATCCTCTCTCAATAACTTAATCGAACCTGAAATTGTATATAAAGGTTCTTCTATTTTAATATCACTTTGAACAGGATTGCATCCTGAGCAAATCATGCATATACATGATATCAAAGTGATTTTTGATAATAAAATATTCATATAACGCGGCATAAGGACAATAATTAAGGTAAATTAGTGATAAAGTTGCCTTTAATAAAGAAACTTCATAAAATTTGGCCTTGCAGTGTAATACACTATTTTTGCGCTATACATTTATATATATACAGGAATATTCATGGCCACGATAAGTAATAAACAATGTAGATATTTGGTGACAGCATTATGTGTTTTAGTCCTTGCTCATCAATATGGCAAAAGCCAAGGAGTATTACTTACAGATTCTCAATATTTAGCTCAGGAAAAGCACTTTGCTAATATAAAAATGCTGACTTTTGATGGCGAAAATGCAGAAGCATATTTTTCATTTGACGATAAAATGCTTTCATTTCAAAGAAGAGTAAAGTCTGATGGATGTGATCAGATTTTTATTATGGATATTGACGGTAAAGGAATGAAACAAATTTCAAATGGCCAAGGAAGAACTACTTGTAGTTTTTTTATGCCAAATGGAGACGTTCTATTTGCAACTACTGCATATAATGATATTGATTGTCTACCGCCACCTGATATGTCAAAAGGATATGTATGGCCTTTATTACCATCATATGATATTATGTATGCAGATACTGCTACCGGAAAACAAGTAAGGACAATTACACTCATCCCAGATTATGATGCTGAGGCAACTGTTTCACCAGATGGAAAAAAGATCATTTTTACTTCTATGAGGGATGGAGATATTGAGTTATATTCTTGTGACATAGATGGTTCAAATGTTAAAAGACTAACATTTGAACCTGGTTATGATGGTGGCGCATTTTATAGCGCAGATTCAAAAAAAATTGTCTTTAGAGCTTCCAGACCAAAAGACGATCAATTAAAAGCATATAAAAATTTGCTTGATGAAAATTTAGTAAAACCATCGAAGTTAGAAATTTATATAATGGATGCTGATGGTTCGAATAAACAGCAAATCACCAATAATGGTGCTGCTAATTTTGCACCATTCTTTCATCCGGATGGAAAGCGCATCATATTTTGTTCTAATATGCAAGATTCTAAGGGTAGAAATTTTGATATATATATGATTAATATTGATGGCACAGGCCTAGAACGTATCACATTCGCAGAAGATTTTGATGGATTCCCAATGTTTTCACGTGATGGAAAAAAAATTGTATTCTGTTCTAACAGATATAATAGAAAGCCAGGTGATACCAATATTTTTATAGCCGACTGGATCGATTAATTGTTTACCTAATCTAATTATTATGAATACTGCAATTCTACAAACAGAACAGAAAAAATGGTGGCATGTATCATTAACTAAACAAATCTTTTTAGGCTTGATAGTTGGGATTCTTGCTGGTTGGCTAGCACCTCAATTTTCTTCACAATTATCCTTTGTACGTGATATTTTTCTTAGCCTTATCAAATCTATTATTGCTCCTCTCGTTTTTTCGACAATAGTAATTGGAATTGCAGGTGGGGGAGATTTAAAAAAAGTTGGAAGAATGGGAGCTAAAGCATTATTGTATTTTGAAATTGTTACTACAATTGCATTATTTCTAGGTTTAGCTGTTGTCAATATTATTCGTCCGGGTGATGGTATTACCTTGCAAGGTGATCCAGGGCTTCTTGGAAAAATTGCTGAAAATCATCCTAAAACATTGATTGAAACTATTATCCATGTTTTTCCTTCAAGTATTATAGAATCAATGGCAAAGGGTGATGTTTTACAAATTGTAGCATTCTCAATATTATTTGCAATGGCTGTTACTGCAATAGGTTCTAAGGGTAAGCCTATTGTTGAATTCTGTGAATCTTTAGCTCAGGTAATGTTTACATTTACTGGCTTTATCATGAAATTTGCTCCATTTGGTGTTGGGGCAGCAATGGCTGTTACCATTAGTCATCAAGGATTACATATACTTTCAAATTTAGGATTACTTGTCATTTCTTTATATGCTGCATTAGTACTATTTGTTGTCTTTGTATTGGGTTCTGTAATGTTAATTGCAAGGGTACCTATTAAACCATTTTTAAAAGCGGTAAGAGAGCCCTTTATTTTAGCTTTTGTTACAACCAGTAGTGAGTCTGCTTTACCTAAAGCAATGGAAGCAATGGAAAGATTTGGTGTACCAAAACGTATTGTTGGATTTGTAATGCCAGCTGGTTATAGTTTTAATTTAGATGGAACTACTTTGTATTTGGCCATGGCATCTGTATTTGTTGCTCAAGCCGCATCTACCACTGTTGCAGGATTTACATTTTCATTTGAACAACAGTTAATGATGATGCTTTCATTAATGATAACCTCTAAAGGGGTTGCTGCAGTACCAAGAGCTTCATTGGTTATTTTATTGGCTACTTTGTCTACTTTTTTACCACCTGGGATTGGCGCTTTAGGCGTTGCAATGATATTTGGTATAGATGAATTAATGGATATGGCTAGAACATCTGTAAATCTTTTGGGGAATTGTTTAGCTACAGTTGTTATTGCTCGTTGGGAAGGTGAGTTCGATGATCAAAGAGCACGTTTATTTGGTACTCCAGATGAAATTTGGTTAGATACTCAAGAAGGTGAGATAGCCTTAGCAGAAGCTGCGAAACAAGGATAATTATTCAATTCTTCTTGGTACTCTACTGGAAATAGCTGTTGTTATTTCATAGGGAATAGTGCCTATTATATTAGCTATATCTTTTGCATTCTGAGAACATTCTCCCTGTGCCCCAATAATAGTAACTGTATCAGATACACTGCATGGATCATCTCCAATATTTACCATGCATTCATCCATACATATATTGCCAATAACAGGGTAGAATTTTCCATTGATGATAAATGATACTTTATTGGATAAATGCCTGAATAATCCATCACCATATCCAATTGGTATTGTAGCAATTGTCGTATCAGTTTGTGCTACAAAAGATCTACCATAACTTACAGATTCTCCTTTCTTTATTCTTCTAAGAGATAAAACCCTAGATTCAATGCTCATAACAGGTAATAGATCTGGTACTTCAATATCACCAATGACATTATATCCATATAAAGACAAACCCAATCTTACCATACCAGCTGCATATAACGGTTTTCTAATCATTCCTGCTGAATTACTGATATGTATTCTTGGTATAGTATATCCATGTTGATTAAGCTGTTCTATGCACTGATAAAATATAGATAATTGCTTATCCATAAATGAAGTATCAGATGAATCTGATGTTGCAAGATGTGTGCAGATGCCCGCCCATCGTAAATTAGAGAATGAATGTAGAAGCTCAATAAATTGAAGTGTATGTGATGGATCAAATCCATCTCTATGCATTCCTGTATCGATATAGGTATGAACTTTTATGAGTGCATTTTTTTCCTTTGCTTGCTTAGATAATTCCCTAAGATGATGTTCAGAACATATAACAGTTTCAATTGAATACTTGATAATTGCATATATATCTTCATCTTCTGGAGGTGTCATCATGATGATTGGCAAGGTTATGCCAGCTTGTCTAAGAAGTACAGCTTCTGAAGAAAATGCTACACCCAAGCAATCAATCCCTAAAGATGAAAGAATTCTAGATGTTTCTACCAATCCATGTCCATAAGCATTTGCCTTAACCATAGCCATAATATGGATATCAGAGCCAATCAATGCTCGGATTGATTGCACATTATGTACAAAGGCAGATTTCTTTATTATTGCTTGTGTGGAATGAAAAATCATGATAATATTAATGGATAACTAGAGAAGATGTTCCAAATTTTTGTTCTTTAATTGCTGTACTATAAGCTTTACTTGCTGCGCTTGCTGTATTGGACACACTAATAAGGCATCTTTAGTAAGAATAATTGTCATATTCTCTGTACCTACAGAAGTTAAGAGAATATCAGGATGCTCATTCCATAGAATGGATTCTTTGGTGTCAATAGATATTATATTTCCATGTTCAATAGAATTATGATGATTACTTTCACCTAATCGTGCTAATGCATCCCAAGACCCAACATCATCCCATAGAAAAGATGCTTGTAATACTGCTACATTAGATATCTTTTCTAAGACACCATAATCTATACTAGTTGCTTCCATTTTATTAAAGAAAGAGGCTGTCTTTTCATCGTGAATGTCTCCATTTTCATTGCACAAATGCTCAGTTATCTTATTCATGAACTCAAACGTTATTGGCATTGAAATTCCAATAGCATGTGAAAATGTATCTAAACGATAAAAGAACATTCCGCTATTCCAAAAAAAAGTCCCTGCAGAAATAAATGATAAGGCAGTATTAATATCTGGTTTTTCTCTAAAACTAACCACAGATAGAACTGGATTATGTGCTTCTATGGGGCTACCAGATTCTATATATCCATAGCCTATTTCGGGTCTACTAGGTGGAATGCCTAAAGTTACAAGATAAGGATGATTACCAGCACATTCATATGCTGTCTGTATATCCTCGGCAAACTTGTTTAAAGGTCTAATAAAATGATCTGCTGTAAAAACGCCAGCAATTATCTCATGTGCAGGTAATGTATATCTAGACAACAATAAAGATAAACCTAATGCCAAACATGGTGCGGTATTCATTTTAGTAGGTTCTGCAATAATGTTTTCTTCAGGAAAATCAGATAATTCTTTACTTATGCTAGTTTTTAACATCGTATTAGTAATGATATAAATATCTGGTCTATCTACAACAGAAGCAATTCTATCAATTGCTTCTTCTAACATCGTTTTATCTGAAAAAAGCTTTAATAATTGCTTCGGATTCTTTTTTCGGCTCAGTGGCCAGAAACGTTCTCCAGCGCCACCTGCCATGATAATTGCTACTTTTTTCATAGTGCTGTATGGGCTATTAATAATTCTGCAATTTGAACAGCATTTGTTGCTGCTCCTTTTCTAAGATTATCTGCAACAATCCAAAACATAATGCCATTATCAGAAGAAGGATCTTTTCTTATTCTTCCAATAAATACTTCGTCTTTTCCTTGAGAATATATAGGCATTGGGGCAAATGCTGAGTTATCTTCATCTTGAAGAACGATTCCTTTACTATTACTGAATACTTTGAAGATATCAGTTAATGCTACTTTTTTTTCTAATTCTACCAGAACTGATTCACCATGCCCACCTATTGTTGGTATACGTACACAAGTAACTGCTATAGGTAAATGTTTAATCCCCATAATTCTTTGTGTTTCATAAATGATTTTATCTTCTTCTTCTGTAAAATGACCAATCTTATTTTCCTTTTTGGGATGAAATACCGTATTAAATGCCAATGGAAATTCTGATATCCTTGTACTTGGTTCTTTGCCTGCTAATTCCTCGGTTAATTGGTCAATTCCTTGTTGCCCAGCTCCACTTACAGATTGATATGTAGATACGATTACTCTTTTGATACCAAACATTATATGTAAAGGCTGTAAAGCAAGAACTAATTGTATGGTAGAACAATTAGGATTAGCAATAATATTCTTGTGAAAGGGGATTTGCTCGGGATTAACTTCAGGAACAATTAATGGAACATCTGGATCCATTCTCCATGCGGATGAATTATCAATCACAATGCAACCATTACTAGCAGCAATTTTTGCATATTTTTTACTTATTGTACCACCAGCAGAAAATAAAGCAATATCAATATGTTCAAAAGAATGCTCAGTTAATTCTTGAACAGGTATTGATTGTCCTTTAAATATTTGCGTCTTACCACTCGAGGCAGCTGATGCCAATAAAGTGAGTGTGGAAATAGGAAGATTCCTTTCTTCAAGAACCTTCAACATAGTTCTTCCAACTAAGCCAGTCGATCCTACAATTGCTATGTTCAAGCTCATTATTTCTTATGCTGCAAAGAAAAAAAGGGAGAGAAATTTAGTACTAATATAAGAATTTGATTTCTGTAATAGTGATAGTATTTATACTGATGTTCTGCTTCTATAGTACTCCCATTTTAATCCAAAATGGTAATGTTTCCATAAAAGTGGAATATTGAGCATTTACTTGTAATTCTAAATGCAAGCTATTATCATAACCTTGCAATTCCATCCATTCACAAATCCATTCTGGTGCATAATCAATTCCATGTATGCCTGTTGCTAAAAGAAATATTGCAGTATCTTGATTGATGATAATCCCAGATCCGCTTACCGGACTTGCTATTACACATTCCTTTTTATGCAAAGATTGCTCTAATACTGCTTTATTATGTGGCGTTAATTCTAAAGATGTATAAGATTTGATACGAAGAAAAGGAATAGATAATGGTTTGATTTGCTCTGCAATTACTAGATTTAAAAGCGCATCTTGTATGGTATCTTTACTTATATGGCCCTGTAAAAACTCATAAATTTGATGTACTGTATGAAATCCTTGTTCTAAAGTATGTATAATCTGATTGTGAACATGATCATCTAAACTTATTACTCTGCAGCCTGGTAAGGATATAGTATCTACTTCAACTTTAGACTGACTAACAATACCAAATGGAAAATCATGAAATTCTTCATTATGTATTCTATAGGTTTTACCAAAAATATCATGACGAAACATCGTATTTCTGATAAGATCTTTAAATGCTTCAAATGAAGTACGTTCAACTTTATGTTCATTCATTTGTTGAAACTCTTCCGGTAAACAAATCTCGCCAAAGTTTAAAAAAAGTGGCAAAGTACCAGCAAATGAAACCTTGGCTTCTTTCATTTCTTCATGCATTTCCCGAACCCAAAGCGGTTGCCAATATTCTGTAAAATATTCGTGCACTATATATCGAAGATCTTGATTAGATAGCTCTTCTATCAATGAAGCTGCAGATGGAACTGCTTGAAAATATTCAGTATTACATGATTTAACATACTCTAGAAAAGTTAATCCTTCTCGAGCATCTTCAAGCAAATTATCTGTTATTCCTAATGCATATTCTCGCATCATCATACGTAATGGAGCATAGACATGCCATCCGGGAAAAGTATTATAACTAATAAGGGATAATCCTTGAGGCTTTAATTTTTTATCTATAAATGATCTAATAGATTTTTTTATATCTGTATGAACCCAAGAATATACTCCATGCATTACGATAAAGTCACATTCGGGTACATCATGATGAATATCTTCAATACTTTTTTCGATAAAAAGAATATTTGTAAGATTACTTTTTTTAGCTGCTTCTTTTGCCTCTATAATATGATGTGTATTGAAATCAACACCAATAAAAAAACCATGAGGATTTGCTGCAGCATATGTAAGTAATGAAAATCCACTACCACATCCTAATTCACAATAGGTAAAAGGTTTTTGCATATTAGGGATTTCAAATCCCATGATATGTGCAGTATAGGCAAGCAAATGAGGATTTAACTCACTAAAGAATGAGTTTGTATAGGTAATTTCTTGAAGATATGAGGTATGATTGGACATAAGTATAAATCTGTATAAATCTAATGTGTTGTATCTTTTGTAAGTATGCTTAGAATTGCGATAGCAGAATGATATGCTGTTGTAAGTTTATAGATTAATAAATATGAACATGTTTCTTTGATAATTGCTGGCTTTATCCCAAGTAATAAAGCACCCCTTATATGAGAGTATAATTGATTTTTCCAATTTCCAGCAGCAAGGATAGCGATAATACATAATTCTCTTTCTTGTAAACTTAATCCAGGCCGAGAAAGAGTTTTTCCATATCCCTCTATGATCATCCATTCTGACATTTCAGGTGAGATCATGTGAAGTTTATTCATCATTGTATCATAAACATGAGTATAAATCTGTTTGCAAGTAGCTTTACCTCTTTGAGTAAACAGTTCGACATTATATTCTTCTAACTTTTTATTCGAATGCGAACCATACACTTTATCTAAAATCGATAAAGCCTCTAAAGCAGCAGGAAATCCAGCAAATAAGTAAACCTGTAATAATGCTTCATACATCATATCATATGTATATTCATATTCAAACGCTTTGTGCAACAATCTAGATAATTCTTCGGCCCTATTCATGGATGCCAAAACCGAGATCAATATGCAATAGATAATCTCTTGTGGAATGTGATTTGAATGATGTATTGATGATAAATGCACTGCCATAGACTTTGCTGCAAGGGCTCTGTGGCTGATGTGATTTTTACTTTTATCAGACATTTCTGCAAATGTTAATGATTGTTCGATGGGTATAAATAGCGAATCATATCCAAAACCATTATTTCCTCTTTCTTGATCAATAATATTGCCCTGACATATCCCATCAATAGAAAATGAATGATATGAATCTTTATAATGCAATACCGTTCTGAATCTCGCTGTTCGATCTGTCTTCTGTGCTAAAGCTATTAAAAGTTTATTGCGATTTGCACTGTCATTGCCATGTTCGCCAGCATATCTTGCACTATATACGCCCGGAGCAAAATCTAATGAAGATACTTCTAATCCAGTATCATCAGCAAGAACAGGTAATCCTGTTAGAGAATATATGGCATCTGCCTTTATCATTGCATTTTCTTGAAGAGTACTACCAGTCTCTTCGATATCTATATTATGATCACCTAACAATTCTTTTTGTGAGATAATATATATGTCAAGATTATATTCAGTGAAAATTGACTGAATCTCTTGTACTTTATGGGCATTATTACTTGCTAACACAATTACTTTCATATTACTCCAGATACTTTCATTTCTTTAAATGCTCTTAATAAAGAACTGATATCAGATTGATTATATGGTATCATATGTCCAATGCGGATATAAGATTGAGACCAATATTGTTGTCCAGGAGCTATCATAATATTATATCTACTTTCTAATATATTCCTTATTTCAATTGCATTCTTACATTGAATAACAGTTAATCCAGCAGCATTATGAAGCGATACATCATAATCAACAATTGATGTTAATTCCTTTTTTAGATATATATTTTGATCATTTAATGTTTTTTTATATCCGATAAAATCCTGAGAAATCTCCAGAATTGAGGTGTACAAACCACTAAATATTGGCAGTGGGGGAGTAAAGAAAGGAATTCTATTCTTGAAAGAATGATACATTTCTACTATATCTTTTGTTAAGCCAGGAATAGGATCTATACGTTTTTTTTGCTGTATAAAATCCCAAGTGCGTGCACTACAAAAAATAATACCAATGCCCGGAGGACCAGCTAATGCTTTTTGAGATGCAGTACAAATGCAATCAATCTCACTCATGGGTATCTCTTCGCACACAAGACTACTTACAGCATCAATACAAATCAATGTGTCTGGAGATAATGTTTTAATTATATGAATATATTCTTGTAGTGGACAAGTTATTCCAGTGGAAGTTTCGGTATGAGTAATCCATATTGAATGAGGCTTTTTAGTCTGTAAATATGTTTCTAATTGTTCAGTTGATACATATTCACCCCATTGTGCTTGCAATACATCTTTTGTGATATTAAGCGATTCAGCCATTGCAACCCATCGCTCAGAAAATCTGCCATTAACTAATATAAGTTGTGTCTCATTTTTTGTATTTAACCATTGCATTGCCAATTCGATTGTTGAAGTTCCTGAGCCAATGCAAGGTATAATATGATGAGAAGTACTAAATAAACTATGCAATAAAGTATCAATTTCTTGTAATACAAAAGAGTATTGCTTAGAATATTGATACGTAAGATCTGTTAATGATGACTTTACTTTTTCCGATAATGGAACTGGCCCAGGAGTAAAAAGAATCATATTAGTTCATACTTTAAGAAATGCACATATAGAAAAACAACTGTATATTGCAAAATAAGTGTTTATTCTTGATTACTAGAATTCTTGGGATATATATGAATGTAAATAATGCTGTTATTCTTATCACAGGTGCAAGTAAAGGAATTGGACTTGCCATGGCAGAACTATGTTTACAACATAATGCATTCGTATGTATGTTTTCCAGATCTGGTGCACCCATTGAATTAATAGAACAATACAAAGATAGAATAATAGATATACATGGTTCTATTCAACATGAAGACGATATTATTCGATGTATTCAAACGATCAAAGAGAGATTTGGAACTATAGATATTCTTATCAATAATGCTGGAGTTGCTTCATTTGCATCATTATGGGATATTTCATCAGAAGATGCCCATGCTATGATACAAACAAATCTTTTAGGGCTTTTTTATTCTGTGAAACATGCATTCCCATTAATGAAACAAGAGAATAAGCCAAAATTTGTGGTTACAATACATTCTATTGCAGCAATAACTGTTTTTTCGCAATCATCTGTTTATGCTGCTACAAAGGCTGGCGCATTAGCAATGATGAAATCATTTAGAATAGAAGCTAGACCATTTGGAATTAGTGTGATTGATGTATTACCTGGTGCAACAGCAACAGAGATTTGGGATAAAGAATTTTTACAACAGAATAAACATAGAATGATGAAGCCCGAAGAAATCGCACAGTCTGTTGTTTCTGCATTACAATTAAGCAGAAATGAATCTAATACTTTATGTATAGAAGAGCTAGTATTAAGACCTTGGACGGGTGATTTGTGATAATATAGATTTATGAAATTCTAAGCATTTTGATAAGATTTCTTGTGCTTCTATATCACATATTAAATCACCTTTTTGAGAATTTATATAAGTAAACTGAACCATATAAGGCCACCATTCTCCTTGTTTTATAGACCCTTTCTCTTGATATACAACAAAAACAGGTGTATGAACAGCAGTGGCTATATGAATCATTCCAGTATCAGGCGTAAAAACCCACAGTGCTTTTTTGATTACTTCGCAAACTTCAAATAAATGTCTTCCCTCTGGATAAGCAAGAGTATAAGGTGAATTACTGAGAAGTAATTGATCTTTTAATGCTTTATCTGCCGGCATCCACAAAAGTAATACATGAATAGAAAGTTTATTTAGCCCCGCAATAAGGGTTTCATATTGTTGTATAGTACATGCATTCTTACTTTGACGCACCGATAAGTTAATGATAATAAATGATTTATCAAATAATCCTAATTGTTGCAATGTCTTTTTTGCAGAAAATTCATAAGAAGAATCAATCAATAATTGTGGCTTCCTTAATTCTTCTTGTGGAGAATCAATTCCAAGCACATCGGTAATAAGCTCGAACATTTTTTCCCACATATTAATTATATCTGCAGATTTATATGATTGAGCATGATAATAACAAGAATATTGAGCCCCTTCATAACTTGAAACTCTTATACTATTTTGCTTAGCAATTACATTAACCAATACACCATTTTGAGAACTTGAACTAGTTAAACAATTAATGATAATATCAAATGATTGCTTTCTTAATGAAAGAATATCTTGTATATGAGCTAAAGGCTTTTGTGCTAGGGAAATAGGGACAATATGTATTGCATCTATATATGGATTATTCTCTATCAATACCTTATTATTCAGTGTACAAGCTACATGAATTTCTAAGTGTGGATAATATTGTTTAATCAATGCAAAAATTGGAAGTGTAACAATCATATCACCAAGAGCATCATGGCGCATGATCAATACCTTGGCATGTGGCTTGAAATTTAAGGGTAAGGTTATTTTTACAGGATTAAATAAAAGCTTAGGTATCACATAAGAGATTTTTCTAAAATAGGGGGTAAACTTTAGAGCAATCGGTTTATAAATATTTCTTAACCAGGTAGCCATAGAAATTCTGTAATTAACAATTAATCTATTAGAGTATAATTTTTGTATTCGCCAATTCTATAGCCAGTGATCTTTTCTATGGTATCAAGTAATAACACGATAAATGGTCTTTTTTTTCTGATTGTAGGGTTAAATTGATCGCACCATTGAAGATCTGATTGTATTTTATTATTCATTATTGTAGGATGAGTAGCTGTAAAAGTATCTAATTGATAACAAGAAGGAAATTCTTCACTTTTAGGTAAATGTTCTTTTAGCCAGGTATCATCATGATATAATTTATGAAATGCTGCTTGCTTTTTAAGATAAGCTATTGGATTCCTTACCCAACCATAATGATAGACAGAAGCAGGAATAGAAGCCACTTTTAGTTTTCTTATACCATTAGCGTCCTTTGTCCTAAACCCTTGCGCATCTCTCCAAGAAAAAACTCTATCAGTATTCTTAATCATCCTAATTTCAGATCTGTACCATTGTCTGCCTGTGCCAATATAATTGTAGTTTCCAAAAAAATGATAATAGGAAAAAAGCAAACCTTCTATAGTTGGGTGATGAAAATATCTGTGAGCATATTGTTTAATTATATCATAATCTTTTTCATGAAGTACTTCATCAGCCTGTAAATATAAAAGCCAATCACCTGTACAATGTTGTAAAGCAATATCAGTTTGTTGAGCCAATATTGTTCCACCCTCTCTAAGTGTTTCATCCCAAACTGTTGATATGATGATAATTTTTGGATTGCATAGATTTTTAATACGTTCTTCTGTTTCATCATCAGAATTCCCAATTGCAATAACTACTTCATCACAAATATCTAATAAACTTTGTAGTGATTCTAAAACAGGATATCCTAGTTTAAAGCCATTTCTGACAAATGTGAAGCCGCTAATTTTCATTATTATATATGAGAGTTAAAGTGGATAAGTAGCTAAAATTTACGTAAAAATATCAGTCAATTTAAAAATGTGTTAATTTGCAAAAAAAATCAATTCATCATCAGTCTTCAATACCATGAAATATTTTGTACAAATAGCAATCATTTTCCTAGTTATCAACCTAAGTTCAAACATATCAATATTTGCTCAAGGTTTCTCTTTTTTTCCTAGTACTATAGAAACAAATTGGGATTATAAAGAAGAACTTGTTATGAAAGTTAATGCCAAGAATATGTCAAGTTTAAATCTTAGTATCTCTTATACTGTTTTAGAACTTACAATGACTCCAGCTTGGTATGATGAGTTATTTACCCAATTTTGTGATGTGTCTTCTTGTTATACCCTTTCAACCTTCAAAAAAGGTGATATAAAAGAAATGAATATTATGGCGAATACTGAAAAAGCTGTTATGATAATGGATATGTATCAAAAAAATATTGATAGTGCTATAACTCCTGGAAGTGCATTGGTTTCATTTGGATTTCAAGTGAAAGGTATGGACAAAGTAGATACATTAACATTTTCAGTAAATAATTCTTCTACTGGAGTTACAGAACTTACAAGTGTTTCTGATTTGTCGATAACTGCTCAGAATAATGAGTTAATCACAGCAAAGGTACCTTCTACAACTAAATCTTTACGTTTATATTCTTTGCAGGGGCAACTTGTAAAGGAATATATTATTGATAATGCACTGTATGTGATTTTAGGTATTTCAGATTTATCAAATGGTTTATATACTATTCTTGCAACTCAGCATGATGGAAGTTCAGCAAGCACTACATTTATAAAGCATGAATAACATTATCTAAAAAAATGTTTTCAATCACTAAGAAACAGTACTAAAGTAATATTGAATATAATTTAGAATATTCATTTTTGCTGAAAAATATCCAACCATACATAATATTAATACTAAAAACATACCACTACCTACCAAATAAACTGGCATTGATGGTACATCAAAAACAACCGCTGTAGAACGTAACATTCTGTAGTAGTACCATATAAACATTATAGATAAGATAATGATTAACCAATTAGCATTGCCAGTACCTAGAATTTTGTATAATGCTAAACCTATTGGTAATATAATAATATAGGGTAAAGCAGACCACACAGAAATTGTAAAAGCATCTAAAAAGAATACTCTGCTTCTGGAAAAAAAAGCAGCTACTCTAATAATACCAGCAGCAAAAACATGTGCTGATAATCCAACAATGATAAAAATAAAAACCCCTAAGCTTGGAGACCAAGTAATAGCATTTAGAATAGATCTAAGCAAGCCTGAAGGTAAAAAAATCATATACAAATATTCAGTACCAAAACTACTTCTAAATACATAAAGAAATGTTGACATAATAAGACCCAAAGTAGCAGAACTAAGAAGTGCTACGCTCATTGTTTGCCCTATTGAAAGAATTCTTTGATCTCTAATGTCTGAATAGAAATTATAGGGCCTAATCAATGCTCTAATGATATATTCTCTTAATCTTCTAAATCGAGTCATGAGAATTAAGAGAATTAATCCTAGAACAATTCCCAGTACAATGAAAATCAAAGGAGTATCTTGATTTACAGAGCCAGATCGCAATAAAGGTTCTTTCTCATCATTCAATAAAGCTTTTAACATCGTATATGCTAAACGTGGCTGCCTTTGAAAATCTGTTAAACCAGATGTACATAAATATTGGTCTTCTGGATTGGTAATTGTGATTGAGCGTTCGGTATTGAAATCGGAAAAGCTCCATACTACGATCCCAGCAGTTTTCCCTTGCTGTGCAGTTCTATAACTGTCTCGAATAAATTGAGCTTGTGATTCAACCGAAAGGGGATCATTATATCCTTGAAGATTATTAGGTTGTACAGGCTTACCAAAATGAACTAAAATTGGCTTATTTGGTGCTAATGTTCGTAATCGTTCTATCTCATTAGCTTGAATATCGCCAGGTTGCCATCTTGGAGAAGATCTCAGTATCAAGAAATCAAATAATTTTTCATCAATGACTCTGCTTCCAAATCGAACGGTTTTATACACTAGTTTATTACTGATTGTTCTAAACAAACCAATAAGAGAGGTATGAAACTTTTTAGTTTGAGAAGATCCTTCTTGCAATCCGTCTGATAAACCATAGCCCAAAATGCAGGGATGCTTATCATAAGCACTTAACATTCTGGAACCTATATTATTCATTCTCACCGTAATTTCGTCAGATTCAATGATTCCATTTGGCAAATCATATGCAGGCATATCACATAAAATGAAAATACCGTTCAGATTACATTGTTCAACTAAATAAGGATGTGGCATTCCATAACGTACTCTTATGGTATTAATCCCCAATGTTTTTAAGGCAATTATATCTTTTTGAATATCTAAACCAGAAATAGTTTGTCCTAAACCTGGAATATGCTCTAAATAATCGACAGCTTTTACTTTAAATGGTTGATTGTTTAATATTAACATGAATTTGTTCTCAACCAATCCAGATTGCATAGAATACAAACCAATTGGCACAGAATAGTCATCAATTAAGGCTCCATTATGATATATTTTAACAGTTAACCTATAAAGATTTGGTGATGTTGGTGACCATAAATCGGGATTATTAATATGTAGATTTACATCCAGATTAATTGATCTATCCCTTTGAATATCTAAATATTTATCCTCTGATCTTGATACGATATCATTACTTCCAACTTTTCTAAGAGTAGTTTCTATAGTAATTGGTAACTTTCCTAAAGAAACAGAGCTTCCCCCAAAACTATTTTGTACCCCTAAACTTTCTATGGCTCCAGATTTAATAATTACTTTTGTTTTTACATCGCAAGAAGTAAAATTCTGAGCAAACGATGTATTAGTATGCACATCTTCTACCCAAACATGAGGTGTACCAACCAAAAGAACTTCTCTAATAATTCCAGTATAGGATCTTTGCGAAAAGATATGCCTAGAAGCTGATGCCGGAGATGGCAATATATGGATCTGAATGGTATTCATTCCGGCCATTAACTTGGCTTCAGGCAATCTAATGCTAATGGGTGACATCCCAGCGAAGTAGCGCCCTACATAACTATTGTTAACATATAATTCAACTTCTTCATTAATCCCTAAAAAATGTAAAAACCAATTATATGTTGATAATTGATACTTATCTAATTTAATGAGCCTTTTATAAATAACACTTTTATTCTCAATTTCTGATACGGGTAACTTGATTGTTTTCCAAGTACTTCCGTCAACACTTCTTTCCCAATTCCCAAGTAAACTATTAACATAACGAGAATTAGAAGGTATAAACTCTCTTAATTGTTCTTTAGAAAAAGGACGATAATCTTGAGAAAAAGCATGTGAAAACCCTGCTGTAAAAAGTAAGAGTGCAAGAATTTGATGAACCCACTTTGACATATATATTCTTTTTTTTATCATTATTCTACGCGTAAATAATTGCTACAATGATGTGTATAGAAAATCAAAATTACATTTATTATAAACAACCACAATTACAGTCTTTACATTCTTTTTCTAATGCAAATACTTTTGTTTGGTAAAATTCAACAATAACATTCACAACATGTTGTATTTGATTTTCTTGAAGTTCTGGAAAAATTGGTAAGGCTAGTACATCGGTAGATGCACAATCTGAAACAGGAAAACTATTACTGCTTGATGGTAAATGTACAAAGCATGGTTGTTTATGAAAGGGTATTGGATAATATATTTCAGTTCCAATTCCCTGCTCATTTAAAAATGCTCTTAATGCATTTCGATATTGTACACGTATTACAAATTGATTGAAAATATGATGATTATTCACATCTTCTGATTTATTAGGGATTCCAGGCAATAATACTTTATTGTACTCATCAAAGATTGTTAAACCGCTTTGTTGGCTTAATCCCGCTTTACAAAATAATGTTGTATAGAGTTCTGCATTTCTTCTTCGTGCAGTATGCCAAGATTCTAAATAAGGAAACTTTATTGATAATACAGCAGCTTGCATTGCATCTATTCTAAAATTACCACCTACAAATCCATGCTTATATCGCTCGATTTGACCATGATTTCTCATTTGAACTAGATGCTCATATAGTTCTTTACTTTGGGTAGTAATTAAACCAGCATCTCCAAATGCACCTAAATTTTTAGTTGGATAAAATGAGAAACAACCCATTATTCCAATTGAACCAACTTTTCGCCCATCCTTGGTTTGCGTTCCAATTGCCTGCGCGCAATCTTCGATAACTGGAATATTATGGGCATTCGCGATAGACATTATGCTATCCATGTCGGCACTTTGCCCATATAAATGAACAACAATAATTGCTTTTGTATGTTTAGTAATTGCTTGTTCAATCTCTTTTGCTGTAATATTTAGCGTTATTGGATCTACATCAGTAAATACTGGTATTGCATTCAATCTTGAAACTACACCTGCAGTTGCAAAAAATGAATATGTAGGAACAATTACTTCATCACCAGGACCAATATTCAAAGCCATTAATGCCATCAATAATGCATCGGTTCCACTTGAAACTCCAATTGCATATTCAGTAGTACAATAATCAGCAGAAATCTTTTCTAGTTTTTCAACTTCCTTGCCTAAAATCAATGATTGTGAACTCATTAATTGCAAAAGAACTGGCTCGATTTCATGTTTAATAGTAGCATACTGTAATTTGAGATCTAATAAAGGAACATTCATATTAGGTAATCTATGATAATGTGTTTCAAAAAAGTATTAATGTGCGCAATGAACAAAAAAGAACAGCAAAGATACAAAAACAAGTATTGTCTTTTGCTCTTACAAATTATCACTTCTTGTTCAGAGAAATATGTAAAGTCATTATTGGAATGTATATGCTGTTATTTTACAAATAGCATTTCTCTATAATTGGGCATAGTTCTTAAAGCATCAGGCATAATTCTTTCTAAAGCATCTGCTGCTTGTCTCACTTGATTCATAGCAGGTATAACAGTATCATGCATATGATGTGCTTTTTCATGAATTGTTTCTCCTCCTAATTCTTTATTTGCTTTATTCAATACAGCCAGTTTTTCAGATAAATTATTGGTTAATGCAATAGTTTCATGTATTCCGGATAATACACTTGAAAATTCAAGACCTAATTCTTTCACATTTTTTGCAATTGTTGATTGCTCTTTTACAATCATTAATGCCGCAGGTAAAATCATTGTTTGAGCAATCCATTCTGTTGTTTCACCTTCAATATTTATCGTTTTGAAATAATGATCAAACATCACTTCTTCTCTAGCTGCGATCTCTCTATTACTAAGCACTGCATATTTTTTAAATAGTTCGCAGTTTTTTTCTGATGAAAGAAAAGGTAATGCCGAAATTGTATCCGGAAGATTCAATAAGCCTCTTTGTGAAGCTTCTTGCTTCCACTCATCTGAATATCCATCTCCATTAAATATGATTCGCTTGTGATTCTTAATTGTTTGCTTAAGAACTGTTGCCAAAGAATGAGAAAATGATTCTCCATTATTCATGAATGAATCAATATCAGCAGTTAAAGCTGAAATTGCATCTGTAGCAATTGTGTTTAATACAGTGATCGCAAAAGAAGACGATTGGCTAGAACCAACAGCTCTGAATTCAAATTTATTTCCTGTAAATGCAAAAGGTGAAGTACGGTTTCTGTCACCAGCATGTCTTGCTAAATTGGGTAAAACATGAGTTCCCAATCCTAATAATCCTGCTTCTGGAGTATCTTCTAATTTACCAGATTCGATTTGGTCTAAAATGGAACTTAGTTGGTCGCCAAGAAAAATTGATATAATAGCAGGTGGTGCTTCATTGGCACCTAGTCTATGATCATTGGCTGCCGAAGAAACAGATACTCTTAATAAGTCTTGATGATCATCTACGGCTTTTAACATTGCTGCACAGAAAAATAAGAATATCATATTTTCTTGGGGTGTTTCTCCTGGTTCTAATAAATTGAGCCCTGTATTGGTACTCATAGACCAATTAGTATGCTTACCGCTTCCATTTACACCAGCAAATGGTTTTTCATGCATCATACATACTAAACCAAATTTACGCGCAGTGTTTTTAAAGATTTGCATCAAAAGTTGCTGATGATCAGCAGCAATATTTCCGTGTTCAAAGAGTGGAGCTATCTCATATTGTCCTGGTGCAACTTCATTATGTCTTGTCTTAACTGGTACCCCAAGTTTATAAAGCTGATATTCTGCATCTGCCATAAAACTTAACACTCTATCTGGTATAGAACCAAAATAATGATCTTCTAATTCTTGTCCTCTTGGTGGCTGCGCGCCAAACAAAGTTCTTCCACATAACATTAAATCTGGACGACGATAAAAAAATTCTTCATCTATCAAGAAATATTCTTGTTCTAAACCAACTGTAGGATATACTTTTGCTACTGGTATATCAAATAATGAAAGAGCCTTTTTAGCGGCTTTATTTAATGCTTCTATAGACCTTAATAGTGGAGTTTTTTCGTCCAAAGCCTCGCCTGTCCAGGATGCAAATGCCGTAGGTATACACATTGTAGCACCATTACTATGCCTCATGATAAATGCAGGAGATGTTGGGTCCCATGCGGTATATCCTCTGGCTTCAAATGTTGCTCTTAATCCACCGCTTGGAAATGATGAAGCGTCTGGCTCACCTTGAATAAGCTCTTTTCCAGAAAATTCAGATATTGCTCCACCACCAGAATTTGGCGTTACAAAACTTTCATGTTTTTCTGCAGTGCTACCAGTTAATGGCTGAAACCAATGTGTATAATGTGTGGCACCTTTTTCTGCAGCCCATTCTTTCATTGCTAATGCTACTATATCCGATATAGATGAATCTAATGGTTCAGAACGCTCTATTGTTGCCATCAACGATTTAAATACTGGTTTGGATAAACGACTTCGGAAGATTTCCATCGTTAATACATCTTCTGCAAAAATATGTGCAGCATTTGTAGAAATTGTTTGAGATTGTGTACCTAGTCTCCAATTTTTAATTGCTGCCAAAACATCATAATTAGCTGATAATTGCATGATATAACCTGTATTAAAAAATGATTTATAACATAAGATTAAATAATAGGAAGAGTAAATGATTCAATATGCGTCGAAAGCACTAAATTTGTTACAGTCCTTTTTACACCAGGTATCTGTTGTAAACTAGAAAGTAGCTTCTCTAATGAATGTGTGTTCTTGGTTCTGATTTTTAATAAATGTGATGCATTTCCAGTTATAGCATGGCATTCTAAGATCTCTGATAAAGATTTACATACTTCTATAAATGTTTCATAATATATGCTCGATTCAATATCAACAAATACATGCGCTGTTATATCAAAACCAAAAGACATTGGTGATAAACGAGCTTGATAACCTTGAATTATTCCCAATTCCTCAAGCTTTCTTACATGCTCGCTTATTGCTGGAATAGACATTCCAACTTGTTCTGCAATGTGACTCAATTGTATTCTTGCGGAATCCTGCAATATCGAACAGATGTGCTTGTCAACTTCTTTTAATTCAGACATCGTATATTCTTGAAACACTAAGTAAATATTTGCTTCAAATTAAGAAAATTAGATATTTAATGCAAAAACCTAAAAAATTTACGTTTATTGGATTCTTTAAATTAATATTTAAGATTATTGTCCTTTTTATTTTAGGATCAGTATTTTTGGTTGCGGTGTATACAGTGATAAATCCTCCTATTACTCCATTGATGTTACTTCGCCCAATAGAAGGGATTATTCAAGGAAAATTTGTTGGAATAGATAAAGATTGGGTAGATTATGAAGAAATTTCTCCTAATCTATTAAGAGCAGTAATTAGTGCAGAAGACGGGAAATTTTTAAGGCATGATGGTTTTGATTGGAATGCTATTAAGCGTGCAAGGCGAATCAATACGATGAGAAAGGGAAAAAAAATAATTGGAGCTAGTACAATTTCTATGCAGACGTCTAAGAATGTATTTTTATGGCAGGGAAGAAATTATATTCGCAAGGGTTTAGAAGCATATTTTACTATTCTCATAGAAGCAATATGGGGAAAAAAGAGAATATTAGAAATTTATGTTAATTCGATAGAGTGGGGGAATGGTATATATGGAGTTGAGGCAGCTAGCCAGCAATATTTTAAGAAAAGTGCCAAAACTATCACAAAACGTGAAGCTGCTTTATTGGCTGCAGTATTACCAAATCCCAGAAAATGGTCTCCAGCTGCTCCTACAGGATATATTAAGCAAAGAAGCAATGGAATTCAAGCAAGAATGGGTGGAATTGCTTTGCCATAAAAAAAGCCCGCTATGTTGATAGCAGGCTTTACAATCATTGTTTTGGATTATTTGTCTATATGAAGAGCTTTTTTCACTTCTAGTTCAATTTCATTAAACATTGTTGAATTAGTTTCCATAAGTTTTCGGAAACCATCTCTTCCTTGAACTCTATCTTCTTTATATGTTAACCAAGAACCACTTTTAGCGATAATACCATGTTCAATTGCAACATCTAACATATCACCAGCCTTGGAAATCCCTTCATTATATAAAATATCAAATTCAGTTTCACGGAATGGCGGAGCAACTTTATTTTTAACAACTTTTGCCCTTACTCTATTTCCGATGATTTCTTGTCCATCTTTAATTACATCTTTTCTTCTGACATCGATTCTAACGGAAGCATAATATTTTAATGCATTTCCACCAGTTGTAGTTTCAGGATTACCATAAATAACTCCAATTTTGCTTCTTAGTTGATTTGTGAAAATCACACATGTATTGGATCTACCTATAGCAGCATTAAGTTTTCTCATTGCTTGTGACATCAAACGAGCTTGTGAACCCATTTGTGCTTCACCCATATCGCCTTCTATTTCTACTCTTGGAGTTAATGCTGCAACAGAATCAATAACTATAGCATCAATTGCATTACTTCTTACTAAGGTTTCAACAATTTCTAATGCTTGTTCTCCAAATTCAGGTTGAGAGATAAGCAATTGTCCTAAATCAACTCCAAGTTTTTGAGCATATTTAGTATCTAATGCGTGCTCAGCATCAATAAATGCAGCTATTCCACCATTTTTTTGTGCATTTGCTAATATATGCAAACAGATTGTAGTTTTTCCAGAAGATTCGGGACCATAAATCTCGACGATTCTTCCTTTGGGTACACCACCAATACCAAGGCATGCATCAAAAGAAATAGATCCTGTCGAAATAGCGTCGATAGCAAGTGGTTTCGCATCCGCTAAACGTATAATAGAACCTTTACCAAATTGCTTATCAATCTGTTCCATTGCATTATCAGCAAGCTTTAATTTTGCATTGTCAATTTTTAATGCATTACTAGCATGCTCTTTTACTTTTTCTGATTTTAAATCGGCCATATAAAAAAATCCTTAGAATTGTTATGATGAATCCCCTTCGAGTATGTATCAATTAGTTGATATCATTGTATATGAATGTACTTTATTGAGTACAAAATAGCATTTTTATAACTTAGACAATACAACAAAAAAGCCCGAAAAAAAATTGATTCGGGCTTTTTCACTTTTATGTGTGAGTTGATGAGATAATTATGCATCAGGTTGATTTTTAGAGCGTTTTGCTGCTCTTTGTCTTGCTGTTGAATCAAGAATTTTCTTACGAATTCTTAAAGTAACGGGTGTAACTTCTAATAATTCATCATCTTCTATAAACTCGATAAATTGTTCTAGGCTCATTTGTCTTGGAGAATCTAAACGTACGATACCATCAGAACCACTTGCTCGCATATTTGTTAAATGCTTAGCTCTACATGGATTTACGCTCATATCGTCTTCTCTACTATTTTCGCCAACTACCATTCCTTCATAAATCTCAATACCAGGACTAACAAACATAACGCCACGTTCTTGAACCATTTCTAAAGCATAAGCTGTAGATGATCCGGTTTCCATAGAAACGAGAGCACCCTTAGTTCGGCCTGTGATATTACCTTTATAGGGTTGATAATCATGAAATGTATGATGAATGATTCCCGAACCTCTTGTAGATGTTAAAAATTCTGTTCTAAAACCAATTAAACCTCTGGCTGGAACATAAAACTCTGCTCGAATAACATCGCCAGTTGGCATCATATTTACCATTTCACCCTTACGTCTACCTAATATCTCTATTACTGTACCAATATGAGCATCTGGAACATCAACGATTACATGCTCGATTGGTTCTAGTAATTTATTATCTTCATTACGCTTAAAGAGAACTTCTGGTTTAGAAACAGCAAATTCATAACCTTCGCGACGCATCGTCTCTATTAAAATGGCCAATTGAAGTTCACCTCTTCCAGAAACCTTGAATGTATCAGGAGAATCTGTTTCTGCTACTCTTAATGCAACATTTGTTCTTAATTCTCTAAACAGGCGCTCTCTAATCTTAGGAGTTGTAACATGCTTACCTTCGCGACCTGCAAATGGAGAATTATTAACGCTAAATTCCATTGCAATAGTTGGTTCTTCTATATTAACATATGCTAATGGTTCTGTGCAAGAAGGATCTGAAATAGTATCACCAATATGCACATTTTCGAATCCTGAAAGAGCAATAATTTCACCAGCAGACGCTTCTAGAATTTCAGCTCTATGAACTCCTTCATAAGCATACATTTTAGTGATTCTTTGTTGCTCGATAGATTTATCTGGACGAATCAAAACAACTGAATCACCCATTGCTACTGACCCAGTCTGAATCCTACCAATAGCAATACGACCGATATAATCACTCCAGCCCAAAGCTGTGATTATCATTTGAAATGGTTTTGCTGGTTCAAATTTAGGGGGTGGAATTGTTGAAATAATCGTTTCTAATAATGGTGCTAATGTTTCAGCAGGAGTATCTAACGATAATGTAGACTTACCCTGTTTAGCAATAGCATAAATAACAGGAAAATCTAATTGATGATAATCGGCGCCTAAAGCGATAAAAAGTTCTAAAATCTCATCCAATACTTCCGGAGCACGGGCATCTGATCTGTCGATTTTATTTATAACAACTATAGGTATTAAATTTAACTCAAGAGCTTTTTTAAGTACAAATCTTGTTTGGGGTAAAGGTCCCTCGGCAGCATCTACCAAAAGCAGAACACCATCAACCATACTAAGAATTCGTTCTACCTCCCCACCAAAGTCGGAGTGGCCAGGAGTATCTACGATATTGATTTTGATATCACCCCAACGAACGGCTGCATTCTTAGCCATTATTGTAATGCCTTTTTCACGCTCTAAATCATTAGAATCCATTATGCGTTCTACAACCGCTTGGTTCTCACGGAAAGTACCGCTTTGTCTTAATAAGTGATCAACCAATGTTGTCTTACCATGATCCACATGCGCAATGATTGCAATATTTCTTATGTCTAATCTAAATGACTCTGTACTCATAAATCTCAATTTTATAAAACAATAATACTACAAAAATAGATATTTAATCCTGAAACCTTGGATTATTACTAATATTTCATAATTGTTAAATCTTATGACTCATTTTTTGATGTATAGTTTTTGCATATTATTGTGTAATATTTTAATGTCTACTTTCAATCATATGAATGATCAAATAGGATACATATCATGAATTGCAGAATCATTGCATGTGAAAATTATAGCACTATTGAAACTTTAAGGAATGAATATGCCACATCAGAATAGTATCAAATGGAAAGAATTATTAATTATTGGAATGGTTCTTTTTCCAATCGTCCTAACTGTATACATTTGGCCTTTTGCCCCTGATATTGTTCCAATTCATTGGGATTTTGCTGGAAATCCAGATAATTATGCCGATAAAGCAATGGGATTATTGCTATTTCCTGGAATTATTATTGGTTTATATTTCTTTTTGAAATATCTTCCAAAAATTGACCCCAGTAAGTTCAATTATCCTTCTTTTGAAAAAGTTCTGTTAACAATTAGATTAGCCCTACATTCATTGCTATTATTTATACATTTTGCAACTACTTTGTCAATTACTGGTTCTCCCTATAATATCACTTCATATATATTTTATGCACTTATTATATTTATGATTGTTCTGGGAAATAGTATGATTGATATAGAACAGAATTACTTTATAGGTATTAGGACGCCTTGGACGCTGTCAAATAAAGAAGTATGGACATCTACTCATAAATTTGGAGGATATCTATGGGTAATTTCTGGCATACTGATATTGTGTCTTTTACTTCTTCTTCAATTATTACATATTAACTCAGACATTATTTTTACAATTTTTCTGATGTGGATTGGTTTAATCGTGATTGCCCCCATTACATACTCTTTTGTATATTTTAAAAAAATTGAAAAAGCACAGAAAAGTTGAACTCCATTGTATTCAAATACTTGAGATTGATCATCTTAATTACAAGAAACAATACTGATCATAATAATAAGTAGGCAGAGTAAATTTTTATAAATATTAATAAATGTTTTATGAGATTATGTGCTATAAGCCAATAATCTTGGAAATTGAAAATGGTAATCTTTGAATAATATGCCTGGCTTTTGTTAACTCAAGCATTGCTATAATTACATAAAGACTCACTGTAAATATTACCATAACCACTGCAAATGATGATGCATCTAAAGAATTGAAAAATACATCCAAAACAAAATGTATAATTGCTATATGAATGATATAAATAAATAAAGAATATTTACCTATCATACTAAAATAGTTTATGAATGTATTTGATGTTTTATTGTGAAAAGTATTGGTAAAAAATAGAAGAGCACCAGAACAAACAAGAATAAAAATTAAATATGAAGCTGGGTAAAAAAGTTCAACATATCCATTTCTTAATGGCACAATAGAAGATGCAGTAATTAAACCATATATGCTAACTAGAAGTGCAAAAAGTGAGAACATATAAACATATAGCTTATTAGATTGATAAATAGATTGATATTTTACAATCAATGTGCCTATTATCGGCAAGCAAATCCATGGGAATATTGGGAACCAGCCATCCACAAACATATATCGAATACTAGACATAATGTAGTCTCTTATATTCATATCTACAATATTTTGTAAAGAGATTTCTTGCATCTCAAATCTGTAGGGTAAAACTACCTGCAAATACACAGCAAGACCAATACTTAATAGTATAAAACTTAGAAAATACACTAGCGTTTTATGGTTTAAAAAGATATTGAGGAAGATTCCGAAGGCAATAATATATAATACATCAAAAGTATAAAAAGGAGGGCTTTGCCAAATAAACAGATCGATACAAGAAGCTGTTATAAGTAAGTACAAAGCACTTCTGGTTTTAGTATGAGAAGTACTTTGATACTTGCTTGAAACTGAAAACGAGATACCAGATAATAGCACAAATAAAGGTGCAGCCAAAGAGCATATGATTCTAAAAAAATAAGAATATTCTTTATTTCCAATCACTGCCGCACTATTTGCAATAATCATAATAATAATTGCAATAGAGCGAATAAAGTCAATCCATATATTTCTTTCTTGATTCATAGTGCAAATAAAATAACTGCAGCCAAAAAAAGGAGAGGAAATAAAAATCTAAATATATAATCTAGTTGTGAAGCTAGTTTAACCTTTTTTTCTTCGCCAGAGAAATCTAAATAATAGGTAATTAACGATTGCGCCATAGACAAAGCAATCAAGAAATAACAAGTATAAAAAACCTTATCAATATAGATGATATAACCAATCTCTGGAATATCTGTACTCACAGCTGTTTGAAAAGCAATTGCACTTAATAAAGAAGTTACAGTTAATCCAGCAGCAATATCAAGTTTTTCAGCTGGCAGAAAGAACACAAAATACACTAAAATCAAAATGATGATTAAAGGAATAATTAGCTTGCTTATATATGGCAGAAAAGATCTATTTATTAATATTGAAGCTTTTATCCTACTGTAATATGAAGTATTTGGAGCAGTAGCATCTCCAAAATTTGTATTGTAAATGCCATCTACAATAGCAATGTCAGTTTTATGTATATGGTAACTACCCGTTTTATTGCTTTTAATCAAATCATCTGATAATCCTCTTAAATGACTTAGCTGTTGAGAAACAATATAAGATGATGAATCAGAGATAAAAATCAATTCGCTTGAAGGAAACAATGAATTTTCAACAATGATATCTAATACTTGTTCATCGAATGGATACATACTAAAATCAGGAGTAAAGTAAAATTCACCTTGATGAAAACCCATTATGAGTGATGTATCACCATTTTTTCTTGAATATTGCATTTCGTTTTTAATAGAACCAACCTCTACATCAATTCCATTTACATATTCAAATTGTAAAATATCATCATTAGAGATACCCGTTTTAGTAGAGTCATTTGTAAAGATTGCCCACCAATAAAATTCTGAATGGAAGGTAGAAGCCTTAAAATCTACTGAAAGTTTTTTTACAAATAATCCATAATGTACATATATCGGAGGCTTAGAAGTTTTCCCTAGAAGAAACGATGAAAATACTATACTACATAGAAAAATTAAAAAATAATTACATCCTTTATAGAATCTCATACACTTATACTAAAAAATTGAATATTCACTACCTAAATGCAACTCTAATGAATTTATCAACAAATTAGTCTACATGAAATATACTTGGTTTGACATATGATTTCTGGTATAAAAAAAAACCTTTGAAATAATTCAAAGGTTTTCTGTTGTAGCGGGAGAGGGACTTGAACCCCCGACCCACGGATTATGATTCCGTTGCTCTAACCGGCTGAGCTACCCCGCCACGTTTATATTATAGTAAAATAATAAGTCACAAAAATACGAATAAAATATAAAGACACAAGACGAAAGGTTAGGAATTACTTTAGCTTCTCTATTTCATCTCTAATTTTAGCTGCTTTTTCATAATCTTCTTCTTGAATTGCAGCTTGTAATTCATCATGCAAAAGATCTTTTTTATTGGTTTTAGAAGATTGCGTTTTATCTTTTTTTGATTTCTTATTTGGTAAAAAGAAATCTTCATCTTCTTCATCTTCATCAGCAATATCGAAAGCTTCAATTTCTTCTATGTCATCATCATCATCTGTCTCTAATTCATCTAGTGAGAAGCCTGCTTCTTGAAGTAATGATTCGACGATAAAAATAGGTGCATCAAATCGTAAAGCTAAAGCTATAGCGTCACTAGGCCTAGAATCCACTTCTATAGTAGTATTTTCGAGGGTAATAGCCGCAAAAAATGTACTATCTTTTAACTCATGAATACATATTTCTTTTACCTTAGACTCAAATGTTTCTATAAGTGTTTTCATTAAATCATGAGACATAGGTCTAGAAGTATGTACTCCCTCTAATTCATATGCAATTGCCCCTGCTTCTGGTGCGCCGATTACAATAGGCAAGCGTCTATCACCATCTATTTCTTTTAAAATAAGCGCATAAGAGCCATTACTTGTAGGGCTTTGTGATAGTCCTAATACTTCAACTTGTACTTTTTTCATGTTTATACAGACACTATAATTGCAATCTTTTTATAAGTTATGTTGGTGTAGACGAAAAAAGCCGTGGATAATTTCCTCGGCTTTCTCATTAGGTGTCTACAAATACTATTTGCCTAACAATGCTTTAAGTTTTTGATTCAATACTGGTAATACTTCAAAAACATCACCAACTATTCCATAATCTGCAACTTTGAAGATTGGTGCCTCTTTGTCTTTATTGATTGCTAAAATAAATTTAGAAGAACTCATACCAGCTAAATGCTGAACTGCGCCAGATATTCCACAGGCAATATAAAGAGAAGGGGATACAGTTTTGCCGGTTTGTCCTACTTGTTCACTATGGGGGCGCCATCCTGCATCAACTACAGCCCTAGAGGCACCAACTGCAGCGCCAAGCGTTGCTGCTAAGTTTTCTATTAAAGTAAAATGTTCAGGACCTTTTAAACCTCTACCACCAGAAACGATAATATCAGCTTCCGAAACATCAAGATGTCCTTCATTTTTAAGAATCGATACTACTTTAACTTTAGCATGAGATTCATCTAAATTAGGGCTAAATGAACTTATCGATACACCTGCAGAAGGATTTGATTTTGCAGTAAAAACATTGGGTCTTAAGGAATACACTGTAATTGGTGTATTAGACTTAACATGTACTTTAGCTTTGCCAGCAAAAACAGGCCTCATTGCAGAATCATTAGATAATTCATTACAATCGGGAATAAAACCTGCATGCAACTTAATACTAATTCTAGGTGCAATTTCTTTTCCTGTGGCATTTGCAGAAATGAAAATTGTATCCGCTTGAACAGATGATGCAAATTGAGATAAAGCTTCAGAAACAGCTGTTGAAGAATAATTATTAAGAAGTAGATGCTGAGCCAAAACCACTTTTTGTAATCCATATTCTGCAGCAGATTGTAGAGCTGTTTGAGTGCCAGACACAGCAAAACCAGTAATTTCTGCACCAGTTTGTTTAGCTGCAGTTATTGCTTCATAAGAAGTACGCTTTAAAGAATGTTCATCTTTAGGTTCTAAAAAAACAATGATATGTTTCATCTATATGTCCGATAATTAAGTATATAAGTACATGATATTAAATAACTTTGGCTTCTTCATGAAGTGCAAGAACGATATCTGATATTTCTGATTCCGAATCACCAGATACTTTACCAATTCTTTTTGAAATAGGTAATTGCATAGCCATTGTAGAAATTCTGGCATCAGTACTTAATGATGGTATTTCCTCTATTGGCTTACTTTTAGCTTTCATGATATCTGGTAATTTGGGATATCTAGGATTATTTAATCCTTTTTGTGCACTTATTACACATGGCAAAGAGGATTCAAGCACTTCTTTTCCGCCTTCTATATCTCTTTCAGCTTTGATAAGATTTCCATCAATAGTCAAGGAAGAAACCATAGAAATTGATGGTATTCCCAATAATTCACCAAGCATTGGTGCCATTGCAAATGAATCATAATCAATACTTTGGCGTCCTAGCATCAGTACATCTGGATTCATATTTTTAGCAATTTCAGATATCTGAAAAGCTACAGCATAGCTGTCATTTTTATGTTCATCTTTAATTAAAATGGCTTTATCAGCTCCCATAGCAAGGGCAGTACGAAGAATCTCTTTACAGGTATCACCACCTACGGTAAGTGCGGTTACGGTTCCACCAAATTTTTCCCTTAATTGTAGGCCTTCTTCTAAAGCAAACTCATCATATGGATTTAATATGAATTTTACGCCTGTTTTATCAATTGAAATTCCGTCTGAAGCTACCTGAACCTTAGCTGTGGTATCTGGCACTTGAGAAATACAAACAAGAATATTCATTAAGATACTCCGAAATCAATAATGGTGAGAAAGTACGAAATTAAGAATTTGAATGGTTTTCTTTGAATTCTTTTTAGGAAGATTACTTTATTTCTTTAATAAGTTCTACTCTTCGGCAACGTTTTCTAAATAAATCCATTGATTCTCCATTTCTTTTTGATGGCAAAACATGCTCGCCTTCAGACTCAGCCCGCAACAAAGTAGAAGGTACTCCAAGTTTCACAAGCGTTTGAATAATAAAATTTGCCCTTTTCTTTCCTAAATCCATATTAAAAGCATCCGATCCAATATCATCAGTATGACCAGTTAATGAAACACTCCCGATATTTTTTTCAAATTTTAACAGATTTGATGCCAATCTGATAATTGCATCTTTCCATTTAATTGTCGTTTCAAAACCATTAGAATCTAATAAATATGTATAGGGTTTCTGATATTCACCTAATGGAAAATTGATTCGCATTGATAATATAGCAGGCAGAGTTAAAGGTTCTGATATAAGTGAGTTAGAATCTTTAGCCGAGAACGTGGCTGTAATAGTATTAAAAAACAATTTATCTGATTCTGCAGTTATTTGAACTGGTTTGTTTATTTGAACTTTAATTTTATAATGGCCGATTGTATCGGTAATCTGTTGATCAATAATCTCATTATTTGGATAAGTCAATGATGTAACTTCGGCTCCTCGAACAGGTTTTCTATTTTTTTCATCTACTATGTTACCTTCTACAGTTATTAGTTCTCTGGGGTCTAATTTGTCTGCTCTTTTAAATGCTGATTTAATGATATCAGATTTTGCAATAAATATTGATGAATCATATGAATATGCAGGATGTAATACAAACATATCAAATGCATAGTTTTGATTTGGAGCATATTGATTTGAACTATAATATAATAGAGTATCTGTTCTTGCAGAAGGTGATGATGGAAACAGTTCATCATAGATTGTATTTACAGGTGAACCTATATTTTGTGGACGGCCAAATGCATTTTCTATCATTAATGAATCGTCTGCAAGAATACCTTTTTCTAATAATTCTGGATTGAATTCAGCCGAAAAAATATCATAACCACCTATTGTATTATGCCCAGATGAACTAAATAATAATGTATGACCATTTTTTGTGATAAAAGGGCTTAATTCATCACAATTTGAATTAATAAATCTACCACAATTATACGCTTTACTCCAATGCTCTCCTTTTAGGGCTACATATAGCTCGGTACCCCTTAAAGTATTATTTCTATCAGATGAAAAAAACAGAATCTTTCCATTAGGCGATAAACTTGGATGCGAATCCCAATGAAATAATTCACTTGGAGGAATTTCATTTTTAATGGTAATTTCATCTAGTTTAGATTGAGTCAAATAAATACCAGCATCACCCGAAAAAGCAGTTCCAGGTAGATAAGCTGCCAAAGTATATTGAGAATTTCCAGTAAGAAATCCAATCGCACCAGATTCCTCATGTTGCTGAGGAATAATTTCTTTTATGTCAGTTTCTTGTTCAATCTCAATTTTTCTTAATACTTGCTCTCCGCCTGCAGAGGCAGTATTCCAGATAGAACCATTACCCAAAAATGAAATATTCCATTCATCTATAATTGTATTATCTAATCCATTAACCCTTTCAATTTTTAGAAATCTTTCTTTGTTTATTGATGATGTATCAATGGAATTGCCAATATATCGTTGAGGATAACAATTCTGTGTAGGAGGTGGGGGACAAATCAATTCTTTACTAACAGAGTGTTCCATTAATATGGTGCAACTATCCAAAGCACATGTGCACATTATTGCTAGCAGTATACCATAAAATGAATGTTTTTTTGTCATCTTTGATTTCCTAATTAGGGTGCAAAACTACAAAGAACATAAGTGAGAGGCAATAATCAAAAAAGTAAAATTGTGCAATTGTTGTCCCTAAATAAATATGAGGTATTTTTGTACTCATATGAATGTTAATAAACGGTAAATACATGTCTCAAGATTCCCTTTTTGAAAAACAATATTCTTTAGATGATTTGACTAAAAAAGTTGATGAACTCAAACAGAAAATAGTGGCTGCTGATTATAACTATTATGTTCTAGCAGAACCCAGTATTTCTGATAGAGAATATGACAGTGTATTCAAAGAATTGCAAGACATAGAACATGCCTATCCAGAACTCCAAACGCAAGATTCACCTACCAAAAGAGTTGGTGGACAACCCTTAAAAGAGTTTAAACAGTTCAAACATATCATACCTATGTTGTCTTTAAGTAATACCTATACTAATCAGGAATTATTAGATTTTGACAGAAAAGTCCAACAAGGTTTGGATTCCACTGATTATGCTTATGCTTGTGAGTTAAAAGTTGATGGAGTTGCTATTAGTTTGCATTATTCTGAAGGTATTTTACAAAGAGCAATTACCAGAGGAGATGGCGAATTTGGAGATGATATTACCGAAAATATAAAAACATTAGCAATGCTTCCTTTGAGTATATACGATACATCTATCATAGCAGATATCCCTGAATTTGAAGTTCGAGGTGAAGTATATATGGAAAAACAAGACTTCTTAAACCTCAATAAAGAAAGAGAAGAAGCTGGTGAGAAACTGTATGCAAATCCTAGAAATTTGACTGCTGGTACATTGAAATTATTAGATTCTTCATTAGTTGCTAAAAGACCATTAAAAATTGTATGCTATTTTTTAGAAACTAATTCACCTTCTAGCAATGTCTCGCAGTCTAGGAATATAGAATTATTAAAAAAAATGGGATTTCCTGTTAGTCCATATAATGAACAAGCTCGTTCAATTCAACATGTTTTTACTTATATAGAGAATTGGAACACAAAAAGAGAATCCTTGCCATTTTTTATAGATGGCATTGTTATTAAAGTTGATGCTATTTCTCAACAAAGAATTTTAGGATTTGTTGCACGTGCGCCTAGATGGGCTATTGCATATAAATATGAAGCATTAAAAGCAGAAACAAAACTTTTAGATATAACCCTTCAAGTTGGTAGAACAGGAGCAATTACTCCAGTTGCAGAATTGCAATCAGTTGTATTAGCTGGTTCTACAATTAGTAGGGCAACATTACATAATATAGACTATATCCATTCGAATGATATTAGAAATAAAGATTTTGTAATTATCGAAAAAGGCGGAGATATTATTCCAAAAGTAGTATCCAGTATTAAAGAAAAAAGAACTCCAGACTCAATACCTTTTCAATTTCCACAGCTTTGTCCATGCAAAGTACAATCAGAAATACATAGACCAGAAGGCGAAGCAAATTACTATTGCATACATCCAAATTGTCCTTGGCAAATAAGAAGAAGAATAGAACATTTTGCTTCTCGTGATGCAATGGATATTGATGGATTAGGCGAAAAGGTTATCGATCAGTTTGTAGAACTTGGCTTATTACAAAATGTGGCAGATATTTACGATTTATCTGAAAAAAGAGATGAAATTTTATTGTTGGATAGATGGGGTATTAAAAGTGTAGATAATGTTTTAGCATCGATTGAAAAAAGTAAACAAAAGCCATTTCATCGATTATTATTTGCATTGGGTATTCGTTATGTAGGAGAAGGGGCAGCAAAAAGTCTAGCCTTTCATTTTGGATCGATGAGTGCATTAAAAAATGCAGATATTGAAGAAATTATGTCTGTAAAAGATATCGGAAAAAGTATTGCCCAATCTTTGATAGATTTCTTTGCTGATACGCAAGAAAGTACTGTGATAAAGAGATTAGAATTAGCTGGATTGACTTTTGCGATAAGTGAAGAAGAATTTTCGCAAAGAACGAATGAATTCACTGGTTTTATCTTTGTTCTTACTGGTGAATTAGAAAGTATGACAAGAAAACATGCTTCTGAAATGATAGAAAAAAAAGGTGGTAAAGTTTCTGGTTCTGTTAGCAAAAAGACAAACTATATTGTGGCTGGAACAAATGCTGGTTCTAAACTTATTGCTGCTCGAGAATTAGCAATACCTATTATAAATGAACAAGAATTTATACAATTATTACAGATTTCTAAACCTGATACAAATAACTAGGAAAAATTATGATGATACGTTTATTCTTTGTGGCTATGATCGTTTTATGCGCTGCTTCGGCATTGAAGTCAGGTGAATTACAATTTAGTCCAATACAGCCAAAAGTTGCTTCAGATACTGTCCAGATAGAATATAATGTCCCATTTGCATCATTGAAAAAAGCAAAAGATTTATATCTGATCTGTTATATTTTCACAGCAAATGATCAAAAACCATATGCTGTTCAATATAAAATGTTTCAAATGGATCCTTCCAAGCCAGATCATGCTGTGTTTAGAACTGCATTTGTTCCAAAAGATGATGCTGTTTTGATATTAATGAAAATAAGTGATGGCAATAAATTTACAGATAATAATAATGAAGAATTTTGGGAAATGATATGTACTTCTAAGCAGGGCTCTTATATTCCGGGAAGTACTTTTAGAAGAATATTAACTTATACTGATGCATTACCTAAGCCTTGTGCTAGAAAAATGCATCCCGAAAAAGCAGTAGAATTATTGAAAGAAATGCCAAAAGATGAATTAGGAATGTTCCATAAAAATTATCTGAAAGCATTATTGGGTTATATGACAAAAGAGATTCCCAGAGATTCTCTGCAATCTAAGATTGCAAATATATTATTACCATTTCAACCTAATTATGATAATGAACCCGAGTTTAAGGCTTTTTCTCAAGCTCTTAGGATTATAGGGAAAGGTTCAATTGCCGATTCGGTAGAAAAAATATATGAATCAATTCATCCGCTTGATGAATTCTGTGAGGATGCAGCCGCAAATAGAGTGTTTAGTTCTGCCAGCAAAGAAATGTTTCTAGAAAATGCAGAATACTTTATGAAAAAGTATTCTTATGCTCCTTCAATGATAAAAATTACAGAAGGATATGTAAGAGTACAAATTCAAAGCGGAAATTTACTTGTTGTAGCAGCCAGATTATTAAGAGATCCTGCCGTACCTGTACAGCCATGTTTGGATATAGCAGAGGGTTATATCGCCAGAGATTCTCTTAAAGAAGCCTTGAGATGGGCTGAAAGAGGAGCTAATGTTGCAAAAGATATTGCATCGGTAATTCAACCTAAGTATATGGCAAATATAGAGTTCGCTTCAGAGCAATCTAGAGATATTGCTAAGTCCTTAATGCTTACTGCATTTATTCATAAACTTCAAAAGAATTTTGCCCAATCTTTAGCATTATATAAAGAAATTCTCACTAAGTATCCACAAGATCTACCAGCAAGCCAAATGACTTTGGTGTATCAATTCACAACTGAATTATTAGATGCACTTTCTAATCAAAAAGAAGCTTATCTCTATGCATCAAAAGCAATTTCAGAAGGTGTAGAAAACCAAAAAATTATAGATGATTTTAAAAAATTGCATGAATTTTTATTTGATGAAAAATCAGATTCAAAAGCTTTTGAATTAGCATTTAAAGAATTAAAAAATCAAGGTGAACTTGCAATAAAAAATAGATTATACGATGAAATGTTAGAAATTTCTGCTATTCCTGCAACATTAAAAGATATGAAAGGTAATACAATACAAATATCTGATTGGAAAGGAAAAGTTGTCTTTCTAGATTTTTGGGCTACTTGGTGTGGCCCATGCAAAAAGTCTTTTCCAGGCTTGCAAAAATTGTATGATAAATATAAAGACAATCCTAAAGTTCAATTTGCTATTGTTAATTGTTGGGAGAGAGCCGAAGATAGAAAAGCACCCGTGAAAGAATTTCTAGAAAAAAATCCATATACATTCCCAGTGTTTTTTGATGAAAAAGATAAGCTTGTTTCTGCTTATGGAGTAACAGGCATTCCTACAAAATTTATCTTAGACAAGCAAGGTATTGGACGCTTTATGGAAATTGGTATGGAAGAAGAAAACAAGTTTATAGAAGATTTTACCCAAAAAATTGATGTTTTACTCGCAGATTAATCCGGATAGATGAACATGTCTGATTTAAGACAAGAAATAAAAAGAAGAAGAACAATAGCAATAATATCACATCCTGATGCAGGTAAAACTACATTAACCGAAAAGTTATTGCTCTATTCCGGAGCTATAAGAAGTGCTGGTGCCGTAACCGGAGGAAAACATAGGTCTACTACTTCTGATTGGATGAGCATAGAACAAGAACGCGGTATATCTGTATCTTCTAGTGCGATGAGAGTAGAATATGATGGTTATTTACTTAATATTTTAGATACTCCTGGACATCAAGATTTTAGTGAAGATACCTACCGTACATTAATGGCTGTAGATTGTGCTATTATGCTTTTAGATGCTGCAAAAGGAGTAGAAGAGCAAACATTAAAACTGTTTAAAGTGTGCAGAGATAGAGGCATTCCAATCATAACTTTTATTAATAAAATGGATCGCCCTGCTTTGTCGCCTTTCGAATTAATGGATAATGTAGAAAAAGTGCTTGGAATTACAACAGTTCCAATGACGTATCCAATCGGTGATGGAACTGGCTTTAAAGGTGTATATGAAAGAAATACTGGCACTTTACATCTATTCGAAAAAACAGAAGGTAATAAATATCGTGCTCCAGTTATTACAAAAGGTATTGATGATCCAAGCTTTATTGCTTTGCTTGGTATCGATGCATATTCAAAATTAAAGGAAGACTTAGAATTAGTAGAAACAGCTCTTCCTGTTTTTGAACAAGAAGATTTTCTTGAAGAAATTATAACACCAGTTTTTTTCGGTAGTGCGATAACAAATTTTGGTATTGAAAATTTCCTCCAATATCTCATTGATCTTGCACCAGAACCTCAAGGTATGCAGTCCAATACAGGTGTCATCAATCCAGATGCGCCCTTTTTCTCTGGATTTGTATATAAAATGCAAGCAAATATGAATAAACAACATCGAGATCGAATTTCTTTTTTTAGAATAGTCTCTGGTGTTTTTGAAAGAGGAATGACGGCCAAACACTCTAGAAGTGGCAAAGATGTGAAGATCAATTATCCTTTTCAGATATTCGGACAAGATAGAGAGATTATTGATATAGCTTATCCTGGGGATGTTATTGGCTTGTCTAATCCAGGAACATTCTTAGTGGGTGATGTTTTGTCTACCGGACCCGATTTTTCCATCCCACAATTTCCAAGATTTGCCCCCGAAATTTACGCTAAACTGTATCCTGTAAGTGGCTCTTTTAGCAAAAGTTTTAGAAAAGGTATCGAGCAATTAGGCGAAGAAGGCGTTGTCCAAATTTTTAGTGATGCTCAGCAAAGTCCTACTCCGTTAATTGCAGCAGTTGGAGAATTACAATTACAAGTATTTCAATCCAGAATGGAATCTGAATATGGTGAGATTGTAAAGTTAGACAGATTACCTTTTACTAGAACTCGTTGGCTAGGTAATGATATAAAACCAGCTAGTTCTACTCTTACTTATGCTTATGATGATCAAGGCAGAACTGTGGTCCTGTTTAAAAATGATTGGGAAATTCATTATCATCAAGACCGAACAGCTGGACTCATTCTACTTGAAAAACCAAAAATTCAATAATGAGTTGTCTGATTTTGTGAGTGTACAAACGCTTTTATCATACGATACCCTTACTTAAAGGTATATAATGTATGCCAGAAAACACATAATCTTATGTATTGGTTTGCTAATACACTGTATTGGCATATCATGTATAAGCATAGCTCAGAAAATACAAGATATTCCATTACCTGTTTTCATAGAACCAACTGTTAAAGTATATGTAAGTCCTTATGGAAATGATAAGGCTAATGGATCTAAGGACTTCCCTTTACAAACTTTCCAAGCAGCTTTTTCTCAATTACAAAGCATTACCTCAGGCTCACTGAATAGGGTGCCTTGTGCAATTATGGTTTTACCTGGCAGATATATTCTTTCTGATATCATAGAACAAAATCAAGCAAGATTCTCTCCAGATGGATCTCAAAATAGATTGCTCGATATTTCAATTATTGGTGAGGGTAATCCTATTATTGATGGAAGCGCAATTAAAAAATCGGGAGGCTTTGGTTTGATAAGATTGTGTGGTTCTCATATTACTGTTCAAGGATTGATAATAAAAAATTCCCCTTCTTATGGATTAGTAATAGGACAATCCTTTGCAAGAAGCACACATGTTAACATAGAAAATATTAGTATCGATTCTACTTATGATCATGGTATAATGATTGGTGATATTAATTCTAATAAAAAAGACACCGTCCATATTTCCCATTGCAGAATTACAGAAACAAATCGTAAAAATGAATTTGGTTTAGCAAAACAATGGGGAAGTGCAATAAAATTATATGGAGCATCAACTGTATTAATTGATAGTTGTTTTTTACATAGAAATTGGGGTGAGGCAATTTGTATTAATAGTAGTTCAGAAATTGAAATTCACAATACTACAATTTTTGATAATTGGGGTCCTGCAGTGTATTGTGATATAGCAAGAAATGTATCTATTCACAGTAATCTCATTGTTTCTACAGCTGACTCTACTATTTACAGCAATGGCAAAAGAGGTATGATTGGTGTTTTAGTAAGTGTAGAAGCATGGGATCCATTCCAACAAGAATTATACACAGAAAATATAGATATATATTCTAATGTTTTTATGAATTGTAGTGGAATATTAGATATTTGGGAAGGTACACTGTCATTTATTCAAACTGCTACATTCAGGAATATACGATTAGCATTTAATTCTGCATTTGGCTTAAAAACTGGAGCTAATAATCAAAATGCTTCCTTTATTTCCACAGTTTTTAGTTCTCCTTATCCTGTAAATAGAATGTTACAGAACATCCTGATTTATGGCAATATATTGAGCGCCAATCCCTTAGAATTTCCACATACATTGTGGGTTCGTTCAAGTGCAGAACCTTTGCAGTATATCACTTTTGCTCAAAATCGTTGGAATCGAATAAAACCATCTATTGGTAATCATGATATTGATGATACAGGTATTCTTCCAGATTCAATAATGATAGATAATATTATTCCTGAGCCAGATTTAATGAAAAGGGTACAATCTCTCGATGGTATTACTACAGACTATTTTGGCATGAAAAGGGCAGTAGATTCAACTTTAGCAGGTGCATTTTCTTCTTTACATGTATCAGGAATCTATCAAGATCACATATCGAAAACCAGAGGGACATTTGGTATTTTTCCTCATTACCGATATATAGTAGATCCAAAGCCAGGCGATAGAAAATTTTCGATTATTTCAATAGATGGAAGAACATTTTATGAAAAAGTAAATGACATGCAAACAGAGATATTATTACCAAGTATTGGGCCGTATTTTATCATAGAGCACCAATAAGTATTAATGAGAATGAATACCAAAAAGTCTTTTTATGATTCTTTGAATTCCATGAATATATTTAATACATCGTATGTACAATATTCTAAGAACATTAGTGTGAAGTGCATTAATAAAAAGTACATCAAAATGTGTATGACGAGAAAAAACGATACAATGAAAATGAAGCGAAGTTAATCTGTTAATAATACGCAAAACATCATCTTCAATGGCTAATTCAGGAATAAAATCATGGAATTCGACAGTGATTTGTTTGAATTTACTTAACATGGTATCACTTAATGAATCAAAGACAGCGATTTCTGCCCCTTCAATATCCATTTTTAATAAGTCAACAGATTCAATACCTTGTTGATTCATGAATGCTTCTAAAGTAATAGATGGAACGAGAATTGTTCCAGCATTCGTAGTGGATTGAGAAAATATGGAATTAGACTCAGGATTCTCTGAAACATGGAATTGAATATTACCAATAGAATCACTGATAGCATAATGAAATGTATGTAATTTGTGCTTTTGAATAATTGAAGCATATAAATCAGGCATTGCTTCGATAATATAAGCGGTGCAATCAAACTTTTCATGTACTTCTGAACTAAACTCGCCTTTATGTCCACCTAAATCAATAATCAGAGAATCAGAGTGTAATAATGAAGAGTCAAAATGATGTCCGCGGATACAAGGAATAGACATAATCCATCATAGAAAATAATAACTGATTTAAAATTACGCTTGTAATAGTACAATGCCAAATCATCAAACAAAACACATGATTAAAAAGTGAATAAGAGGGCCGCACAAATAGCAAATTAATCAAAGAACTAGATATTCGAAAAAACACTTGATTATTTTGTATTTTGCTATTATTATCATGTTATTTCAAAGATTGGAATACCTACAATGACGGTAAAAAAATTCTTATTATATGGAATCGTTTTCATTATTCTTTCAATATTAGGCATATACTCTTATGTACATATTGCGATTATAGATGAATTACCTTCATTTGAACAATTAGAAAATCCTCCCCAAGAACTTGCTACAAGGGTATTAAGCAATGATGGTGAAGTTCTTGATATGTTTTATATAAAACGCCGAACCTATATTCCTTATGATAGTATTCCTAAAAATATTATAAATGCTTTAATATCAACCGAAGATCGAGAGTATTTCAATCATTGGGGAATACACTCAATGCGAATTGTAAAAGCATTTATAAAAAATATTTTGGCTTTAAGGGCAAGGGAAGGTGCTTCAACAATTACTCAGCAATTAGCTAGAAATCTCTTTTTAAATAGGGAAGTTTCAATTGTAAGAAAAATAAAAGAAGCGATTACCGCCGTAAAATTAGAACAAACATATACTAAAAAAGAGATTATTGAACTCTATTGTAATACCGTTTACTTTGGAAGAGGGGCATATGGTATACAAGTAGCTGCAAATGCATATTTCAATAAATTACCCTATGAATTAAATATTTCTGAATGTGCATTTTTGATAGCATTATTAAAAGCACCAGAAAATTATAGTTCTATTTCTAATTATGAAGCTGCAATTAATCGAAGAAATTTAGTGCTTTCAATGATGGCTGATAATGGATTTGTTGAAGAAAATCAATATTATCAAGCACTTATGCAACCTGTATATTTAAATAAGACAAGTTTTGGTAATAAAGATGCAGGTATTGCACCCCATTTTGTTGAATTAGTACGTCAAACTTTAGAAAACGATGATACTTATAATTTAAAAGGATATAATTTATACAGGGATGGGTTGATAATTCATACAACTCTGAATGCAACGATGCAAAGGCATACTAATAGTGCAGTAGCAGAACATATGAAGAAATTTCAAGCAGTTTTCAGACAAAATTGGAGCTGGCGCGATAAATCAAATTTACTTTCACTTCTAATTACTCAAGCTGTGAAAGAAAAACCAGAGTATATTCAGAATAAAGATCCCCAAAAAAGAGCGCAAATGATTCAATTGGCAAAGAATAATCCAAAGTTCATTGATTCAGTTAAGAGAAAAGCTACCACAATTCAGACAGGGATAAATATTATTGATCCATTGACAGGCTATATATTAGCTATGATTGGTGGAACTACAGAAACTGGAACATATACAGAAGAAGCTCGATATGCGCTGAATCATGCAGTTCAAATTAAAAGACAACCAGGTTCATCTTTTAAACCATTTGTATATGCAAGTGCAATGATAAATGGTGCGACTCCAGAAACAATGATTGAAAGTGGTCCTTTTAGTTATACTTTGCCAAGTGGAAGAATTTGGAGTCCAAGTGGCTCTGGAAGTGGACCTGTGCCTTTATCTACAGGATTAAAATATTCTATTAATACTGTAGCAGCACGGTTAATTACAGAATATACTAGCCCTTCTGAAGTTATTGCACTAGCTCATAGGATGGGTATAAAATCTACATTAGATCCTTATCCTACATTAGCTCTAGGAGCTGAAGAAATAACACCTTTAGAAATTACTTCTGCATTTGGTACTTTTTTAAATCAAGGAATTAGTATCGATCCTATCATTATTACCAAAATTGAAGACAGAAGAGGCAATATATTATATGAAAGAAAAAAGCAATTACAGTTAACAGATGCCCTTCAACCATCGATTGCAAAAGCAATGGTAAAAATGATGAGAGGAGTTGTTCAAGGTGGAACCGCTGCTTCTGTAAAAGAGTTCTATCCATTTGAAGCAGCCGGTAAAACTGGAACCACAAATGATTATGCTGATGCTTGGTTTATTGGTTTAACCCCACAATTAGCAGCCGGAGTGTGGGTTGGATTTGATGATCGAAGAATTAAATTTACTGGTTGGTATGCCCAAGGTGGTAAAGCAGCTGCACCAATTTGGGGCAGAATGATGGGCAAAATTTATAGAGATCCATCCATAGGTTATAGGCAAACATCTTTTGGCTTTGAACCCTCAGAACAAGATTCATTAGATGTATTAGCTCCTGGACAATTACCAATAGAAAATCGAATTCCAGAACCTCCCAAAAATAATGAAGAGCCCATTCATGAATAATACTGACAGACATTTTATTTTTACAAATGGAATGCATTTACAGGTAGGAACTATCTATTGCATAGGTAGAAACTACTCTGCACATGCGCTTGAAATGGGTGCAGAAGTACCAGAAAAACCATTGGTATTTATTAAACCACCAGCAGCATATGTTTTCGGAGAGAATGCAATCATTGATAGGCCAGAATATTCTCAAGAAATGCATCATGAAGCAGAAATAGTTGTAGTTATTGGTGAGGATATACCACATGATGCCGCCGACGACATTGGTAATTATATATGTGGTTATGGAATTGGACTTGATTTAACATTAAGAGATATTCAATCTATAGCAAAGCAAAAAGGAGAGCCCTGGAGTACGAGCAAAAGTTTTAAGGGCTCGGCTCCAATTTCTAAAATTGTCCCAATTTCAGATTTTTCTACTATGTATCCGCAACTAACATTTTCTCTATCTATCAATGGAATAGTGAAACAAGTAGGAAATACACACTTAATGGAAAGATCTATTCCTTCATTATTGCAGTATATTTCTTCAATTTTTAGTTTGCGTAAAGGAGATTGTATCTTTACTGGTACACCTCAGGGAGTTGGTCCTTTATTGTCTGGAGATAATATTCAAGCCAGTTTAGATAGTTATATCACGATGAATTGTTCTGTATTGTAAGAAGAATATTATGAAACATATATATAAAGCATTATTTCAGTCTACATCTTTTTGGATATGTTTATCTATTACCTTCCTGTTTGGTCTTGGAGGTTGTTCAAGTTTAACCAATATGGCTAGCTTAGAGCAAATGATAACAAGAACAGAAAAAGATATTTATACCATAACCAAAAGGGATACTGCAATTATCGATGCAGTTAGGAATGCTCCTGGACAAAGAGACAATGGAATAGTATATCCTACTTCTAGAATTGTAGAAATGAGAAGAGATATCAGCCAGATTGATAGTACAACAGTGAGAGAATATCCAAATTTTATTCGGCTTGCATTATTTGAAAGTGTTGGCCTTTTATTTAGTGGTAAACAAGACAATGGAATCAGCGGCGGATTTTTAGGCATCTTTGGATATTTTGATGAAGACTATAAAAAACAAAAAAATATGCCGAAAAAAGGTCTATTCCCAGGGGCTTTTTATAGAATTGGTATTATGGAAAAAAGACTTCGATGGTTTGATGATGCAGCAGATTGGACATTAGGCACATCAATTTATGAATCCTTTTCAGGAGATATGGATGCTAATAATACATTTACAGGTGTGTCGCCAATCTATTTAAGAAAAAGATATTTTATCAGAGAAAAAATCCCATACATAACCATTACACCAAGCTTCGGTATTTCTTTAATTCCAGATCAATATATTAATGCTGGTGTATCTGCCGATATTGGTTCACTTGGTGGTTTGAATTTCCGATCTTATCTAGGAATTATAGCAGGTTTGGGTTCTAAAAATGCATGTCCATACTTTGGTATAGGAACTTCTGTTTTGGACTTCTTAAATCGAGTCCCAGAAACTGAAAAAGAATGGAAATATCATGAACATTCCTCGTGGAGTGTTGGATTAGCAAGTATTATTGGAGTTGCTACTAATGCTGAATATCCATTTTTTGATCCTAAAACAAATTCTCCATTCAAAGGAATTATAGGAAGAATTGCCCCTGCTAGTATAGCAATTCCATTAGGAAATAATCGATTTTATGCAGGAACTTCTTTAATTAATTTTATGCTGCTTGGCCAAACTGAAGGTGGGATTGGCATTTTGCCTTTACGATTAGGATATGTGCATACATTAATGGGACAAGAACTTTCATTAGAACCTTTTGCCGAATATAATTATTATCCAAGCTCGATGGTTCACATAGGTACAAGATTGGCTCTAAGAATTAGCAATCAGATAAATCTACAGTTACAAGCAGGATATTCCACAGGATCTCCAATTGCTACATTGAATCGAGATTTTAAAAATCTCACCAATTTTGATATCTTTTATATAGGTATAGGTATTGGTTTATATGATAGACTTTTCCAAAGCAGTGAATTGCGTTATAGAAAGAGTAAATAATTTATGATACGATATCTATTTACTATTATTCGCACTTTTAGCATAATAATGATGATTTTATTATCTGGTTGCTCCTCGCTTATAGATTTATTCCTGCCTCCTAATCCAGATGAGTTCCAATGGAGAAGCTCGTTTTGGTTACGATGTAATGGCGTAAAATTATCCTCATTGCAATCAGTTAATCTAACATCAGAAAACGGGTATGTTTTAGAACATGCTTCGTCAGCAGGATTTATGGCCCAACGTATTACTGATTATAGAGTAATGATGAATATTAAGCTTTTGTCCGGTACAGGATTAAGAATTAGAACAAGAACAACGATAGAAGAAGCAGCACAAAAACAAGGAATACTTCTTGACTTTACAGATAAAGGTATAGAAATTAAAGATGGAGAACGATTGATTGCCAAAACCGATACTATTATGGCTATACCAGGAATGGAAGAATTAATTACTATTGATTCTGATGGAAAAATCATGAGAATTGGAATAGGATGCGCAAAACCATTTATATTTGCCACATCTCAATCTGGAACTGAACATATACTAACTGAATCAATTAATGATTCTAGAGTGAGCGTTTCTGGAATTGAAATCATTCCATTACGTTTAGCAAGGCCAAGTATCTATTAATGAAAATTCACTCTGCTAATATTATGAATTGTAAAAGAATAATTGTTCTTTATACTATTGTGATGTGCTTTCACATACTATTAAGTGTAGATCTATATTCGCAAATAACCGGAGCAATTAAACTCCCAAAACCTGGTGCAATGAAACCAGGAGAATATGATACCGTTGGAGTATTAAAAGCTGAAACTTTAGCAAAAGAAACATTGGGTATCGTAGAAACAGCAATAAATCCGGATACATATATTGTTGGACCAAATGATATTATGACTGTATTTATTGCACCAATTGGCATTAAAGATGAACCCAATCATATTGAAGCTATAGTATCTCCAGATGGTCGGATTGTAATTCCAGCCATTGGTGCTGTTCAAATCGGTGGATTAACATTATCAAAAGCAGAAGAAATAGTGCGGGAAAAAGTATTCTCTCTACTTAAAACTCCTTCAGTTTCACTAGTTCTTCGTAAAATGAGAACATTCAAAGTTATCATTCGTGGTGCGGTAAAAAAGCCAGGAATAATCTCTGCAACTCCCTCAGATAGAGTGTCTGAAATCATTGATAGATCTGGTGGATTATTATACTCTGCTTCAACAAGATCTATTAATATTATGAGATATGGAAAAGATGAAAAGCCACAATCACTTCTTGATGTAGATTTACAAAAATTTTATGCAATGGGTGATAAAAGTTCAAATCCATTTTTAGAAGGTGGAGATATTATTTATGTACCCACTTTATCACGCACTGAAGTATTTCAAGTAAATGGTGAGATTGGATCCGAGGGTGAATATGAGTATAAAAAAGGAGATAAACTTTCTACTGCAATTAGTACTGCACAAGGATTTTTACGTACAGCTAGAATTGATTCAATAGAAATAGCACGATTTGACCAAAATGGCTTTTCTACTTCAACATTCTTTGTGGATTGCAGTGCTTGGCCATCCTTTACATCTTTACTACATCATACAGAATATCCTAATGACATTCAATTAGAGCCAGGTGATAGAATATATGTACGAGAAAAAATAAAATGGCGGAAAATGTATACTGTTTCTATAACAGGTGAAGTTCAAAAACCAGGAAAATATGCAATCAATCCAGACTCAAATACCATTCAAGATTTAATTGCAAGGGCTGGTGGATTAACAGAAGATGCATATAATGAAAACTCTTTATTGATGAGACAAAAAGATGATAATCTAGTATATGATATTGAATATTGGCGCTTATTATCATTACCCGCAGCATCATTAACCGATAGAGAAAAAGCATTTTTAAGAGAAAAAAAACGGGAAAAAAGAGGCTTAATAGCAGTAGACTTTAATACATTAATGCGTGATGATAGAAAAATCTTTTTGTCATTAGAAGATCAAGACTCTGTGTATATAGCCCCTAAAAAAGAATTTGTGAATGTATTCGGTAAAGTTCAAAAACCAGGAAGAATAAAATTTAATCCTTCATATACTTATGAAGATTATATTCGTATGGCAGGAGGTTTTTCTGCAAGAGCTGATGAAGATGAAACCCTTATATTAACACAAAGAGGGGAACAACTATTAGCAGAAGCAGACGATTATAAACTCTTACCTGGAGATCAAATTATGGTGCCAGAAATTCCGGAAAGCAAAGCAAACTTTAAAGAAATTATATCTGTCTTATTAACAATTACAGCCCAAATAGTAACTGTAGCTGCATTTATCTTTACACTTTCAAGAAATAATCCATAATCATACACTTTATGCAAGAACCTCAAGACATATCATCATATAGAGAATCTTCAGTGTTTCTAAGATATATAAAACACAATATCAAAAAAATATTGATAGTTTCTCTATGCTGTTCTATTATTGGGATTTTGATCTCATATATCCTGCCACATACATATTCCTCTACAGTAATGGTATTACCTGTAGAGCAAAAAAATGGTGGGTCTGGCATTGCATCATTGCTATCGGGGAATTTACCATCTGGATTAGGTGGAATTATGGGAGCAAATGAATCAAAAAATAGTTTTTTATCTCCCGAATTACTATTGTCTAGAACATTATCTGAAATGATTGAAAAGCAAGGTAACCTTAAAAAATACAATCAATATCTTTCTATCCCTGATAAAGATAAAATTTCTGAGTTGAGAAAAAGTTTATCAATTGATACAAGAAGAAGCGGAATTGTATTACTAGAAGCAAATTGGAGTACAGGGTTTTTTCCCAGCTATCAAGACAAAGAACAATCTGCCTTATTAGCATCTATCATTGCTAATCAAGCAGCTTATGGAATTGATATTATATCTAAAAATAAAAGTACCTCAACAGCAAAAAGAGCCAGAGTATTTATAGATAAAATAATGGCAGAAAATAAAGCATCATTGGATTCACATTATCTTGCTCTTCAACAATTTCAAAAACAAAATAAAATTGTTGAATTACAGGAACAAGGAAAGTTAATTATCGGAAATGCTGTGTTAATGGGAACAGAATTAGCAAAAGCACAAATTGAATTAGATATTGCAAAACAACAATTTCAAAGTGATGCCCCAGCAGTAACTATTCTACAAAAAAAAGTAGCTTCTTTACAAAAACAGTTTTCTTTAGTTCAATCTGGAGGAAATTCATCAGATCAATTTTCTATCAACTTGAAAAAAATACCTGAATTAGGAAAAAAATATGTGATTATGCTTCGAGATATCAAGATTATGGAGCAAATCAATGCATATCTTCAAACGCAAAGAACGCAAGAATATATTCAGGAAGTGAGAGATTTCCCTGAAATTCAAATTGTAGAAAAAGCTATTCCAGAAAGCAAACATATTTTCCCAAAACGATCTATTATCGCAATTATATTTTTCTTTCTAGGAATTATTCTATCTGTGTTTTATGGTATTGTAAAAGCTTCCAGACAATCTTCTTTTCCTTCCCTCCAAAAAAAGTAATTCATTTGATGGCAAAACTGTATCTTCGCCCTACGTTAGAGGTGCTGATATCTTTTTGATATCAGAGAATAGGGAAAACCGTTAAAATCGGTTACGGTAGCGCCGCTGTGATATGGTTCATCCATTAAGTCAGAAGACCTGCCTCTTAACAGATTCATCAATGTCATGTGGCATCATCTGCGCTTTACGGATGTGATGAAGCATCAGTATACTCTATTATGAAAGAATACATTTGATTATTCTTCTATAGTTGTTGTATATCCTCCTTGCTTCTCCTATCTAAATCAGCATGTTCCAATGACAATATTCATATGTTTTATTGGAAAAATACCGTGAAAATTCTTAGTACATTCTTCTTTTGTTTTTGCTCATCATTATCAATACTTCATTCTCAAAGTCAATCTAGTATAGGTGTTGGGCATCAGCCATTATCTTTCTTTCAACAGAGTGCTGATACCGTTCATGTATTTTGTAATGGAATAGATAAAAATTTTGATGGAATATGCCAGATAGATTCTGGTGATATACCAGCAACATGGTGGCAAATTGATGCTTATACAAAAGCATTTAAAGGAATATCAGTGATGGAAAGGGGATATTTTGACTTTCCATTTAGAAATGCAATAACCAAACAAAATATGTATTGTTCTAGGGCTAATAAAATCGAACAATATGATCTATCAACCAGACAATTAATTGATTCGTCAATTGTGCAATTAGATAATCCATCTCATAAAATTACAGCTATAACAGCTATTCAAAGTAATGGTAAAGAAATAGCATTAATGTATTCATCCAAAAAGGATTATGTGTCTCCAGGTGAATTTACATTATATAGCTTGGCCAATAAGACAGTTCTTTTTTCTACATATATTGGAATAAACCCACAACACATATTAGCCTTTCCAGAATCACAAACATTAATGTGTGCAATTTTATGTGAAGGTACTTTTGGCTCTAATGATTCAAAAATATTTTTTGTCTTAAAGCCCAATAGTAATAATCCTAATATTTCTATTGATTCTATTGATATAGGTGATACTGGAAATTATCTAGCCGAATCCAATGGAATTTTATTAGCAGTGATGAATGGATCTCATGAAATTACTGCAATTAATCTAGAAGATAGAACATTAATTGGAAAATTTCCAGTAGGTACAAGTGGATATAATGGCCCCAGAGAAGCAGTTATAGACCCATCTGGAATTGTATATGTAAGTACATATAATTCCGATATAAGAAAAGGTTTACTTTCTAATGGAACTTTAGAAGGCATCTTAGACCCAAAGGGTAAGCCAGAAGGCATTGCATTAATTAATGGTGCTTTGTGGGTTGCAAATGCATATAAATCAGGTTCTTATGATTATGATTCAACAATTACAATTATGGAGCAACCAGTTGGAATATTCAATAATGATAATGATATATCACATATTTCTATAGATGAAAATCAGAATAGTGTACAGTTTTCAGTTGAAACAAAACAATCTGAATCGTTATTGAGATGCAGAATTATAGATCTACAAGGGACAACTATTATAGAGAATTCTTTTGAAGGAGAATATGTTTCTTCAGACAAAACACTTTTCACGGGTAGAATATTTTTAAAAAATATCATGAGTGGTATATATATTGCTGAATATACTATAGGAAATGCAAGGAAAACAATGCTCTTTATTCATCGTAAATAAAAATTGTTTCACATTTTATATGCTAATTTAATAGTTATAAAAAAGTGCCTTGCTAGTAAATATGGTATTTTTGTACTGAAACTTACAAATGAAGGCTTATGGACTTATATTTTTTACGTCATACAACATTATCTGTAGATAATGGAATGTGTTTTGGACAATCTGAAATCACTGTATCTTCTAGTTTTTTACAAGAAGCAGCCGATACGATGAAATTAGTTCCAGATAAGCATAATGCTGTCTATTTTGCTAGCCCAACTAGACGTTGTATTCAATTAGCAGAATTTATCAGTAAAAGACCAGCTATGCAAGATCTTCGATTAGCTGATTTACATTTTGGAGATTGGGAAAAGCAATACTGGGCTGATATACCACCAGATCAACTTGATAATTGGATGCAAGATATTGTTATAAATAAAGTACCAGGCGGAGAATCTTATGGAGATGTATTATTTAGGGTACAATCATTTATAGAAGATATTAGTAAAAAAAATCATAAAACTGTTGTGATATCAACTCATGCAAGTGTGATTAGGGCAGTATTATCCTATGTATTGGAAATCCCATTTCACAGAACATTTGACATTCATATTGCATTTGGAAGTATCACAAAAATTAGTGTAGACAAAGATTCATTTATTGTAGAATATATAAATAGGGTATAAATACCTTGCCATATTTAGAAGTGAGATAGATAATGAATTCATATTATGAAGAAAGTTCATCAGAAGAGTTTACACCCGCACAACCTTTTAATGCTAATGCAGTAATGGATTGGGCGGTAATTCTTGTTACAGCATTACTTCTATCTCTTGGATTAATATCAATTTATAGTGCTACTTATGATGCAGGAATGAGTGAATATTTCACCAAACAAGCAATCTTCGGGTTTATTGGTATTTTCGTTTTAGTTGGTATCATGTTATTACCAGAAAAATGGCTCTATCGATTATCGTATCTATTCTATTTGTCTGCTATACTTCTATTAATAGCTGTAATTGTAATTGGTAAAACTGTATATGGTTCAAAAAGTTGGCTGTCCTTAGGCCCCATTACTTTTCAGCCTTCTGAATTAGGAAAATTCGCAACATTGCTTGCAGTTGCTAAATATATGTCTTCCAAAGGAGCTGATGTTCGAAATATTCGAGATTTGTCAATCATATTTTTACTTTTTGCAATTCCGATAGCATTAATTATGATGGAGCCAGACTTTGGAAGCGCATCTGTATATGCTACAATGATGTTAGGTATATTTTTTTGGGCCGGAGCAGACTTATTTTTTCTTTTTTTGATCACTGGGGCTCCATTTGTTGCTATTGCTGGATTTATCGGTAAAGATTGGTTTTTTGGAATAGCAGGATTATTAACAGCAATAAGTTTACTTTTCAAAAGAGGCATATTGATGATTATATTGTCTGCTTCTGTATTTGTTTTTGTGGGATTTTCATCAAATTATGTGTACAGTATTTTAAAACCTCATCAAAAAAGTCGTATACAAACATTTCTTAATCCAGATAATGATCCTCGAGGAAAAGGCTACCATGTCATTCAATCGATAATGGCAGTTGGTAGTGGAGGAGTAACAGGTAAGGGTTTTTTACATGGAACACAAACGCAATTACGATATATTCCTAAACAATGGACAGATTTCATTTTCTGTGTGCCTACAGAGGAATTTGGTTTTGTAGGTGGTTTGTCTGTAATTGGTTTATTAGGATTATTGATATTTCAATGTATCACTATTGCTAGGCAAGCAGGTAATGTATTTGGTTCAGTGTTAAGTGCAGGTGTGGGAATTCTTTTATTTTATCATACTATGGTTAATATAGGGATGGCAATTGGATTGTTCCCTGTAATGGGTATACCATTGCCCTTTTTAAGTGCAGGTGGCTCTGCATTGGTTATGAATATGGCTTTGGTTGGCTTAGTTCTTAATGTATATCGACACAGAAGAAGAACAAAGAAAACGGGATATTAATGAAGTTGAGAAACTTCTCGGTAATTAATATGTAATATTCTCTTTTTTAACTCAAGAAGTAGTGGGGGAGAAACACTTATTTCTTGAATACCTAAACCAATTAGTAATTCAGTTGAAGCAGAATGTCCAGCTAATTCACCACATATACCAATATGAATTCCATATTTTTTTGCTGATTCAATTGCCATTTTCATCAAACGAATAACTGCAGGATTGAAAGGATCATAAATATCTGACACATATTCATTTAGTCTATCAGCAGCCATTGTATATTGAGTTAAATCATTGGTACCAATACTAAAAAACGACACTAAAGGTGCTAAAGAATCTGCAATCAATGCACTTGCTGGGGTTTCAATCATGATACCTATTGGAAGTGTCATATCGTGAGGAATTCCCTCATGTTCAAGTTCTAATCTGCATTCTTCAATAAATGCTAAGGATATCTTTAATTCATTGATTGTAGAAATCATTGGTAGCATGAAACGAATATTTTTTTCTTTTGAGGCTATATATACTGCCCTAATTTGATTTTTAAAGATATCTTTTCTTTGTAATAAAAATCTAATGCCTCTTAATCCCAAGGCAGGATTATCTTCTTCTGCCAATCCCTCTGCAAATTTATCAGAACCAACATCAAAAGCCCTAATTGTTAATTGATGCGGAAATGAAATATGTGATAATTCTTTATACCATTCTATTTGTTCTTGTTCTGATGGAAAATGTTGTCTTGCGATTATTAAATATTCTGTTCTTAATAATCCAATGCCCTTGGCCCCATACTTCATAGCTACATGTAAATCTTCTATAGAATCAATATTCGCCATTAAAAGTATTGGATAACCATCTAAAGTAGTACATTCTGTATTAGCTAATAATCCTAAAGCTAATTTATTGTCATCAGCTTCTTTTTTCTTTTGAATATAAAACGATTTAGTAGCTTCAGTTGGATGAACAATAAGTATTCCCGAAAATCCATCTATGATGATAGAATCTTCATCTTGCACTTTTTTGGAAATATCTTTTAATCCTATAATAGCAGGCATACTTAATGAACGCGCTAATATAGAAGCATGGGATGCAATACCACCAATTTCTGTGATAAAACCCAAACAACCTGCTTTATGAAATAACATCAGATCAGTAGGAGTTATAGACGAACCAATTACGATGCTACCTTCAGCAACTGCATGAGAAATTGTTCGATTTCTTAATCCATTCAAAAGACGTTCTGTAACATGATCAAAATCAATAGACCTTTCCCGTATAATTGGGTCTTTTGCCAGTGTAAAAAACTGTTTTTGAACATCAAATTCATGAATAACTGCATTTTCTGCTGTATATCCTTCTTTTATTCTTGAGCGGATGGAATCATGCATAATTGAATCCATCAGTATCAGTAAATATGTTTCAAGGATATGTGAAATCTTAGCAGACTCTTTTTGGGCTATGTCTATTATATGCTGCAATTCTTCAGCTGCGTTTACTAAAGCGGCAGAAAACCTCTCTAATTCTTCGGGGATTGATTCTTCAGAAATATGAATAGGATATGATGATGGACCTTCTTTAAATAATACTATTGCCTTACCAAATTCAATACCTTGGGATGAAGGAATACCTTTAAATCGTAATTCTTCACGATTTGTATCTTGGATATGTTCTGATTGGTTTTGCATGAAATATAGCTATATATATTATTGTTTGAAATGTTGCCAGTTTAGTAATATGGGCTTTGCCATACCTTGAATACTGATAAAATAAGATCCTTCTTGTAAATCAGGTAATAGTAAATCCTTTTGTTCATTACTTAATATTGATTCTGATATAGATGCAATATTTCTACCTTGAATAGTATAAACTTGAATGTTTATATCGCGTGACTCTGTACTGAATACTTTAACTCTAGACTCAATTGCATTGCTGTAGATCATTGCATGACAATCAGTTGGAATATAATCAGATTCTGCAGACAAGAAAACGCCAGAGACTGTGTCTTTTTCAGCTAAGATATCATGTTGTTCATCTATTACTGCTTTAGTAATTCTGAAAGGTAGCCTTATATAACCTTCATATACTCTATCTGTCATGATGATATCTTGAGTCGATTTCTTACCATTCTCACCATAAAAAGTAATCGTAAAAGGGAGATGAAAAACCGTTGGAACATTTTTAGCACTTTGTTTCTGTTGAATGATATATTGAACAATTGTATCACCATTATTTTCTTTAAATTCTCTTAAGGAAGCAAATTGTAAAATGGGATGTCCAGGTTTCATTACCCATTGATCAAAGAAAATATCATAGGGGATTTTAGGATTAGGAGCATATTTCTTAAATGTAGATTTAATATCATCTGTAATAGCATTTCCATAAGCATAATCATTCATATACTTATTTAATGTTGAATAATATAAACTATCACCAAGCATTGTTCTTAGCATATGATATATCCAACTGGATTTAGCATATGTAGTAGCATAATTAAATATAATATCAATAGAAATACCATAAATAGGAGGTTGTTGATTCTTATTATTGATATTTAAATAATCTCTTCTTTTAGCAAGCATTCTATTCATATACTCTGTTCTACCACCCCAAGACTCACCCCATAGGGCTTCTCCCCACGTTGCACCACCTTCATTTAGCCAAATATCTCCCCATGTACCACAAGTAACCAAATCACCTGTCCATTGATGCATTAATTCATGGGCAATTCCATAGCCAGATTTTCCTGCAAGCCATGTTCTATTTATTGTTGTTTGCGTTTGATGTTCCATTCCCCCAAAAGAAAATGGTTGAACGGAGGTATGACCATAACGTTTAAAAGGATAAGGTACAAGTTTATCTGTAAATGCCTTCATCATGCCAACTGTCATGCCTAATGAATATGTTGCATTATACTCAGATCCATCTGTTTTCGTACCATCATAATCTTTTTGCCATACATAATTTTTTATTTCAATGCTGTCTTTTTTATCGTCAGAAACATACCAATCAGAATATACTTTAAACTTAGAAGCATTTGCAACCATCAAATAAGTGGATATTAATGTTGTATCTTGAAAGTAAAAGTCTCTATACTGTATATCTAAAGATTGTGGCCCTTCTTTTATTGATATAAGATTTCCATTTGCAGCTACGGAAATATTATTTTCTCCATCACTGGGTTTAAATGGAACTCTAACTGTTATAGATGATCTGGCTTTATCATTTGGAATATCATTACAAGGCATCCAAATTCTTGCATCTTCGGGTTCACTCATTGTATAAACAAGTTTTTCTTCAACGTAATTTGGCCCAGTCCCTGGATATTGATCTACATACATTCCTTTTGGAAACACAAATAGTCCATCTCTTCCATTGCCTTTATAGGTGTACCAAATTGTCATAATATTGGTGTCTTTTGTTTTAAGTGTATTACCAGGAATACATTTCCACTCACCATTATATGGTTGAGTAAATGAAATATTTGAAAGTAGAACTCCATTATGCGAAATCGAGTCAATTGTCATTAAAGCCCCATTTAAAACAATCTCTTTTGCTAAGCTGTCGATAAGCATATAAGCAATAGTATTATGCCCACTAAAAGTATATTCACTTAAAACAGAATCTGGTGAAAGAAATGGTTTTTGCCAATCCATAAATACATCATAAGAGAGAATATCATAAGGCCTGACTATTTGGGCTTGTAAGCCCAACATATGTTCTTTTTTAGAGAGGGAATTAGCATGGCCACAAAGTTCATAGCCCAATTGCTTAGATTCTTCAAAAGCAGGGGATACTATGAATGGAATTCGATATTCTTGGGCATGAACTGCAAAAGAAAAACATGAAAGAATAAGTAAAAGATAATAAATCATACATTTCCAATATGTTAATAGTCTAAAATTTCTGCTTCAATTTCGGCAACGCCATATTTGATCATATCAAGTTCTTCTGCTGCAAGTTTAGATACATCAAGAATCCGATGTGGATGAAATGGACCTCTATCATTAATTCTTACAATCACAGATCTATTATTTCTTGTATTTGTTACCGATAAAAATGTTCCAAATGGCAGTGTTCTATGTGCTGCAGTAAGAACACTTTCATCATATATTTCTCCATTGGCTGTTTTTCTTCCATTAAACTCTGAGCCATAAAAAGACGCTTTGCCATATATTAGGAATAGTTCACTTGAATCATGTGAAAGATCACTTTGTTCATCATCGAATACTTGATGAAAAGATGTGTGCCTATTATCTTTTGTCAAAAACAAACGATTACTATTCTGTTCTAATTGAACAAATTGTGCATTATAGCATGATTGTAAAGAACTTAATACTATGATAATTACAATAACAGCATATGTTTTTGTATAGATTGCCATTAATCTTCTCCTAAATCCTGTGGCAGAAAGTGTGTTGAAATTAGAGAAGTAATTAAGCCGATATCGCTAAAAGGAAGATAATTATTGTGAATAATCTGATATTCTTCATGTCCTTTTCCTGCTATCAAAATTATTTCTCTATCCAATGATGAGCGTACAGCTTCTGTAATAGCTTGAGCTCTATCTGGAATCTCTTGAACTTTCGAGAGCAGTTCTGGAGATATTCCATTGCTGATCTCATGCAAAATTCGTTCCGAACTTTCATTTCTAGGATTATCATCTGTAAGAATTATTCTATCTGCAAGAGATGCAGCTATAAAACCCATTTTTGGTCTTTTTGTTTCGTCTCTTTCTCCGCCACATCCAAAAACGACGGTAAGTCTGCCTCTACCTGCTTGATTGAGTACCATCCTGCAGGTACTTAGAGCTTTTTCTAAAGCATCTGGTGTATGGGCATAGTCTACAAGTGCTAATGCTCCGTTGGGTAAACGTAATCTTTGCATCCTTCCAGGAGCACCATCAGAAGATCGCAATGCATATTTAATTGTTGAATCATCTATTCCTAGAACTCTGGCAAATGCAGCACATAAAGCAGTATTCTCTACATTAAATTTTCCGAATAAAGGACTTACAATCTCTATATCACCTTGATGATACTCTGGTAAAGTACCTTTAAATTGTAAATTATATGAAGCACCTGAAAGATTGTGATTTTCATGTTGAATCATCATATCAAATGCTCTAGACCTACCAACCATATATTTTTTCTTAGATTTTGTTTCACTAAGCATCAAATAAGAATATGGAGAATCACCCATTACCATTGCAATTGATTCTTTTGGTAACATATCGAATAGTTTTTTCTTTGCTTTAGCATAATTATCCATACTTTCATGAAAATCTAAATGATCATGAGTAAGATTTGTAAATAATGCACCAGCAAAGGTAATTCCATTTACTCTTTTTAATTCCAAAGCATGAGAGCTAACTTCCATTACTACGCTTTTTATTCCTCTTCGAATCATAGCAGCTAATAATTGACATAATTGAGGAGATTCTGGGGTAGTATGGGTAGATGCGATGCGTTCTGTACCTATAAAATTACCAGTCGTTCCAATAAGTCCAGTTGGTTCTCCATAAGCTTCTAGAATAGATTTTAAGAGAAAAGTTGACGTTGTTTTACCATTTGTACCTGTTATGCCATATATGCTTAATTGTTTCGAAGGATTATCATAAAATGCATTAGAAACCCTTGACAATGCATCTCTGGTATCTGGAACGCAAATCAGAGTAATATCTTTAGATAATTGAAGATCTGATCTATTGGTAATAATTGCTTTTGCACCACGCGAAATAGCATGGTCTATAAATGTATTTCCATCAATTGGGGGAACTGTACTGCCAGGTATAGCTACAAATAATGAGTATTCATTGCAACTTCTGCTATCATAATCTATTGCAGATATAGGTATTTCTGTATTCCCTTCTACAGAAAAACCATTAAGTGATGCCAATAATGTGGAAAGTAGTTTCATTGTGAATAAGAGATATTATAACAACATATATTGATGGTTAATACCATCTAACAAAAAAGGAGAATCTATAGCTCTGAAGCCTAATGCAGTATAAAATGAATCCAAGTATAATTGTGCGGCAATACGAATGTGATGATCAGGAAAATGCTTTTTTATATAATGTATCCCTTGTAACATCAACTCTTTACCGAGATATTGGCCTCTTGATTCTATTGCTACCACAACGCGTCCAATAGAGGGTTCACAATATGGAATGCCTGGTGGTAAAACTCTTAAGTAAGCAGATATATCCCCATTATCAGTTTTTGTATATATGTGCACAGCTTGCAAGTCTAAACCATCTGCATCCAAAAACACACATTCTTGTTCTACTACAAATACTTTTTCCCTTAATTGTACTATTTTATACAGATCATTAATAGACATATCTTTAAACGTTTTTATATACCATATAAACGGTTTCATGTAAATATTCTCATTCTATTTTGGTTTAAATTCCGAATGATATGTTGATTCAGCAGACATATCATCTGAGACAAGCCCTGCTTTAATCATATCTAATGCATACTCTGCAATCATAACTTGATTGGGTTGCTGTAAAAAATCAAATGCTTTATGTCCATTATGCAATAAATGGGTTGCACTTCCACTTATTATTGTATCTCCATGTATCAAATTATTTGCATCCATTATTGGAAGTAATATAGGTAAAGCGATTGGATTCAAAGTCCTAAAATCAAATACTTGTATATAGCACAAATCACTATGAGAGTATTGAGTTGCTGCAATATGCGTCCATCCACTTTGATAATATGTTTGACTTTTTTTTGCAATAGCAGATAAAGTTGGAACAGAAATCAACGTAGTAGAACTTTCAAAACACCAACCTTTTGCAAAAGACATTCCTATTCTGATACCTGTAAAGGAACCTGGCCCTTCTGAGATTGCTAAATACTGGATATCTTTACTTTGTAATGAAAAATCTAATAATATCCTACGAACTAATTCAGCAAGCATATAATCATGCATATGCTTTTTGTATGTACTGTATTGGCACATCAATGTTTTTGTAGATACTTCATGTAAACATATACCGCATAATTCGCCGGTTGTTTCAATAGAAAGTAAATATATGGGTAATGAACTCATATTACAGTGCAAATTCTTTGGTTAAAGCTATTTCTAAAAATTGTGATGCACCACCATTTTTATTAACAAGATGTAATGGCATATGCATAAAGATCATTTGTCTGTTTTCTCCAAGAATTCCTAATATAGGTGTGCCAGACCACTTAGGGTTTTCGGATAAGACATATAATGGACTAGCCGTGACTTTTGGAAATAAATTATAAACTAAAACAGACCCTTTTTCTTTGATTAATACAGGGTATTCCCATGCACCAACTTTGATTGGTTTAATTTCTGTACTATTCCGTATTGCTAAAGGATCATCAGATACTTCTTTTTGGCTTATGGAATCTATCGGAGCAAAATCCATTAGTGCGATTCTAGACTCTGCAGATAAAGGTACAGGAAATTCAGTTATAAAAATAACTTTTCCATTTGTCCTCATATATTCAGGTAATGATTGTTGAGCCAATTCTACACTAGGGCTTTTGTCTGAATACCATATGATAGTTTTAAACAGTTTTAATGTTTCGATAAACATTGGAGATATAAATGGAGGAAGAGTTTTTGCCTGACTAATAGCAGTTTTGCTAGAATAAATATCTAATACATCATATCCCGATGAAAACTTACCACCAGAGATATTTTGTAAAGCATTTGTGTAAAAAGCATCAGCATCTGGGCTCCCACTATCCTTAATAAGTAAAATTGATCCCTTTGGTTTTTTAACATACCATACTTTACCTTCAAAAGGATATTGCAAAATTTTGCTTCTTAATTTACCGATATCAGTTGCCCTTAAGTAAATTCTATTATCTGCATTTATTTGTAAACCATCAGATTCTTTGATATTAAACATTTTACTATTTAAAGGAATTTTATGCCAAGTAGCAGAAGATGAGCTGTCATTTAAACTCCATTCTACAGAGGCAATTGTTTCTATTCCATCTAAGTCGGAAATAAAATATTGAAACGTTGCAAAAGTAAATGTTGTATCAGGTAAAGCAACTGAAATAGCAGATTTTGAGTTCGTATCTATTCCCCATGCTATTAAAGGCGCTGTATTCTTTATGGGAACTTTTAATGATGCTGGGCTAATATCTACAGAGGATGACAAAGATGGGAATGGTTCGTTCTCATCATGTATGCCATTATTATTCATATCTGAAAATGCAATAATATCGCCTTCTTTGGGATATATACTAAGCGAATTGTCTATGGCTGATACTCTAAATGTATAGTTTGTATCTGATGTTTCCACTTTTAATGAAAAAATCGAATCATTCTTTTGAGTATAAAACCATTCCTTACCATTCCATGAAATTATATAGCCAATAATTAACCCATCAGAATCATCTCCCTGCCAGCTAAGATAAACCTGACTATTCTGCTGAACATGAATTGAGTCTAAAAAAATATGCGTTTCTGGCAATACATTAGACTGTGGAATACCTGTTAAGCCATTGCATGATATCAGCAAAGATATTACTAAAGAAAAGAGAATATTATTATAAAAGTTGATGCTAAAAATGTGATTATTCTTCATATTATACTTGTTAATTATCGTAATGGTGCAGATGCAATTGTTATACCATGAACACATGATGCACCCTCTAATAGCAAGGTATTTGCACATGCTTCTAAAGTTGCACCTGTTGTAAAGATATCATCTACCAATAAAATAGATGCATGATGAATTCTATCTTTATTGTTGACTTTGAATATAGTATCTGACATATTAGATGATCTTTCGGAAACATTAAGTAATGTTTGAGAACCTGAATACATAATCCTTTGTAAACAAGTATTCTCTATTCTTTTATGTATAATCTCTTGAATTCCTTTTGCTATATACAAAGACTGATTATATGTTCTTTCTCTAATTCGAGCAGCATGTAAAGGCACTGGAACTATCAAATCAATAGTTGAGTATGTACTATCATTTACAATCTTCTTACCTAGTATTTTTCCAAAATCAAAACCAATTCGAGAACTATAATCATATTTTAGAGCATATATCAATAGTTCCACATTCGATTCTGATGTTAATTCTACATAAGAAGAAATAGAACTTAAAGCTGAATCATCCCCTTTCTTTTTAGAATACAAACTATTTAATAAGTGCTCTTTATCTGGTGAATAGTCTAATGAATAAAAACATTGATTACATAATCGAAATATTATCTGATTGTCACCACACTGAGAATTACATATCTGGCAATGTATTGGAGAAATAAAATCTAAATATATCTTTTTGCCTGCTTCTAAGACATTCAAACAAGACTCAATATAGCTCAACATTTTATCCCCTGAATTGATATCTGAATCTATTGTTCAAATGTAAACTGTAATTGTTTAATAATATCAGCCGGTAAATCAGGTAATGTTCTTCTTGATAAAAGCATACCCGATAATGAAGTAATATCATTAAAAATGCGCTGTTTCATTGCTGTCATAGCAAGATAATGAGACCCACTAGATCCTCCGGTTCCAATTCTAGAGCCAATCATTTTAGCTGTCATCACTGAATGCCTATATCGCCATAAAGACATATTCTCATCAAATGTAGAAATCTCATGAATAAGTTCAAAAGGCTTTTGTAATAATGGGAAAGAACGATATAAGTTTATAAATAATGCTGCCATCGTTGCTTTGTGCGAAAGAAATCGCTCACCTTTTTGAATCAACTCTTGATAGGATGAATTATCAAAAAGAGAATTAAAACTAGATTCAGCTTGATAAATTGATTGAATCCTTTGCTCTTTTTCTTCTGCAGATAATATATCATGCTGTAGAATATCATGACGATCTTTTTCAAATGTTTGCATGACAGCAAGTTTATATTCAAGCCAAAACGTATATTTATCGGTTTCGATAAAGGGTGTATTCTCTAACCATTGCTGAACAGAATCAAATAAAGTAGGTTTTTGTAAAGCAGATAAAACCTGCGCTTTGTCTGATTCATTCAAAGCTATCAAAAAATGTTTATTTAAACGCTTAGATTCAGGCAAACCCAAGCGTATTTCTAAAATTCTGAATTGTAATGATTGAAATCCGCTCGCTGGATGTAATAAATCCCGAAAATCCATAAAATCTAGGGCCGTCATGGTTTCAAGTACTTCAAATTGCGATGAAGTCATGTGCAAAATCTTATTCATTCGATGAATCCCCTTAACGCACATTGAAATCTCATGTTCTGCAATTGGCTTTTTTTGAAGTAAAGATATTACAGAGTCTAATTCGAACATTATTTGTTTAAACCATAATTCAAAAGCCTGATGGGTGATGATAAAAAGCATCTCATCATGAGCTTCTATACCTTTCTTTGAACTTTCTGTATGCTGTGCATCTAAGATTTTATCCAATTGAAGATATGAACTATAGTATACTGATTGATCAGAATGTGACATATATTCGCCTACATTAGTATAATGTGTGAGTGTAACAGATATTTTACAAATGATGTCTATATCTGTACTGCAAATATACGATTAAGAATGGATTGATTTTCTACTTAAAAGTCTAATAAGTGAATACCTAGAATAGCTATGCTAAATTCATAAAATATCTAATTATTAGATATATATTCAGATTTCTTACAATTTATTTTGTAAATTTGTGATTGTTCTTTTTTGTATTAATCTTGTTAATAGGCTTTTACCATGATACAGATCATGATTCTTGGCTTGCAAGAAGGCGTGCATCCATTTTCTGTAACAAGTTCTTCGCAATCAATTGATGGTATTTTACCTGAATTTATTGGAGACATACAGATTATTGGTACTATCAAAAGACAAGGAAAGAGAATATTCATTAGTGCAGAAGCAGTGTGTAAAGCATTACTTCTTTGTGATATTTCTGGTGAAGAATTTACAGGCATAGTGAAAGCGCAGATTAGTTTACATTATGTTGTTGATACGCAACTTTTTTATCTTCAGCCAAAAACAGAGAATGATGATGAAGGTGAATTACTAATCAGAGATGAAGATACATATATCGATATTTCTGATGAAGTTAGGCAGCAATTGGCATTAAATTTACCAATGAAAAGGATTTCACCTTTGCATTCAGAAAAATCGTTTGAGGATTTTTATCCTGAAAGGTCTGCTGAAAAGCAAAATAATGAACCAACTCTGCCTGATGAGACATCTCCATGGGCAGCACTAAAAGATGTAAAAATAGTAGAAAATTAATTATTGACATTACCATATCAAATTGATGTAATCGGAGTTATACGATGCCAAATCCCAAAAGACGTCACTCGAAATCACGTAGAGACAAACGCAGAACTCATTATAAGGCTACTGCTCCTACTGTAGGTGCATGCCCTAATTGTGGAAGCACTAAGCTTACTCATACTGCATGCCCTTCTTGTGGATATTATAATGGACGCAAGATGTTTGAATTAAATAGTACTGGCTCTGTAGCAGAATAATCCTTATTCTTGATTGCAAATCACACGATGAGCAAACATCACGGATTAAAGATGAATCCAATTCGAATTGCCATAGACGTAATGGGCGGTGATTTTGCTCCCTTGAATGAAATTAAGGGAGCAATTCTTGCATCTAAAATTTTTAAAGATCTATCTTTATCAATTGAATTTGTATTTGTTGGCAAAGAACAAATCATTAAAGAAGCACTAAAAAACTTAGATGTAGATGGTATGAAATATTCTGTAGTTCATGCCGAAGATATTGTATCTATGGATGATGATCCTACATCGGTATTGAAAAGAAAAAAAGAATCTTCTTTGTTTAAGGGTATTGAGCTTCATGCAAATAGAAGTGTCGATGCTTTTGTTTCTGCTGGTAATACAGGTGCTGTATTAAGTACTGCCACTATTCTACTTGGAAGAATTAAAGGGGTTAGTAGGCCAACTATCGGTACATTCTTACCTACTCAATTAGGTAAACCTGTATTATTACTAGATGTAGGTGCTAATATTGAAGGCAGGCCAAGATTTTTATATGAGTTTGCAATTATGGGCAGTATCTATTCTAAACAGGTTTTAGGAATTGATTCTCCCAAAATTGGCCTATTAAATATTGGTGAAGAAGAAGGAAAAGGTACTGAAAACATCATTCAAACATTTCAATTATTGAAAAATAGTACTCTTAATTTTCAAGGCAATGTAGAAGGTCGTGATGTTTTATTAGGTACTTCTGATGTTGTTGTTTGTGATGGATTTGTAGGAAATATTGTCTTAAAATTTGCAGAAAGCATGTTAGGACTTCTTAAAGCTAAAATTGCATCTCATGCACAAAAAGGCTTTTTTCAGAAATTAGCTGTAATGCTAATGCTTCCAACATTGAAACATATTTTAAAGGATTTCGACTATCAGGAATATGGTGGAGTTCCTTTACTTGGTGTTAATGGCGTGGTAATTATTGGTCATGGAAAATCCAGCCCTTTAGCAATTCAAAATATGCTTATTCGTGCAGTAGAAGTATATAATAAAAAGATAAATGTCTCTATAGAATCTGCATTGCAAATAAGTGCCGAACATCATTCTAACGATATCAATTGATCATATATATATGCCAGCAATCATAACTTCACTAGCTCATTTTGTACCTCCTACTATTTTCAAGAATTCATATTTTGAAGATAAGATTGATACAACCGATGAATGGATAAGATCTCGAACTGGCATCATCGAAAGAAGATTTCAAGTTGAAGGTGCCCTAACCGACATGTTAGTTCCAGCAGTTGAGCAATGTTTATCTGAGAGAGGAATATCTGCAACTGAAATAGATTGCGTGATTGTTGCCACAATAACACCAGATAATGTATTTCCATCAGCTGCAGCAACATTACAAAAAAAGACAGGAATGGTGAATGCTTGGGGTTTTGATCTGTCTGCTGCTTGCTCTGGATTTTTATACGGATTAATAACCGGTGCAGGCTTAATCGAAAGTGGTGCTGCCAAAAAAGTAATAGTATGTGGTGGAGACAAAATGAGCTCTATTCTTAATTTTGAAGATAGAACTACATGTATTCTTTTTGGTGATGGATGTGGCGTTGTATTACTTGAAAAATCCGAAGATTCATCTTTTGGTATAGTTGATAGTATATTAAAGATGGATGGAAATGGCGGAGAATATCTGTATATGTCTGCAGGTGGTAGTGCAAAGCCAGCATCATTCGAAACCGTTGAAAATAAAGAACATTATGTTGTTCAAGAAGGACAATCTGTCTTTAAATCTGCTGTTGTAGGAATGGCTGATGTAGCCGCTGAAATAATGGAAAGAAATCATCTTATTGCCGATGATATATCTTGGCTCATTCCGCATCAGGCAAATCTTAGAATTATCGATGCCACTGCTAGAAGAATGGGTTTAGATAGCAAAAAGGTTATCGTTAATATCGAAAAATATGGCAATACAACCGCAGGCACTATTCCGATTTGTTTATCTGAATTATACCATGAAGGAAAACTTCATTATGGAGATTATATAGTATTGGCAAGTTTTGGAGCAGGATATACATGGGGAAGTATATTAATTAAATGGGGGATGAAGTAATATGGAAACTGCTTTTCTTTTTTCTGGACAAGGATCTCAATATGTAGGCATGACGAAAGATCTTCTTTCAGAATTTCCTAAAGCATCATTAATGATGCAAGAAGCTTGTGATATTGCTGGTTTTCATCTTGATAGAATCTGTATTGATGGTCCTGCAGATCTCCTGAAAGAAACACGATATACTCAACCTGCACTGTTTATTCATGAAGCTATTTTGTGGGATTTAGCTAAAGAATATGTTGATCCTATTGCATTTGCAGGGCATTCCCTAGGGGAATATTCAGCACTATATGCATCTGGAGTGCTTTCATTTCGTGATGCTTGTTCTTTAGTTATATTACGTGGCTCAATAATGTTTAAAGCTGGTGAAAAACAACCAGGAACGATGTTTGCAGTTATAGGCCTCGAAGATCAAAAAGTAGAACAATTATGTCAAGAATTATCAGGTAAAGATGGTACTATTGTAGCAGCAAACTATAATTCACCAGGACAAATAGTATTATCTGGAGATGCAGAATATTTACGAGCACAGGCTCCAGTATTTAAATCTGCTGGTGCAAGAATGGTTACTGAACTTCAAGTTAGTGGTGCTTTTCATTCATCTTTGATGGCATCAGCATCCGAGGAATTAGGTAAAGCCATTGAATCTACTGTATTCAATAAGCCAAATAAACCAGTTTATCCAAATGTACATGCTCTGCCAATATTAGATCAAAATCAGCTTAAGCAATACTTGGTTCAACAATTAACTTCTCCAGTAAAGTGGTCCCAATCAATACAAAATATGTATAATGCTGGCATAAAACATTTTTGTGAGATTGGTCCTGGAAAAGTATTACAAGGTTTAGTAAAACGCTCTATTACAGCTTCAGATATTTCGATACAGGGAATAGACACTTCACTTGATATCAAATTAGTTCAAGGAATATAAATAGTATGTTAATTGTACCGAATGATAAAGTAATTGTAGTAACCGGTGGTTCACGCGGTATTGGTGCAGCTATAGTTACTCATCTTGCTTATTTAGGATATACTGTGTATGGTACCTATAATAGTAATCCAGAACAAGCTCAATTGTTAGCCACTCATTTAACTAATGAAGGTGCGCAAGTACATTTTATTCAAATGAATGTTGCTTCTGAAGAATCAGTTAGACTTGGTTTTGAGCATATTGTAAAAGAAAAAGGTAGAATCGACGGATTAGTAAATAATGCAGGTATTACCAAAGATACATTGCTTATCAGAATGTCTGAACAAGATTGGGATGATGTATTAGATACAAATCTAAAAGGTGCTTTTCTTTGTAGTAAAGCAGTTTCTAGACCCATGATGAGCCAAAGATCTGGAAGAATCGTTAATATTAGTTCCATAGTTGGTTTACGAGGTAATGCAGGCCAAGTGAATTACTCATCTTCCAAGGCAGGAATGATAGGATTAACTAAATCACTAGCCCAAGAACTAGCATCTCGTAATATTTTAGTAAATTGCATTGCGCCAGGTTATATCGAAACAGATATGACAGAAAAATTAAATGAAGAACAAAGAAAAGCTTTTTCAGATAAAATACCATTAAAAAGATCTGCAAAGCCAAAAGAAATAGCATCGGTTGTTTCTTTTTTCCTAAATGAAGAATCATCCTATATCACCGGACAAGTTCTGTGCGTTGATGGCGGATTAGCTATGTAAGTAATTCAATCCATTCTTAAATTATCTGAGGTAATTCTCATGGCTGCCGTTGCAGACAAAGTAAAAGAAATTATCGTTACTAAATTGGGTGTAGAAGAATCCCAAATTAATCCAGCTGCATCTTTCACAAATGATCTTGGTGCTGATTCATTAGATACCGTAGAACTCATTATGGAATTCGAAAGAGCCTTCAATATCACTATCGAAGACTCTGATGCAGAAAAGATTCAAACAGTTGGTGATGCGATCTCTTATTTAGAGTCACATTCTTCCTAATTGGTTGATTCATTGCGATTAATAATCGATAATTTTTGGAATTTATTCCAATTAATACTTTTGAAACAGCCACTTATCCTCTAAAAAGGTGAAGTGGCTTTTTTAAATTTTATGTTATTGAAGCTTGATACATATATATACATCAAGAAATTATTCTTTATTCATTGAATATTCGTTGAGGCTATATGCCACTATATAATTATCCTACTATTGTTGTTACAGGAATAGGTGCAGTTACTCCAATTGGAAATACAGCCAAGGATTTTTGGACAGGAATGATGAATTCTAAAAGCGGTTCAGGGCCAATTACTCGTTTTGATGCCGAGCATTTTGACACAAAATTTGCCTGCGAAGTAAAAGACTACGACCCTTTGCTTCATATAAACCGTAAAGAAACTCAAAGAATGGATTTGTTCTCTCAATTTGCTATTAGTGCTTCTGTGATGGCAATTGAAGATTCAGGACTCAATTTGGACTTGATCGATAAAAATCGAGCAGGTGTTATCATTGGTTCTGGAATTGGTGGTATGTGGACATACCATAATCAACAAAAAAACTTATTTGATAGAGATGGCGTTCCAGATAGAATATCTCCTTTTTTTGTTCCTATGATGATTTCTGATATAGCAGCCGGACATGTTGCTATTCGTTATGGATTCAAAGGGCCAAATTATGCTACTGTTTCTGCATGTGCTACTTCTAGTCATGCAATTGCAGATGCTTTGATGATTATGCAACGTGGAGATGCCGATGTAATGCTTGTTGGTGGAAGTGAAGCTGTAGTATGCCCAATGGGTATTGGTGGATTTAATGCCATGAAAGCACTTTCTACAAGAAATGATAGCCCAATTACTGCTAGCCGTCCATTTGATGCTGGTAGAGATGGATTTGTTATGGGAGAAGGTAGTGGCGTTATGGTTTTCGAAACTTTAGAGCATGCTTTAAGTCGTGGTGCCGAAAATATTTATGGTATCGTTGCTGGATTTGGATTAACAGACGATGCATTTCATATCACTCAGCCTGCTCCCGGAGGCGAAGGTGCCGTTAGATCTATGCAATTATCTATCAAAGATGCTGGTTTAATGCCAAACGATATTGATTATATCAATGCACATGGTACATCAACTTATCATAATGATAAAAATGAGTCTGCTGCAATTATTCAAGTTTTTGGAGAACATGCTTTTAATCTAGCAGTTAGTTCTACAAAATCTATGACAGGCCATCTACTAGGAGCAGCCGGAGCAATAGAAGCTATTGCTACATTAATGGCCATTAACCATTCTATGGTGCCTCCTACAATTAATTATGAAGTTCCAGACCCCGATTGTACATTGAATTATACACCTAATACACCTGTAAAAAAAGTAATTAAAGCTGCTATCAGTAATACTTTTGGTTTTGGTGGACACAATGCTTCAATTTGCTTTAAAGCATATGAAGAATAATGATATATACTTTTAAGATTATTTTTAGGTCAAGTATTTTTTAGTACTTGACCTTCTTTATTAAGTAACATAGTATAGCCAAAGGATGAAAAAGCCAGTAATTGAAATTATTCAACAGATTTACGAGAATTTTTTTCGTTTAACAACTTTTAAAAAAAGCAAAAAAAAGCCAGATTTTCCTAAAAATGGTTTTCTTGTTAAACAAAAAAGAACGGAATTTGAACGCTCTATTGGTTTTAAAATGGGGAATACTGGATATTATGAACAAGCTTTAACTCATAGATCTTATTTGCAAGTGTATACTGAAAAACCAGTTATATCTAATGAACGATTAGAGTTTCTGGGAGATTCTATTTTAGGAATGATTGTAGCAGAATATCTTTTTGATAATTATGAACAAAATCAAGAAGGTGAGCTCACCAAAATGAGATCTTGGCTTGTTAACAGAAAATCCTTGGCTTTTTGCGCAAAAGAACTTCATCTTGAACAGTTTCTCATGCTTAGTTTTAGTGCTGATCAATCGTTACAAAAGGGTAATGAAACAATTTTAGCCGATGCAATGGAATCATTATTAGCTGCCATATACCTAGATAAAGGTATGGACATAACCAGGAATTTCATTTTAGAGCGTCTTATACCTCTACTTACAAATGAAATGGTTATGAAAGACACCAATTTCAAAAGTATTCTCCTTGAATTAGTTCAGTCTGAAGGAAAAGAATCACCTAAATATTCTTTGATTGATTCAACAGGACCAGACCATGAAAAACAGTTTCAAGTTGCTGTAACCGTAAATGGGAAACAATTGGGAACAGGCAAAGGCAAAAGTAAAAAACAGGCAGAACAAGAAGCAGCACATTCTGCATTAGAACTTTTACTTGAACAACATCGAAACATAATTACTAATACAATATCTCAAACAGAACAAGCTAATCAATCATAATAAATCATAATTGTATGTATATAACATCAGAAATCAGAGAAGAATTATTTAAAACTTGGCAACTTTTATTATCTGCTAAAAGTATAGTGCTTACTTCTCATATAGATCCTGATGGTGATGCAATAGGTAGTTGTGTGGGCTTATATCATCTTTTAAAAAATTCTGGAAAAGATGTATGTATCATCTTGCATAGTCCAGTTCCAGCAAATCTTCGTTTTCTTATTAGTACTACTGAGATTTATCAGGCATCCGATATACAATCAAAAGTCAAAGTAGCATCTGCAGATTGGTTTTGTATCCTCGATTTAAATCATGCAAGTAGATTAGGGCAAAGTGTACAAGAGTTATTAACTCATTTTACAGGGCATACCGTTTTAATAGATCATCATCTTGAACCTTCTATTGTACCAGACAGATTGCATTCAATTGTTAAAGCATGCTCTACCTGTGAAATAGTGTCAGAAATGGCCAAATCATCCGAAATTATTCCATCTGTAGAATCAGCCACTGCTTTGTATACAGGTATTATGACAGATACTGGTGGATTTAGGCATCCAAGAACGACGTCTGATATCATGAGGCTTGCCGCTTGGCTTATTGATTGTGGTGCTAATCCTGTTATGATATATGATAAAGTAATGAATGCGGAAACTCCGAATTCTCTACGATTATTAGGTATGGCATTAAGTTCATTGCAGATTCATCTTGATGGAAATCTTGTGTTAATTGTGCTTACTAAACAGCAATTAGAACACTATTTACCAGAAGAAACAGAAGGTTTCGTAAATTATACTTTAAGCTTAGCTGGAGTAAAGATTGGAGCTTTAATTACAGAATGGCCAGATAAAGTAAAAATCTCTCTGAGGTCAAAGCCAGAATACGATGTAAGGTCGATTGCTCAAAAATATGGAGGTGGGGGACATCAACAAGCTGCAGGAGCAAGAATTTCTCATGGCGATCTACATCAAATTGTACAAACTATTATCACCGATTGTGAAACATATCTACATTCAATATAATATCATTAATTCGCAATTTTTATATTTAAAGAATCTCCTTGCCTTGCTGTTTCACCAGCCTGAATACTTTGTTCTATGATTGTTCCACTAGAATAAGTACCATCCCCTGGAATATATTCGATTACATGTAAATATAAGCCTATATCAAATAATATTCCTCTTGCTTCATCAAGAGTATAGCCCGTCAATAGTGGTACTATGATATCTGAATTACCAAGGCTAACCTGAAATCCAATTGAATAACCATATGGAAGTTTACTACCTGGTGGTATAAATTGATTAATTACCAATCCTCTTGGAATTTCATCATTTTCAACAAAAGTAATGTCTCCAACTTGAAAACCCATGCTCATTAATTGCAAGCGAGCATCTCTTTCAGTCTTTCCTTGCAAATAAGGAACTACTATTTTTTCTATACCTTTACTAACAGTTAAATATAATCTTCTGCCTTCCCTTACATGAGTTCCAGAAAATGGTAATTGACTAATAATATTCCCCTTAGCTATTTTATCACTATATACTTCTCTAACTTCGGCAATAGATAGTCCGGAATTTTGCAATAACAATTTTGCAGTTGAAATTGATTTTCCTACAAAGTTAGGCACTGTTACTTCTTTAACAGAATGTACAAAATTTGGCATTACAAAAGTATCTACAATTGTAAGAATTGCAATAAGCATAAACACAATCAATGCAATTGAAATTGTCACTTGCTTCCAATCAAGGCGAGATTGTAAAAATTTGTTTATGTTGTCAAACAATAGACTAATAACCTATAATATATATACAGATGCAAGATAAGAAAATGAAACTATTCTCACTAATATTCCTAATTCTTATAATTTATTTTAATCAAGCCTTTGTTTTATTGTCTCAAATAACAGCATATAAACAAGGATATACCATGATTACATGTAGTATTGGTTCTGCTTCTGGGGCAAGTTATTTTGAAAGCAATGGTAATAGAAAGAGTTCTCTATATGATTCAATCCAAAGATCTACATATACTTTTGATAATAGTATGATTAATGGATCTATTCAAGCGGAATATGGCATTACAGATAATGTATTAGTTAGATGTTCGCTACCATTTACTTCATATTCTCTTATTGAAAAATTTACTGTGGATTCAATAGGAAATCGGGTTATTAGAAAACAAATGAATACAACATTGATAAATTATTGCTCACTTGGTGGCATGTATACTTTTTTAAGAGGGAAAACTATAGCATCTCTATTGGCAGAGTATAGATTGCCTACCAATCAAGGTAATCCATTAGATTCAACCAATGATTTCTTAGGTGGTTTATCTAAAGAAGCACTAATTGGATTACAAATCAATATACCTTTTGAAAAAAGTTGGATTGCATTTTCAGGATCTTTATCACTTAGAGATTCAGCATGGCAAAATCTTGCATATATACATTCTGAAATTGGATTTTCTACTGTTGAAAAAACCGCGCTTATGTTCTTTGTAGATATTCAGCAAGCAATGGGAGCTTCTAGAGATATTCCAACATTTGAGATTAGGCGTTTTCAGCCAGCAGAACAGTTTACCTCTGTTGGTGCATCTTTCAAGATTTTCCCAGATGATCATCTGATTTTAGATGCAATGTATTCTTTAAGAGTAATGGGAACAAATGCTTGGTCTATAGGTAATGTTGCATTAGGAGCAGGATATCGCTGGTAAATGAATTCAATCTTAGAAATATCTGGTATCATTACAGGAATAATTGGTGTCTATTTAGCCATAAGACTATCCCCACTTTGTTGGATTATTTCTATTGTTAATGTTCTGATTTATTGCTTTTTATTTTGGATAGAGAAACTATATGCTGATTCTTTACTCCAGGTTCTGTTTTGCATTATTTCACTATATGGATGGTATCAGTGGACTTATAATAAAGAACTCATCATAGAAAAAAAAGTGATGTATAAGGCATCATATAAAGAAATGATATTTCTATGTATGATATTTTTATTGAGTTCTTTTGTACTAGGTTATTTCTTGAGAATATACACTGATGCATCTTTCCCAGAATTAGACAGTACCTTAACGTGCGGTAGCCTTATAGCTCAATATCTGCAAACAAAAAAAAAGATCCAAAATTGGATAATTTGGATCTTGGTAGACATCGTTTATGTGTTTTTATTTATCAATAAAGGTCTATATTCAACAGCTGCATTATATGCTTTATACTGCATTATGGCTATTCGAGGATATAAACAATGGAAAGCATATTAATTTCTTTTTCCAAAAACCTTTTTCAATAATTCGGTTGTTTGAGCAATTGGATCTTTTCGAATTTGCTCTTCTTCCTTAGCTATCATGATAAACAATCCATTTAGAGCTTTATCGGTAACATATGCAGTTAAATCTGGATTAACTTTTTGAACAAATGGTATTTTATTATATGTATTCATGATACTTGACCAGTACTTGGTTGCATCTACTTTGTCTAGAGAATTCTTAATTGATGGTGTGAATGTTGAAAGAAGTTGATTGTATGTGGTTTTTCTTAAAAATTGAGTGGCAGCTGTTTTATCCCCTTTTACAATAGAGATAGCATCGGAAATTGTCATTGATGTAATAGCATTAACAAAAATTTGCAATGCAGATATACTTGCATCTTCTGCTGCTCTATTTAATGAAAGGACAACTTTATCTATTTCCGAACCTAATCCCATTTTACGAAGAGTACTTTCAACTTTTTTTGCATCTTGTGGAAATGGAATAATAATTTCTGGGTTTTTAAAAAAACCATCTTGCTTAGAAACAATATTTGTTCCTTTTTGTATGCCATTTGTTAAAGCTTGTTTTAATGCTTTCACGGCTTCGTCTTGAGAAAATGGGAGTGAACTACTTCCATCATTAAGCAATAATTTTTTTGATTCTTGTTTAAGCATATCAAACAATTGTGCTTGTGCCTGATATGTACACACAAAACTTCCTAAAAGGAAAACAAAGAAAAATAGTAGTTTAAGCATATACTTTTTCATAAAACCCTAATTTGATGATTGAATGCTTTATTGGACGCATTCTTTCATATAATAGTGTTATAAAATATTAATGGTAGAAATGGACAGATTTAAACATAAAAGGCTTATGTGTTTAGACATAGGAAAAAAGCGAATAGGAATAGCTGTTTGTGATATTCTACATATTACAACTACTCCTTTAACTACTATAGAAGTATCTTCTGATTATATTCAAAAAATAATTCAGATTATTGAAAAAGAGAATCCTGCAGCTATCATTATTGGAATGCCAGAAGCTTCAAAAGGACAAGTAAACTCAATCGTAGAATTTATTACAGAATGCATTGTTGAACTTCAAAAATATGCCATTCCTGAAATTATTTTTCACGATGAATCGTTTAGCTCCAAAGATGCAGTGTCACACATGGTTCATTCTGGTATATCTAAAAAGAAAAGAGCCGTAAAAGGTAGAATAGATCAAACTGCTGCAGCAATAATATTAAGATCTTTTTTAGATGAATATGGTTTATAAATATGTACATAGATTCTTTGCTTGTGCGCTATTGATCTGTTCTTTGCATTTGGATAGCATGTATTCGCAAATAAGCAAACCCTTTAGTAATCTCTATCCTGTTTTACCCGACATTTCCGAGCCATTCTTTGTAGATTGTAAGCCAATTATTCATGCTTATGACAAAGATTCTCTTACAATAATATGTGCATTCAGAATTCAATTTGATGCATTAACATTTACAAATTCTACAAGCCCTTTTGGAGAATTTGAAAGTAATCCAACCATAGAGATTGAATGCAGGGATACTAATGGAATAATTAAATATCGGACATTCTGGAAAGATACTGTATATGCTAATTCTTATGAACAATCAAATGCTAAAAATGATTATGCTTATGGGATTTTAGATTTTAATGTAGTAAAAGGATACTATACAATTAATATATCTTTATTTGATAGGGGAAGTCAAAGCATAAAGAGGATACGAGTTCCATCAATTACGATTCCTTCTTATGGCTTTGGAACACCATACTTTACTGAATCTAATCCATCGGGAGACTTTTTTCAACCTATCATCATGAATGGTAATACATCTTTTACAAAATCTCAACAATTTGTTTGTATACCTGTATATGGTGACATAAAAAAACCAGTATATGCAGAGTTAAAAAGACTTCAAGCGTATCAAGAGTTTTCTTTCGGTACAAAACAGGTATCTGCAGCTTTAATTGAATTAATCCCTGATAAAAGTTTAGAAGTACCAATTGCAGATAAATATCATATTCTTCAAGATTGCAAACTAATGAAAGTATATAAAAAAGGGAATACATTAGCTTTTATACAATTTCCAGAAAATGCGCTTGCTCCAGGTAAATACTCAATGAATATTATGTATCCTGGAATAAAGAAAAAACAAGATACTGCTCATTTTGAATTCACCTGCATCTGGGAAGATATGCCCAAATCTCTTATTAATGCTTCATATGCAGCCGATATTATGAAATATATTCTTAAAGATGATGAATATGATACAATTATAGGTGGTTCAGATATTGAAATTAGAACAAGATTGATTCAATGGTGGAAAAAATTGGATCCAACGCCAACTACCATTTATAATGAGGCTATGACAGAATATTTTCGCAGAGCTGATAATGCATTTACTGCATTTCAAACGATTCAAGAATCTGATGGAATAATGACTTCTAGAGGTAAAATTGCCTTATTATATGGATTCCCTCAGTACATAGAAAAAAATATCTTGAATGGCAATATTCAACAAGAAATATGGAGCTATTCTGCAATCCTGAATAAGAAATTTATCTTTGAACAAAAAAACGGAGAAAAATACACATTAAAAAAAATCGTGTCAATTCAGTAATTATATACCAATAATCTCTGAAACCTTCTTTCTTTTCAACTCCCAAAAGAAAATTCCAATAGCTGGAATCCAAAGAACTGTCTCTACTAAGAAATTTTCATGTGGTGGAAATACACTGTACATTCCATATGATAATGTCATAATCCATGTGATAAGCATCATGGAAGTATAATCGGCTAATATTCCTAATAATACTAATGGAATCATATACCATGTATGGACTTTGGGTGATAAAAAAGTAGCCCCAACCATGAGTATATATAATGTTTTTGCGATATCATTGCTTGTAAAGATTCTATGTAACACTGATAGCAAGATAATCACAATACTACGTATGAGTGTGAGTAATTTAGGAGCAATTAACCACCATTCAGGAACCGAAAACAGAGATAATATCCACCTAATCAGATATAATGGAACTCCATTAAATAAAGTAGAATTATAATATGCTAAAACGCCTAAGAAGCCATATAAAGCTTGATGATCTCCAACTATACTTCCATGAAAAAAAAAGATGGAAGGAAATATCATTGTTGCCAACAATCCTATCATGATATAGAAAGAATTTTTGTGTAAACCCTCCAATAAGATAAAGGGGAGAATCAAAATGACAGGTACAAGTTTTATCCCAAATAATATCCCTGCAATAATACCTAAACCCAATGATGAATATATATTTCTTTTTTGAAAATGTATAATCCCACAGTATAGTAAAAGGATAAGAATAGGTAGTAAAAGGACATCATTATGGGCTTGACCAATCATTTCTATCCCTGTAAAAGGGACCAAGCAATAAAATAAAACTGCAGATTTAGGGTTAAAATGTGAAAAAGGTTTTATTCTTAATAATAAAAACCCAGCCAATATTTCAGAAAGCAAACAACATGTCTTCCAAGAATATAATGCAGTTGTAGATCCAAATCCTACAATATTAGCCAATAAAGAACTAAAGGTTACAATGAGTGTATTAACAGGCGGATATACAATACCAAACTCTTTAAATGCCATTAATTGATAGATAGAATCATGAAGTTGATTTAGAATTTCCGAATTAGCAGGATAAGCATATAGATTAAATCCATGAGCAGTTGCATTCCCATAAAATAGATATGCAAAAACATCATCAGAAAGCCATGGATACATTGTAAATAAGATAACTCTACTGAAAAAGTAGATGAATAGAGTGTGCCATAGTTGGATTTTGTCTCTAAAATGATACCATAATAAAAACCCAATAAAAGCATGGATGGAGGATACAATCAAAAAGAGATTAATCGAATAAGGATTTCTAATCGGTGGAATAATAATATAGCAGAAAAAAAATAAAGCATAAAATACCATGAGTATTTTATGCTTTGAATGTTTTAACCAGATTAATGCATGGGCGGTATTCATATTATTGAATGCCAAGCAATTCTACCTCGAACACTAATGTGGAATTTGCAGGAATTGGCCCCTGTGATTTATTTCCATAACCTAATTCAGGAGGTATGACAAGTTTTCTTTTTCCACCAATGCGCATTGTTGAAACACCCAAATCCCAGCCTTTTATCACTTCACCAACACCAATCTGGAAAGAAAAGGGAACACCACGATCTTTTGAACTATCAAACTTAACACCATTAGTAAATGTACCTGTGTAATGCACTATAACGGTATTACCAAATGAAGGTAAAGCACCAGTACCAACTGTGATGTCAGTAATCTTTAGATTAGGATATTTAGATGGATCTTCCAATGATATAGATGTTGAGTCACAAGAAATAGATAAAAAGGAAAGTACAAGTATTCCTAATCGCACAAGTAAATGTTTCATAAAGTATAGCAAACCTTCAAAAGTAAAAAACTCAGGAATAACAATTACATTAAGCCGCTAGAACAGTATCTTCTGTAATTGCTTCACGAGTATCTATAAGAATAGGCTTAGTTCTTTCTACTTTTTCTTGAACAACCATAAGAGCTTTTAACAGTGCTTCAGGACGTGGAGGGCAACCAGAAACATAAGCATCAACAGGTATAAATTGATCTATTCCTTGAACAACAGAATAACTTCTAAACATACCACCAGTAGAAGCACAAACACCCATTGAAATACACCATTTAGGTTCGGGCATTTGATCCCATATTTTTCTAACAACCCAGCTCATTTTATATGTAACTGTGCCAGCTACAATTAATAAGTCTGATTGACGAGGAGTAAAACCAAACTTTTCAGAACCAAAGCGTGCACAATCAAAGCGTGGTCCTGCAAAAGCCATCATTTCTATTGCACAACATGAAATACCCATTGGCATAGGCCACATAGAATTTCTTTGGGCCCATGATACAGCTGCATCTATTGTAGTGGTTAAAAATCCATCTTTGGATAATTGATCTATTGCCATTCTAAGGCTCCTTTTTTTAAAACATAAATATATCCTGCAAAAAGCAAAACCATAAATAATGCCATTGCAAGCAATCCAACCATACCAAGTGTCTTGAATTGTATTGCCCAAGGATACATGAATACAATTTCTATATCAAAGAGAATGAATAACATTGCTACCATGTAGAACTTCACAGAAAAACGTTCTCTAGCAGTAGTAATGGGTTCCATCCCACATTCATAGACACTTAATTTCTCTTTGGTTTTGTTCTTTCGTGGGCCTATAAATTCTGCAATAGCAATATTTGATAGTCCAAATAAAAATCCAACCACTACCATTATTATTAAAGGAAGATATAATTCTATCATATATTTAAGAAAAAGAATAGTAAAAACACTAGGCAAACATAGTGGTTTTATATAATGTGACAAAACAAATCGATCAATTTAAACGAGTATTTTTTTTCTTTAAAATATCTACTGATATATATTCAAACAGAGGGTATAATAGCAGTAATTCTATCCATTCGATATCTAATTTGAATCTGATATTAGAACTTTGAGTAAGACTATATATAATTGATACATAGAGTACAGAAAAAAGTAAAAATACATGAAAATAGACGATTGAATAATTGTTTTTTTGGAATTGTTTATATAAGAGTATGGTGCTAATTAAAACACCTGTTGATAGTAAGAATTGGGGAATAAGTCTGCTTGTGATAATTGGTAAAGAAAATATACGGTCATCATATCTATGAGGAATTGTCCAAAACTGCTTAAAACGATCAATACTTAACAATACATATTCTTTAGGATAATCTGAAATAGCATTCATAACTATAGGTTTATAGTATTTTTCCATTTCAAAATCATTGTTTGTTTGTCTTAATGAATCAATAGATTTCTGATTTTCTATAGAAATATATGTACTCGGTATTCCTGGAGATGGATAAAATCCTTCATATATATTCATCCAAAAAGGTGATTTAAATACTACAATAGAATGAAAGACTAATGTATTCCTATATATCCATGGTGAAAAGACAATCAAAAATGTGATGATAATTGGCATTATCAATGTTGTATATGAATCTGTTTTTCTTTTGATTATCATAGACATACATATCAATGGAAAAAAGATAGGTTGGCATAATGCTATTATCCATCCAATTATATATCTGATCCAATTATTGAATTTAGAATGTTCTTGTAGATATTGTATTACTAGTACTATATATACAACTGATAAAGGAACGGTAAGTGCTGTTGATTCCAGAATAAAAGGATAATAAAAATATGCAGGATGAAGTAAAAAAAGTAAACCAACTATATTACCAAATGCTCTTCCAAATCGTATTGTAATAGCCCACATTAATAGTAAATCAGCAATATAAAAGAGAATATGCTGTGTAGCACTTGCTAATAATTTCCCTGTTATATCTGGAAGCAGTGCAAAAAAAGTAAGAAATATGGGATAAATAGGAGTTTTTAGAGCAGTATCTTGTTGATGTAAAATATATCCTTTTCCATCAGATAGATTTTGAGCAATGTACCAATCTTCAATAGCATGAATATGTACATCAAAGAATAGTAAATACAACAATTTTCCTATCAGTAGGAAAGCTCCTAAAAGGCATATTCTCTGAGTCCATATATCGAGTTTTATAAATCTTATAAATGCATGCATGAAATGGTAATTATATAATATTGTATTGTTTGTAAAGAGTGTTTAATTGATTGTTTACAGATTCATATCCATGATATTTGCTTACCCACGATTTACCTAATTCTCCTGATTGTTTACATAGATCAGGGTTTTCTAGTAGCATCACCAATTGTTGTTCTAATTGTGAAGCATCATTGGCAATATGGAAAGGATTTTCTGGAAGCCAGTCTTTATAGTCATTTGTCATATTTGTGATTACAGGAATACCCATAGATAAAGATTCGATTCCAGCTTTTCCATATCCAGTACCACCATGTTTTCCACCTACTTGATCTATAGAAATTGTACATGTAGACTTAATCTTTAGTACTTCATCTCTAGACATATTTTCTAATAGATAAAATTCAAATGCAAAAGAACGCTGTAATTTTTCGATAACTTTACAAATAAGTTCTGTTCCCTTATAGATTCTATTGGTAGGGGAATGTACTATCCGTATTGTTGAAAAATCTTTTTCTGGAGAAATGCCTGGTAATTCAACAGGATTATATGGATAAAAAATATAATGAATATTATTTTTCATCGACAAATGATCATATTCTGTTGTTATAGACAAATCAGCTAATTCATCCATTTCTCTGATAATCCCACGAGAGCGTAAATCACTTCCATAATAACAATTAACGATCTTTTTGCCCATTTGCTTCCAGCGCTTAGCAAAAAAGGAATCTCTTGTAAAGTCTAAACCCGCATCATAATGAATAATAGAAGATTCATCTAAATGATAATCATGAATAAGCTTATGAATTGTTGATTTTCTGGAATATGATTGATAGGAAAAATAGAGGGATTCTAGAAATGAAGAAGGTTTCCAATAAAAAGAGTGAGTAGTGTCTTTTTTTATAAGAGATTTTTTATAACGCCACCATTTTGCATAATTAGATCTAGAGATAGGAAAGTCCAAGCATATATCTTCTTTAAAACCTAATGGATTTGAATGAAGAGTGATAAGTCTAGACTTATCGCCCATTTGTTTATGCATGTGCATGAAATCAAAGGGTACACCTGCAAAATTTTCAGCAGCAATATGAAGAATAGTATTCAAGGCTATGTTAATTCTTTATAAAATGTATCACGAAAAATGCCTCTGCTACCAAAGTTTTCTTTGAAACGTCCTAGGCCCCAATTTGGCTCCATATTGACGGTAAATATCCCAAAATCTAAAAAGCTGAATCCTTCATATTTGTATTGTTTCATGATTTCATAAAACAATTGATTTACTGCTCTGTATTCTTGATAATGTTCATCATGGCTAATATAAAAAGCTAATACAACTTTAGAATTTGCACTAAAATTACATACTCCAGCAATTAAAGTATTATCTAAAAAAGCACCCCATAGTCGTATTTCTTTTGGATATTTCTTTTTTAATAGTAAAAGCTCTTCTAAAGTATGTGTTGGTTGAACGCCATGCCTCATAAGAAGGTTCTTTTTTAATATTTCATAGTATTCTGAAAAATTATCGCATTCTTTAATAATGATACCACTCTTTATTGATTTATTGATAGCAGTTCTTGCTTCAGGTCTAAATTGCTTTAATAATGTTTGCTCATTCTCAAATGAAAAATCTACTACACTTGAAATCTCTCTTTTTAGATAAACAAAATCATGTTTGATCAGAGCAAAATCTATATAATTAGATATGTGTTGAGAATAAATAAGTGGAGGTAGTGTAAGTTGAATAGCATCAAAATTATGCTTTTTTGCATACTCAATTAACTGCTCTACAAGTAAAAATGCATCCCTTATATTTAACTGCTTTGGATATACAAATCCACCATATGATGCCCCGCCATGTGAATGAAGAATTTTCTTTCCATTTTTTATTATTTCTATCGCTGGAAATACTGCAAACAAATTATTGTTTCGCGTGAAATATAGAGAATTATCTTTAAATCTACCTTCTGCATGATAGCCGAGAAATACTTGCTCGTGAAACATTGTTCCATTGTCTGAATTTTTAACAAAACTATCCCAAATTTTACTTGAAATAGGAGTATTATTTTGAACAAAGAGCTCTATTTCGGCATCTAATTGCATGTATATCTCAAATAAATTGTTTGAATAGAATAATATGTCTTATGATTTTAGACACAAATTTAACGGTAAGTTTGTAAAACTTAACAAGGAAAGAAAATTCATATGCCATATATATTGTTTTTACAACAGCTCATTTCTTCTAGTACTCATCTTTTTGCAAAAAGTATCACAAACTCAATTCATCCTGCTCATGTAGTATTGTTTAGAGGTGGATTTGCATTATGTGCTTATGCTATTTGGATGTATTTATCTTCACATTCGATTTCTAAAATAGAAAAAAAAGATTGGCCTGCATTTTTTCTTTTGGGTGCACTGAATATACCAATAAATCAATTACTATTTATTTGGGGTATTAAATATACTACTCCTGCTAATGCTTCTTTGGCTTATGCATTATCCCCAGCATTTGTATTGATTATAGCTTTCTTCTTTTTGAAAGAAAAAATTACTCCTTTAAAAGTTCTCGGAATTGTAATTGCTTTGATTGGGACGATTATTGTTCTTTTCGAAAAGGGATTTTTATTCGGTTCAGAACAGTTCTTAGGAAATATAATGGTGCTATGTGCAAGTATATCTTGGGCTATATATACTACTTTAGGTAAAAAATATGCTATGAAATATAATGGTGTTTTTACTACTGGAATTTCTATGTTAACAGGTGTTATTCTCTATATTCCAATCGCATTATTGATGCCATTTCCATTCGAAATATCAAATTATACTTCTTTTAATTGGTTGCAATTATGCTATTTAGGAGTCATTACTTCTGGGTTAGGTTATGGACTATGGTATTATGCTTTATCTAAAATGGAAGCAAGTAAATTGTCCGTGTTTAATAATATTCAACCAATCCTCACCACGATCATGGCATTTTTCTTATTTGGACAATTACCATCATCTGTTTTTGTAATCGGTGCGATGATTGCTATTGTTGGCGTTATTTTAACTCAAAAAGGTTAATATAATAGACAATACATTTTAAGGGATTACGTTCAATGATAGTAACACTATCATAAATTTTATATTTTTTGTTTTTTTATTATGAATTCACACAAACGACAATCAGAAATAGAATCACAATCAACTTTTGATATAGTACTTGCGCAAAAAAACTATCATCAATCATCACAACAAAAGACTTTATCCCCATTAGAAAGAGCATTTACATATATTTCATTAGAAAAGAAAGATATAAGTGTAATCATCATGTATGGAATACTTATTGGAGTAGTATCTCTTGTAACTCCATTAACTATCAATGCATTAGTTACAACAATATCTGCTGGTGTTTTTACAATGCCATTACTTGTTCTATCGGGAATTATCTTTGTTGGATTATTAGTAGCAGGGGCAATAGGAATAGTACAAGCTTATGTGGTTGAAATATTACAGCAAAGATTATTTGTAAACACTGCATTTGAGATTGGTTACAAGTTTCCTCATGCCAAACAATCAGTATTTCAGCATGAGTATGCTCCAGAACTATTAAATAGATTTTTTGATGTTATTACATTACAAAAGGGAATTAAAAAGTTATTAATAGATGGATTAAGTGCACTCATTATTGGTACAGCTGGACTTGGACTACTGATATTTATTAGCCCTACACTATTAGCATTAGGACTTTTATTCATCATTTTGTCTTTAGGTATCGTATATGTTTTGGGAAAAGATAGTTTAAAAACAAGTATCATAGAATCTAAGAAAAAATATGATGCTGCTGCTTTTTTAGAAGATATAGCTCGATGTGTACACAGTTTTAAATTATCTGGAAATAATGATTTTATCTTAAGGAAAATTGATTCATTATCACATGATTATGTTAAAGAGCGGAAAATCCATTTTAAGATACTTATACGCCAAATTATTGGATTTACATTTATTAGATCCATTGTTAATACTGGTGTTTTAGCAATTGGGGGTTATTTAGTTTTTGAACGCCAAATTACTTTAGGGCAATTAGTAGCAACCGAATTAGTGATTGTTTCTTTAATCACAGCATTAGAGAAGTTAACAAATCAATTAGAAGTAATATATGATACATTAGCAGCATTTGATAAAGTTGGTAATATTACTGATATAGAATTGGAACGTATTGGCGGAAATATTTTGCCACATTCCGATCACGGAATTGCTTTGAATTGTGAACATATAGCATACACTTATGATTCAGTTCCAATATTAAAAGACATTCACTGCTCTATCCCAGCAGGACAAAGAGCTGCAATAGTAGGAAAAAGTGGTGCTGGAAAGTCTACATTAGCTCATCTTATTGTGGGTTTATTAGATGCCTCCATGGGATCTATATTAATAGACGATAATGATTTAAGAATTTTAGATTTATCTCATGTAAGAAATCATATTGGATTTGTTTTCCCTCATGATGAGATATTTGAAGGTACGATATGGGAAAATATTACATTAGGAAGAGATTGGATACCTGGAAAAGATGTAATGGAAGCAGTAAGAATCACTCGATTAGATGATTCTTTGATGAGATTACCCAATGGACTTCAAACCAAAACAGTTAGCTATGGTAAAAATTTATCTACAGGGCAAATAAGACGTATCATGATTGCTAGAGCGATTGTTCATAAACCTAGGCTTTTAGTACTAGATGAAGCATTCACGGGAATCGAAGAAAATATGAAATTAGAGATCATTCAAGATTTATATTCAAAAAAGAATAATTGGACGGTATTATCAATTACTCATGATCCTGAAGTAGTATCAAAATCAGAAGCTGTTTATGTAATTTCTGATGGTAAAATTATAGAAAAAGGTACGCCTCATTCATTATTTACAAAGAATGATTCTCTCTTCAAAAAAATGTTCCCAGAATTAGCACTTCAACATCATCATACAACCATCGAAGAACAGCAAAAGGAGGGTAATTAATATGAAAATAGAACATAATTCTCCTATTCATCATGATAATCATATACATAATCAAGATTATCGATCAATTCATTTTGTTAAATCCAAAAACTCTTTAAGAATTTTTGCTTATGTATTAATAGCATTATTTATACTTCTTATCATTCTTCTTTTAGCAGTACCTTGGGTGCAAACAGTTACAGGCAAAGGTAAAGTTACAGCTTTGGTTCCAGGGCAACGTCCACAGACAATTAATAGCCAAATTACCGGAAGATTAGTTTCGTGGCTTGTTGTAGAAGGTCAACATGTAGAAGCAGGAGATACAATTGCAATTTTAGCTGATATCGATTCTAAATTTCTTGATACTGCTTTAATTCAAAATCAACAAAAACAATTAGATGCAATTGAGCAAAGAAGGGGAAGTATTATTTCCCAAATTTCTGCATTAAGAGGTCAAATTGAGGCAGAAACAGATGCAAGAAGCTCTGGAGTTAATGCAAGTAAAGAAAAAGTTGAACAAGCTAAACAAAGGCGTATTGCTTTAGAGGAAAGGCTTAAACAAGCAATTTTAGATTTAAATGTTGCTAAACAACGTTATCAAGATAGGAAATCTCTTTTTGAACAAGGGTTGTTGTCACAGAGACAATTTGAAAATGCTCAGGTAGAGCAACAAAAAGCAGACGTTGCTCTTACAACACTTAAAGCAGATATAGAAGCTGCTAGACGGCAAGAATTAGAGACTTTAGAAAATGTTAAAAACAAAGAATCGGAAGGTACATCAAAGATACTAAAAGCTGTTGCAGATGAGTCAAAAGCATTAGAATCAGTTGCATCTATTGATAATTCTATCTTTAAAGGTCGTTCCGATCTAAATGCATTTTATCAAAGAAAAGAAGCATCAATTGTAAGGGCTCCGATAAAAGGAAAAATTGTTAGATTATTTGCCCTTGGTATGGGAGAAACTGTAAAGCAAGGAGATAAATTGGTAGTGTTAGTTCCCGAGGCACAATCGTTAGCTGTTGAAATTCGTATCTCTGGAAATGATGCTCCATTATTAAATATTGGTAAAAAAGTGCGATTACAATTTGATGGATTCCCAGCTTTTCAAATTAAAGGTTGGCCCTCAGCATCTGCTGGAACATTTGGTGGAATTATTTCTGTAATTGATGCTGTAGATGATGAACAATTTTCAGGATCATTTAGGATTGTAGTTAAACCAGACCCACAAGATGTGCCATGGCCTAATTCTACATATTTAAGGCCGGGTACAAAAGTAGCAGGCTGGATGCAATTGAATACTGTATCATTAGGATATGAACTATGGCGTCAATTTAATGGTTTCCCAATTTCTTTAGATGTTCCCACTAAAAAGAGTGATTCAAAACAACCAATTAATGAAGAGAGTAAAGAGTGAAGCGTTTCTTTCTTATGCTTTTTGTATTGTTTGTTCATATACAGTGTAATGGACAAATTTTGGAAGACTTTTCATTCCAAAATCCTGATATTCAAAGTGCAGATACCTTAACTTTACTGCAATTATTTGCAGTCATTAATGCAAATCATCCAAAATTACAAGTTAGTGAACTTGGTGCGCAAAGCGCAAAAGCCTCTGTTTTATCTGCTTGGGGTAGATTAGATCCATCTATTAATGGAGAAATCACTTCTAAAAATGAAACTGATAAGTTTAAACAGCAAACTGCTTCAGCTGAATTGTCGATACCAATTTTTTGGGGTCAAAAAATCAGTGCTTCTTGGAAAAGAAATATTGGATTATTCGATCAAGACAATACAACTAGTTTAAATGGCGAGTCTTCTTTTGGTATTTCATTCCCATTATGGCGAAATATTCTTATTGATAAAAACCGAGCAGCAATTCTTAAAGCTGAACAATTACCTAATATGGCTGATGCTGCAATTATTGAAAATAGGAATGAATTGTTCCTGAAAAGCTCAGAAAAATATTGGGAATGGTCTGGAGCTTTAATGAAGTATTCAATTGCAAAACTTCTTTTACGCTTAGCAGAAATAAGATTATCTGGTATCATCGAAGAACATAAAATGGGGGAAAGAGCTAAAATTGATAGCATTGAAATGACACAAGAATTACTAAGAAGAAAAGGTTTATTGATTAAATCAAGAAGAGAATATGAAAAAGCAGCTATTGCTGTTGGACAGTATATATGGAATAAAAATGGCACTCCAGCGATTTTTCCTTCTGATATTATGCCCTCTGATATGAAAGATCCAGTCTTAATTTCTAAGTTAACTTATGCTAATGATAAAGAAAAGGCCTTAAAAACAAGACCTGAAATATCTCAGTTACTTGGTGAAATTTCTATTGCTGATATTGAAATAAATCTTACAAATGAGCTTTGGAAGCCTGATATCAATGTAAAGTTTGCTCCATTTAATACCCAATCATTTCAAAATGGTTCTCAGCAAATTGATTATAAAATTGGGGTTCAAGCAGAAATGCCTTTATTGTTAAGGAATGCAAATGGTGTAAAACAGCAAGCAGAAGTGAAGCAGCAGTCTTTACAATTAAAACAATCGCTACTATTAAGAACTATATCTGCTGAAATTGATGATGCAACGTCTGAATTAATTGCTTCTTACCAGCAATATATTACGGCTAAACAAGAGAACAGTGCAGCTATTCAAATGGAAAATGCTGAAAGACAATTACTAAGTCAAGGTGAAAGTTCATTATTTACAGTTAACTTAAGAGAAAGGTTTTCTGCTGAATCTGCCAGTAGAGTTGTTGATGCTTTAATTCAATATCATAAAGCCTTTTCATTATATCAATGGTCAATTGCAGGTTATTAATGAATATTATTATCAATGTTGAAGAATACGATAATTCACCTACATCTGCCTTTGCTTTAAGAAATCCATGGAAAACGAAACTTGGAAAGCATATCATCCAATGTGCAATTCAATTGATTGAATCAGATGGATATGAACAATGTACTTTTAAAAAAATTGGAGTAATCATTGGTTCTCCAGAGGCTTCATTGTATAGATATTTTGAAAGTAAGCATAAATTACTTCTCTTCATTATGTCACTATATTGGTTCGCTTTAGATAAAGCATATATTGATCTATTAATGCGCGCGAAATCACCTGAATATGCTTTAAAAAATGTTATTAATTTATTATCAGCACCTAATAATATTGTTATTGAAGATTCTATTCTGAATGGAGATTTACTCAATAATATTGTCATCATAGAATCATCAAAAGCTTTTTTGACAAAACATGTAGATGAAGATAACTTGGAAGGTGCTTTTTTAACTCTAAAAGCATTTGCATCTAAGATTGCACATAATATTCTTCTTATTAATCCCGATTACCCTTATTCTCGTGCTTTAGCATCTACAATCATAGAAATACCCTTACAGCAATCACATTTCTCGAAACATTTACCCTCACTTACTGAATTCAAAGCTATTAACAGTAATAAAAATGAGTGCTCAGAATGGCTATTGCATTTGATCATGAATACTGTTAAAAAGTAAGGCTTTATAAACCTTTATATATCCTGTACTTCTTAATATCTGTTGCCAATGATTTAAAAATTGCTGTTAAAACAGCAGCATCATCAATATATCCAATAACTGGAATAAAATCTGGGGTCAAATCAGTGGGGAGTAAAAAATATAAAAGCCCTGAAATGAGTAAAGCTTTGGATTTCCAATGCAAAGAAAATGTCTTATCTAGTAGCATTGAATATGCAGTTCTAGCATGATGTAATAGCTCTTTTATCGAATTGCTAGAAGAATGCTCTAAGGATGATATTTTACCAGGTAATTCTTTCTGAATTCGATATACATCTTCTGCTTTGTTATCCTCGATTGAAGAATCCGAAGACATTTTCCCCTTATCTTCATAAGAATCTTTCATAAAGATTATCCTATTGGATGTTCATTTTTACTAGATTCTCTTGCTAATAAACCATAAGGTATAATTACACAATAACCAATTGTTAATAAAACTGGAGCAACAGAAACTGCTAAGGTATTATTCCATTGATTAGGATCATCAGATATTGCAGTTGCCATTAATCCATAGGCTATTGCTATAATCAAAGCACCAAGACCAATGATTTTATAATTATAACTTGTTAGTGGAAAGCTCCATTCAGAATCTTGATTTTTGGATGGTGAAGATTTACCAAAATTTTGATTTTTATTTTTTGTCTTTGCCATAATGTTCTCGTAAAACAAAAATATATAATATACTACGCAAAAATAACAGAATTTGACCATTATCTAGCCTAATTATTATGTTGGATAATTATAAATAAAAAGGGTGTTCATTTTTTGTAATTTTGCTTCTTATCAATATGTAAACTTGTCTACTTTTTTCCTTTTTATCTCGCTCATTATGAATCCAATGCAAACAACGAATTTCCCGACTCTTACTTTGTTTCGTAGGGGAAAAGTAAGAGATGTATACGATTTAGGTGATGTTCTTTTAATTGTAGCAACTGACAGAATATCTGCTTTTGATGTAGTAATGGATACCCCAATTACAGGAAAAGGTGCCATTCTAACTGCTTTATCATCTTTTTGGTTTGATAAAACAACACATATCATTAAAAATCATATTATCAGCACAAATCCTGTTGAGTATCCTAAAGAATGTTTGCCCTATATAGATCAATTGCAGGGCAGGTCTATGTTAGTAGTTAAAACAAAACCACTACCTATTGAATGCGTTGTTCGTGGATATTTAGCAGGTTCTGGTTGGAAGGAATATCAATCTACATCTACTATTTGTGGTATTACATTACCATCAGGATTATCCGAGTCAGAGAAATTACCTTCTCCAATTTTTACACCTGCTACAAAAGCCGAAGAAGGCCATGATGAAAATATAACTTTAGTTGAAGCAATTCACTTATGTGGGGAATCTGCTTTGCAAGCCAAAGAGATTTCTATGAAATTATATGACTTTGCTTATCAATACGCAGCTAAAAGAGGAATTATTTTAGCTGATACAAAATTTGAATTTGGTATTGATTCTCATGGCGATTTACTATTAATCGACGAAGCGCTTACTCCAGATTCTTCAAGATATTGGTTGCAAGAATCATATCATATTGGAAAAACTCAAGAAAATCTAGATAAACAAGTATTAAGAGATTATTTAGAAACTTTGGATTGGAATAAACAATATCCATCTCCACCTTTACCTAATGAAATTGTACAAGCAATCATCGCAAAATATCAATTAGCATTAGATTATCTCATCACTTAATGTGTTAGGAATATATGATAGAACGTTATACTCTCCCTAAAATGGGTGCTATTTGGAATGATCAAAATAAATTTAGTATTTGGCTTGAAATAGAAATATTAGCCTGTGAAGCACAATCGCAACTTGGTATTATACCTGCCGAAGCAGTAAAAGAAATTCGTGAAAAAGCACGATTTGATGTCGATAAGGTATTAGAAATTGAACAAACAACAAAGCATGATGTTATTGCTTTTTTAACCAATGTTGCCGAGTATGTTGGGCCTAGTTCTCGTTTTATTCACATGGGGATGACTTCTAGCGATGTATTAGACACATGCCTAGCAGTTCAAATGAAACAAGCTGGTGAATTATTGCTAGAACAGTTATATACTTTAAAGAGTATTCTTGCCCGTAGAGCTCAAGAACATAAATATGATGTATGTGTTGGCCGAACTCATGGAATTCATGCAGAACCTACCACATTTGGCTTAAAATGCTTATTGTGGTATGAAGAATGCAAAAGAAATATTGAGAGATTACAACAAGCAAATCAAAGAATCGCTACCGGAAAAATAAGCGGTGCAGTTGGAACATTCGAACACTTATCACCATTTGTTGAAGAATATGTTTGCGATAAACTTGGCCTGCAGCCTGCGCCTATTTCAACTCAAGTAGTTCAAAGAGATCGTCATGCCGAATTTTTATCTGTTATTGCAATCATTGGTTCTTCCTTAGAAAAAATAGCAACTGAAATAAGACATCTTCAAAAATCAGAAGTGCTAGAAGCAGAAGAGTTCTTTTCTAAAGGACAAAAAGGTAGCTCTGCAATGCCTCATAAAAGAAATCCTATTGTTTCAGAACGAATATGTGGTTTAGCACGCCTTTTACGTGGCAATGCTATGGCTGCAATGGAAAATAATGCACTGTGGCACGAAAGAGATATTTCTCATAGCAGTGTAGAAAGGGTAATATGTCCGGATTCTACGATAACTTTAGACTATATGCTAACTTTATCGATTTCTCTTATGGATAATCTTATTGTTTATCCAGATACCATGAAAAGTAATATCGAAAAAACATATGGATTGGTGTTTTCTCAAACTATTTTGCTGGAATTAATTAGAAGAGGATGTACCAGAGAAGAAGGCTATGCCATAGTTCAGCGATCAGCTATGAAAACGTGGTCTGAAAAAAGTTCGCTTCTTAAAAATTTATTACTCGATTCAGAATTCCTTTCTATTATTCCTGAACAAGATATTCATGCAATTTTTGAAAAAGGTACAGTTTTACATAAAAGTGTTGATTTCCTTTTTCAAAGATGTGGTTTATAATATTTCATGTAACATATTGTTTTCTATAATGTTGGTATATTTATTGTTGTTAAAATAAAAATGAAGATTTGTTGATTTTACTACTTTTTTATGAAAAAAATACACAATACTGTACTGTTTATAGTTTTTCTACTGTCAATGTATTCTGTTGATGCTCAAAGAGTATGGAATTCACTTGAAAAACCTTCCATTGCGAATAATTCTATACTCAATCAATGTATAAGTAATTCAAGTATTTTTGTGATTAGTGTAAGTGATTCAGCTATTCCTACTTGTAACTTTTATAATGGAAAATGGAAAAATATAACACCTTCTTTGCTAACAAAAATTCATCCTTTTTGTGATGTAGAATATGATTACAAAGGAAGAATTCTAGTTGCTACTGGAATTCAAGGTATGGGTATTTTAATTTATGACATCAATAATTCTTGGATCGAGTTAAAGGCAGGGGGAACATTAGACAGTATTCGTGCTTTTACTTCTTTAGCCACTAATCCCAAAACGGGTGATATATGGGCAACAAGCAAAGTTGATGGAGATAATGAAGCTGCTCAAACTGAAGTGTATTGCTTTAAAAATGGTGTAGCCGAACAAATATTTCTTGCTGAATTTGGCTTAAATAAAGTAACTGCTCAAGATATTGATTTTAATGAGGATGCATCTAAAGTATATGTCCTTTTTAATAATTCATCAACGGGTATTATCGTTTTCGATCCTGTAAAAAAATTACCGGTTAAACAGATCAAAATTCCATATTCTGCACAATTTAATGCTACTACATGCTATGGATCAAATATGTATCGAAGCAAAGTCAAAGTATTAGCCAATGGAAATTTATTGCATTCTTATCATGGTATCTTGCCAGACAATTCTGATTCAGTGATAAATCGTGGTGGATTAATGCTTATTAATCCAATAAATGATTCAATTGTAAGATTACTCGATAATACTGAGAATATTATTTCAAAACCTTCTAATAATTCTTCAATTCTTTATTCTCATAAAGACACATTAATACGATATCACTATGGAACGTATAGCTCTGAATCAATAGATCTTGATAAAGAAATTCCTAATCTAACTTCTATTACTGCTATTGATGAGATTAATGACAGATTATGGATTGGAACAAAATCCTCTGGGATTTTTTATACTGGAATTCCATTGTCTATTACAAATCCTCATAATGCTGAAAATGATAAAGATATGTGGCCAAATCCTGTCATAAATCCTATGCCAATTTCAATGTATTATATGGGATATACTCAAGATATGATAGAAGTATTCTCTATTCATGGACAAAGTATCTTTGTTCCTTGTACATATTCATCTGATCATATTGTAACAATACAAACTCAACAATTGATGCCTGGTGCATATGGAATAAAAATGCCTGATAATACATGTAAGACTTTTATCGTATCTGAATAAAGAGATATAGAAATCAAAAAGAATAGCCCCGTGAATTATAGTTTCACGGGGCTATTCTTGTATAGTATTATTTAATTGAAGGATGTTAATCCATAATTTTTCTTAGAAATGCTGGCTTCTCTACAACCGAAGATTTAGGATCGCGGATAACTATTGGTTGCCCGCTTGCTTTTGCTGCAGAGGGCAAATCAGAAACTGAATTGATTCTGATAGAACCACCTTGAGATTGTCTAATAGAGTTTGGATCTGATCTACGGATAAAGCTAGGTTGTGACATTGGTCTTACTTCACGAATTTTTTCAGGGTTCATCGTAAATAAAACAGGAGCAGAAGGCTCTATTTCAATTTGAACATCAACTTTGGAGGGCTCTGGGATAATTGTCTGAACAGTTTTGAGTATTGGAGCAGAAGCTTGTATTTGAGAAACTGAAGGAATAGAAGGAGCTTCTACTTTATTGATGATTGTTGGTATAGCATAAGAAGTACGTTTGAAACCTGTTGCCACAACGGTTATCATAATTTTGTCTTCTAATGCTTCATCGTACACAATACCTTGAATTAAATTAACTTCGTTTCCAGCTGATTCTTCTATAATAGAAATAGCTTCGCTAATTTCATGCATTGTCATTGATGACCCACCACTTATATTCACCAAAAGCCCTTGAGCACCAAGTATAGATACACCTTCTAATAATGGAGAATTCAAAGCATTTTGCGCTGCTTCGGTTGCTCTATGTTCTCCAGAAGCAATACCTATTCCCATCAATGCATCGCCCATATCTTTCATAATAGATCTAACATCTGCAAAATCTACATTGATATATCCATTACCTGAAATGATATCTGATATACCTCTTGTTGCATTGTAAAGCACATCATCTACTTTTTGAAATGCTTCTATAAAGGAAGTATTCTTGTCAATAATTGATAAGAGTTTTTCATTAGGAATAACAATCAATGCATCAACATATTGTCTTAATTCTGCAATTCCTTGTTCAGCAACTGCAGATCTTTTTTTTGCTTCAAAATTGAAAGGATTTGTAACAATCCCAACAACTAATGCACCAAGCTCTCTTCCAATACGAGCTACCACAGGTGCTCCACCAGTTCCTGTTCCGCCACCCATACCAGCGGTTACAAAAACCATATCACTACCTAATAGTTGCTCACGAATTTCATCAGCATTTTCTTCAGCAGCGGCTTTTCCGATTTCAGGCCTTCCACCAGCACCTAAACCACGGGTTGATTCACGTCCAACATGAATCTTAATAGAAGCGCCATTTTTGGATAATGCTTGTGCATCTGTATTGGCTGCAATAAAGTCTACACCTTGCAGACCTCTTTGAATCATACTGTTTATAGCGTTACCGCCACCACCGCCCACACCAATAACTTTGATGCGCGCGCCGTAATTAATTGTGTCTGTATCAACAACAATCACGTTTCCCCCCGGAAATTAGATTGAAAAAAAATGATTTCATAAGTGTCTCTGGTTTTGAATATATGTATGCTGTTCACACACTCAAAAAACTGTTCTTAGTAAATATGATATTTTCTATTTTTTAAATATTTTATTCACTAATATAAAAAAATTTATTAGGCAAAAACTACAATTCATCAAAAAATTTAATTAAAGATTTTAACATCGATTTTTTAGGACTTGGTGGATTATCATTCTCCACAATTTGTTGATTTGTAGGTTCTTCCTGTATAGTATCATAAGAGTGACTTTTATTGTCTTCATCCATTGATAAACTATGCAATACCAATCCTACTGCCGTTGAATAGATCGGATTTTCTATTTCTTGAGCTAAACCTCTGTAAGAATGCCCAGAGGGTAATCCAAGTTTTACAGGCATACCGAAGATCCTCATGGCTAAATCTTCTGATCCACGTAATAATGCACTTCCACCTGTAAGAACTATCCCTGCAGGTAATCGATTGATATATCCAGATTTTCTTAATTCTTCAAAGCAAGATTCAAAGATTTCTTCCATTCTAGGGCCAATTATTCGAGCCAATAAATTCTTTTCTATCTCTAATGGCGATCTGCCGCTAATACCAGGTATCATAAAACGTTCATCGTGAAGAATACTCTCTACAGTTGCATGACCATATTCTTTTTTAATTTTTTCTGCTGTATTATTCAAAATTCCTAAACCAATAGCAATGTCTTCGGTTACTTGATTTCCCGCTACTGGAATAATTGCTGTGTGCCTAATAACATTTTCATGGAATATGGCAATATCTGTTGTACCGCCTCCAATATCAATTAAAGCAACACCAACTTCTCTTTCATCATCATCTAATACAGCCGAACTACTGGCAAGTGGTTCTAATACAACACCTTTAACTTGAACGCCTGCTCTTTCTACGCATTTATATACATTTTGCATTGCTGTTTGTAATGCAGTTATAACATGTATATTCGCTTCCATTCTTACACCGCTCATTCCAACTGGATCTGTTACACCATCTTGCCCATCAATAATATAATCTTGAGGGAGAACATGAAGTATTTTTCTATCAGCTTGTAACTTGATATTCTTTGCATCTTCGGTAATTCGTAATACATCCGTTTTGGCTATCTCTCTACTAGAATGAGGTATCGAAATAATACTTCTTGTAGCAAATGATTGAATATGATCTCCAGCAATGCCAACTACTGCTTCTTGCATAGAGACACCAGACTGCAATTCAGCTTGCTCTACAGCTATTTGAATAGACTTTACTGTTTTGTCTATATTAACTACTACTCCCTTTTTTAATCCTTCGCTTGGGGCTGTACCTATTCCTAATATATTGATAATGTGCGTGTCGGGCTCTACAGAAGCTATCAATGCAACAACTTTCGTAGTTCCTAAGTCTAATCCTGCAATGATATTACCCGATTTCATAAGATCTAATCCTAACAATGATAATTGCAATTGCTAATTTCTATTTGTCTTAATCACATTATTTAGAGGCCAAAGCTAATTGCTTTCCAATTACTATTTGATCCTTCCAGCGAACATCAATGTATCGAGCAGTACCAGATAATTCTGATGCATGCTGGAGATAAAGATGCAATTTCTCAAATTTTTTGGGCGCATTATCTATAGATCCAAACATTACTCTGGTTGCGCCATCTGTAGTTATAAAAGTAAAAGATTTAGACTGCTCATTATAATCTATTTCTGATAGAAATTCTTGTAAAGCTCCGTCTCTTTTTTGTGCTGTAGATATTAAATATTTTAATGATGATAGTACAGCTGAGTCAATCTTACTGCATTTGTAAAGTCCATATACTATAGGCACATCACCAGATTGAGCAAATACTTCATAAGGTAACACAATTCCAGAAGAATCAATAAAATCAAATTTTCCTAATACTGTAGGTATCGCTAAAAATGGTTTTCTTTCCTCAATGATAATATGTATACCTTTAAAGCCATTACTTTGAACAATTGCATTCTGAATAAATGGATGCCTCATTACTTGAGTCCTGATCTCAGAAAGTCTATATTTTCCAGGATTGCTTCCAAGGGTATCGGCTGGCTTCAAAGATGCTAAAGCAAGGATTTCTTCCTTTCTTACAGCATTATTACCAGATACGGAAAATGTTTGAATCTGCTGATTATTTCTCCAGCGTATTGCTAATATCAATAAAGCAATAATAATCATTGACATCATAACTAATTGGCTTATAAGCCTAGCTCTGATATCAGAATAATGATCTACAGTATCTGTAGAAATATGTTTACCTGAGTTTTTTTTCATAGAATCTACATTTGAAGATGAAAATAGAAAAAACACAAAGTGTATTCTACTTTCATTGTCTCCAATTGAGATAGAAGGATGAATGAGAAGTTCCAATATGCTGCGGGTTGGAACCGTTGCAAAGTTACGGTAGAGAAGGCTTAAAGACAAGTAAAAAAAATATTATTTACAATAAATTTTATCAAAAAGAAAAAAATAAAGTATAAGAAATGTAAGTACCTATATAGTGATGAAGAGATCATCATTATTTTTGATAATTAAGTGTAAATTGCACTACAATAGTTATAAATATCAAGATAAATTATCTTTTATGAAAGTACAAAAGCGCTTTGCTTGGTATATGTATGATTGGTCAAGTTCTGCATTTTCTACTACGGTAGTAACTGTTTTTTTAGGACCATATCTTACAAATTTGGCTGAAAGTCAAGCTGGTATGTCTGGTGTTTTTGAAATAGCAGGAATTGATATAGCTGCTGGATCATTCTTCCCTTATTGTGTATCTATTTCTGTATTATTACAAGCAATACTCTTACCCATCATAGCATCATTTGCAGATAAAAAAGATAATAAGCAGGGATTGCTTCTATTATGTGCTTCAATAGGATCTGTAGCAACTATGGGTTTTTATGGAATTGATAGTTCTGTTGTGATATTAGGTGGACTTCTTTTTATACTTGCAAATACTGCTTATGGGGCATCGATTGTTTTTTATAATGCAATGCTTTTAGATATTGCTGAACCACATGAAAGAGACGAAGTTTCATCCAAAGGCTTTGCTTTTGGATACTTAGGTGGTGGCTTATTACTATTGCTAAATATTCTGTTTTTTTTGCAAAAAGATTCTTTTGGAATCGATACTGGACTTGCAGTTAGAATTTGTTTAACCTCAGCAGGTGTTTGGTGGCTTATTTTTACTGTTATTCCTTTTGTTCTTGTGGGTAGGCAATCATCTCTATATCATGAAAAAGAGAAAGGATTAAATAGTTGGAAACAATTAATTAACACATGTAAACAATTAAAAAATTACCCTCAAACACTGTTATTCCTTCTTGCTTTTACTTTATATAATGATGGCATTCAGACTGTTATAACGATGTCCGCACAATTTGGACAAGAAGAACTTGGATTAAGTCTTGCAGAATTACAAGGTGCAATCCTTTTAGTACAATTTATTGCTTTATTTGGCGCATTGTTTTTTAATAAAATTGCTCAAAAAACTTCTACTAAAACAAGTATCTTAATCTCTCTTTGTATCTGGGGATGTGTGATTCTATATGGTTATGCCTTTTTGCCTAAGCACAGTGCTATGCATTTTTATGCATTAAGTTCTGTAATTGCAATTGTATTGGGTGGTAGCCAAGCTTTAAGTAGATCCTATTTTTCATCTATTATTCCAAAGGGAAAAGAAACTGAGTATTTTAGTTTCTATGAGTTAACCGATAGGGGAACCAGTTGGCTTGGGCCATTAGCTTTTGGACTTGCCTTTCAATATAGTGGGAGTTATCGTATAGCCTTATTGATTCTTCTTATATTTTTTATAAGCGGAGCTTTGCTTTTACTATCTGTACAAACTCAAAAAGCTCAACAAGCTATACTGGATTAACATTTACACAGATATTCCTGCTGCTTGAGCAATAAGATATAGCAAGGATTCATATGGCTTTTCGGTGCCAAGATTCATTCCAATTTCACACGTAGCATTAACAGAATAATACCCATTTACCTCTGCAATTGTTGAAATCTCTTTTTTAGTTTCTAATAATGCTTGAATTGGTATTTCTGGATGATAAAAGCCATGGTCTCCAGCAAATCCGCAACAACCAGTGTTTTCTGGAATAAAAACTTTTTCCGAACATGCTTTGCTTATTCGAGTTATTAGATCTAAGTCATCATTCACTAGTACAGAACATGAAGGATGAATGATTGCAGTTCCAGGGATTTGTTTTAGTTCCAATAAAGGAAGAATTGAATCAATAAAACTAAGAGTATGTATAGTATGAAACTGTTCTTTTTTGATAATATGATATGAACAACTCATAGAATCTGATAATACTATTGAATCTAAAGGAATATCTTTCATAAAGCCACCATATGCGATATCAGCAGCTTTTTCATTTCCCTTAGAATAATATGCCATTCCACAGCATCTATCTTGTAGATTATTTGGAATGATGAGCGTAATACCAGCCTTTTTAGCTATTTCTATCATTAATTGCTGAATACTCTTTTTTCTTCCATCAGATTTAGCAAATAAGCGGGAAGTACATGTTGGAATATAATAGATACTTGGAGAAGAAATTCTTGAAGCATCATATTCTAATGGAAGCGTTAAGGGCTTTGGTAAATTATTGATCCATATAGGATTGTGTAATATTGGATGTACTAATCGTGTTATACCTTTTAAAATTGCGGGGCCAATGATCTTTTCAGCCAATCTTCCCATTGAAAGTGATCGTTTTATTGAATTGTCTCTTTTACTAATAGACGCTACTTCTTGTATATGAGAATTATACTCCTGTTCAGAAAGTAATCGCTTACGTTCTTCTCTAACAAAAGTGCCAGTATTTATTCCAACAGGACAAGCCATTGAACATAAACCATCATTAGCACATGAATCAATTGATTGATACGCTTTGTATTCTTGTAACTCTTTGATAATGAAGGGTGATGTAGCTAATGCTATTTCTCTTTGTAATACTATTCTTTGTCTTGGCGTTAATGTTGTCATTGATGTAGGGCAGGTGGCCTCACAATAACCACATTCTATACATGTATCGATAATATCATGGGTAATAGGAAAAGGCTTAAGAAATTGTGTATGACTTTTGGGGTCATCGCTTATTAAAACACCTGGATTAAGAATGGACAAAGGGTCAAAAGCAGATTTTAGCCTTTTCATAATATTGTATAAATCAGACCCCCATTCATCTTGAACAAAAGCAGCAATATTCCTTCCTGTTCCATGTTCAGCTTTTAGCGAGCCATGATACTTATGGATGATTAATGCTGCTAGATCTTCCATGAATGCGCCAAAATGGTCGATGTCTTGCTGAGTAGAAAAGGAATGCGAAACAACAAAATGAAGATTCCCATCTTTTGCATGACCAAATATAATTGCTTCATCATATTGATAGATTGCAAATAATTCTCGCAAATCCTTAATCACATCAGGTAAATATTCTACAGGAACAGCAATATCTTCATTGATGATTCCAGTTCCTTTTGCCCTTTTTGCCCCAACAGATGGGAACATCCCTTTTCGAATTTTCCATAATTGTGCTCTTTCTGTATCATCGCTTGTAAATACAGGATGATGTATTAGGCGATAAGAACTAAAATTCTGTATGCAATTATTGATAAAATTGTGTAATTCTTCTTGATTTATTGCATGATATTCAGCCAATAAAGCGGTACCATCTTCTGGTAATTGTGTTAAGATGAGTGGAGCACCTTTTGCATCTTCAACAGATCGTAATGCAGATCTATCCATGATTTCAAGCGCTGCTATACCCGTATTTTTAAGAGATTCAATTGCTAAACATGCATCATATACTGTTGGGAATAGTAATAAAGCAGTTGCTTTATAAGGCAAATCCGGAATAGTAGTTAAGGTTGCTTTGCTTATAAAACCTAATGTACCTTCAGAACCAATCATTAATTTACCAACAATTTTAGCTGGGGATTGTTCATCCAAAAATGCATTTAGACAATACCCAACTGTATTTTTAATGGCATATTTATTTCTGATACGTTGTATAAGTTCTTCATTTTCAAGTATATAGTTTCTTATACTGATTAATTCATCATATATCTTGGGCGCATTTTGTTTGAATAAAGTATCACTATCATTATTTGCAGTGTGAATGATATATCCATTTGGTAGCACGCATTCAAGATTTTCGACAGTATGATAAGAATTATGAATCACTCCACAGCACATCCCGCTGGAATTATTAGCTAGAATACCACCCATCATACAAGAATTAATAGATGCTGGATCTGGCCCAATTTTACGATTCCACCTTTTTAATGCATTATTTACTTTACTTCCAATACAACCAGGCTGAACAGTTATTGAATTGCCTTCATCATGAACGGTGATGTCTTTCCAATGTTTAGAACAATCTACGATGAGCCCACTTCCTACAGCCTGACCAGACAGAGATGTTCCAGCTGCTCTAAATGTTAAACTATGATTGAAACGAGAAGCCCAAGAAAAAAGCCATTGAATTTCTTGATTATGTATTGGATATACTATTCCAGATGGAATAATTCTATAAGAACTTGCATCATGAGCATACAATAATCTATCGGCTATCTGCACAGAATATCGTTGTTGAGGAAAATATGATTGAAGTTCTTTTAATGCTTTTGCAGATAAATGGGATTCCAATTCATTCATAGATATGTTCCTTGAATTCTTTATAAAGCCACAATAATTCATTCAGTATCATGGCAGTAGCTCCCCATAAATGTGTAGTAGGATGTATTTCCCAAACAGGTGCGATAACTTCTATACCATTACTTCGCTGTTTTGAATGAAAGGTAATATCTGTATGAAGAAGAGTATCTAAAGAAATACTAAAAACTTCTTGAACCTCATCTGTATTGATAGAGAATTCATGGTGAGCACGCAATTCACCAACAATAATATTCATGAGTGATTGTGACGGTGGAACATAAAGAGGGGAGAGCGCGCCTATAACATTGATATATGATGGATGAATGCCAATTTCTTCATGGGTTTCTCTGAGTGCAGTATCGATACTATGTTCATTCTCTTCAGATCTTCCTCCAGGTAATGAAATTTGTCCTTTATGATGGGAAACTTTTTGACTTCTTACTGTCAATAGTAATGCTGATTGATCTGATCTTGGGTATAATAAGATAGCAGCAGCAGATTTCTTTGCGTCTTGTGGAATTTTTGTATAGCCAGTGGGTATAGCCCCATTTATCAATGGACTCATCCTTTTATGGGAATCCCAACCTGGTAGTGGCTGTTGAAGTCTTAAAGATAAAAATTCAATAAAGTGTGAATGTTTCATTGTTTTTTAATTCGATGAGGATTTTCTGTCGCAAATTGTTTCCAAGACTTTGCAGATTGTTTTGGTGTAGACCTTTTTAAACCATGACATAATGCAACTGCAAGTGCATCAGTAGCATCAAAAAACTTATGTGTTTCATCTATTTGTAATATAGATTTTACCATATACTGAACTTGTTCTTTGCTAGCATTGCCATTGCCGGTAACAGACCTCTTCACTTCTTTTGCTGAGTATTCTATAACAGGCAAACCTTTTAATGTTCCTGCTAGCATTGCTACCCCTCTGGCATGAGATAACTTGATTAATGACTGTGCATTCTTAGCATAAAATGTTGCTTCTAATGATAATTCATCAGGTAAAGTCCTTGCAATCACTTCTTGTATTTTGGTATATATCATACTTAATCGTAAAGGTAATGATTCAAATTCCTTCTTTGCTTCTATTACACCATATTCAATAAGAATAAAAGTAGATGTTCCAGTTTTTTCGATTACTCCATAACCACAAATAACACTTCCAGGATCTATACCTATAAATCTCATGCTTTTATTCTCTTTATATTAGTTATGATGTCTTGTTCATCTAGAAATCTTGCTGGTCCCTCTAAATATAGATGATGATCTGATTCATATGATCCAATAGTAAGCATTTCTTTTGATGTAGGGATTATCGTGATTGGATACTTCATATCATATAATGTATGAAAACTGAAAGCAGTAGCCATTGCCCCAGTTCCACATGCCCCAGTTTCAGCTTCAACGCCTCTTTCATATGTTCTAATATAAATTGTTGAATCTTGTTGTAAAGCAATAGTAATATTTGCTCCTCTTTCTCCAAAAGCACTATGATATCGTAAAGCAGGGGCAAAATGTGCTAAATCGAAAGAGAAAAATGAAGTATTATCTAATCCTATCAGAGAAGCATCGATAATACAATGGTCAGAGCCATTAAAAACATATGAACAATGATAGGAAGATTGTCCAACTTCTATTTGAAGGCGAGTATTAATGTCGGTTATGACAGGAAAATGAACTTTTACTAGCTTTCCAGATTCAGAAAATGCAGTATGATACATTCTATTAGCCATCATAAAATCAAATGATCCATAGAGTGGGATTGAATCTTCAATACGTAAAAAGTGTTGAACAGCAAATAGAACCGCACATCTAGAACCATTTCCACACATAGCTCCAGCAGATCCATCGGGATTGATATATTCGGCTTCAAATACATAATCAGGATGGTTTTTCATCGCAATCAATCCATCTACTGAATCTCCATTAGATAGAGAACATAATTGCTTTGCCATCTTTTGCAATTCTTGAAGAGGCAGATGATAGATTCTATTATCAATGACAGAGAAAAGATTTCCAGCGCCACTCATAAAATGTCTTTGTATGTGTTCATTATTCATTGAGTAACTCTTGGATATAGTATATCTGCATATTGTAAAGCTTCAATCATAGCTTTTTCTATAAAGCCATTTGTTGCCAAAAAAGTACCGCCATTTGAAATTGTAAAAGGAGATCCATCATAATTTACGATACTTCCGCCAGCTTCTTTTAACAAGAGTAGTCCTGCTGCAAAATCCCAACTTTGTAGAGAAACCTCCCAGAAGCCATCGAATCGTCCAGATGCAACATATGCTATATCTAATGCAGCACTTCCTAGGCGTCTAATCGGAATCCCCAAACTAAGAATCCCAGCAATATGTCCGATACAATTTTCAGGATTATCTTTTACATTATAAGGAAATCCAGTAACTAAAATGCAGTCTTCTATATTCTTAGTATCGGTTACATGAATGGGGAAGTCATGAAGAAAAGCTCCATGTCCTTTTTCAGCAAAAAATAATTCATCTGTCATTGGGGCATAAATGACTCCACAAATTGGTTCACCATTCTGAACTGCTGCTATGCTAACACTAAATATGGGAATTCCATGTGCAAAGTTTACTGTCCCATCTAAGGGATCTATAATCCACTGTATATCTGAATTATTATCAATATGACCACATTCTTCAGAGAGAATACTGTGTTCTGGAAATGCTTGTTTAATGATTGAAATTATGACTGCTTCGGAAGCTATATCATATTCTGTAACAAGATTATGAATTCCTTGTTTTGAATGCATAGTACATGAGGTTCTAAAGCCATTCTTTAAGATAGAACCTGCTGTTAATGCTGCAGTTTTGGCAATTTCTAATAATTGTGACATATGAACTATCTACGATGATACATACTGCAAAAATACAAAGGTACAGATCAAATAATTGATTGAATATCTGATAATGTGCAATTAACTTAAGAACTGAAACAATTGATGCATGTAAACTTGCTATTTTTGTAATATTTTATTAAAACATACAAACAAATCTTTATCTATGGCACAATCTCGTACAACTATAAGCCAAAAAGTATCGGTGATTACTTTAGGTTGTAGCAAAAATACAGTAGACTCTGAAGTCTTATCTGGACATCTTAAAGCAGCACATCTAGAGTTAACCGATGATCCTAAAAAGGCATCATCTATCATCATTAATACTTGTGGTTTTATAGATTTAGCGAAAGAAGAAAGCGTTAATACTATATTAGAAGCAGCTGCTTTGAAAAGAAAAGGGAAAATTCAAACATTAATCGTTGCTGGTTGCTTGTCAGAACGCTATGGTGAGGATTTAAGAAAAGAAATTCCCGAAGTTGATCATTTCTTTGGAACCGAAGCATATGGTAATATTTTAAAAGTTTTATCGCCAGATTTAAAATATGCTTTGATGGGAGAAAGAGTTCTTTCTACTCCTAAGCATTATGCTTATATAAAGATTAGCGAAGGTTGTGATAATCCTTGTTCATTTTGTGCAATTCCTTTAATGCGTGGAAAACACCGTTCAAAACAAGTAGAGGATATCGTTAGAGAAGCACAAGCTTTAACAAGACAAGGAGTAAAAGAAATAATTTTGGTAGCTCAGGATTCAACTGCTTATGGACTAGATATCTATGGAAAAAGAAGTCTAGATGTTTTATTAAGAGCTTTAAGTGATGTTTCTGGTGCTGAATGGATACGTTTGATGTATGCTTATCCTACAAAATTTCCTAAAGAGATTCTGCCGGTTATAGCCGAAAGAGACAATATTTGCTCATATATTGATATGCCTTTGCAACATATTTCTACAAATGTTCTTAAATCGATGAGAAGAGGCATAACAAGAAGGGCTACCGAAGAATTGATTCATATTATAAAAGACACAGTTCCTGATATTACATTAAGAACTACGTTTATTGTTGGATATCCAGGTGAAACCGAGGAAGATTTTGCTGAATTGTGCGAATTTGTATCTAATGGATTTATTGATAGAGTTGGTGTATTTACATATTCACAAGAGGATGATACCTATGCATATATTTTAGGTGATCCTATTGCCCAAGAAGTAAAAGATGAAAGAAGAACAATATTGATGGATATACAAAAGGGATTATCTTTACAAAGAAATCAAACGTTGATTGGTAAACACATTAAAGCTATCGTAGAGCAAGAAATTAATGGGGAATATCAATGCCGAACAGAATCAGATGCGCCTGAAGTAGATAATGAATTATATGTTCGAAGTGAGCAAAAACTTTCTATTGGTGATTTTATAACCGTAGAGATTGATGATACAGCAGAATTCGACTTATTTGGACATACCATATAAAAGAATGGCTGCTCTTTGTAGAGCAGCCTATTCACTTATGTTTTATTGAAGTTTATATGTTTTTAATTCTTTTACAAAACCATCACTTCTAAATCTTGTTGCTGGCACTCCAGGAACATTCACTTGAATGTCAATAGGCGGGAATTCTTCTTTGATGATACCAATATTATCAGCTATCCACATATATTTTTTAACAGTTCCGATAGGAATTGTAAAGCCTGATAATGTTGCATTTGGGGATAAAATCACTTCAAACTTATGAGCATTGGTATATGTAGTAGTTCCAATAGTAATAGTTTCATCAGCAGTTCTTTTACCTTTCATACTAATTACAGCATTGATTGGTATAGGTATTCCTGGAATAATCAGATTCGTTAGAGTCGTATCATACATTGCCCATGTAGAATCTTTAATAGAAGCATAATCGGCAATTTTCATCCATCTATTACCTTGTGGTAAAATTGTTTCAAGAACACCACTAGTTGCAATTCCTGCTGGTAAAAGAGAGGAGAAACTCCATATTGATTTTGATTCTTTTGCAAAATAATCAGTAGCAGTTTTTACTCCTGCAATATATGTATCAAAAGAATAGCAAGATTTTCCAACATGAGAAGTTGACATGCCATTAACAATTGAATCAACTCTTAATGAACTATTATCTTTAATTCCAGTTAAAGAATCTAAACGATAATTATTATAAACAAAATAATTACCAGCTTTTAAAGGCATGATGTCTGTTGTTGAAGTATCTGGAGTGGTAGCTGTATCACTACATCCAACAATCAATGACAAAGTAACAATTAGTGCACATAGAGAGGCACTTTTACAAAATGATTTCATATTCTATCCTATATATTAAAAAAAATCACATATTTCTTCTGTATTGTCCGCCTACTTGATATAATGCCTTGGACATCTGGCCAAGCGAGCATACTTTTGCCGCTTCCATTAATGCTTCAAAGATATTAGTATTATCTATTGCTGCTGATTTAACCATAAAAAGGGCTTGTTCAGCTTCATTTGCAAAAAAATCTTGATATGTTTTTACATTTTTGATTTGCAATAATTTTTCTTCATTTGTCGATCTAATTACTTCTTGAGGAATAATAGTTGGAGATCCATTTTTTGACAAATAGGTATTTACGCCAATAATGGGATATTCACCTGTATGTTTCAATGTTTCATAATGCAAGGATTCTTCTTGAATTTTATTCCTTTGATACATTGTTTCCATAGAACCTAAAACGCCGCCACGCTCTGATAATCTATTAAATTCTGCATATACAGCTTCTTCTACTAGATCTGTTAATTCCTCGATAATGAATGATCCTTGTAATGGATTCTCATTTTTTGTTAAGCCTAATTCTCGATTAATGATAAGTTGAATTGCAACTGCACGTCTTACAGATTCTTCTGTAGGAGTTGTAATTGCTTCATCATATGCATTGGTATGTAATGAATTACAATTATCATAAATAGCATATAATGCTTGCAAAGTGGTTCTTATATCATTAAAATCTATTTCTTGTGCATGTAATGATCTACCAGAGGTTTGAATATGATATTTAAGCATTTGTGAGCGTTCATTTCCGGCATATATATTCTTGATTGCTTTTGCCCATATTCTTCTGGCAACGCGGCCAATTACAGCATATTCTGGGTCGATACCATTAGAGAAAAAGAAAGATAAATTAGGCGCGAAGTCATCTATATTCATACCTCTGGATAAATAATACTCAACAAAGGTAAATCCATTAGCAAGCGTAAATGCTAATTGTGTGATTGGATTTGCTCCGGCTTCAGCTATATGATAACCACTAATAGATACAGAATAAAAATTTCTGACATTCTTTTCTATAAAATATTCTTGAATATCACCCATCATTTTTAGGGCAAACTCAGTTGAAAATATACATGTATTTTGTGCTTGATCTTCTTTTAAAATATCTGCTTGTACGGTTCCTCTTACACTTTGTAATGCCTTTTTTTTGCATTCATTATAGATGTCTAATGGAAGTACTTTATCGCCAGATATTCCAAGTAATTGTAATCCAAGGCCACTATTTCCTATAGGTAAATCAGTGCTCTGTGTTATTGGATCTGAACAATATGTAGGTGCATCTAGCCCTTTTGCTTTATAGAGTTCTGAAATCGTATTGTGAACCGATTCAGTTAAATGATGTTCTTTGATGTATTTCTCACATTCTTGGTCTATGGCTGCATTCATAAAAAACGCTAAGATCATAGGTGCTGGACCATTAATCGTCATAGACACAGATGTTTTTGGATTACTTAAATCAAATCCTGAATACAGTTTTTTTGCATCATTTAAAGTAGCTATAGAAACGCCACTATTTCCAATTTTTCCAAAAATATCAGGCCTTATATCAGGATCTTCGCCATATAGTGTAACGCTATCAAAAGCGGTTGATAGTCGGGCAGCGGGCATATCTACACTTAAATAATGAAATCGTTTATTTGTCCTTTCGGGGCCACCTTCTCCAGCAAACATCCTTGTTGGATCTTCGCCTGTTCTTTTAAATGGATATACGCCGGCTGTATAGGGGAATTCACCGGGGAAGTTTTCTCTCATAGTCCATTTTATAATTTCTCCCCAATCTTTAAATTCAGGTACTGCTATTTTTGGTATACGAGAATTACTTAATGACTGAATAAAATTATCTACTTTAATTTCTTTATTTCTTACATAATAAGTAAAATGATCACCTTTATAATTGTTTTTTTTAGATTCCCATTGATCTATTAATGTTCTTAATTCTGGCTGAAGCTTTTGAACAAGGTGTTCATAGATACTTTGTAAATAATCTGTAGTAGAATTATGTATTTCTTGGTTTTGATCTAAAGGCATGGAATTCATATGAACATTTATCTTAATATTTTATGCAAACATACTACTAATAGGAGTATTTAAAATCATGAAATAGTTAATCTACTGATAATTGAAATCTTAGTCTTCGATAACTTTTGCTTTGATTTCACCTCTGATACCAGAGTATTGAGTTAACTCTGCATCGATAGATCCTATAATTATCTTTGTACTTACTTTTATTGGTAATTTTCTTTCATCATCGGTAACCCACATTAATATTTTACCTTCACTTTTAAATAAGCCACCTTCGGTAATTAAAGGTTCTAAAACAATACAATTAAACGTGCCGGCTTCAACTTTGATTTTTTGTTTTCCAATTATTTTTACTCCAAGTGCATATGTTGTATCATTAAAAAAATTCTTTAATGGAATAATCTCATTTTTCTTTTTTGATGCTACATCTATGGTACGAATAAAATAAAATGCGGAAACTATATCATGTACAAAAGGAGGAATTGGGAATTCTCCTTTTTGCGTATAGGCTTTATGGGCTTGTTGATCGAAACTTGCAGTAAAATCTCTTTTATAATTTCCTTCTCTAACATGTTGTTCAAAATAATGGGGAAAGATACCTTCTACATCAACTACAGTTCTATAGATATCTTTTACTCTATACAGCCAATCTAAAGATTGTAAAGATTTTACCTCGAAACGAATATCATAACAGGATTTTCCTTTCATAATGGCTGGCTTGGGTAATATATAAAAACTAGCAGTACCAGCTTTTACAAATTGATAGCCAACCTTATATTCTAACTTTTCTCCAAATCCAAATGCTTCATTCTGAATATACCGTAAAGAATTCTGGCCATAAAGCAATGGACACATAAATACGAAAAGAAGAAGGATTCTATACATTATATGTTCTTCATTGTGAATTCTATTTTAGTTTAATTGTCTGACCAGCTTTAAGATCTCTTGGCTTAATGTTATTATTTATTTTTGTTAACTGCTGAACACTTATTCCATATTTGTCCGCAATTTTTGATAATGATTCACCTTTGCGAATCGTATGAGATGATTTTGATGTGGAAATTCCTTTACTATTCTTACTTTTTTTGGATACAGTTGTTTGTGCGGCCTTGGTATACATTGTTAAACGCTTACCTTTAACTAGGCCATTAGAACGAATACCAGGATTCCATTTCTTTAAATCTTTTTCAGAAATTCCATATTTAGAAGCTATCTTAGCAAAAGAATCTCCTTTCTTTACAGCATATACTTTTTTTACTTTCGCATTATTTTTGTTTGTCTGTAATTTTCTATTGATACTAGCTTTTGAAGGAAGAAGGAGCACTAATCCTTGGCCTATTCTGACTTTAGGGCTTAATCCATTTGCCTTTGCTAAATCTTCTACTTTGATATCATACATCTGAGCGACAACTTGTAATGTCTGACCTTTTTTAACTCTGTGGCGTCCATTTTTTCCAGAAGCTACATGTATAAGATTATGAGTTTTTACAATGACATCTAATTTAGATTCATTAGATGGAGTAACGATTAATTCTTGTCCATTTAATAAGGCATCATTATCAAATGAGATACTATTCCAATTTCGTAAATCTGTCATACGGACGCCATATTTCTGGGCTAGAGAATAAAGCGTTTCACCTGATTTAACTATATGCTTAATTGTACTTTTTTGTATCGGTACATCAGATTGTATGTTTACCGAACTGGATTTTGATTTTTCCTTGGATGCAATTTGTGCCTGCTTATTGTCAGATGAATATGATGAATCTCTATTGAAAATCTTTACTGGCTTTGTATTGCTTATAGAGATAGATGTATTCCCGGAATTTTGTTTCTCTTTTTTAACAGGAATGATGGTGTCTTTTTTAATGAACTCAGTATTTGGTAAAGTAGAAGCAGCATAAATGATAGTGTCTTTATTCTGCTTGTTTTGTATACTTTCTTTTGGTTTAGTAATGATACTAATTGGCCTTTCAAGTATAGTATCTTTATTAATTGCACCCGAGCTTAATTGTACTTTATTGTCAGCAACAGGATCAATAATCTCTGCCTTATTTTGAGCCAAAAGGCTTGCAGCATTAATAATCTCTTTAGACAATCTTAAAACAGTACCTTTGGATAGATTCTTGGAATTTATCGATGGATTTGTTTGCAAAACATCTTGCGTAGTAATACCATAATCAGCTGCTATCGAAGCCAGTGTTTCACCTTTTTTGACTTCATATGTAATCCATGGATGCTTATCTTCATCAGACATCGCAGAATAATTACCTGAGAAGATATCTTTAGATCCTAAGGGAATTTTTAATTGATATGGACCATCTGGTGGTGTACTAATGCCTACTAATTCAGGATTTAAAGATTTTAACACTGTTAAAGGCTGATTTGTACAATTTGCTAATGCTTTTAAACTAATAGATTCGCCAACTGTAAAGATATCATACACATATTCAGGTTCATATGTTAATTCTGATAAGTCAAATCCATATTCTGTTGGATTAGACCCAATAATAGATGTAGCAATAAACAGTGGTACATAATTTTTGGTTTCTCTTGGAAGCATATCCCGGATATCCCAAAAAGAAGGATTATTATCCCTTCCAAGTTGTTCTATACCTCTTTTAACAGGTCCATTCGGACCACTATTATATGCTGCTAATGCATGATACCAATCACCAAACTCATTAAAAAGCCATTTTAAATAACGCATAGCTGCGCGTGTTGCCTTTTCTGGATCTCTTCTTTCATCTATATATAAATTGACTTTTAAATTATAATCTCCGGCGGTTGCTTGCATAAATTGCCATAGGCCAACTGCTTTTGCCCCAGAGGTGGCATTAGGATCTAATGCACTTTCTATCATTGATAAAAAGATGATTTCATCGGGCATATTTTCTTCTCTGGCAATTCTGCGCATCAAAGGAAACCATTTACCACTACGTTCAAGCCATTTACGAAAGAATTTACGTCCGCGAGCTTCAGTTAAAAATGTGAGATTCTTCTCTACATGTTCATTTACTTCAAGTGGAATTGTAGCCGATGGCAAGGAAAGGGGATAGGGAACTCGAACAAGTGTTGTTGTTGACTCTTGTTCTAGAGTATCTATATCTTCAACTTCTTGATAGATTTTTTGACGCAACATAAATGCAGAAGATGTTTCAGATAAACTATCTATACTCTGAACATAACTTTCATAATCTTCTATGATAGATTGAGCCAAGTCTGTAAAATCTTCATTTTGATCAATTCCAGGATAACTTGCTAGGGAATTTAATGCTTGCACAGCTTCTTCAAAAAGCCTTGGAACAGATAAGGTATCGTCATTTTCGATGGCAGACAATGCCCTTAAATATTTTTGGCGCGCTCTTTCTAATTTTTGAGCAATAAAATAGTTCTGTGGTTGAATGCTATTAGTTGAGTCTGCAGTAAGTACAGAAGATTGATTCTGAATGGTTGCTTTAGTTGTAGGGTTTGCACTTTGTTGTGCATAGAGGGGTATATATGAAAAACCTAGTACTATAGTTATAGCAATAGATATAATCAAAGAATACATCCTAGATTGTACCATCGAAAACTCCCTGTTTATGATAATGTCACACGTCTTTATGCTGCAACGTGATTTTCAATATAACCTTTTCTAAAACCGCACCCAAATTGTAAATCATGCGTGCTATAAGATTGTAAAGTGTCTTTACATTATAGAATAAGGTTTGTCAAGCTGGTACTTGTAACGTTTTACTATAGATTTTAACGTATATGAAAAAAAAAAGCCCATAATCAGGGCTTTATTGTGTATTATTTTGTGACTATTGAATATTCACAATTATGCTTTGAGTATAGCCATTAATTAATCTGGCTTGTAGATAATATTGTCCGGCAGATAATCCTACTCTTTCAAAAAGTATAGTATGATTACCCTCTGGAATATATCCAGAAATTGTACTCATTAACTTACCAGTTCTATCATATAATACTATTTCAGCTATTGGAGACAAAGTTTGTATCTGCAATTGAGATTGATGGAGTATTGGATTTGGGAATAAGGATAATTGTAATGATAATGCATGCAAAGGTTCATCTTTAACACTATTACTAATCCCTTGAAGAATAGGCAAATTATTAGCATAATTATGCAATGTAACAGAAGGAATATCTTTTTGTGGAACGCAAAACCACTGAGTTAATAAAGAACTATATAAAGATCTAAAATCAGTTTGCATTGGGATATTATCTTCTGAGCTTACATTATCAGGGATGATAGGATTTGTTCCTAAAAATCCTGGAATCACAGAATTTCCAAATAAAAAGACGGGTCCTGCTGCGCCATGATCGGTTCCAGTTCCATTAGATTTTATTCGTCTACCAAATTCAGAGAAAGTCATACCAAGTACTTTGTCTTGAATACCTAATAATTTGCAATCATCCATAAAAGCAGTAATTGCTGTAGATAATTGTTTTAACAGATTAGCATGATTAACATTAACACCAAAACCAACATTCGTTGTACTAGAATGTGTATCAAATCCTGATAGATTTACCATGTAAATTTTTGTTTTTAATCCGCCTGCTATTAATCGAGCAACGATTTTTAACTGTTCTGATAATGGATTTGGGGTATTAAATGTATGTGCTGGATATAGAGATGATACATTCTTTGGAACTTTTAAAGCTGCATTTTTTACAGGCTTTGCAAAATTATTTAATTGCTCACCTACTTTACGTATATAAGCTAGTTCTAAACCAGATCGTGAAGAGGTATCAGTTATATCTTTTTCATTAACAATATTATAAAAAGAAGTAGGATCTGTGAAAGCCATTGCCATATTAGCATGTGGGCCCTCAAAGCCAGTAGATAATACAGACCCAATTTGTATTGCTAATGGGTCGGACATAGAAGCATTTGGATATGTACTAGGATAACCAGGAAATCTATAATCCAAATATCTTCCCATAACTCCAGTATTTAAATATTCTTCTGTATCAGAGCCAGATAACCAAATATCTGTAGATCTAAAATGAGAATAATTTGGGGTTGGATAACCAACACTATGCAGTACTTTTAATTTACCCTGATCAAATAATGATTTCATGCCAGTCATTTCAGGGTTAATACCAGTAGTATCAGATAATTTTATGATCGTTTTCTCTGGTACAGCTATCGATGTTCTAGCCGCATAATATTGCGAATATTGGTCTAAAGGAATAATAGTGTTTAGGCCATCATTTCCTCCATTTAACTGAATAAGTACTAAAACTCTCTCATCACAATCTACAGCACCTGCCAAAGTAAACAAATTTGTAGGTTCAAAGGCTTTAACATTAAAACCATTGATAATTAAGGGGCTTATTGCACTTGCTGAAGCAATTGTTTGCAAAAATGATCTGCGTTTCATATATAATAATCCGTAAGAATCTTAATGGAATTGTCTATTAAATAAGTTGATATTCTGCCATTGCTAATAGATATTTTATTAGATTTCTGAGTGGCTTTTCAACAGCTGAGACAATTGCGGCATCTTGTGGAGTATTTGCTTCATCGGCGATATAGAGATTCCATTTTACAGTCCATTCATAATCAGGTGAACCAGCAGTGAGGAAGTCTTTTACTTGATTTTTTACTGTTTCACTAATTGGCATAGAAAATAGCCATTCACACCAATAATTGATAATGACAGTTGGATCTGTTGGATCACCAGAATCTTTTGCAAATTGAATAACATCAATCAGTGGACCTTTGGTATAATCCATTTCATCTAATTGTAAATGATCTATCGACAAATCATTCGTAAACTTGATTCTTTTCTGTAATGTATCAGCATTTATCCATAATTCATGAAAAGATGGTTCCTGATAATATGCTGGAATTCCCGCTACATTAGGTGGATTCATGATATCTAAACCCATATTTCCCATCAATCTTCTTAATGTTCTATTTGCCCAATGCATCAAATTCAACTCTTCTGGATATAATCCCTCGGGATGAAAGAATCTTGAAGTTCCAATTATTAAATCTGCTGGCGTTTTAATAAAACAATTTCTTACAGTATTGCTATAAAAATGAGTACTAGATAATAAAGTTCTTACAATGGGTTTTACTTCAAAATTAGCGGCTCTGAATTGTTCTGCTAATGGTTTAATTATATAGTTCTCAACAGAATCATCAATTACATAATCAACAAAGAATCGATAGAGTTTTCTGATTAAGTGTAAAGATGTTTGTTCTTGTTTAAAAATCATGGACAATAAGTCATCAACTTCAGTCTTAGCACTATTCTCTGTATTTGCAGTAGATTTAATGATAGTATTTTGATATGCGGATGAAAACTGTTTTGGTTGAGTATCATGATTATTAGGAGTAAAAACCAATGATAATTTGGATTGATTATCAGCCCATCCAGAAATTACTCTCCCTGCCGCTTTTACATCTTGTTCTGTATAATGAGTATAATTACCAGGAGCGATTTCTGGTCCTTTTCCTATCGTGAAAAGTTCTTGGAGTTCTCTTGCTAGATTTTCATTTGGATTAGATTTTGTATTTGTATTATTATTTAAATATCTGCTCATTGCCAAGTCAAACAGCATATATCTCACTAAATCTTTAGCATTTCCTAAAGATTGTTGATATAATAAGGTTGTTTGTTTGTACATATATCGAGCATCTTTAACAACAATTGCTCCGGTTGCAAAATGATTCTGCCAAAACAATACCATTTTATCATGAATGCGCATTGGCTGTTTTAGCACTATATTTATGTGCCAAGATTGCAAAAATGTTAATCGTTGCTGCTCTGAACCTGATTCATATGCAGCAGATACCCATGGATTTCCAGCAGTTATTGAGCCTGAATTAGTATATGCCAGCGGTTCTTCTGGTAAAGTAATTCCAGCAAATAATATGTCTAAAATCTCATCAAGTGATTTTGTTTCTACAGAATTATACTCTGCTGGAGTACATCCAAACATTGTTCTGCGAAGCAGGTGAAGGCGAGTTTCTTTATTCCAAGTCCCTTGAAATTTTTCTAAAGCATTGATTTGTGCTTTTTGTGGTATGTCAACTGGATCTTTTGATAAAGCTAGATTTTTAAAAAAAGAACGACGGTTCATAAGCTAACCAGAAATGGTAAACAATGTGCTTATCTAATTAATGCCAAGACAAATTAAAAAAATATATGTAACCAAAAAGTACAATTAAATTATTTATGATCAGGAAATGTGCACACTATAATCTTTTTATCTTCTGTAGTAAACCAATCTATTCCTTTCCATATTATGGGTAATTCTTGAATATGAATTCCTTTAATAGATTCTTTGGCCTGAAGTATTTCTTGGGTAAGGTCCCCACCTTTTAGAAGAATATAAGAACCATGTGGTTTTAGTAAAGGTAATGTCCAATTCACAAGTTTTTCTATTGGGGCTACAGCTCTAGCCATAATGATATCATATTTACCTTTAAATTGTTTGTCGGTAGATAAGTCTTCCATTCTTGTAGTAATTGCAGTTAAACCTCTTAAACCAGTATGGGCTGCAAACATGGAGGTTAATTTCATTTTTTTTGCAATAGAATCTACCAAAGTAACTTTGCAATCCTCGCGTGCTATACCTACAGGAATGCCCGGTAAACCTCCTCCAGTACCAATATCCATGCATATTGCTTTAGCAGGAATTATATCTGCCTTAACAATACTTAAAGAATGTAAAAAATGATGTTCCCAGATATTATCCATATCTTTTCTCGAGATCAAATTTATTTTTTCATTCCAATAAATAAGTTCTTTATAATATCTATCAAAACGATCTACTTGTTCGTGAGAAAGTAATATTCCATTACTATTACAAATTGTCCAAAATTCTAATGGTTCCATATTATGTAACTATTCCATGTAAAATGCCGCGATATCCACGTAAAAAATCAGTTGTTTTCATTTTTGGTTTTCCTTCCATTTGTAGTTCAACTATAGACAAAATACCATCTGAACATCCTAATAAAAACTCAGTACTATTGATGAGGAAATGTCCACAGTGTACTTGTTCATTTCCTGTATAATGATTAGCCCTTAGTAGCTTTACCTGTTTATTGTCAATAGATACAAAAGCACCAGGTATTGGATTTAATCCATGAATAAGATTTTTAATTTCCTTAGCTGATTGTTCACAAGATATATGACAATGGTCTTTGAAAATTTTTGGTGCTGGGCTTGAAGCTTTTTCATCTTGTACTTTTGGGATAATAGTATTGTGTATTAATCCATCACAGGTTTCTAAAGCGATAGAAACACTTAATGACATAAGTTGTTGATAAAGCTCACCATATGATGTATTCTCTGGAATATTACATTTTTTCTGAAGTAAAATATTACCAGTATCAACTGTATCATTTAATAAAAAGGTTGTAAGCCCGGTTTCTGTATCTCCATGAATTAAAGACCACTGAATTGGCGCTGCACCTCTATATTTAGGCAATAAACTTCCATGAATATTAAAAGTACCAATCGAGGCTAATTCATAAACAGATTTTGGCAATATTCTAAAAGCCACTACAATAATAATATCGGGTTGAAGATTCTGTAATTCTTGAATGAAAGAAGGATCTTTAAGAGATTGTGGTGTTAATACTGGAATATTATGCTGTAATGCTGCTACTTTCACAGCAGTAGGACGCAAGTTTTGGCCTCTACCAGCGGGTTTATCAGGCAATGTTACAACTGCTTTTATACCATATTTGTGATGAATTGCAAGCATAGAAGGCACTGCAAATTCAGGAGTTCCCATGAATACAATATGTGGATTATTGTTAACCATGAATTGTTGGTTGATTATGTAATTGTTGAACAATTTTTGCTTCAATGGCAGCTAATTGTTGAAGTCTAGATTTAACAATTTCATCTGGATAAAACTTTTTAGCAAGATCAACAAACGTTATATAATGTCCAGCTTCAGAAGCTAGCAATGTAGAATAAAATTCTCTTAGATAAGAGGGGATTGACATGCATTTAGACAAGATTGAAAAACGTTCACAAGATCTAGCTTCGATGATAGCATCAACTAATAATAAGTCTAGTAATTTTACATCTTCAGATTTTCTGATATTCTTGCTTAATTGCTGTGCATATAAGTTTCCAGTATCTTTTGTCAACTGAATATTCTGTTGCAGAATAATAGCATATACATGTTCAAAATGTTCCCATTCTTCTTTTACAATGGCAATCATTTCTAGAACTAATTCAGGATATTGAGGATAGTTTTGAATTAAATGTAGTGCATTTGCTGCAGCTTTTTTTTCACAGTGAGCGTGGTCAATAAGAATCGAATGAATATTATCCTTTGCATTTATTATCCATTCTGGATTAGAAGGTGAGTGTAAGCATAGCATAAAAGAATCAGAAAATCAACTAAAAAATCAATAACGAAGCTGTCTATAAGCCGAATTCTGTATTCCTGTTAGGGAATGAGAAGCATTTATCTTGAATTTATGTTGCCATAAATTTCTTTGCAGCATACCCGGAAAAATCCATAGGGTTTTGCGAGCAGCAAAACTGTTTAGAACACTTTTTCCTTATTTGCCTTGCTCCGCGTGGGGTTTACCTTGCCAAAGAAATCACTTCCTTTGCGGTGAGCTCTTACCTCGCCATTTCAACCTTACCTTAATAATTTAAGGCGGTATATTTTCTGTTGCACTTTCCGTCGACTACCCAATTCCCAAAGGGAAATGTATTATCGCCTTTGTGTTACAAAGCACGCTGCTCTTTGGAGTTCGGACTTTCCTCACCATCGAAATGGCGCGCTTCTCCGACAGCCCCGATTTGATTATGTTAAAAATGAAAAATTTATTCTGTTATAAGGATACGTCCACAATGTTCACATAAAAACATTTGATCTGGCTTATTTCTCATTTCAACTATTTTTTGTGGAGGTACTGCATTGAAGCAACCCGAACAACTGTTTTTTCTTACTTTTACTGCTGCATCTTTGTGAAAAGTGCGTATCCTTTCATAGTCTGCTATTGCTTGTACAGGCATCGAGGAAATGATAGAAATTCTTTGTCTTGTTTGAGATAAAATTTCATCATTATGTCCATGAGTAATAGCAGATAATTTATGTTCTTTATCATTAAGAAGCTCTTTTGCTTCATCTAATTCGCTTTGTTGTTCGGCTATCATGGATCGGAGATTTTCTTCTTTTACACCTACAGTTCTTTGTTCATCAAATATTTTTGCTCGTTCAGATCTTAACGCTTCAATTTCATGGGTAATTGCATCAAATTCTCTATTATTTCTTACATTAAATTGCTGAGCTGCTAAGATATCTTCTTTATCTTTAATCTCTTGTAAACGAATATGGGAATTGCTTTTAAAATGCTCTAATTCTTTCAAAGTATTTTCTGTTGCTTCTATGTTTAGTGTGCGTTCGCGAAAACTATCTTCGGCACTTGCAACCTGTTGGGGTAAATCTCCCAAATCTTCTTTTAATTCATCTAAAATAATATCAATTGCGGACAAATCAGAAATGGCTGCGGAAAGAGAACTCATGTGATACTCAACTCATTAAAATAAATAAACTAATCTTGGTGCATTATATATGATACCGGTGAAGTGCGAACTTCCGAAACAATAAATTCAATATCAGAAAAATCTGGTATAGAAGTAAGTATATTCAACAAACCTCGTGCCACAAACTGCTCCATCTGTGCATGACCAGGATCTATCAGTGTAATCTTACCTTTTGCTTCGTGAAAGTGATGATATTTTATATCGGCAGTTATAAAACAGTCGGCTCCACTTGATAAAGCTTCATTGAAATACGTCATTCCACTGCCACATACCATGGCAATTCTAGAAATTGTTTCGTTTTTGCCAATTGTATAGGAAATTGGAGCTGAAAAAATGCGGGAACAATGTTGCACAAATTCATTAACTGGTATAGGTTTTTCTATATCACCAATAATTCCCATTCCAAATGAATCGTGTTTTTTGTCTGGTACTAACATCATTAATGAATGATAAGATAATCCTAATGCCTCGGCTGCCAATATATTAGTTCCTTTGGGATGAGCATCAAAATTAGTATGTATGATAAAAACACCAATGTTTGACTGAATCAAAGTATGAACTATTTTTCCTACTCGATCATTATGTACAATCGAAGAGAGAGGATTAAATATTAATGGATGAAAAGCACATATTAGTTGCACATTAAGGTGCTTGGCTTCTAATACTACTTCATCATTAATTTCATATGCTATAAGTACTTTTACTATTGATGTATCAGGAGGATAGATATCTATTTGAATTCCAATTTTATCATCTTTCCATGCGGTTTCTGATGGAAATACAGAATTAAGAATAGTATCTAATGTAGAAAAATTCATAAGTATAATATGAAACAGAAAAAGAGAAAACTTCATGCAAAGTTACGAAGTATTCTGTATGTTTCCTTTTCATAACAAAAAATCATTTTTTAGGTGATTGTATCGAGCTTGTTGCCTGTGGAATAGTAGGAGTTATTCCATTAACATTTGGCTTTTTTCTTCTATTATACTGTATGGATGGTCTTAATTTAATGTCAGCTCTAATTGTACCACGTGCTCTAAGGGTATCTTCTGCAGTAATATAACGTTCTTTATTACTTAAGCTACCTCTTGAACCTACTGGGATTTGAGAAATGGGTATTAATGCTTCTTCAAAATTGAGTGGATGTTCTGGTAATGTTATTTTTATTGAATTATCGGGAATATCCCACCAAGGACCACCTTTTTTTCTTCTGAAGTCAAACATATCCATAATAACAACTGGTGTTCCAGAAAGTGGAATATATCTTCTAGTACCTGGCATTATCTTTGCACCTTGCCCCCAATAAAATAACCATTTAGCATCATCCATAAATTGGCGAATACAAGAATGGGATACAGGCCTACCGGGCATATCAAATTGATGAAATGCAGAACCTGCCTGTAAATGGAAATTCCAAGTATATGGCAAAACCCAATTATAATTAATAGAAGAATGTCGTAATATATGACGCCAATTAAGGGCATATCTTCCAGGAAATGTTGCTTTTCTTTCTTCACCTGTATTACATGCTGCAAATCGAACTAATTTTCCATATTCATAACATGCATAACTTAGCCAATGATTTGAAACGATGATGATTTTTGGAATTGTATCTGCAGCTGGGTACACAGCAGGGAATACTGAATAATCAGTAAGATTAGCCGATATGATGCTTGGAATAATTACCGTATCACCAACTCTAAAATAATGTAAGTCCTTTCTATTTACAGTTGTAAATGCTCTGTACGATATTCTATTTAAACTGTCACCCTTTTTATATGCTTTTCTAATAGAATCTAAATGCTTACCATTTTGTATTACCATTTTTTGATAGGTAATTTTTGGAATTTGTGCTTGTATAGCAGCTAACTTAGCATTGTTCTTTTCCTTTAAAATAGAATCTTTTTGAAATGTTGTTAGTATAATTACTGGCTTAGATTCCGGTGTATTCCCACATGAAACCCCAATAAATGCAGATATAATGAATATGCATATTATTGTTTGTTGAATATGCATATCTCTCATTGTACAAAACCTATTCACTATAAACTCTCTAAAATTATTTGCTAAACAATAATTGCAATGCTATAAAAAAACCACCAAAATCTGTAATCGGAATATCCTTAATGCTCTCTAATCCTTTATCACCAAAAGGTATATAATAATATCTTCCCTGAATAGATAACATACTTCTTGCTTGATTACCTATTCCAGCACCAAATCCTAAAAACCCCGCTGGGCGTCCATGCAATGTTGCATTGCTTATTGATGCAAAATAAGGATCATCATATTTTGCCTGAACAATTAATGCAGGCCCTATACCACAACTTAAAAAAGGCCTAAATGTTTCTGATAGACTATTGCTAAATAATCTATATTGAATTCCCACAGTAAGTGGGGCACAAAATAATCGATTAACTTTTCCAGGAATAAATGGATATCCTGTATATGGATCTATATATTCAATTTCATCTGTATTTCTTGCACCTGAAACTCCCAAATGGATAAAACCAGATACTTTTTTTGACATCAATTTTTGATAAACAATACCAGCCCCAAATCCATTGTCAGAAAACAATAATTCTACTCCCCAAATATCTGAAAATAATGTACTTGAAATTGTATCAGAAAATAAAGGCTTAGATGGTGAGAAAACCATCATTGTGTCTGGAATTCCTATCCTTGGTATTGCAAATGGATGATTATTAGCTGTATCCTGAGCTTTTACCTCTAATAATAATCCTCCAAACACTGAAAGACACAACATATACACAATCAGAAATACTTTTTTATTCAATTGGCAACATACCTTTGTTAAAAACATAGATGTGATATTTTTAAAGAGCAAAGTATATGCCATATTATTGTAATCACATGCTTAAACAATGAGATTAAAGAATTTTAAAATGGAAAATGTTATTATTGATATATATCTATCGATATCTTGCTTTGAGCATAGTATATGTGAACAGTTAGTACGACAATAACTTTTCTAATCCAGCAATGATCTTTTCTGTATTTGGTAGCATTGCTTTTTCTAATGTTGGTGCAAATGGTGTAGGTGAGTCAAAGGCTGCAATTCTAATAATAGGTGCATCTAAATATTCAAATGCTTTTTCTGAAATTCTTGCTGCGATTTCTCCGGCAAAACCACCAGTTAAAGTGGCTTCATGCGTAATTAACACTCTATTGGTTTTTTTTACTGAAGCCAATACCGTCTCTTCATCAAAAGGTACTAAAGTTCTAATATCAATGATCTCTACCGAAATACCTCTTGCTTCTAATTTTTCAGCTGCTTCTTTTGCCATATGAACCGTACTGCCATATGTAATAATACTTGCATCATTACCTTGTTTAACAATATTTGCTTTACCAAGCGGTATAGAATAATATCCTTCAGGGACTTCTTCTTTAATTTTTCTATATAAGCCCTTATGTTCATAAAAGATAACAGGATTATTGTCTTCTATCGATGCAGTTAATAAACCTTTGGCATCAGCTGGAGAAGATGGACATACAACTTTGATTCCTGTTGCTTGTACAAACCATGCTTCTGAATTTCTTGAATGAAATGGATTAGCTCCAACTCCGCCTCCTGAAGGCCCCCTTACAACTAAAGGAACTCCCATTCCCCAGCGATAAGCAGTTGTTCCAGCAACATTTACTAATTGATTAAAACCACAGGTAATAAAATCCATAAACTGCATTTCTACAATAGGGCGCATACCATTAATGGCTGCTCCGATAGCAGCACCAATGATAGCTGCTTCAGAAATTGGTGCATCGATAATTCTTTTTGAACCAAACTCATCTAGAAAACCTTTTGTAAGCTTGAAGGCTCCTCCATAAGTTCCAATATCTTCTCCAATCATAAAAACTGATTCGTCTTTACGCATTTGTATCTTTAATGCATCTGCAATTGCTTCTAGAAATGTTAAATGTGCCATACTATATATAAAAATGTAAATAACTAAATTATCAATGACTTATAGTGATACTGTTTGCCATTGAATGTGCTTTATCTCTTAGCTTTTGAATATCTGATTCTGGTGAGCCCCAGGCTAAAGTCACGCCCATTCTTCTGAATGTTCTTGTGATTGGTTTCCCAAAAATTCGAATATCTGTATTATGATCTTCAAGAGCTTTTTCTAGTCCAAAATATTGTGGAGCTACTGTTTCATTTCCATGATATAAAATAACAGAACTTGCAGCTGCTCTTTCTAATGTGATAGACGGAATAGGTAATCCTAACACTGCTCTACAATGTAATTCAAATTCAGAAAAATTCTGAGTTCCAGCCAAGGTAACCATACCTGTATCATGTGGTCTAGGGCTTAATTCAGAAAAATAGACTTCATTTCCTTTGATAAAAAACTCTACACCCCATAAACCAGCACCTTTTAAAGCAGAAGTTACTTTATGCGCAATTTCTTGGGCTTTTTTAAGTGCTTCCACATTCATTGCACAAGGTTGCCAACTTTCTTGATAATCGCCACGCTCTTGTCTATGCCCAATTGGAGGACAAAATAAAGTTGGACCATTCTTTTGAGTAACTGTTAATAAAGTAATTTCATAGTCGAAGGGAATAAATTCTTCTATAATTACCTCTGTATAATCACCCCGGCCACCAGTTGTAGCATATTGCCAACAAGCAGGTATATCTTCTTTTTTTCTGATGATAGATTGTCCTTTGCCAGATGAAGACATCAATGGTTTAATAACACAAGGAAATCCTAATATGTGTGCTGCTTCTTCTACTTGTTCCATTGATATTGCATATCTAAATCCAGCAGTTTTAACCCCTAATTCTGCTGCGGCTAAATCTCTAATAGATTTTCTATTCATTGTAAAATTTGCTGCTTTGGCACTAGGTACAACTTGAATACCTTGTGTTTCATAATCATAGAATCTTTCAGTTCTTATTGCTTCAATTTCAGGAACAATGATATCTGGGGAATGCTTATGTACTATTGAATCTAATGCATTTCCATCTAGCATAGAGATAATTTCATAAGTATCAGCAACTTGCATTCCAGGTGCATGTTCATAAGAATCTACAGCTATTACATAATTACCTAAGCGTTTAGCACTTATAATGAATTCTTTGCCTAATTCACCAGAGCCAAGAACCATGATTTTTTTTACTGACATCACACTTTAACAATAAAAGGAGTAAAATATTATATTAATCTATAAATACATTTTTAAAAGCTTCTTCGGCTGCAGGAAATGGCTTATCAATAACTGCATCAATAGAAGATCGAATTTCTTCAATGATATTTTTTCTTACACTTTGTAGTTCTTGTTCTGTATATACATGTGTAGCTAATAATTTTGCAGAATATGTAGCAACTGGATCTTTTAGTTGCCAATATGCAAGTAATTCTTTTGGTACATAACTAAAATCATCATGTTCGGCATGACCTCTCATTCGCATTGTAATTGTTTCTATAATAGATGGCCCTTGGCCTTGTTCGGCTTTTTCTAATGCTGCTTTACAAGTATCATATACTAATTCTGGATTGGTACCATCTATCGTGATACCATAGCATCCATAGCCTAAAGCTCTGTCAGATAAATTCTTGCAGGCAAATTCAATATGATTTGGTGAAGAATATGCATATTGATTATTCTCTATGATAAGTATCAAGGGTAATTTTTGCACAGATGCAAAATTAAGTGCTTCATGAAATTCCCCTGTTTGAGAACCTCCATCACCGATATATGTCATAGCAGCACAATACTCACCTTTTAATCTTGAAGCTAATGTAAAGCCTGCAGCTACAGGAATCATGGCGCCTAAATGGGAAATATTTCCATAAATCCTTCTTGAAACATCTGCATAATGTCCGGTTCCATCTGTTCCACGCATAAGACTTCCTTCTTTTGCAAGAAAAGTTAGCATAAGGTTTTCCAGTGTTTGGCCCATTACAAAGTGTCCGCCAATATTACGATGCATTGGAAACAATACATCTTTTGGGCCTAAAGCATAGGCAGATCCAACAGAAACTGCCTCATTTCCTGTTTGTGAATATACACCACCAAAAGCTTTTCCTTGTCTATTTAATCTTTGCATTGCCAAATCAAATTCTCTGGCATATAGCATATTTTTTATTATGTCTTTTCTTTGAGAATCAGATAAAGATATTGAAGTATATTCTTGAAATTGAGTAGGTGTATCTTCTGATTTTTTTAGAGTTTTCTTAGCCATGAGCTATATATTATTTGTGATTATGTAATTGAATTGTTAATCCAGTATTCATAGATTCTTCAGCAGCAAATGTTGCTTGCGTGATGGCATAAATTTCTTGGAATGAAATTGGCATTGAAGTACCATTCTTTACTGCTAGAATAGTAGCATCTACTTCTTGCTTATGTCCTTTTTTGCCATTATATGATTGTGTTTTTGATTTTTTCCCAGATCCGAACACTACAGATGTGAAATTATTCATGATTGCTGTTTTACCTTCGCAAAACACTTCACAATACTCTTTATCAATTGAACTATCACCATTTGCTAGGTATAAAAGTGTACCAATGCTACCATCAGCAAAAGTAATAACAATATGACAGCAATCATGATGTCCAATAGCCCTATTGGCTCCAGGTAATTGTACTGCATGTACACTTATTGGTAAAGAGCCAGTTAGAAACACCATACAATCGATAAAATGACATCCCTCGCCGATAATGCGTCCACCTTGTAATGGATCTTGAATCCAACTACTTAAAGGAATAGAACCTGCATTTACTCTATACATGATAGACATAGGAGCAGATCTTTTCTCGAAAAATTTCTGAATATCTACAAAAGGAGCAGAAAAACGTCTATTGTATCCAACCATAACTCTACCATGTGTTTCAGCTATCACCGATGATATGTCTGCAAGTTCATCAGGATGAACACATAATGGTTTTTCTACAAAAACAGGTTTTCCTTGTTTCAAAGAAGAAAGCACATAATGAGCATGAGAATCATGCCTAGTTGCACAAAAAACTATATCTGTATCAGGTAATTCAATGATATCTTTAGACGAAGTACTGGAAATACCAAAACCATATTGATTTGCAACAGATAATGCATTTGCTGGACTAGAAGTTGATACTCCAGCAAAATGAACTTTTAACGATGCCAAAGGCGGTAATAATTGAGCTTGAGCAAAACTTCCTGCACCAATAAATCCAATGCCTATTTGTTGTTTTGATGATGGTTTATAGTGTTTAGTTGAAATCGAATGAATTGGTGTAGTTTCTGATTCAGGATAATTGAGGATAATACCTAAATAAGGCTCTTTTTTTTCTCCAGTAATTAAAGCATAAGCATCTAATGCTTTATCTATCGCGAAATGATGCGTAGTTAATGGTTTGATTGTTAACTGGCCAGATGAAATCAAATCAATAAATGAACTCATATTTCTGTTTTCTGTCCAACGTACATAGCCCACAGGATAATCCATTCCATGTTCTTCATAGAGTGGATCATAACGACCAGGACCATAACTACAAGAAATTCTTAATTCTAATTCTTTTTCATAAAAAGGGGAGCGAGGTATATTCATTGGTACAGCACCAACAATAACTATTGGGCTTTTCTTTCTAGAAATTTCTAGCGCTAATTGTATTGGTTCTTCAGACTGTGTACTTGCTGTTATAATAACTGCATCGGTTCCTATATTTCGAGTAAAAGACATTATACTTGATATATGTTCCTTAGAGCTAGGCAGTACAAGATCACAACCAAGTTCTGAAGCTATATGCAACATACTAGGATTAATATCCATCCCAATCACTTTGCAGCCAGATGCTTTCAATAATTGAATCGTTAATTGTCCTAGAAGGCCTAAACCAATTACTGCAACTGTTTCACCCAAATTACAATGTGCTTGCCTAACTCCTTGTAAAGCAATAGCACCTAATGTAGTATATGATGCTTCATCAAAACTTACATTATTTGGTATATGTACAGCTAAATTTTTAGGAACGCTAATAAATTCTGCATGATGAGCATATTGAGCCCCAGCACATGCAACCCTATCTCCAGGTGAGAACTCTTCACATCTTGATTCAATAACAATTCCAGCAGCACTATAACCAAGTGTTTTATATGATTCTAATTTAGATTGAATACGACCTAAAGTAGAAATAAGACCTTCTTTTTTAACTGTATCAAGAACTTGTTTAACTTGATCTGGTTGTTTTCTTGCCCTTTCTAAAAGAGAAGACTGGCCACCAATAACAGATGTTTTTTCTGTTCCAGCACTAATTAAAGAAGCAAAAGTTTTTACTAATATCCCACCGGGTTTACATGTAGGTGCGGGAACATCTGCAATAGACATCTCGCCATTTTTTTGATATTGAACAACTTGAAGCATGGATTAATACTGGTTCTGTTAAAAATGTTATAGACAAAAATAGACAATTAGTTTTTACAGATGAAAAGGTATTGTATATATAAACTTGCATAAGAAAAAAAGGACTTCTTTATCAATAGAAGTCCTTAATGTATTATCTAACTATTAGTACCTTTTTTGCCGTTCGATAAATTCCAGCTTCTAAAACATAATAATATACACCAGGTGAAAATTCTTCAGCATCTAACAGATATGTAAAACTACCACCAGCAATAGGAGAAATTGAAGAAGCCAATACTTTGATCAATTTACCATCAGATGAATATAATGATAGTGTATATGGCGTGGTTTCAGGGAATGAATAAGATATAGATGCTTTGCCAGAAACTGGATTGGGTGAAATATTCGATAATGTTGGTAAAATAGTAGTATACTTCATCGTAGAAATCAAACATTCACCGGTGATAATACAAGGACTTGTCCCTTGTAATGGCATAACTTCCATAAATGGTAAAGAATCTGTTGTAACAGAAGTGATAAATATATGCATGATAGTGCTTATTGAATCAGGCACAGTAATCACAAATCTGGCATTAGCAAAAACACCTTTTTTCAATGAATCCGCTTTAGACATAAACAAATCTAATGTCCCAGGAAAACTTCCATATACGATTGATGGATACATTGTAGATGATGCATCTATGAATTTTAATGCTCTAGCATTGTATTTCAAAGTTGCATTCATAGATACCGCTTTTAAGAAATGTGTTATTCCTTTATAATTAACCGACATATCATCTTCTATCATCAATGGAATTGAAATTGTATCATTTAAGGTGCCTTTTATCGTATCAGGAAGTGATAAAGTGTTACCCATAGAAAAAGCAATTGGAATTTCTGGGGCATAACCAAAGCCTTGAATAATAGAAGAATCTATAACTGGACAAGGATATGAAGTTTGTACTGTAGCAGATGTATACATATTTTGTCTTGAAGTAGGACAATATCTAATAGTATAGATAAGAGTATCACCAACTGCTAAAAGTGAATCTTTAGATGGTACCGAGCTAATATATTGAATATCCTTATTCAGATTTATAAGCTTATCTGCTTTTACGGGCATATCACCAATATTTTTAACCATAAAAGTTCTATCAGTACAATCTAAGATTCGCACACTATCAAAATTGACAGGATTTAGGACAGTGATTTCTGGTTGTAAAACTTTTACAGTTGCATTATCTGGCTCGGCATAAATACTATATAAAATAATTTTTTCTGTATCGAATGAAATACTATCAACCGTTATTGGCAAAGTAACTCTGTTTCCTGTTTTTGAAACAAATTTTGCAATCATAAATGGGAATGCAGAATCCACTTTGCAGAAATTTTTAACAGTTATTTGTGTGCCACCAGTGGGTGCTATTTTTGATGTATAACTTGGTGGGAATTGCTGAAAACATGTATTAGAAAGATAAGGAGATTCAATTCCAGTAAATAATAATTCATTATTGTCATGCCCAATTCTACATGTAATATCAATTAATTCAGCAGGAATATCCCTTGAAGATTGAACTGGGATTCTAATGGTATCACAAGAAAATCCCGTAAATGAATTGAAAGAAGCTCTTGAAGAATCAAATGAAAGTGAAAGGCCAAATGGATTGGCTTGTCCATTTCCAGTAATAAATATTGTAGTATCGATATCGCCACATGGTTTACTTAAATGAAGATTTACTCTAGCTGAATAATTTCTTGGGGCCCTTGGCTTGAAATTTATTCGATAAAAAGTTGTATCACCAGGAAATATTGTATCTCTTACAAATGGGGACCCATTAGCATTAGTATAAGTAAACACTCTTTCATCTGGAACAAATGAAATTGAATCGACAACAATATTGTATTGCTCTGGATTTTTATCTATTGATGGTATTGTAACTTTAATAAATAATGGGTTTAACGAAGTATCTACAGGAGTAGGAGGGAAATTAAGAGCAATAGGCTCTGGCTTATAGGTTAATGCTCTTTTTCCTGCTAAAGACACCAAGTAATTGTTTCTTTGCCATCCACTTCCATGAGCTTTAATTTTAAGATTTGCAGCACATACAATGTATTTATCTTCGGCGGGTGTTCTTGGACAAAATGTAAGGCGAACAGTATCTGTACTTTCTTTTGGGATAGCATAAGGAATTGTTCCTTTGGGCGAATAAGTAGATGTCCAACGCCAAAATTGAGGAGTTCCATTCATTATACCTACGCTATCTATAAATAATGAATCTACAATCATTTCATGAACTAATGATTGGTTTACCAAAGGCAGATTTCTGGATATACAATCACATGGGCGCACATAACTCCAATTCATCAAAGAAATCGGGGCTTCTAATGGAACGATGATACCTCTGCCACGAAGACTTGCTTTTTGAATAATTGGACAAGGGAATTGCGAGTATACAGATAGCTTTTCATCATATGTTTTTGCAGAGTCGGGCTTAAATCGCAATGTCAACATGATAGAATCTCTAGGATTTAAGGTGTCAGGTAATGATCTAGAGATAGATATGAGAGTAAATCCTTTTGGAATAAGCACAGAATCAATTCTTACTGGTAAGAAAGACACATTTTCGATTAACACTTTTTGTTCTACTGAATCACCAACTTCTAGTGTTCCAAAAACAGTGAGGGGAGTAACATATATTTTTGGTGTTGCAGAAGTTCCATAAAGCGGTGCTGTCCATTTTACATTAGTAGAAGAAAAATTTAGATATGCTCTGTCAGCTCTATCTGTAACTGGATCATTTGGCATATAGTTAAATATAAAACGCAATTTTTGGTCTTTTTCGAATGTAGTATCTGTTGGTAAAGGAATTGGAGATTTGACAGTGTATTTTCCAGAACCACCTGTTAATGTAAAATTAGTAAGCCTTTGTGTACTACCCGAAATATTAATAATATCCAATGTATCATCTCGGTCTCCGCAACCCAAAACATTTTCTGTACGCATAAATATTGGGTCGAATTCAAAGGTTTCTAATATGCCTTTTCCGGTGATTTCTATACAATCATTTGTATAACATCTTTGTTCAAAAAGGCATAATCTATCTACATATTGAGAATCTTTTAAAGGTTTAAAGTCTATGGGAACATTAACAGTTTGCCCTGGTGCTATCCTTGTAGATTTTCCTCCAGGAAAAAAGAATACTTCACCAACTTCTAAATAATAGGAAATATATAGGGTATCGGGAGCATCATTTTTAATGCTTGCAATTAATTGTTTCTGTTGTCCAACGATAGCATTACCCACATCTACCATGCGGACAGTCCATTTAACTTTTGCTTCATATCCTCTGCCCTTCGTATAGATTTTCTTCTGATAGGTACAATTAACTCCTTGTATTCTAAAATAGAATATGATAGAATCATTATAAAAACCAGATTTATTGGGGAAGAATCTAAAATAATTAGCAGAGTATCCTGTATTTGGATCTAGACGTAGGGGATAAGTAAGTTTTCGTGCAGTAAAACCATTGGGGATTTTTACTGAATCTACAAAAACGGGCCTTGATGTTAAGTTTTTCCATACCCACATAATTGGATTTGATAATGTACCAATACATTCGGTTCCAAAAATTGTAGAATCTATTTTTTTCTTTCCACTTTGATCTGTTATTGTTACTATTTCTCTTACAATACCTCGTAAAGGAATCACAATTCCACCTACACACTTATCTGTAGATAGAACTTTTAATGTATCAAAGAATGCTGCAGATGTATCGGTAGCTGTAAATCTAAGGACAATATCTTTGCATTCACCTGGTTTGATAGTATACGGTAAAGCTGGAGAAATTACTTTGAAAACACCAGGAATTCCTGTAATGAAATTAGTAAGAGTAACATTTTCTGGGCTACCCACAGAATCACTAGAATTACAAATTTTGATTATTGTGTCTTTATACTTTTGTTCGGCACATCCAGCATAAAGTGTGTCTAAATTAATAGTAGCCCGAGCATAAGACAACTGAGTTTTTCTATTAAATCGTAATGGCACAACAATGGTTTGGCCACAGTCATTACCAGGAATAATCTGCAAATCTGCTGTAATAGCCCCAACAATAGCGGTTTGCACAGTAACTGTAATTGTTACAGGAGAATTGGGATCTAATTTAGCTGAAGTAGGGGACACAGTAAAAGCACTTTTATCGATGTTTTCCATACGAAAACTTACATTGCTTCCACATCTCGATGTATCGGTAATTGTAAATTGATATGATTTTCTAAACTCGCATCGAATATCTTCGGTTATAGAATTTGGAGAAACAGTTACAAATTGTTTCTTTTTTCTATCAGATGGTTGGCATGAAGTTCCACTTAACATGATGCCTGTATTTCCTTTGCCTGAAGCATCACATAAATTGATAATATTTGCTGCTTCATTACATCTGTAATATAGTTGTAATCCAGGCTCATTAAAAGCAAGTGCTTTATTGCTATTACATAATAATTCTAATGGGGAAACTACTCGATTCCACATCCGAATTTCATCTAATTGTCCTTTAAATGTTCTATTAAGTGAAGTATTATCAGAAAGCCCATTAATACTTCCAAAAAGTAATTTCAAGCTGGATTTTTCTGTAGGCCTTAAGTAAGATGCAGGATAAGCATCATTTTTGAAAGGGCCAGCAACTAATTCTCCATTTATAAACAATGAAATTGTAGAAGCATTACCATCAAAAATCGCTGCTATATGTGTCCAAATTCCAAAATATTGAGAAAAAGGAGTTCTCAAAATCGTATTATCAACTGATTTAAGTTTTGTACCATCACCATTGATTTCAAAAACCAGATCATTATTTTGGTCTATGAATAATTGCCATACATCATTATTGTCAGTTGCAGGACCCCAAATTCCACCTAGATATTGTCTTGTATTATTTACCCTTGTTAATTTACCCCACATTTCAACAGTTAACGCTTTTTGATTTTTATCTCTGATCCCAAAATTACTCACCTCTATAAAATGGGCTCCTCGTCCATATGTTTCTGTCATTTGAACGGCTCTGCCAATGCATTGCTTATCTTTATCACAAGCTGGTTGTGCTTGCAAAGGATAAACTGAAAGTATGCTTATACAGCATATAAGAGTTATCAAATAGTTCATGGGGTAGACTACAGAAATAATCAATCAACAATACAGATATTATCTATTCGATAAAATAAGAACAATTTAAATTCTATTCATCATCACTTTGGAAATATGAAATCAGGCGTTGATCGTATGCTGATTTACCTTTACTTTGCTTACTATAAATTTCTTCTTGAAGCTTATCAGCAAAAACGCCTGCGGCATTATATCCATATGTTTTAAGCAAATAATTTAATGCAATTACTTCGGTGATGACAGTTACATTCTTTCCTGCAAAAATGGGAAGTTTTACTGTTGAAACAGGTACATTTAGCAGATTAGAGGGTACTTCATCTAATCCAGTTCTTGTATAATCTTTATCTTTATCCCATTCTTCTAATTCAACGATAATCTCTAATCTTTTTTGATATCGAATGGCCCTTATGCCAAACATTTTCTGAACATTAATAATACCTAGTCCACGGATTTCCATAAAATGTTTAACAAGAGATGTACCAGTACCCATAAGGATATTCTCACGTTTTTTTGTAAACATGATAATATCATCTGCTACTAATCTGTGGCCTCTTTCTATTAAATCTAATGCAATTTCACTTTTCCCAATGCCACTTCTTCCAACTAGAAGGACGCCAACACCATAAACATCAACAAAAGAGCCATGCACAACTGCTTGGTCGGCAAATTGATCATCAAGAAAATCGGATAAAAGTGCAATAGTTTTTGTTGTTTCAAATGGAGTAACAAACACTGCTATATTTTGCTTTACTGCTATTTCAATAAGTGAATTATCAATTTGATGATTATTTGTGATGATTATACAAGGAATAGAAAATCGCGAAATATTTTCAAAGGCACTGATTCTATCTTCTAATTGTAAAGATTGCAAATAATATAATTCTGTATTGCCAAATATTTGAACTCTATGGTATGTAAAAAGCTCAACAAAGCCAGCAAGCGCAAGTTGAGGCCTGTGGAGATTTTTGTCTGAAATTAAATTCTCTAATCCAATATTCCCAGTAAGGGGAGTTAATTGCACAGGAGATTTCATTAAAATTTCAACATAAATTTCTTCTTTAGAAATCGCTTTAATTTTTTCTAACATGCTCATAAGAATCTTGACTTGGTAATTAAAAAGTTATATAAACTATTCTTTACGACTATCTGTTTGCTTTTCTTTTAACTTTCTTAATTGTGCAATCATTTTATCAGATGCGGCATAAACGCTTTGCTCAAAACTATACGAATGATCTTTTGAACTTAAAATGTGATGATTGACATGCACAATAAATTCAACTACTTTTTCATGTTCTTCATCAAGAATGATTTCGGTTCTATTAATTGAAGAATATATTTTTTCAAAATGTTCTACAGACTTTGTTGCTAAGTCTTGTAATTCTTGTGATGCCTTAAAATGCCTAGAAGTGATGGTGATATTCATATACAATCCTTTAAAAATACTATAAAATTCTTTTACCCATACATGATGCAAGTACATCTGAAGCAAACAATGCACTTTCATTCATATTATCCAGAATTGGATTTGTCTCAGCAATTTCGAAAGAAGATACTAATCCACTTTCTGCTGCCATTTCCATTATCAAATGAGTTTCTCTATACGACAATCCGCCAGGAACAGGAGTGCCGACTCCTTTTGCAATGCTAGGATCTGCACTGTCAACATCAAAACTTATATGTAGATGATCTACACTAGACCTCATACGTTCTAATGCCCTTAAAGTAATATCATAAATACCATGTTTATCAATACTAAACATTGTATGAGTAGTAATACCATTTCTTTTAATAAATTCTCTTTCACCTGGATCTATCGATCTTGGCCCAATCAGCACTAGGTGTTCTGCTTTTAATTTTGGCTCGGGATATAATATTGATGTTAATTCTATTGCTCCATATCCTAATGAAACTGCTAGTGGCATTCCATGAATATTACCAGAAGGCGTGGTTTCAGGGGTATTCATATCCGCATGAGCATCAATCCACAATACTCCTAATGTTTTATTATGTTCTTTACAATGAGCTGCAATTCCAGCTATAGAACCAATACTTAAAGCATGGTCACCACCAAGAATTAATGGAAAACCACCATCGTCTAATACACTTTTAACTTTTATTGCTAAAGAAGTACATGCCTCTGTTATCTGAGGCAAATACTTTAATGAATTATCTTGTACACTTTGCGTTTCTTGATTTGCAACAGAAATATCTCCTTCATCTATAGTTGTATACCCTAAACTGTGAAGTTTATCTGCAATTCCAGCTATCCTTAAAGCAGAAGGCCCCATATCAACCCCGCGCCTTCCAGATCCTAAATCCATAGGAATTCCAATAATATGTACTTGCTTTATCATAAAATCTTCTGTTAAAATTATATCAATGACATAACACTTTTATTCTTGCCCAAACATAGCTGAAAAGCTGCTTCTCTCAAACTCAAAAAAAATATCTTTTTTCAATAATTGTAAATTTGATAAAAATGTTTAATTTTGCGTCTCCTAAATGCCCGGGTGGCGAAATGGCAGACGCACAGGACTTAAAATCCTGAGTATGGCAACGTACGTGCGGGTTCGAGTCCCGCCCCGGGCACACCCTTTTAGTTATAGCCGTTGTTTCGGCAAAAATATGTGTAGTAAGAATATTTTCGAGATCCAATTTCTCAATCCTTTTTTTGCAAAGCTGCAAAATCAACTGATTAAATATTCTTGCGAACAGTTTTTTTGGCATTATTCATGTAGTGAATAAACCATATGAAACAATTACCTTCCTTTTTGTTAGAAAATTTACTAAGTACTTATGATTTTACAATTGTAGATTTCTGGCATTGTTTCACACAGTTCTTATGTTCCAATTTGATGTAATCGTTTATGCTTAGCCCTAATAGTGCTTATATTGATGGTTTATATGCCGATTATTTACATGATCCACATTCAGTTAGCGAAGATTGGCGAGAGTATTTCCAATCAATAAAAAATAGGGAAGAAAGTGGGGTAATGGAGAGAACTTCCTTAGTAGAAAAAGAGTCTATTCCAATATCTGAAATATCTTCTCTCAATACCGTTTCTCCCTCACGTTCTGTACAGTCTTCACACAGCATATCTGCTCACAGTAATGACACCAATATAGCATTAGGATCTAATGATACACCAGAGATACTTTCTGGCATATCTGCAAAGATTGCTGCTAATATGTCTAATTCTTTGCATGTACCAACAGCAACTTCATTTCGCGTATTACCGGTAAAAGCTTTAGAAGAAAACCGTCGTTTGATTAATAGATTTCATGAACGCAATCTTAAGCGTAAGGTTAGTTATACCCATATTTTAGCTTGGGCTATTGTTAAAGGTTTAGTTAAATATCCTCATATGAATGATGCATTTACCATGAAAGATGGTATACCACATAGAATTAAGCATGCATCTATTAATATAGGTTTAGCCGTAGATATTACTCGTAAAGATGGTATGAGAATGCTTGTTGTACCGAGTATTAAACATGCCCAAAATCTTTCATTTAGTGAATTTTGTTCTGAATATGATTCATTGATATCTAAAGCTCGTAATAATAAGTTAAGTGTTGATGAAATGACAGGTGCAACTGTTTCATTAACAAATCCAGGTACCATAGGAACAATATCTTCTGTACCTAGATTGATGGAAGGTCAAGGACTCATTATTGCTGCTGGATCTATTGATTATCCTGCTGAATTCCAAGCTGTGATGCCCGATGTATTGTCTACTCTGGCTATTAGCAAAGTAGTTACAGTAACAAGTACATATGATCATAGAATCATTCAGGGTGCAGAATCTGGTGAATTTTTAGCTTATCTTCATAAACTGATGATTGGCGAAGAATATTTTTATGATCAAATCTTTGCACAATTACATATTCCTTTTGAACCCTTGAGATGGGCCAAAGATAATCGAATTAATCCTTTTATGTCACAGGATGAATTTGAAAAATTAGATAAAGAATCATGTGTAGCACAGATGATCAATGCATATAGGGTAAGAGGTCATTTTTTAGCAGATGTAAATCCGCTAGGACTTCAAAGCTACTATTATCCTGAATTAGATCCAGCATCATACGGATTTACAATTTGGGATTTAGATAGAGAATTTGATACAGGTGGAATTGGTGGAATAAATCGAGCTCCTCTTCGAACTATCATCAATATGCTAAGGGATACCTATTGCGGAAAGCTAGGTATTGAATACATGCATGTACAAGATCCATTAAAAGAAAAATATATTCAAAATTGGGTTGAACCAACTAGATTTTCATATCCTTTTACAAAAGAAGAAAGACTTCACACATACAAGCATCTTACTCAGGCAGAACAATTTGAGCAATATCTGCATACTAAGTATTTAGGATCTAAAAGATTTTCTTTAGAAGGTGGAGAAACAACGATTACCTTTTTAGAAAAAACTTTAGAAATGGCAGCAGATACAGGTGTTAAAGGTGTAGTTCTTGGCATGGCTCATAGAGGAAGATTAAATGTCCTTGCTAATATTTTAAATAAACCTTATGATAAAATATTTGATGAATTTGAAGGCAATTATGATCCAAATTCATTTGATGGTTCCGGCGATGTGAAATATCATTTAGGTGCAACAGGGATTTTTACTTCGAGAAATGGAAAATATGTGAGTGCAATTTTGGCACCTAATCCAAGCCATTTAGAAGCTGTAAATCCTGTTGTAGAAGGTATTGCAAGAGCATTAAATGATAGTTGTAATGATACAATGTGCTCAAGTCATTTACCAATTTTGGTTCATGGAGATGCAGCTTTTTCTGGACAAGGCATTGTACCTGAAACATTAAATCTGTCTCGATTACCAGGCTATAAAACTGGTGGAACAATCCATGTTATTATCAATAATCAAATAGGATTTACTACTTCGCCAGATGAAGGTAGATCTACTCCTTATTCAAGCGATATTGCTAAGATGCTTCAAGTTCCAATTATTCATGTAAATGGCGATGATCCAGAAGCAGTAAGATTATCAGCAATTTTTGCTTTTGAGTATAGACAAAAATTTAGTGATGATGTTATTGTGGATATTTTCTGCTATCGAAAATATGGACATAATGAAACAGATGAACCAAGTTATACCCAACCATTATTGTATAAAAAGATAAAAGCGCAAGTACCGGTAAGACATCTCTATAGAATGCGATTAATAGAAGAAAAAGTGTTTACCTCAGATGAATTAGAATTAATTGCCTTAGATGTAAAAACCTCTTTAAATGCCGCATTTGCAGACCGTACAGCAGCCGGAATTAAACCATATAATGTTAATGAAGGTATTGATATTTTTGCTCCGGTTAATACCGAAGTATCCACAGCTATTCTTAAAGAAATTGTAGATAAAATATCCCATATTCCTGCTGGATTTACCGCTAATCCTAAAATTGTAGATTTATTGTCAAAAAGATCGAAAATGCTTGAATCAGATTCTCCATCTATCGATTGGGCAATGGGTGAAGCACTGGCATTTGGATCTTTATTATTAGCAGGACATTCCATTCGTATGTCCGGACAAGATTGTGGACGTGGCACTTTTAGCCATAGGCATGCAATTTTGAAAGATTTTCAAACAGAAGAGCAAATTGTTTTGTTAAATCATCTCAAAGAAGAGCAAGGTCATCTTCACATTTTTAATAGCTCTTTGTCAGAAGTTGCAGTACTTGGATTTGAATTTGGTTATTCTACAATTTTAGCAGATGGCTTAACATTATGGGAAGCCCAATTTGGTGACTTTGTAAATGGAGCACAAGTAATCATAGATCAGTTTATATCAAGTGCAGAAGCTAAGTGGGGACAACATTCTAATCTGACATTATTATTACCGCATGGTTATGAAGGCCAAGGCCCAGAGCATTCAAGTGCTCGATTAGAGAGATTCTTGCAATTATGTGCAGAGAACAATATGTTCGTATGTAATTTTACTACGCCTGCACAGTATTTTCATGCTTTGCGTAGACAAGTTATTGCACCATATCGAAAGCCTTTGATTGTTATGTCTCCTAAAGAAATATTAAGAAAACCTATTTCTGTATTATCAGATTTTATGACCTCGGGCTTCAAAGAGATATTAGATGATACTTCCATAAAACAACCTGAACTTATTCAAAGAATTATATTCTGTTCAGGCAAAATATATTATGATTTAGTTGCTGAAAGATCTAGAATAGGTGCAGATTCTTCTGTTGCAATTATTCGAATTGAACAGATTTATCCATTTCATCACCAGATGATTCAAGCGATTATCTCCTCATATCATGCTGCAACATCTATTGTATGGGCACAGGAAGAACCAAAAAATCAAGGTGCTTGGTTTTTTGTTGCTCCTAGATTAATTGAGCTCTTATCTATTAATCAACGCTTAAGTTATGCTGGTAGGGAAGAAGGTGCAAGCCCAGCAACTGGTTTTGCCAAAAAACATGAATATCAAAAGCAACAAATTCTTAAAACAGCATTTGCAAAATAATTCACAAGTTCATATGAAAAGCCCCCAAAAAGCTAAACACTTTTGGGGCTTTTTTTTATATAATTATCTGTATGCAGGAAGATTTCTTTTTGTAATTGCCATATCTCTTAATTGTGAAGCTTTAGCCCCAAAGCGTAGAATAAAACCCTGATTATAACCAGAAGGGAACCAATTAGCAGATAATTCCCAACAATCTAAGTCTTTGGAAATAGAGATACTTGGTGCAATAATATTATTATAGATGAGATCATAATTCAAAGCACTTTTTATCGTCCAGGTTGGAGTTAGATTAATACTAAAATCTGCTCTTATATCACACCTTTCAATAATCTGGCCTTGCACAGGTTCATTATAATTGTAGGTTAAGCTACCATTCAATGTCCAAGGAATAGAAATAGCAGAATATCCTCGTCCATTTTCTCCAAAATAATCAAAATCACTTTTTACTTCATTAATTCTTCTAGAGAATCTATCGCCTACATTATCTTGTAAGATATCAGAGCTATCATTCTGTGAAATTTCATTAGAAAAAGTTCCAGATGAAAAATTTGTAGAAATATTTGCTGTAAAATAGGTGAGCCTGATTAATCCTTTTCCTGATTCTTGAAGAAATCTACTGGATGGTACTGTTATACCTTGTACATTGATAGCATCATCATAAAGAGTAAAACCAGCGCTACCATTCAGATTAAATTTGCCTAATGATACAGTTCTAAATGAAGTATTGATAGAACTAAACTGTAATGAATCCAATTGGGGATTATAATTTCCTTGAATATCTAATTGGAGTAGATCTATATTCTTTTCAGCAGAATCGCCCTGAGAAATTTTAGCTTCAAATCGATTGCTAAAACTATAATTAAATAATGTAGAAGTCATATTGGGGCCTCTACCACCATCTTTTTCATAGAGAGAATATTCTATTTGTTTATTGCTATTATAATCAAAATAACTTTTAATGTTTTCAGATGTTGAAGAAGAATATTCAGGAGAAAATGAAATACTAAAAGAGGGAGTTAATGTGTGTCTTACAGCATTTATCCCAGCGATATTTGGCTTTACAATACCAAAAAGTCTAGTGCTAATTCCAAGAGCAAATTGATAGGAATACTCTCTAAGAGGAGCTATACTGGAAGTAAAACTATCTTCTATTGAAGAATCAATAGGATTCATTCTCCGGTTTAATTTTCTAAAGAACCAATTTTCACTATAAGAAATACTTGGAGTAATAGAAAAATACCCAAGTTTTGGTGATATGCTGATAGAGGGATTATGCCTGATTACTGCAGTAGAAAAATCAGAAAAACTAGTATCAGATGTTCCAGGAATGATATTTCTGCTGTGATTTTGGGTTAATGCACCTCTAACAAAGTAAGAAATACCAATATCAGACAACCAAGAATTCCCTGAGATCAGTTTTTTTACAGGAAAAAAGGTTGGTATATTAAAACTGAAATTTGGATTGATACTATATTCCTTTGTCACGATATTCTGCGTACTTGAAATATCAATGCCTAAACTGCTACCATTATCAAAACTTGTTGAATATCCAGCATTAGAAAATAATGATTGTTGAATTCTTTGATTTAAATCAGTTGCAAAACGATTATTAAAAGACTGTGTAGCAATATTTACGGAGGCATTGATGCGTGTTTGTGGACTTAGAATATGATTATGATTGCCGATGATGCGCCAATTATCTGTAAGAGGAGAATCTTGACTTAGCCTACGACGTCCATATTCCAATGATAAAGAACCAGTTAACTGATTTGAAACATTATATCGCCATGAATTTCTAATCAAAAAACCAGTTTTACTAAATAAGTCTGCAGTTAATTGAGTGTCGAAATAATCACTTAATGCAAAGTAATACCCTAAATTTTGGAATACTACTCCATCAACAGTTGAAAAATACGGAGGATTCACTAAAACGCCCGATGATCTTCCAGTTTTATTAGGAAAATATAAACCAAAGGGAATAATAAAAACAGGAACATCCTCAACATACAGCATGATTGGATCCATGAATATCTTATCATTCACAATCACTTTCATAGAAGGAGATCCAAAATAAAAATGAGGATGAGGTTTAGTACAAGTAGTATAGCATCCATTTTGAATGAATAAAGAATTTTCGGACATCTTCTTTACTTTCGAACCAAAGAAAAATCCACCTTCATCAGCTTTGGTTTCACCCATGGTAATAGTACCTTTTTTTGTCTCCAGATTAAATAAAATCTTTTCCCCTATAAACTCTTCGCCATTATCATTGAACTTTGGAAATCCATACATTCTTCCTGTAGAATCTTTTAAACCTTCTGCTTTAAGAAGTGAAAGATTAAAATCTAATTCAATATTCTCTGCTTTTAACTCTTGTTTTTTCAATGTTATTTCAGCGTCTCCATTAAGAATCATTTTCTTTTTTTTAATAAAAAGCACAACGCTGTCTCTAGCAGAATAGCTTACTGTTGAATCGATCCCTTTTGATTGTTTAGCAGATGCAGATAATAATAAAGTGTCTTGAATTTTTTTTGTAGAATCAGCTGATACAGAAAAAGCCTGCATACTTATGTTAAGCATACAAGCTAAAAGAAAACAAATACTAAAAATGAAATATGATTGTAAGCGAATAATCATCTATGTAATGATTACTCCATTTTTAAGATATTGAAAGAAGAAGGCACATTAAATCTCATGGCTGTAGAAATCTGATTATTGACTTTTATGTCTTGCGCTTCAATTTTCATAATAATTTCCTTGGTAGGAACAGAAAGAGTAACATTTTTGGGTACCATTATTGAATCATATAGTTGATAACCACTATATAGAACAGAAATTTCTATGATACCTTCGGCATTTTTTCTTTGATATTGTTTTATTAAACCATCTGTTTTGGAGCAAAGTACAAATTCTATGCCACCAAGCGAATGTGGTCTTTTATACAAAATAGAATTAGAATCTGCATAATCTGAAATGGGAATATATTCTGCAGCATTACCTGGAATTTCAGCTCTTAGAAGCGATACATAGTCGTTAAATGACAAAGGAATAAATGTTGCTTTTGATAAATTATCAGCATTTGGTATCCCTTCGATTGCGCGTCCTTGTAAATTATCTAGAAACAAAAAATATTCTGAACTAGCGAATAATTTAGCAACACTAAAACCAAATGGCCCTGTAATATGCATACTTAAGGAATCTTTACCCAGCATGATAAATTCACATTGTGCATTATTTGTTTGCCCTTGCATTGTAACAGTTAAATCAGCATTCATCTCTATGCTTTTTAATTCTAAATTCCTTGTATTCATTATTGTTTGAAGCAACATTGATGATGAATTATCAGTAGAAGCAAACATTAAAATTGGAATAATCACAATAAGTGAGAATGCACAAAAAATTGAGAAAGTATATTGTTTCATATTGGTATCCTTAAAGGTAATCTTTAGCTAGCAGATTGTCGGTTTAGTCTATTGATTATTTTTGCCAAGTAAAAAAAAATGAAACTATAGTGAATTTATCACTGTTATTTGAAGTTTAAGAACATTATACGAGAAAACACATATGGTATATGTAACAAGAAAAATGCATTTCTCTGCATCTCATAGATTATACAATCCAACGTTTGAACCAGAGAAAAATAATCTAATTTTTGACAAATGTAACAATCTTAATGGTCATGGACACAATTACACTTTAGAAGTTACTGTTAAAGGTGTACCTGACCCTGAAACTGGCTATGTAATTGACTTAAAATACTTGCGTGATTTAATTGACGAACATATTGTTGATAAAGTAGATCATAAGCATTTAAATTATGATGTAGACTTTTTACAAGGCATCATACCTACAGCAGAAAACATTGCAGTAAGCTTTTGGAGAATATTAGATCCACAAATCGTGCAAGGAAAGCTTCATTCAATCAAACTTTTTGAATCCGATCAAAACTTTGTTGAATATTTTGGTGATCCAGTAATAATTCCCATCTATACTACTATAGAATCAAATTGAGAAGTTAATTAATGAAAAAAACAAGTAATAATAAGATATTATCTTCTTATTCAGTGCCAAATGACTTAGAAGATATGATGATAGAACATCAACCTTTAATTGATGAGTTTAGCAAAAAGATTTTCCCTAAAATAAATAGCAAGGGATATCCTTTATTTGATGCGAATGGTAATTCATCGGTTTCATCTGAGGAAAAAGATGAGATGATTATTCAGTTAAAAGAAAAATTCTCAGAAGTATTTGATATTCTTAGAATTGATAGGAATGATCCTAATAGTACCAATACACCTCATAGATTAGCAAAAATGTGGGTGAATGAATTATTTGCAGGAAGATTCAATGCAGCCCCCAAAATCACCGTTTTTCCAAATCGAAAACATGTAGACGAATTGGTGATCAGTAAAAATATTACAGTAATGAGTGTGTGTTCTCATCATTGGCAACCAATAGCAGGAACTTGTTCTATAGGTTATATCCCTGGAGACTTTGTTTTAGGATTATCTAAATTGACAAGAATTGTTGATTGGTTCTCTAGAAGAGGGCAAATTCAAGAGGAATTGGGAGAGCAAATTGCAGATTTTATTACTGAAACTATTCATCCCAGAGCATTGGGGGTAGTGATAAAATCTAAACATTATTGCATGATTGCCAGAGGCGTATCTGAATCTGAAGAGAGAGCAGAAATGGTAACTTCTGTAATGCGCGGTGGATTGAGAGAAGATTTTTCACTTAGAAATGAATTCTTGAATTTACTAGATTGATAATGGTAAAAAAAGAAATTCCATCACATATCTATGAAATTCCATTCTGGAAAGATTCCTTATTAGTAGCAGGAATTGATGAAGTTGGAAGGGGGGCATTAGCTGGGCCAGTAGTAGCTTGTGCAATCATTTTACCTATAGGTTCTATCAATGATATAGGTTGTATTGATTCTAAGCTTTTATCTGTGAAAGAAAGAGAAAAAAAAGCTGAAATCTTAAAACAAAGGGCTTTATCATATTCATTTGGGATAATTGATCATCATGAAATTGATAAGATTAATATTAGAAAAGCTACGTTAAAAGCCATGCATTTGGCATTAAAAGGTTTAACTGTTGATCCTCATCATGCATTAATCGATGGTAATTATTTTGAACATCCCACAATTCCTTATACAACAATCATTAAAGGGGATTATCATTGTTATTCTATAGCAGCTGCATCAATTTTAGCAAAAGTAGAAAGAGATAAAATAATGATGGAAATAGATAATCATGTCGATTCACTTTATTATTTTGCAAAAAATAAAGGATATGGAACGCTGGCACATCGCAAAGCATTGCAAGAATTAGGTGCAACACTATATCACAGAAATACATTTTTATCACGAATACTTTAATACATGCAATATTTCTTTGAAAATATATTAGTGATTGACCCATACAGGGGAATACATGAACATAGAAATATACTGATTGATCAAGGAATGATACTTCATTCTTCTACAGAACACATTGAAATACCTCAAAATACAATCCACATTGATGCATCCCATCTAATCGCCGCACCAGGCTTTGTAGATATGCATGTTCATTTAAGAGAGCCAGGCCAAGAATATAAAGAGACGATAGAATCTGGAACTTTAGCAGCAGCTAATGGAGGATTTACTGATATTGTATGTATGCCAAATACGCTTCCAGCTTTAGATAGTAAAATTAACCTTGAATATGTTAAAAACAGAGCAAAAGATAATATAGTAAATGTACATGTTTGTGCCGCTACTACAATTGGAAGAGAAGGAAAACTATTATCACCGATGATTGATTTAATTGATGCTGGAGCAATCATGTTTTCTGATGATGGCTCTTGCATTGAGAATGCAGAAATGATGAGAAGAGCATTCGACTATGCAGCACCATTTGATGCCTTATTAACACAGCATTGCGAAGAACATAGTCTTACAAAAAACTTTGTTATTCATGAAGGGACAGTATCAGCTGATTTAGGATTAAAAGGATATCCAACTGTAGCAGAAGAAATAATCGTATCTAGAGATATTCAATTGGCAGCATATTGCGGCAACAGACGTTATCATGTATCCCATTTAAGCACAGCAGGCAGTGTGCAATTGGTAAGAGAAGCTAAAGCAAAAGGACAACGTATTAGTTGCGAAGTAACTCCACATCATTTTATCTTAACCGATAAAGCCGTGCTAGAGTATGGAACGCATGCAAAAATGAATCCACCATTAAGAGAGCAATCAGATATAGACGCAATATTAACAGGCTTGCAAGATGGTACAATAGATGCAATTGCTACAGATCATGCTCCACATGCAATACACGAAAAAAACTGCGAGCTAGCAATTGCAGCAAATGGAATTACTGGTATAGAAACATGCATTGGATTGGCTTTTCAGTTTTTAGTTAATAGTAATCTGATTTCTTTAGACAGATTTGTTTATTTATTATCAACTGGACCAAGAAATATCCTGCAAATACATCATCCTATTTTAGAAAAAGGGGAATCTGCATGTATTACGATATTCGATAAAAATGCAGAATGGACAGTCAATACTAAAAACATGAAATCAAAATCTGTTAATACACCTTTCGATAATTGGAAATTACTAGGAAAACCTGCATTTATTTTCAACAATAAACAAGTGTATAAGTCAGAGATGTAAGTTGTTGAAATTAAAAATCTTGTAAAAAATGATAATGATCAAATTACCTTATATCTTACAAAATCTCATTTTTTTTTCTTACTCTTTTCAAATATTTCCTTGTAAGAGTGTTCGTTACAATGTATTTTCGTGCATTCGATTTGACGGCAGCTTCTTTTCGAATATTATATACTCAATAATTGCTTGTATATGAAAAATAAGTTACTTCCTTTCTCTCTTATCATCTCATCGTTTACGATACTTCTACTAACAAGTGGTTGTAATGTTCAAGGATTGTTTACGAAATACGAAGATGATCCTGTGTATACAGCGCCTTACTCACAAATAGCAGCAAATGCTACTGCTTCTGGAACTGATGCTGCAAGTGCATCACCGGGCGCGCAAGTATTTACTTCAATTTGTTCATCATGTCATCAGGCTAAAGGCCAAGGTGTACCTGGAACTTATCCACCATTAGCAGGATCTGCAATAGCACAAGATGCAGATGCTACTAAACCAATTCGATTGATTCTTCATGGTTTCAAGGGCCAAATAGAAAGAAATGGCAAAACATATAATGGTGTAATGTCTTCTTGGAAGCAATTATCTGATCAAGAAATAGCTGATGCTTTAACATATGTTCGTTCTAGCTGGGGTAATTCAGCTGGGGCAGTAACACCTGATGAAGTAAAGTCGGTTCGAGATAAGACAACTGGTCGTGCTGGTGCATATGAAGAAGCTGAGCTTCAGCAGGCTCTATAATTATTTAAGAAATTAATTTCGTTAACGTTAAAGTTCTGGGTATTTGCATGAATTTTGATTTGTCTAAAGGTTTAGAGTGGGCTTATAGAGATATGCTCACATTCTTTCCCGAAAACGTTAGCACATTTGGCGCTCAACTAGATTCCATATTTGCATTGATATATTGGTTTTCTGTTTATACATTTTTCCTTACATATGGTTTATTAGTCATATTTATGGTTAAGTATAGATATAATGAAAATAGAAAAGCATATTATTTCCATGGTAATAATTTGATGGAATTTACATGGACATTATTACCTACTATTTTCTTTGTAGGTTTAGGTTTATGGAGTGACGGTGCATGGTCAAAGACTAAATATGCATCAAGGGTACCAAAACCAGATGTAGAGATTGACGTTTTGGGATATCAATCTGGATTTGGATGGCAATTTCGTTATGCAGGTCCTGATGGTGTATTTGGGACTAAGGACCGTGAACAAATAACAATTGCAAATCCATTTGGTATAGATTCCAATGATATACATGGTAAAGATGATTTTGTTATTATAAGCCCTGGTGGGGCAAGACCAATACCGATACATTTACCTGTTGATAAGAATATTTTAGTCAATTTATCTTCGAATGATGTATTGCATAGTTTCTTTTTACCAAACTTTAGAGTAAAGCAGGATGCATTGCCTGGGCAATGGATTAAAGTATGGTTTAATGGATCAAAGATAGGCACATATGAATTAGCTTGTGCTGAATTATGTGGTACAGGGCATTATAATATGAGAGGTCAAGTATTTATTGATAGTCAGGCAGATTATGATAAATGGCTAGACGAACAGTATAAAATATCAAAGCCAGTTTTAGAAGCTCCTGTTTCTACAGATACTACAATAGTTGCATCTGCTGATACAAAAGATAGTAAAACAACAAAGAATTAATCAATTGTCAAGATTTATTGGTACTACACTATGCAAACGGCAGTAGCTAATGCGAATGAAATTCATGGTCATGATACTCACCACGGTGCAGATCATGCTCATCATGAGCTCTCATTTATAAGAAAGTACATTTTTTCAACAGATCATAAAGTAATTGCCAAACAATTTATGGCAGTTTCATTATTCTTCCTTTTTGTGGGTGGTCTGTTTGCACTTATGATCAGATGGCAAATAGCATATCCTGGTTCAGCAATCCCGTTAATTGGTAATATTTTACCAACTTCTTGGGTATCTGATGGAGCAGTTACTGCTAATTTCTATACACAGTTACTTACTCTTCATGGTACAGTGATGATATTTTATGTTATCATCCCATTGGCAGTAGGTATGTTTGGTAATTTCTGTATACCGTTGATGATTGGAACGGACGATATGGCTTTACCAAGATTGAATATGTTCTCGTTTTGGTTGGTACCTCCAGCTGGTTTGATAATGCTTTCTGGATTCTTTTATGATTCTGGTACAGCAGCTGCAGGTTGGACTGGATATCCTCCTCTAGGTCCAACATCAGGTCCTGGTCAAACTACATGGCTTGTTTCACTATTTATGATTGGTTTTTCATCAATCATGGGTGGTACAAACTATATGGCAACTGTGTTAAACAAACGTGCTAAGGGGCTCGAATTATTTCAAATGCCTTTAACTGTTTGGGCTTTATTTATCACTGCAATTCTTATCGTTTTAGGTACACCAGTATTAGCAGCTGCAATTTCAATGCAAATATGTGATCAATATTTACATACAGGCTTTTTTATGCCTGATAATTTATTAGTTACTGCTCCTGACAATACTTATGTAACAAATGCATTTATAGCACAAGGAAATCAATTACTAGAGCATAAGCAATTATTAGGTGGTGGTGGACAACCAATCTTATGGCAACATTTGTTTTGGTTTTATTCTCACCCTGCTGTATACATAATGATTCTACCAGGAATGGGTATAGTATCTGATGTATTGTCAACATTTGCACGTAAGCCACTTTTTGGTTACAAGGCAATGATATTTGCGATTATGGCTATAGCATTTTTAGGATTTATTGTGTGGGGACATCATATGTTCCAATCAGGAATGAATCCTTTATTGGGTACAACCTTTATGCTATCAACTATATTAATTGCTGTTCCATCTGCTATTAAAGTTTTCAATTGGCTAGGTACAATTTGGAAAGGTAATATTAGGTTTACAGCTGCCAATATGAATGCTTTGGCATTTATTGCAACATTTATTATTGGTGGATTAAGTGGTGTTTTTATGGCATCAGCACCTGTAGATATTTATATCCATGATACATATTTTATTGTAGCACATATTCACTATGTATTATTTGGTGGAGCTCTGTTTGCAATTTTTGCTGGTATTTATTATTGGTTTCCAAAAATGTATGGCAAGATGCTTAGTGAAAACCTAGGCCGCAAGCATTTTTACTGGTCTTTTATTTTCTTTAATTTGACATTCTATCCTATGCACATATTGGGTGTAGGTGGACATATGAGAAGAATATATAATCCATATATTTATGAGTTTCTGCAACCATTACAACCAATGAATCAATTTGTTACATTTGCAGCTATTATCTTGGGATTTTCTCAATTGATATTAATTGTAAATATATTTTGGTCATTAAAGTATGGTAAAGCAGCACCAAGAAATCCTTGGCAAGCTAATACATTAGAGTGGTCTGCACCAGCACATCCAGGCCATGGAAATTTTGATACAGATATTGTAGTATATCGTGGCCCATACGAATATTCTGTTCCAGGAAGAGAAACTGATTTCTATCCGCAAACAGAACCGCCTTCAGAGAATGAAGTGCCGGTACATTCGGGTCATTAATCATTTTAATTAGCTGTATAGCTGTCACATTTTATTGATGTTAATTGTGTCAAATAAAGAAAGAATCAGCTTCAGCCATTTAATAAAAGCGTACTTTGAATTAACAAAACCCGGAATTACCCGGATGATAGTATTAACGGCTGCTACAGGATATTACTTAGCAATACCTGTTCATTTCGAAGAATACTGTTCATCAATGGGAAATATCCTTTTATTTCTTTTTACTATGGTAGGAACTGCATTAACATCTGCAGGAAGTTGTGTTCTCAATAATTATTATGAAAGAGAGCATGATCAACAGATGAAAAGAACAGTTTCAAGGGCATTACCTTCAGGAATAATATCAGCGCAATCTGCATTGATATTTGGAATACTGATAAGTATTGTTGGATTAAGTATACTGTATGCATATGTTAATGCAATTACGGCACTATTATCCTTTATTACGATACTTTCCTATGTTTACCTTTATACGCCATTAAAAAGAAAAACTAAGATGTCTTTATATGCGGGCACATTACCTGGAGCATTACCTGCTTTAGGTGGTTGGACAGCATACACTGGAGAAATTGGGTTATCAGGCATATTATTGTTTTTAATAGTATTGTTTTGGCAAATCCCACATTTCTTAGCGCTAGCATGGATATATAGATTAGACTATAAACATGCAGGCTTTAAAATGCACACCTATGAAGGTGATTCCAGTGGAAAGAGGATTTCAATATTATCTATAGTGTACACAATCTGTGCAATAACATCAGCTTTGTTGCTATGGCAATATTCTAAACTCGGTTTTGTTTATTTATTGGGAGTCTTTTTACTTTCATTATTCTTATTGTATGCATGCATACAATTTATGCTACATAAGGATAATAAGAGTGCAAAGCTTCAATTATATGCATCGTATGCATATTTATCGGGAATTTTTTTGTTAGTGTTTGTCAATAAACAACTGTAACAGCAATGTCAGGTTTATCACTTTCTCACGAACCAGTAACCGGCGTCCCTAATGGGAAGCTGGCAATGTGGATTTTCTTAGCCTCAGAGATCATGTTCTTTACAGGTTTTTTTGGAGCATTTATAGTGCTTCGAAATTCCAATTTAGAATTATTTTCACATTCAGCAGGCGAACTTAGTAAGGGATTAGCCTTATTAAATACATTCATACTTATCGGTAGCTCATTAACAATGGCTTTATCGATATTAAACTTAGAGAAGGGCAATACAGCAAAGTTTCGTTTATTTTTAGGCTTAACAATACTTTGTGGCTTTGGCTTTTTGATAGTAAAATCGATAGAATATTCAACCAAGTTTGGACATCATATCTTCCCTTGGACAAATGTATTCTTTAGTTTTTATTTTATAATGACAGGATTTCATGCATTGCACGTAATTGCAGGTATGATACCCATGTTTTTTATGTTCATAAAGTCATTTACAAAAAAAGGATATAATCATCCCGCTAAAGTTGAAACATTGGGTCTATATTGGCACTTTGTGGATTTAGTATGGATTTTCTTATTCCCTGTATTGTATCTAATATTTCCATCCCATTAAATGTAGGACAGAGTTTACATGAGCAATCATCAACATCCAGATCCAGAAACTATGTTCAATTCTTATATTAAAATTGCATCTGCACTTTTAATATTAACGGTTCTAACATGGGTAGCTGCTTTAGATTGGGTTCCAAGAAGTTGGGGCGAAGCAGGTAATTCTCTACATATTGGTATAGGATTATTGATAGCATTGGTAAAAGCATCCATGGTGTTTTATATTTTTATGCATTTAAAGTTTGACAATAAATTTATTCGGGCTTTTGTATTTGTTCCTATATTTTTATTCTTTGTTTTAACTTTTGCATTAAATGTTCTTGGACCATAGATGAACATTGCTATTGTTATTAAAAACTTAGCTTTCTATACTTTTACTATTCTTTTATTGTTTGTTATTGGTTGTTCACAAGACACAAATCAAGATACAAACAGTAAAATCTTTGAAAATCTTCCTACTATCAAAAAAGTTCCTTTATTTTCAGGTAAGCTTGATAATGGAAAAAACTTTACTGAAAAAGATATTCAAGGCTCTATTACAATAGTTTCTTTCTTTTTTGCTTCGTGTTCAGATATATGTCCTAGAATGAATTCAGTTTTAGCTGATATTGTTGCAAGGCATACATCTAAAAAAATGACGTTTGTATCCATAACTGTTGATCCAGAAAATGATACAATCCAAGCTTTAGAAAAGTACAGAAAAAAGAACAGATATAATGATAGTAGATGGAAGTTTCTAAGAATTGAAAAAGATTCTTTATTGACTTTAACAATTAATGGTTTTATGGTAGGAAGTTCTGATAATCCTGCTAATCATTCTGCAAGATTTATATTATTGGATGATAAATCCCAGATAAGAGGGTATTATGATCCATTTGATAAAGAAAAATTACGCGAATTAGAGAATTTACTTTCAGAAATATCAAAAAATTGATGAAAACACTTAAATATATATTTTTATTCTCATTGATACATATCTATCCTTTACTAGCATGTCCGAATTGTAAGGATGCCTATTCAGCAGGTACAACACAGGCAGCTATAGGAGAAGGTTATTCAATGAGTGTGCTTTTTATGTTATCGATGCTATTGTTGTCAATTAGTATTGTTGTCGGCAGAATTGTGTATGCAATCAGAAAAAAAAATAGAAATCAAATACTTGCATAAATATCTCATTGTGAGTTTGTAATAATGTTTACTAAAGAATTAGACAAGAAACTAAAGCGTGCTTTTACCATGGGTGGAGGCACAGTAGTTGTACTTGCGCTTGTACTTATTTTTGGTCAGAATAATAAAGTAACCGATGTAGGTTATAGGCCTGATCAACCAATTCCTTTTTCTCATAAACTTCATAGTAATGAAGACACTATTTCACATAATGGTGTAAAGATGAAAGGATTGGGTATAAAATGTATGTATTGCCATGCACAAGCTGAAGTATCAGCACATTCACCAGTACCCACAACAAGTACTTGTATGAATTGTCATGTTCTTCCTATGAAGCTAGAAAATGAACGTGGAAATCCTGGCCCATTAGAGTTAATCCGCGCTTCTTATGATAATAATAAACCTATTGAATGGGTTCGTATTCATAAGTTACCTGATTATGCTCATTTTAATCATAGCAGACATATCAGAGCTCAACTTGATTGTAAGTCTTGCCATGGCCCGGTAGAAACAATGGGTGTAATTTCTCAGTTCAAACCATTGTCCATGGGTTGGTGTTTAGATTGCCATAGAAATCCAGAACAATTTGTAGTTCCAGCCAGACCGATATCTGGAATCTATGCATATGACTATGAAAACAGAGTTCAGATAGATAAATTTGTAGGAGTTAGAGCAAATTCATATGATGCAAGTGCAACTATTAAAATTGCGTCTATGAAACCAATTGTACAACCATCCTATGGAATGGTAGAGACAGCTGATTTGCCCAAGCCTATAGTAGAAGGAATGCTTGTTCCTAAGCATGCTCAATATGGACCGGAAAACTGTTCTTCCTGTCATCATTAAATTTAAGAAAAAGTACAAATAACTATAGAAGTAGCTCTAGAAATGTCACAGCGACAACATTCAACTTACTTCCGCCATTATGGCGAGCTTGACACCCCATCAAATGGGAATGGACAAGAATTTGAATTCGATACAAATAAACCATTATTGGATTCTGGTGTTTCACGCAGAGCGTTTATGACTGTTCTGTCTGCCTCTATGGCCATGGCTGCTGCAAGTTGCAGACGCCCTGATCATAAACTTGTGGCAGCAATAACACCTACAGAATATCAAATACCTGGTTTACCGAATTATTATACAACAGTTTATCAACATAAAAATGCTGCTTTTGGTTTGCTTGTTAAAGCGCGAGAAGGCCGTCCTATTAAAGTTGATGGAAATGAAAAGCATAGTGCTTCTTTAGGAAGTTCATCTGCTTTTATTCAAGGTACATTGCTTTCTTTATACGACCCTGACAGAATCCGTAGATCGAGAGTTAATGGTGGTGATTCTAGTACCACAAATGCTGCATCTACTATTGCTGGAGCAATTAAAAGCACTGCAAATAATGGTAAAAAAACAGCAATTATCATTGATGAGCATTGTTCTCCTTCCTTTTTAGCATTAGCTCAAGCAATAACAAGTACAAATTCATCAATTCAATTTTATACTTTACCAGCTATAGTATCTCATTCTGCTTTAGCAAATCAAGCAGTATTTGGACTAGATGCCGAATTAGTACCAGATTTATCTAAGGTAGATTTTATCTTATCTGTAGATAATGACTTTTTAGGTACTGATAAAAATGCTGTGTACTATACCAAGGGATTTTCTGCTAATCGTAAGCCAAGCAAAGAAAATCCATCTATGAATAAATTAGTTTCAATAGAATCTGGATTCTCATTAACTGGTGCAAATGCTGATGCTAGAATGGCTATTCAACCTAATGATTATTCAGCATTTTTAAGTTCAGTTCTTGTAGAAGTAGCTTCACTTAAAGGCAAATCTATTCCTAGTGGCATACAAGCAAATCCCAATAATGATCATAAAGAAATAGCAAAACAATTAGTAGCTGCAAAATCTCCATTGATTATGGTAGGCGATCATCTTCCAGCTCGTTTGATAGCTTTAGGACAAATCATTAATCAAATGTTAGATGTGGTAGGTGAAGGAAAGCCATTATCTTTTAGCAAAAAGTATTTTAATAGTGCAGACAAAGCAAAACACATAGCAAATTTAACTTCAGATTTACAAACAGGATTAATTGAATCTGTTATTTATGTAGAAGTAAATCCAGAGTATTATGCTGATGCAAATCTTAAAAAATTACTTTCAGAAAAAGTAAGTTTTGCTGCTTCATTAACTTGTTCATCACATGAAACATCTGATAAACTTGCAAAAGTAAATGTTCCAACATCTCATTATTTAGAAAGTTGGGGTGATGCAATTAGTTTTGATGGGACATATTCTATACAACAGCCAATCATAGCACCTTTAAATGAAAATTCATTAAGTGCTCAGGATATGTTGATGTTAATCGTAAACTTTGTAAATCCAGCTACATTTGCAGGAACAGAGACATATTATGATTTTATACGTAAGCAATACCCTCAATATTCATCTACAAATGCTTGGGAAACCTTATTAAGAGATGGAGTAGCGAATACCACTGTAAGTAGTGAACTAGGAAATCCATTAGGATATTCTGCATTACCATCAGAACAAATCTCATTAAAAGGAATTATTGCGTCAATTAGACCATCTTATTCCTTTTATGATGGTACCAATACCAATAATTCTTGGTTGCAAGAATTACCCGACCCAATAACAAAAAATACTTGGGGTAATTTGGTTATTCTTAATAAAAAGACAGCAGATTCTCTATCAATACAATTAGGTGAAATTGTAAGAGTAACTAATGAAAAAGGAAGTATAGAATTACCAGCATTTATTCAGCCAGGAGTTGCAGACAATGTAATTACACTTACATTAGGTTATGGTAAAACTGTAGGCGGAAATGTTCATGCGAATGTTGGAGAAAATGTATACAAATTACTTTCTGCAAATTCTTCGCTATATACTTCTGTATCAATTGAAAAAGTAGGAAGAATAGAGAAGCTTGCTACAACGCAAGGTCATCATGCAATCGAAAGATATGATAAACCAAGTCCTTTTGATAATGAGTGGCAAGAAAGAACAAAAGATATTTTAGGTGTTCAAGAAGGGTATGTAACTTTTGCTTCTTTAGCAGCTGCAAGTCATGAAAATCACGGCCATGAAGCAGGTGAGCATTCACATCATATTGCTGATACATTAAGTATTGTTCCATCCTATAATTATTTAGGACACAGATGGGCAATGGCAATTGATATGAGTGCATGTACAGGCTGTAGTGCTTGTGTAATTGCATGCCAAGCAGAAAATAATATACCATCTGTAGGAAAGAAATATGTAGCCAATAGCCGAGAAATGCATTGGATACGAATAGATAGATATTATAGAGAAGATGAAAAAGGTAATGTAACTACTGTATTTCAGCCAATGTTATGTCAGCATTGTGAAAATGCTCCATGCGAAAATGTTTGCCCTGTTGCAGCCACAACACATAGCCCAGAAGGCTTAAATGAAATGACATATAATCGCTGTGTAGGAACACGTTATTGTTTAAATAATTGTCCTTATAAAGTGCGTCGTTTTAATTTCTTAAACTGGCATAAAGATAAAAAGACACCATTAGATTTAGCATTTAACCCCGATGTAACTGTACGTATGCGTGGAGTTATGGAAAAATGTACATTCTGTGTACAGAGATTAAATGAAGTAAAAATGCATATTAAAGATCTTGGCCGTACAAGGGTGCATGATGGTGAAGCCGTTACAGCTTGCCAGCAGGCTTGCCCTGCAAATGCAATTATATTTGGAGATATCAATGATCCAAAAAGTAAAGTTGCGCAGGCATCAAAGATTAAGCGTGGTAATGATACACAAGAATATAAAGAAAAGAATGGTGCTTTCAAGGTATTGAGTGAGTTAAATGTGCGGCCATCGATTACCTATTTGGTAAAGGTTCGTAATACAAATGATGTACCAAAAGTATAATACAACGATATTTTAAGCAGGAATTAAGTATGTCGGTTGAAAATGTCACACAAAAGGCCCAAGGAAGTTCTCCGGAACATCTAACATCCGCCTCATATCAGAACAACCCTTATCCGGTACCTGATTCGCAGCGTGAGCCGTTAGTTCTTGGAAATCCATCAATACATGATGTTACTGAGAAAATTGCAGGTATTATAGAAGGAAAAGCCAATGCTAAATATTGGGTAGCAGTATTAATATGCGCCTCGATAGCTGGTATAGGTTTTGGAGCAATTGGAGAAACGGTAGCTACTGGTATTGGAGTATGGGGTTCTAATAATACTATTGGTTGGGCTTGGGATATAACAAATTTTGTTTTTTGGATTGGTATAGGCCATGCGGGAACATTGATTTCAGCTATTCTTTATTTATTCCGTCAAAAATGGCGTACTGCTATCAATCGCTCTGCAGAAGCCATGACAATATTTGCTGTTTTGTGTGCTGGAATATTTCCAGTTATCCATACTGGGCGTCCTTGGTTTGCATATTGGCTTACACCGTATCCTAATCAAATGCAATTATGGGTGAACTTTAGATCTCCTCTTGTATGGGACGTATTTGCTGTGTCTACGTATTTAACTGTATCTGCATTGTTCTGGTTTATCGGATTAGTACCAGATTTAGCCACAATCAGAAATTATGTGAAAGGTAAAACTGCAAAATCATTATATACATTTTTCAGCTTTGGTTGGACAGGTTCTATGCGTGCATGGCATCACTATGAAATCGCTTATATGATTTTAGCTGGTTTGTCTACACCATTAGTACTATCAGTTCATACTATCGTTTCTATGGATTTTGCAACATCTGTTTTACCTGGTTGGCATACAACGATTTTCCCTCCTTACTTTGTTGCAGGAGCTATCTTCTCTGGTTTTGCAATGGTAATGACATTGCTTGTAATAGCAAGAGAGATTTTAGGATTAAAAGACTATATCACATTAAAGCATCTTGAAAACATGAATAAAATCATTCTTGCAACAGGAATGATGGTAGGTTATGCATATTCAATGGAATTCTTTATAGCATGGTATAGCGGTAATGAATATGAAAGAACTGTTTTCATTAATAGAGCTTTTGGTGAATATTGGTGGGCTTATTGGTCTATGCTTTCTTGTAATGTATTATCACCTCAGATTTATTGGTTTAAAAAAGCTAGAAGAAATATTCCATTGATGTTCGTGATATCCATATTTGTAAATATTGGTATGTGGTTTGAACGATTTACAATCATTTCAACATCATTACATCACGATTTCTTACCTTCTAGTTGGAGTTATTATACACCAACAATAGTAGAAGTAGGAATATTTGTAGGAACAATAGGACTATTCCTTACATTATTCTTATTGTTCTCTAAATATTTACCAGTTATAGCAATTTCTGAGATCAAAGGAATTATGCCAGGATCTCAGCCAGTTCATCATCATGATGAAGAACATCACCATTAATTAGAAAAGAATCTCTAAGGAAATAAAATAAATGAGTGATTCAAAAAATATAGCAGTATTAGGTAATTTCAAAGATCCTAATAAGATTATGCATGCTGCAAACAAAGTACGGGAAAGTGGATATACCGATTTTGATATTTATACTCCTTATCCGATACATGGATTAGATAAAGCAATGGGAGTTAAAAGGTCAATCTTACCTTATATTTCATTTGCTGGAGCAATGTTTGGATTAAGTAATGCTGTGTTTTTAATGTGGTGGACAGGTGCTGTAGATTATAAATTGAATATTGGTGGAAAACCATTCTTTTCAGTTCAATTTGGAATTCCTATCATGTTTGAATTGACAGTATTATTAACAGGATTAGCTACTTTCGTAGCTTTATGGGCATTATGTGGTTTGCCAAAGTGGTACTCAGATTTACAGGATGATGCAGGATTTAAGTCTGCAGTTGATGATACATTTGTATTAAGCATCTTTGCTACTGATCAACGTTTCTCGCTTGAAACTACTACTAAATTTATGAATGAAATTGGTGCAGATGATGTGCGCCTAATAGAAGCTTAAGAGGAAATACCAGCAATGGAACAAAAAACAAATAATCGTGGATTTGGATTCTATCTCAAAACTTCTATCCTCATATTTCTTGCAGGATTTATCGTTTTAGTATTGAGTGGCAATTACACCTGGTTTTCAAAGACAACACCAGTTATGGTTATTAATGATATGGATGACCAATTTAAAGTTAAACCTCAAGTTTCATCTAGTTTTTTTAATGATGGTAGAAGCGGAAGAAATCCTGTAGAACACACTGTTTCTCGAAATGGCTCAGCTTATCCCTTAGACAAACCAGATTTTGATAAAGCAGATTCACTTATAGGGTCAAATCCTTTAGACATAACCACTGCATCAACAAGAGAATATGTTCTCTCTAGAGGTAAGAATCGTTTTGAAGCATTTTGTACCCCTTGTCATAATTATGATGGCCAAGGTAATGGTAGTGTAGTTGCTCGTGGCTTCCAAAATCCACCAAATCTTAGAGATGAAGTAACTAAAGCTAAGTCTGATGCTCATCTTTATCATATCATCTCTGCCGGACAAAACATAATGAATGGCTATGGTGATAAAATTCAATCAAATGATCGTTGGGCAATAGTTGCCTATATACGCGAAATGCAAAAACTAGGCGTTAAGCCTTAATTTCTAAAGTACCACAGAAGTATATCGTTGACTCAAGAGGAAATATGAAGCCCGTCAATCTCGGTGGAACACAGTTTCAACAAAATGTTAATAAAACATCAATTATCTGTATTGGTGCCGGTATTGTTTTAGCAATAGCGGGAATGGCTATGAATCAAGCATCCATTCTACCAGCTTATTTAGTTGGTGCTATGTATGTTATAGGTATAAGCGTTACTGCATTGTTTTTCTCTGCCTTACAGTATTTAGTTCGTGCAGGTTGGAGTGCTTCTATACGCCGTATTCCTGAAATGTTAGGATGGTTTGCTCAGTTTGCGCTTATCATTTTACTACCAATTTTAATCTTTAGAAATAGTTTCTATCATGGTATAGAAAATATTCCATCGAAGGCTCCTTATACCAATACTCCTTTTTTTATTGCTAGAGTTATTGGCTATTGCTTGTTTTGGTTTTGGATGCATCGTTATATCATAGGCAATTCAATTAAGCAAGATTCAATGCCAGGAGATTATACACCAACATTAAAAAATTATAAGAGGTCTGCACCTTTTGTTTTAGGATATGCATTAACAATTACTTTTGCTGCTTTTGATTTGATGATGGCTCTAGAACCTCATTGGTTTAGTACTATCTTTGGACTTTACTATTTTGCTGGTAATTTTGTTTCAACCATTTCTGTTATTGCACTGTTGTTTATTTCTGTATATAATTCTGGTGAATTAAAAGGATTTATAAGCAAAGATCATATGCATGATCTTGGTAAATTGATGTTTGCCTTTACAATCTTTTGGACATATATTCATTTCTCTCAATATTTCTTGATTTGGTATAGTAATCTTCCAGAAGAAACTTTCTATTATATAGATAGAACAAAAAATGGATGGGAAATTCTTGGTTGGGGATCATTGTTCATTCACTTTATTGTGCCTTTCATTTTACTATTGCGTCAAGATGTAAAGCGTAATCTTACCATCGTAAAAACTGCTGCAATCATTATATTAATTGCCCATTTTATTGATTTATCGTGGATCATCATTCCAGGATATCGTGAACATGGTATAGAACATTTTGATATAATTGCTTTGATGTCAGCAGGCGGAATGGTTCTCTTCTTTATGGGATTATTGCTATTTTTTACTGCTAAAAGAATGAATAGCATTAGTGGAATAGCTCATAATGATCCGTTTCTACAAGAATCCATAGACTTAATATCATAATGTTCACATTGACAATATGTTATAAAAATCTTAAAAAGGGTGTACCAAATATGGCGCACCCTTTTTCATTTTGTATCATATTATTACTATTATTACACAGTTGCACTAATCAGATAGAACCAATCCCTGATACTTGCATTATCAATGAAGATAAGGGTGTATTTATTCTATGTGAAGGATTGTATGGATATAATAATTCTTCTTTATGGTATCATTCTGATCTGTCAAGCCCTCCAGTTAATATATTCCCTTGTAAAAATAATGGATATACTTTAGGCGATACTGCTAATGACATCATCAAGATCAATGATTCATTAATGGCTTTAATTATATCTACAAGCAATGAAATTCATATTATTAACGCTAAAACTGCTAAAGTTATTCGATCTATTGTTATTGAAGGTAATGGACATTTTTTAAAAAAGGGTGTGGTTTTACATGATAGTCTATTACTTGTTACAGATCTCTATGCTGATATAGTCTATCAAGTTAATATCAATTCTTCTGAATATATTACATTAATCAATCAACAGTTATGTGCTCCAGAAGGAATTGCTATATATGGCAATACGATTGCTATTTGTAATTCTGGATATGGAATATTTCGATATAAAGAACCATATGCCGGAACTGTTCTCTTTTATGATATCAATACCCATCAGTATACAAGCGTAAAAACTGGCCTTAATCCTCAATCAATTTACTATTCAATACCAAGTAATTCGTGGCTTGTTTTATATTCTCATATTACTAGCATGAAAGATTCATTAGGTGGAATTACAGAGATTGATGCAAATTCATTAAATCCAATACGGGAACATAAAGAAACCTTTACTGGAAGAGGTTTTTATGATACTGCATATCATATTTTATATGCAATTTCAAAAAAGGGTATACATCACATTCAATCACAAAACTCTACATTCAAAGATTCACTTATTATACCTGCAATTATTGGTAATCAAATGTATGGAATAGCTAGAAATCAGAGTAATCTCTATCTACTAAATGCTAGAAATTTTATGGTCAGTGGTCAAATACTCATATATGATCTACTTACAAATAGATATACATATTCGCATGAAATCGGTATCAATCCATCTAAACTATTGTTTAAAGACTAACAAAAATCTCATTCACATTTTAATACAAGGATGATATTCTAAAAAAATTATAATTTGATGCAATGAGATTATATGTACTCTTTTTACATCCATAGTTTTCATGTATGAGCACTTCAATTACATATTTTCTAGTTTGCTTCTTTATGATGATATCCTTTTCTTTTGCTCAACAAAGATCGGGATATGGAATTATAGCAGGGTATGGAATTAATGCTCATCTAGCAGATTTTAGGTCTTTTCCGCAATATCCTAATTGTTGTCCACAATTTTCACATGGAAAAGGGAATGCACCAATATTTGGTATTTTCTATGATTTCCCTTTAACAAGCACTTCATCATTTTCTACAAGAATTTCTTATAATGATTATCAAGCTACTTTAACCTCTTCAGAGTTTGTAATCTTAAGTGGTAATATACAAGGGGAATATCAACATATCATAGAAGCTTCTTTACAGAATATTGGTATAGAATCTTATTATCAATATTCACCTTATAAGCAGTTAAATATAGCATTAGGATTACGCTATGCTTTTTATCTACAACCAACATTCTCTCAAAAAGAATTACTTATTAAGCCCTCAGTAGGTACATTCCCAAATGGTAGTAGATCCAGAAATGAATTTATAGATCAATCTATTCCATTGTATCAATCTAATAGCTATGGCCCTGTGCTTGGCTTATCCTATCAATTACCATTAAATGCTTTGCAAACATTATTTGTATTGCCAGAACTACAAGTGTATTATCCTCTTAATGATATTGTATCACAAAATGATTGGCATATTCAACAGTATAGATGTGGACTTTCCATTCGTTATTCTCCTTTTCCTCATAAAGATATTCACAAAACATCTAAAGATATCTCTCAAATAGATACAATTACTATTTCAGTAAAACCACCTTTTACAGAATTTACAAAAGGTATATCTTCATTTTCTGTTGATACGCTAATATCACCAGATAGTATTGTATATCTAACAATTCAAAAGAGAACAGATACTATTAAATATGGAAACATAAAGAAATTACAGGCGAATATATCTGCATGGGCAGTATATGATAATAATAGGGAAGAGCCACTGATTAACATTGTCGATGAAGAATTTACTTCTGTTCTTATGACGCCATTATTGCCTTATGTTTTTTTTGATAAAGGGTCTGCTTCCATTCCAAATCGCTATCACATACTAGATCATCAACAATTACTCTCATTTTCTGAAGATAGCGTCAATAGTGATGATAGGCTTTCCACCTATTATCATCTAATGAATATCATTGCTAAAAGAATGAAGCTTTATCCTCAGGCAACCTTAACATTAATAGGATGTAATGCAGATATAGAGGAAGAGCAAGATAATATTTCTCTATCCAAACAAAGAGTTGAATCGATTAAGCAATATTTATCTCATCAATGTGGGATAGAATCCACTAGACTCAAACTAGAATATAGAAATCTTCCAGAAAAAGCTGCTAATTCTAAAACAAAAGATGGTGCTCAAGAAAACCGACGAGTAGAGCTTATTGGCTCTATACCAGAGATCAATGCACCAATTATAACAAATGAAACAGTCAGAACGGTCAATCCTCCTATAGTGCGCTTCAAATCGAAAGTAATACACGATAATCCATTAGAAAAATGGAGCTTGAAATCAAGGCTTACAGATTCTGTGTTACAACTATATAAAGGAGTAGGAGATATTCCTGCAATTCTTGAATGGAATATAGATAAACAAAAAGGTAAGGCTGCATTCAAACAAAGTAAACTGGACTATACATTAATCGTTGATGATATCGAGGGAATGTCTACAGTGAATAAAGATTCTATACCAGTAGAATACTTATCAATAAAAAAGAAAAAAACAGAACGTATAGCAGATAAAGAGATTAATAGATTTAGTTTAATTCTTTTTGATGTTAGATCTTCTGATATCAATGCTATCAATAAACCAATAATCCAGCTTATAAAAACATATATAAAGCCAAAATCATCAATTATAGTGAAAGGTTTTACTGATAAACATGGTGATCTCAAAAAAAATGAAAAACTAGCAAATGAACGCTCTAAAAGTACTGCAAAAGCACTTGGATTTAGTGAGTCATCAGGTTCAGTATATTCTCAAGGTAATGCAGATACATATTCACCAGAATATCCCGAAGGCAGATTATATACAAGGACAGTTGATGTCATAATAGAAACACCAATAGTGAATGAATAAATGAGCTACATTATACATATAATAACATATATAAGTGTAATATTTTCAATTAGTTGTATAGCTAGTGGACAAATAATATCACTGTTTAATATTGACCCTTCATCATATCCAATTATTCATGCAAAGTTCTTGGCATTTGATAATTCTGGCAATAGGATTAGTCCCAATATTAATGAGTTAATCATTAAGGAAAACAGCATACCAAGGAATATTATCTCAGTGATATGTCCGCCTATAATTCCACCTAAAGTATTATCTTCTGCATTAGTAATTGATATTTCTGGCTCTATGAAAAGGGGAGCAGGTTCTGTAAGTAATATTAATTTAGCAAAAGCAGCTGCAAATGCTTGGATTCAGGGTTTACCACAAGGTAATAGTGAATGTGCAATTTCATCTTTTGATAATAAGAACTTCCTTAATCAAGACTTTACATCAGATAGGAATGTACTTTTACAGGCTGTGTCTCAATTGCAGCCAGTAGGAGGAACAGATTATGATATGGCTTTATTAAATCCTCCTGCAGGTGGATTACACATTACAAAGCGAGGCAAATATCAAAAAATCATCGTATTCTTAACTGATGGTGGCCCTAATAGACCTCCTAATGTAGCCTCTATGGTTGCAGAAGCGAAAGCTCAACAATGTATCATCTATTGTGTTACTTTAGGAATGGCTGCTCCACAATGCTTAAAAGATATCGCAAATCAAACTGGTGGCCTTGTATTTGAAAAAGTTACCACAATACAAGAAGCAGAAGAAATCTACAAAAAAATTCTTTTTATTTCTCAACAAGGAGATCCTTGTGAAATTATATGGGAAAGTGGAAGAATATGCCAAGAAGATGCTAAACAAGTAACTGATGTTGAACTAGATTTTCAGAATACATCTGATGATGGATTTTATAATAATCCAAATGCACCTTTACCATCTATTTCTGTAATACCTTCTACTATTGCATTTGGCAGAAAAAAGCCAGGTAAATTTTATGATACAACGATAACAATTTCAGTTAAAAATGCAGACTTTACTATCAATGCAATCAAAAAGGAAAATCAGTTTTCATGCTTTAGTGTTCTAGGTAATTCTTTCCCACTGATTATACCAAAAAATACGAGTAAAACACTAACATTACGATGCTTTCCATTAGATTCTACTTTGAATTTTTCTCCTTTTACATTAGAATCAGATTATTGTCCAGGTTATTTTTCTGCTTCATGTGGATTCCCAGGTAAAAGATCTGCTTCTGAGTCTCTACGACTCATTCACCCAAATGGAGGTGAAATATTCGTTGTAGGATGCGATACCTTGATACAATGGACAGGGATCGGAAAAAAAGATACGGTAATTCTTGAATTAAGTAGAGACAATGGTAATACATGGTCTATACTAACAGATAATGCCTCAAATTTAGAATACTCTTGGAATAAAGTGCCAAGACCAGCCAGTAATCAATGTTTAGTACGTGTTCGACAAAATCCATTAAGAGTTGGTGCATCTCCTTTAAAAATAAAGACATTAACTGGTCACAATTCATCAGTTAATAGTATAATGTGGAGCTATGATGGATTAAAATTAGCGAGTGCAGTTAATGGAGCAGGCACAATCAAAATATGGAATACGATTACAGGATTAGAATTACGGTCAATAAGTGGCTTGCCCAATGGTGCTTATACATTATCATTTAGCCCTGATGCCTTACGAATAGCAGTTGGATGTCCAGATAATAGTATTAAGATATATAATGTCGCAAATGGTGTTTTATTAAAAACATTTTTAGGACATTCTAAGCCTGTTTCAGACATAGCATGGAGCCCTAATGGTATTAAAATAGCAAGTGCCAGTTATGATAAAACTGTCAAAATATGGTTGGATTCAACTGGCTTGGAGCAATATACATTGATAGGTCATACAGATTCAATTTCATGTATAGGTTTTAGTAAAGATTCTAAAAGAATAGCAAGTGGTTCTTATGATGGTACAATTAAAATATGGCATAGCGATAGTGGAACTATTCTAAGAACATTAACAAGCCATACCAATAAAGTTAACTCATTAAGTTGGTGTCCAGATGGAAGAATGGCAAGTTGTTCTATAGATAAAACTATAAAGATATGGGATGCTGGAAGTGGGGGAGTAATTAGGACAATTTCAACCAATAATGCAATTCCAAGAACAGTAACATTTTCATCAGATGGATCAACTATAGCTGCAGGTTTTATCGATGGATCATTACACCTATATGATTCATTTATTGGCGTAGAACTTATGCCTTTATATGGTCATATTGGGTCTATTTTAGATGCTGAATGGAGTCCAGACGCAACTCGAATTGCTACTTGTGGAGCAGACAAAACTGTCAAAATATGGGACATTGATATTCCATATCTTCAAAATGACATAAGTGATGATGAGTTTTCTATAGTTGAACCAATACCAGCCGGACAAGATGTGCATATGTTGCAATGTTTATTAGGTTCATCTAAAGATTCATTAATCATTAATGAAGTAACAAATCTGGGTAGCTTTCCATTTACGGTAAAATCTATTCAATTTAAAGGAATTGATTCTGCTGCTTTTGAACTTGTCTCTGGCTTTCCACCATTTATGTTAAAAGGAAATTCTAATCAAGATATTGAATATAGATTTACGCCATTACATGCTGGATATCATAAAGCCGAGATGTTCATTATTACACAATCTGATACATTGAAGCATATCATTGATGGAGAGGGAATTATACCATCCATTGAAGTAATAGGGAATATTATAGACTTCGATTCCGTGCATATAGGTGATTGGAAAGATTCAATTCAAGCGATAACCATCAAAAATATAAGTTCAATTCCTATTACTGTTGCCAACATTAGAAATTCAGGACCAAATACTTCAGATTTTTCAATTCTTTCTCCACCAGGAACATTCACAATGCAACCTGGTGATACTAATCGATTGAATTTACGATATACTGCACAATCAATTGGTAGGACAAGTGGTCAGTTATCATTTGATTATAATGCAATTGGAAGTCCGGCAATTGTACAATTATTTGGTGAAGGCTATGGATTGGGTGCCTTATTAGAAGCCCAGACACAACCTTTACAATTACTGTGTAATAGTATGATTACTGATACACTTTATATTAAAAACAAAGGGTTAGACACTCTTAAAGTGTCTAGTATTAGTATTGAAGGAAATAATAAAACAGAATTTTCATTGTTATCTACTATACCTTTCAATATACCAAGTAATCAAAGTGTGCAATGTGTTTTTGAGTTTAAACCTATCGATATTGGAAGTAAATCTGCTGAATTTAGAATTTATAGTAATTCAGAATTGAATCCTGTATATGTACTTCCTATAAAAGCTAAAAAAGAATTGATTGATTTTATACTTTCTACTGATACAATTGATATCGGGATTCTATGTCCCAATGAAAAGAAAGACACATCATTTCGTGTAAAAAATACAGGCTCAATTCCATTTACTTTCTTTATTGAAAGTCAGAATATTAATGCAATGGGCCAAACATATGTATGGCCAGGTGATTCTGTGCAAGTGTTATTATATTTTAAAGGTAGCTCAATCAATGGGTATTTTTATGAAACAATAACCATTAAAGACACAAATTGTTTGCTTGAACGTAAAGTAGTGCTAAAGGGATTTATTGGAAATCCAACTATTTCTGCACAAAAAACATATGATCTTGGTTCGATTCCAATTGGTATATCAAAACAATTTACAATAAGTGCTGTGAACGCTTCCGGCAGAATCATCATTGCTGATAATCCTACACTATTACAATTTCCTTTTACTTTTATTGGCATGAATCCGTCCAAAGGTTCCATGATTTTACCTGGAGATTCACTTCATTTTATCATAGAATGTGTAGGTGTTCAAGGTAAACAGCAATCATTACTAGATTGGAATTCTACATATCCTTGTTTGGGAACTGCATATAGTGATATTATTTTTGAAGGAAAGAATACGACTGATACTATTTCAACGACAATTGCCATACAAGATATTATTGGCAAACCTGGCGAAAAAACAAATATTATCATGTATCTGAAAGGCCATAAAAACTATAATTCATTACCAGTAAATAGACCATTTAGAGCATCAATCAAGCTGAATAATACAATTCTCTTTGTAAATGATTCAAGCAATCAAACAAAGCTTGATCAATATCATTCACAATTACTTTTTAGCGGTTTTGCTCAAGATAAAGATACATTGTTAAGCATTCCAAGTGTACTGACAGTAGGAGTAACAGAAAGAGCACCTATTGAACTGCTCTCATTTGATTGGTTGCAAACTACTAAGCCAACTATAGTTACTCGGATTGATGGTTCTGTATCAGTAAATGATATTTGTGATAGTGGGGGAGTAAGACTCTATATACCTGGAAACACAATGAGTTCGCTAACATCTAGGCCCAATCCTGCAGATGAAACTTTGCACATTTCATTTGGATTAGCTGAAAATATTCAGATAACCATTGATATTGTTAATTCTTTAGGACAAACCATCACTAATATTATAAATAATACTAATTATGCAATTGGTGAACATTCAGTATTTTATAATATATCTACACTCAATAATGGATTGTATTTCTTAAGAATGCAATCTAAAAGAGGAATTCTACAATCTCGATTCGATATTATTCATTAATCTTTAATTATTCATTTACTATTATGAAACATACACTTCTGTCTATATTTTGTCTTTGTCTTTTTTTAGCTTCTTGCGCTAATGATAATGTTAGCCCAATTACTAAAAAAGGTGGTTCTGTAATAATTAATATTGATAATGTGATAGGAAATCAAAATCTTAAATATGATACATCTTATTCAATTGCAAGCGGTGAAAAATATACAATTAAAAAATTGAAATACTATATAAGTAATATTCAATTTATGAAGAGTGATGGCAGTGTAACTACTTTACAACAAGATAGTTCTTATTTTTTAGTGGATGAATCAAATGCAGCTTCAATGGTCCTTTCATTGCCGCAAGTAGAGATAGGTAAGTATAAGGCTGTCAGATTAATGATAGGGGTAGATTCTGCTAAATCGATGGCTCCATTAGAGAAAAGACAAGGTGTTCTTGATATGTCAGGCTTAGGACAAGATATGTATTGGACATGGCTTGGAATAACTCTTTTATGTGGGAAGGTGGCGTTTTACAATTAGATAATT